>JAINDK010000030.1 GCA_019931185.1 Bryobacter sp. CoA8 C33
AGGAGCTGACTGAAAATGCTGGATACTTGAGCCATGGGCGGTTTCCTTGCGGGGTAGAGATGTGTTCTTGCAGGAACTTCTTTACACTAACAGCAGGCCGCCCTCATGCTCGACTTAGGAAGCTAATTTGGACACGAGTGAGTAAGGGAAGTGAAGGGGGAGAGGATGGAGTGGGAGCCGGGATCCGGTTTTTGGGCCTGGATCCCGGCTTTTGCGGGAGGGGAATTTAGGGATGGTGGCCGCGGGGGCCACGGCGGGCCTGGAGGGTATCGAGTTTGGTGCGCTGCTCGGGGGTGAGGATCTGGTAGAAGTCACGTTGGGCTTTAGCCGAGAGGGCGAGGGCCTGGCCTTCGAGGGCGGCGATCGAGGCGGCGCGCTGATCGATGACCGGGTTGGGGGCATTCGATTTGACGGCGGTTTGGAGGGCTTCGCGAGCGGCTTCGATTTGGCCGCGGGTAGATTCGCGGGCAGCCTCGGCGGCGGAGAAGAAAGCTTGGGCCTGCTGCTTTTGGGAGTCGGAGAGCGCGAGGTAGCCGGAGAGAAAATCGAGGCGGCCGGCGGCATGGTGGCCATCGCCGTGGGGGCCGCCCTGGGGGGGCTGGGCGAGAACCGGGAAGGCAAGGGCCGAGGCCAGAAGCAGAGTGAGGGTGGAAGATCGGGTCATGGAAGTATCCTTTGTTTTTTGAGTTAGGAAGGGGAACCGTACGCTGCCCTTCTGTGGGGTAGGACGCAAGGGAGAGAGAGGGGGTAAGTAAAGAAGAGTGAAGGAGTGTAAAGGAAGGGAATAGACTTTAATCAATTCTTAAGGACACAGGAATATGAAAATCGGTAATATGCAAGCAGCGAGTGTGATATTCGCTGATTCCATAGGAGAAAAAGTACCAATGAAAAAGTTTGCGTCTTTGCTGCTCGCCCTGTCGCTCGTGACCGGCGTGGCCACCGTGTCCTTCGCTCAGGATGCTCCCAAGAAGGAAGAAAAGAAGAAAAAGAAGAAGAAGGAAGGCGGCGAGGAAAAGAAGAAGCCTGCTGCCTAGGCTTCGGACCAGGTTTGCGATGAAAGACGCCATCGGGCATCAAGAGGCTAGATGGCGTTTTTCTTTTTTTGGGCGGGAAGAGGGCGTTGACAATTTCTGTATTTCTATTATTTTAGAAGTATGGTGACGGCGAGGCCAGTTCAAAGCCAAAGCGGGAAGGAGACGGCGCGGTACGCGGAGATGTTCGCGGCACTGGGCTCGGCGGCGCGTCTGAGTGTTTTGCGGGCGCTGTTGCGGGCGCATCCGGGAGGGATGGTGGTAGGGGAGATACAGGGGGAAGTGGGTGTGGCAGGCTCGACGCTTTCGCATCATCTAGAGAAGCTGCGGGTGGAGGAGTTGATCACGGTGGAGCGGGAGTCGACGTTTTTGCGCTATCGGGCGAATACGGTGGTGCTTGAGGAATTACTGGGGTTTCTGCTGGCGGAGTGTTGCCAGGGGAGCCGGGCGGTGGAAGCGAAGGGTTTGATTCAAATCTGTCAGGAGTGAAAGCCATGGAAATCAAGGAAATCGTAAAAGAGAAGTACGGGCAGGCAGCGCTGCGGGCGAGCCGGGGCGAGGGGAATGCGCAATGCGGGGCGAGCGGGTGCTGTGGGCCGGAGGCGGGGACGACGGAGATTTGGGATCCGATTACGGCGAACCTGTATGACGAGCAGCAGAAGCAGGGAGTGCCGGATGAGGCGATTCTGGCGTCGCTAGGGTGTGGGAACCCGACGGCGCTGGCGGCGCTGCACGAGGGGGAGGTGGTGCTCGATCTGGGTTCGGGCGGGGGGATTGACGTGTTGCTGTCGGCCCGGCGAGTGGGGGAGCGGGGCAAGGCTTATGGGCTGGACATGACCGATGAGATGCTGGCGCTGGCGCGGGCGAACCAGAAGCGGGCGGGGGTGAAGAATGTGGAGTTTTTGAAGGGGGAGATCGAGGCGATACCTTTGCCGGACAACACGGTGGACGTGGTGATTTCCAATTGTGTGATCAATCTGTCGGCGGACAAGGATGCGGTATTGCGGGAGGCATTCCGGGTGTTGAAGCCGGGGGGCCGGTTTGCCGTGTCGGACGTGGTGGTGAGGGGGGAGGCACCGGCCGAGGTGAGGCGGAACATGGAGATGTGGGTGGGCTGCATCGCGGGGGCGCTGAGCGAGGAGGATTACCGGGCGAAGCTCAAGGCGGCGGGATTTGAAGGGATTGGAATCGAGCCGACGCGGGTGTATACGATCGAGGATGCGCGGCAGTTTCTAGCGGCGGAGGGAGTGGATGTGGACCGGATGGCGGCGGAGGTGGAAGGGAAGTTCATGAGCGCGTTTGTGCGGGCGGTGAAGCCGGCGGGGAGGAGCGGTTGTGGCCCGTCCTGTTGTTGCTGAGGGGGTAGCGACGGGACTGCTGCTGGCGGGGGTGGTGGGCTCGGGGATCATGGCTGAGCGGCTGGCGGGGGGCAACGGCGCGGTGGCGCTGCTGGGGAATGCATTGGCGACGGGGGCGTTATTGCTCGCGTTGATCCTGAGCTTTGGTCCGCTTTCGGGGGCGCATCTGAACCCGCTGGTGACGGCGATGGAATGGTGGGGCGGGAAGATGAGCGGGGGCCAGGCGCTCGGGTATGTAGCGGCGCAGGTGGTGGGGGCCGTGGGAGGAGTGGTACTGGCGGAAGTGATGTTTGAGGCGCCGGTGCTGGCCTGGTCGGGACAGGGGCGAAGCGGGTGGGGGCAGTGGACGGGGGAAGTGGTGGCGAGCTTTGGGTTGTTGAGCGTGATCCGGGGCACGAGTGGGCGGGAGGCGGGCGGGACGCCGGTGGCAGTGGCGGCCTATATTGTGGGGGCTTATTGGTTCACGTCGTCGACATCCTTCGCGAACCCGGCGGCTACGCTCGCGCGGAGCCTGACGGACAGCTACGCGGGGATCGCGCCGGGAGACATCTTGGGGTTTGTGGCGGCGCAACTGGCGGGGGCGGCGCTGGCGATCATTTTTTGGAGGGAAGCATGAGGAGGAATAAGCGGGTATTGATTCTGTGCACAGCGAATTCGGCGCGGAGCCAAATGGGGGAGGGGTTGTTGCGGGCGATCGGCGGCGGGCGGATCGAAGTGGAGAGCGCGGGGGCGCGGCCGACGCGTGTGAGGGAGGAGGCGACCGCGGTGATGCAGGAGTTGGGGATTGACCTGGGGGGACACCGGTCGAAGAGTGTGGATGAGTTCGCGGGGCAGGAGTTTGATGTGGTGTTGACGGTGTGCGACAACGCGCGGGATGCCTGTCCGGTGTTTGCGGGGGCGAAGCGGGTAGTGCACCGGGCGTTTGCGGACCCGGCGGGGCAGGAGGGGAGCTGGGAGGAGCGGCTGGCCGCGTTCCGGGTGGTACGGGACGAGATGGCGGGATATCTGAGGGAGCTGGCCAGGGAGCTAGAGCAGTGATTCGCGGCGTTGTTTCTCGAGGAGTTTGACGAGTTTGCCGACGTTTTGGGCCTGATCGCGGTCGAGGACGAGGAGGGCGTCGGGAGTGTCGACGACGATGAGGTTCTTGACGCCGAGCAGGGCGACGAGTTTACCGGGGGCATCGACGTAGCTGCCGGAGGAATCCTCAAAGAGGGCATCGGTGCGGGCGGCATTGCCGGAGGCATCGTGCTTTTGGAGTTCGTAGACGGCGCTCCAGGAGCCGACATCATTCCAGCCGAATTCCGGGGCGGGGACGCCGACGATGGATTTTTCTTTTTCGAGGACGGCGTAGTCGATGGAGATGTCCTCGCAGAGGGGGAAGACGCGGGCGAGCTCGGAGTGGAAATCGGAGTTGAGAAAGGGGGGTAAGCCGCGGATGAGCTTGGCGGTTTTGGGCAGGTGGGTATCGAGCGCCTCGAGGAGGCGGGAGGCCTGCCAGAAGAACATGCCGGCATTCCAGTAGTAGTTGCCGGACTTGAAGAATTTCTTAGCGGTGAGGAGGTCGGGTTTTTCGCGGAAGCGGGAGACGGGGACGGGTTCGAGGGAGCCGAAGGCGGTCTTTTTTGGGAACTCGATGTAGCCGAAGCCGGTTTCGGGGTAGCGGGGTTTGATGCCGAGGACGACCATTTCGCCCTGGCTGGCGGCACGGAAGGCGGGGCGGACGGCGCGGAGGTAGATGGCGGGGCGGGTGATGAGGTGGTCAGCGGGGAAGATGCCGAGCACGGCATGGGGGTCGAGGGAATGGAGCATGTGGCAGGCGAGACCGATGGCGGGGGCGGTGTTGCGCTGCGCGGGTTCGGCGATGATCTGGCGTTGAGGGACCTCGGGGAGTTGGCGAGCGATTTCGTCGCGGAGGTGGTCGTTGGTGAGGATCCAGATGCGCTCGGGAGGGAGGAGGGGGCGGAGGCGGTCGACGGTTTGCTGGATGAGGCTGCGTTCGCCGAAGAAGTTGAGGACCTGCTTGGCGCGGGCTTTGCGGCTGCGGGGCCAGAAGCGGGTGCCGCGGCCGCCGGCGAGGATGAGCCCGTAATAGTTGGTGCGGGGCGTGGTGGAAACCATGAGCATGGGTTTATTGAAGGGGATAGCCGCGGATCAACTGAAAGGTGCGGCTCCAGCGGGTTTTGGAGAAGAAGTTGAGGGCGAGGTCCTGGAGGTGTTCGGGATTGATGGGGCTGCCGGCGAGGCGGTCGGTGGAGGACTCGTAGGACCAATAGATGATGAGGGGCTTACCAATGATATTTTCGCGGGAGACGAAGCCCCAGTAGCGGCTGTCGAGGGAAGAGTCGCGATTGTCGCCCATGGCGAAGATGGAGTTGGGGGGGACGACGACTTCGCTGATTTCCTCGCCGTTGGCGCTGTAGCGGCGGACGTGTTTGTTGAGCATCTCTTCGGCGCCGGGGTAGACGCGCATGTTGGGCTCGGAGGGGAAGTTATCGCGGTAGGAATCGAAGTAATCGGTCTTGTGGTACTTGTAAGGCTCCTGAACGGGCTTGCCGTTGAGCATGAGCTGCTTATTGACAACGCGGATGCGGTCGCCGGGGACGCCGATGGCGCGTTTGACGAAGGTTTGGCGGATGTCTTCGGGGTAGCGGAAGACGATGATATCGCCGCGCTGGACGTCCTGGTAAGGGAGGAGAAATTTGGAGAGGGGGCCCTTGGGCGAATAGGTGAGTTTGTCGACGAGGAGGTGGTCGCCGATAAGAAGGGTATCCTCCATGGAGCCGGTAGGGATGACGAAGGCCTGAACGAGGGAAGTGGTGGCGAACAGGAGCAGAAGGATGGTGACGGTCCACTCGGCGATGGTGCCGCGCTGGGTCTCGGCGAGGCGGAGACGGGCGGCATTCCAGCGGGCGAGGAGGCTGGCGGGGGAGGCGGAAGGGGAGGGTGGCGTGTTGGAAGTGCTCACGGAAACTTACTCTCTAGTCATTATCGTGGATTGGAGGGGTGTTTGGCCCGGAGAAACGGCGGAGGCGGAAAGCCTCGAGGACGCTGATGTAGATATTGATGATGCCGATGCCGGAGATGGCGCCGCGGAAGTAGGGATTCAGCCAGAACAGGCCCCATTCGGGGCTGAAGTTAGCGAGGTAATTGGGCTTCCAGTAATCGCTCCAGGGGAAAAAGAGGAGGAAGAGGCCGATCTCGAAACAGAGGACGACGTAGAGGACAGCGGAGAGTTTGTGATACCAGCGGTAGTACGTCATGGCCGGGACTCGCGGGCTCTGATTATCTCGCGGACTGGGGCGAAGGTGGCGCGGTGCTGGGGAGTGGGCCCATGCTGGCGGAGGGCGGCGAGGTGTGCGGCGGTGCCATAGCCTTTATTGGAGTCGAGGTGAAAGAAGGGGTAGCGGCGGGCGAAGGCATCGAGGAGGCGGTCGCGTTCGACTTTGGCGAGGATGGACGCGGCGGCGATGGAGCGGGAGAGGGCATCGCCCTTGATGAGGGGAAATTGGGGCAAGGGAGAGGGAATGCGGATGGCATCGATGAGGAGGGCATCGGCGGGGGGATCGAGGGTGGAGACGGCGCGGAGCATGGCGAGGCGGCTGGCTTCGAGGATATTGATGCGGGCAATTTCGGCGACGCTGGCAAAGCCGAAAGCCCAGGAGATGGCTTCGGCCTTGATCCGGGCGGCGAGGCGGAGGCGCTCGGGAGCGGGGATGATTTTGGAATCGCGAAGGCCGGCAATGGAGCAATCGAGAGGGAGCACGACGGCGGCGGCGGTGACGGGGCCAAACAGGCACCCACGGCCGGCTTCATCTACGCCGGCCGGAGCAAGAAAACCGAGAGCCCGCAGGCGGGCTTCGTTGTCAAAGGTGCAAGCCAAGAGTGGCGCTCGAGGAAGCTAGACGCGTTCCTTGAGGCGGGCAGCCTTGCCCTTGAGACCGCGGAGATAGTAGAGCTTGGCGCGGCGGACGCGACCGGTGCGGACGAGCTCGATCTTGTCGATAACGGGGGCGTTAATGGGGAAGATGCGTTCGACACCGGTGCCGAAAGTCATCTTGCGGACGACGATGTTTTCGCCAAGGCCGGTGTTTTTGCGGGCGATGAGGACGCCTTCGAAAGCCTGGGTGCGTTCCTTGTCGCCTTCCTTGATCTTGACGTGGACACGGAGGGTGTCACCGATGCGGAAGTCGGGGTGATCGGTGCGCTTGTATTTGTTGTAGACCTTGGTCAGAGCCGGGTGGTTCATATAGTTTCGATAGCCTCTTTCATGAGTCCCGCCGGGAGAGGTCGGGACGATTTTTTTGGCGTTTGGCGAGGGCTTGAGCCGCGCGCCAGCGCCGGATTTCGGCGTGATTGCCCTGGAGTAGAACTTCGGGAACACGCCAGCCGTTGAAGTCCGCCGGTCTGGTGTAATGCGGACAATCCAGCAGGAGTTGGCCGTCGCCGTCAGAGACGGAGAAGGACTCGAATTGCGAGGATGCTTCGTTGCCGAGCACGCCGGGAACGAGCCTCGCGACCGCGTCGACCACGAGGGCGGCTGGGAGTTCGCCGCCGGAGAGAACAAAGTCTCCGATGGATAACTCTTCGTCGACCAAGTGACCGGTGATACGCTCATCCACGCCTTCGTAACGGCCGCAGAGGAGCAGAACCTCATCGTAATCGAGCAGGGCGCGGGCTTTGGCCTGGTGAAAGCGGGGGCCTTGCGCGGAGAGCAGGATGACGCGAGTATTGCCATGGTTGCCTTCTTCGGGCGGGGAGAAGCGGGAGGGCAGGATGGACTGGAGAGCGCGGAAGACGGGTTCGACTTTGAGCACCATGCCTTCGCCGCCGCCGAAAGGGCGGTCGTCGACGGTCTGATGGCGGTCAACAGCCCAATCGCGGAGGTTGTGAACGCGAATGCCGATGCGGCCGGCCTCCACCGCTTTGGGGACCACGCCGTATTTGAGCGGGCCATCGAAGAAGGAAGGAAAAATCGTAAGGATGTGAAAGATCATGGCTGGTTGACCTCGAGGAGGCCCTCGGGGAGGTCGGCTACCAACCGTTTGTGTGCGAAATCCTGAACGGGGAAAAGAGCGGGGACCCAAGGGATGAGTGCATCACCGGGGTCGAGGACGAGCCAGACGAGATCGCCTTGCTCGAGGATGTCCCGCACGCTGCCGAGCAGGAGGTTCGCATTATCAAAGACCTGGCAACCGATGAGGTCGCTGAAAAACACTTCTCCGGGACGGGGGGCGCGACGCTGACTGAAGGGGATGCAGAGGTCGGCACCCGCCAGGGTTTCAGCCTCCGAGATCGAATCGATGCCGGAGAGTTTGACGACGGCCTTGTCCTGGTGGAGCCAGGCGTTGTCGATGGTGAACTCGCGGGGGGAAAGGCCGGGAGCGGCAAAGACGGAAACGCCGGGGACTTCACGCAACCGGTCGATGGAGGAGGTGAGGAGATCGACGATGACTTCGCCTTTATTGCCGCGAGGCTTTAGGACGGTAGCGAGGGTCAACCAGCCTTCCGGAACCATCGGGGACCGGGTTTATTCTAGGATCGAGAGCTCGAAGCGGCGATTTTGCTTCATGCCGGCGGCGCCAAGCAAAGTGCGGATGCAACGAGCGGTACGACCCTGTTTACCAATAATTTTGCCAATGTCCTCGGGGGCGACACGCAACTCGAGAACGGTGACGCGTTCGCCTTCGACTTCCTTGACGGAGACGGAATCGGGCGCATCAACAAGCGCCTTGGCGATCTCTTCCACTAAATCTTTCATGGCCGCGGAGCTCCTTGGAGGAAAAAGTTAGACAGCAGCAGTCTGGGCCGGAGCCGGGTTGTTCTTCAACAGGCGGGCCACGGTGTCGGAGGGCTGAGCGCCGCTCTTCATCCAGTGTTCGATGCGGTCATGCTTCAGGGAAATGATTTGGGGCTGGGCGACGGGGTTATAGTGGCCGACAACTTCGACGGCGCGGCCGTCGCGGGCGCGTTCCTTTTCAATCACAACGACGCGGTAGGTCGGCTTTTTCTTTGAGCCGAAGCGCGCCAAACGAATCATCAACATGAGTACTATTCTCCTCTACAAAAAACCTGCGTGAGCGGGGTTGAGACGCGGGGCCGGTCAGCGCCGCATCAGATCTTCCATTCCGGGCAAGCCGAGCTTGGCGAGGCGTTTGGCCATCGAGCCGCCGAACTTGCCGCCACCGAGGCCGCCGAGAGAGTCCGTGAGGGTCTTCATCATCTTGCGGGCCTGGGTGTATTGTTTCAATAAATTGTTAATGTCCTGGGGTTGGGTACCGCTGCCTTTGGCGATGCGGCGGCGGCGGGCGCCATTGATGATCATGTGGTTGGCGCGCTCAAAGGGGGTCATGGAGTCGATGATGGCAACGATTTTTGTTAGCTCTTTTTCGTCCATTTTGGCGTCCTTGAGCTGTTTGGACATTTTGTCCATGCCGGGGATCATGCCCATGAGGGAATCGAGGGGGCCGAGCTTGCGGAGTTGTTTGAGCTGGTCGCGGAAGTCCTCAAGGGTAAAGTCGTTTTCGATGAGCTTGCGCTGCATCTTTTCGGCTTCCTTGACGTCGATGGCGGACTCGACTTTTTCGATGAGGCTGAGGACGTCGCCCATGCCGAGGATGCGTTGGGCGACGCGGTCGGGGTGGAAGGCCTCGAAGGCATCGGTTTTTTCGCCGACGCCGACGAATTTGAGGGGTTGGCCGGTGACGCGGCGGACGCTGAGGGCGGCGCCACCGCGGGCGTCGCCGTCCATCTTGGTGAGGATGATGCCGGAGATGCCGAGGCGCTTGTTGAACTCATCGGCCGAGCGGACGGCGTCCTGGCCGGTCATGGCGTCGGCGACGAAGAGAATTTCCTGGGGGTTGAGGTAATCTTTAAGCTGCTGGAGCTCTTGCATGAGGGCGTCATCGATATGGAGGCGGCCGGCGGTATCGACGAGCAGGACGTCGCGGCCTTCGCGGATGGCGGCCATGCGGGCGCCCTTGACGAGGTCGAGGGGTTGTTCGCCGGCGGCGCCGTCGTGGATGGGGATATTGAGCTGGCGGGCGAGGACGGCGAGCTGCTGGCGGGCGGCGGGGCGGTAGACGTCGACGGAGACAAGCTGGGGGCGTTTGCCTTCCTTGACGAGGAGGCGGGCGAGCTTACTGGTGGAGGTGGTTTTGCCGGAGCCCTGGAGGCCGACGATGAGGATGACAGTGGGGGGCTCGTTGGCGAAGCGGAGGCGGGAGACGTGGGAGCCGAGCAGGCGGACGAGTTCATCGCGGACGATCTTGACGACTTGTTGAGAGGGGCTGAGGGAATCGAGAACTTCCTGGCCCTTAGACTTTTCGCGGACGCTCTCGATGAGTTCCTTGACGACCTTGAAGTGGACGTCGGCTTCGAGCAAAGCGACACGGATCTCCTTCAAGGCCGCATCCATATTGGCCTCGGTGAGTTTGCCTTCTCCGCGCAGGTTTTTGAAGACGCGCTGGAGCTTGTCGCTTAGGCTGTCGAACATGGTATTACTCTATGGTTCCAGAAAGGGTGAATCGGGCGGGACTCGACCAAAATTCTGATTTTAGCAGAGTGGAAGGGATCGTGGCTAGGGGATGGCTTATGCTGGGGGGAGATGAGAATACTGATCGTTTTGGGTTGTTTGGGGATGGGGCTGGTGAGCGGGGGAGTGGAAGAGGTGATGCGGGAACCGGGGATGCGGGGGGCACTCGAATGGATGAGGACGCACCAGGGGTGGACGCTTGAGCAGCAGATCTCGATTTGTGAGATTGCGGCGCCGCCGTTTGGGGAGGCGGAGAGAGGTAAAGAGTTTGCGCGGCGGCTGGGGGAGCTGGGCATGGAGGAGGTGCGAACGGACAGCGAGGGGAATGTGATCAGCCGGCTGCCGGGGACAAAGGGCGGCAAGCCGGTGGTGGTGTTGAGCGCGCATCTGGACACGGTGTTTCCGGCGGGGATGGACGTGAAGGTGTACCGGGAGGGGAAGCGATTGCGGGGCTTGGGGATGGGGGATGATTGCCGGGGTTTGGCGGTGGTGTTGACGGTGGCGCGGGCGTTGCGGGAAGTGAAGGTGGAGATACCGGGGACGGTGTTGATTGTGGGGACGGTGGGGGAGGAGGGGCAGGGGGACTTGCGGGGGGTGAGGCATCTGTTTACCAAGGAGCTGGCGGGGCAGGTGGATGCGTTCATTTCCGTGGATGGGACGGGATGGAGGCTGACGACGCGGGGGGTGGGGAGCAACCGGTACAAAGTGACGTATAAAGGGCGCGGGGGGCACAGCTATGGGGCATTCGGGATGCCGAACCCGGCGCATGCGATGGGGAGGGCGATTGCGCGGCTCGCCGATATCACGGTGCCGCAGACGCCGCGGACGACATTCAACGTGGGGACGGTGACAGGGGGAACGAGCGTGAATTCAGTGCCGATTGAGGTGAGCATGGAGGTGGATTTGCGGAGCGAGTCGCCGCGGGAGCTGGCGGCGCTTGATGAACGGATGAAGGCGGCGCTCGAGGGGGGGCTCGAGGCGGAGAAGAAGCGGTGGCCAGAAAGCAAGGCGCCGATTGAACTGGAAGTGAAATCGATCGGGGTGAGGCCGGCGGGGGAGGTAGGGGACGATGAGCCGATTGTGCGGAAGGCGATGGCGGCGGCGCAGGCATTGGGCCTGCCGGTGCTGGCGACGGGGAGCGGGAGTACGGATGCGAATTTGCCGATAAGCCTGGGGATCGCGGCGGTGACGATCACGGGAGGGGGCTTCAGCCCGAACGCGCACTCGATCGATGAATGGTATGAGGAGCGGGAGGACGCCTATAAGGGGCCACAGTGGGCGGCGGTGCTGGTGAAGCTGCTGGCTGGGAATTAGTTGGCGTTGCGGATGTACTGCCAGCCGGCTTGTTGCTTGCGGACGAGTTCGGCGACGGCGGAATCGACGACGCGGATATTGGGCAGCAGCGAATCCTTGGGGATGTTACGCATCTTAAGGGAGTTATTGCAGGCGAGAAGGGTGACGCCGGATTTGGCGAGGCGTTCCCATTCGGGGGCGAGGGTGGATTTGTCGCGGGTGAAGGAGAAGATGGCGGCGCCGTGGAGGACGATTTCGACGTTGACCTGATCGGGGCCGAGGGCGATGCGGAGGTTGTCGATGTTGCGGATGACGCCTTCGAGGCGGGGCTGTTCGCCGGCGGACATCTCGAAGATGACGTGGTACTTTTTACCGTCCTTGGGGAGGGCATCCTGAGCGGGGGCCAGGAAAGCAGAGAGCAACAAAAGACAAAGAAGGGGCATGGGTTGATTCTATAGCCGGAGGAGGGAGTGCTGGACTTCGCCGGTGGTGCGGGCGGAATTGTGACCGGTGAGGACGTTGAATTCCGAGCGGATGCCGAATTGGTCGAGATAGACGCCGGGCTCGATGGAAAAGAGGGTGTTGGGGAGGATGAGGCGTTCGTCGTGAGTTTCGAGATTGTCCATGTTGGCGCCGGTGCCATGGACGTTGCTGGTGATGGAATGGCCGGTGCGGTGGACGAAGGCGTGGCCATAGCCATGGGCGTCGATGTGGGAGCGGGCGGCGTCATCGACCTCGAAGCCGTGAAGGGGCAGGCCGGAGGAGAGGGTGGACTCCACGAGAGCGAAGGCAGCGTCGCGGGCGCCGCGGACGATGTGGAAGACGTTTTCGACTTCGGTGGGGACGGCGGAGCCGCAGTAGGCAGTCCAGGTGATGTCGTAGAAGATGCTGGCGGGCTGGTTGAGCTTGGCCCACATGTCGATCAGGAGAAGATCGCCGGGACGGATGGGGAGGCTGGAGGCCAGTGTGGGTTCGTAGTGGGGATCGGCGGCGTGGGCGTTGATGGCGACGATGGGGCCGTGATCGGTGATGAGGCCCTCGCGCTCGAAGGCGGAGCGGAGCCAGAGGTGGAGTTGCCACTCGTCGAGTGGAGAGGAGGAGAGGCTTTGGGAGGCGAGCTGGAAGGCCTCGCGGCGGATAGCATCCATGCGGCGGCCGGCCTCGAGATGAGATTCGATCTGAGCGGGGGAGAGAGTGGCGTGGAAGATCTGGATGAGGTCGGCGGAGGAGACGATCTCGACATCGAAGGAGCGAATCAACTCAATGGTGCCGCCGTCGACCAGGGAGACGTAAGGGATGGCGCAGCCGGGGGAATACTGCATGGCGACGCGTTTGAGGCCAAACAGAAGGGAGGCGAGGCCTTCCTGATGAGAGCGCCAACCGGAGTAGAGGTGGCGGTGACCGGGGAGGGGGTCGAGCGCGCGGGGCTCGATGCGGTGGACGAGGGCTTGTGGCTCGCCTTCGCGGGGGATGAGGTAATGCCAGCGGCGGGAGGGCGAGAGAGTGGGAGGGAGACCGAGGATCTGGTAGGCAATGGGGTCGCGGTGGTGGTGGTCGAAAAAGAGCCAGGCGTCGAGTTGGAGATCGCGGAGGGATTGCTGGACGCGAGCCAGAAAATCAGGGCCGATCATAGGAGTTTCCACTCAAAGGTACCATCGAGCCGGAGGGTGCCGGCGAGGTCGCGGCGGTCGGTGATGGTGAACTCGAGCCAGTCGTCGCGCCAATCGAAGGGGGCGCCGTTGAGGGATTGGGTGGCGAGGGTGAGGGTGTAATCGCCGCGGGTGAGGCGGCAGGGGAAGGTGAAAGTGAGCTGGAGGGAGGAGGGTTGTGAGGGGAGTTCGACGGCCTCGATGGAGGTATTGGTGCCGGCGACTTCGATGCCCTGGCGGTTGCGGATGAGGAGGCCAAACTGCCAAGGGAGGCCGGGGGAGGAAAGCGAGACAGTGGCGGTGAGGACGATGGTATCCGTGGATTGAAAGCTGGTTTGGGGGCTGCCGCCGGGCAGGGAGAGGGAGGCAGAGAGGAGGCGGACGGAGGAGTAGGGAGCGGCGGGGGCGAGGGTGGGGTGGGGGAGGGTGGACTGGACGCGTTGGGAGTAATCGATGGCAATTTCCGAGGGGGAACCGATGCGGAGAAGGCGGCCTTCCCAAAGGAGGGCGGCACGGTCGCAGAGGCGCTTGACGATGCCGAGGTCATGGGATACGAAGAGGATGGTGGTGCCGGAGGCTTTGAGTTCTTCGAGACGACGGATGCACTTGTTGGCGAAGCGGGCATCACCGACGGCGAGGGCTTCATCGACGATCAAAGTTTCGGGATGCTGGTAGATGGCGGAAGCAAAGGCAAGGCGGACGTACATGCCGGTGGAGTATTCACGGACGGGGCGGTCAAAGAAGCGGCCGATTTCGGCAAAGGCTTCGATGGGGGGGATGGCCTGATCAATCTGCGAGCGGCTGAGGCCATGGAGTTCGGCGCTCAGGCGGACGTTTTCGCGGCCGGTGAACTCGAGGTTGAAGCCGGCGCCCAGCTCGAGCAGGGCGCTGACGCGACCGCGAACGAGGACGCGGCCGTGGGTGGGCTCGAGGATGCCGGCGAGGATCTGCAAGAGGGTGGATTTACCGGCGCCATTAGGACCGACGAGGCCGAAGACCTCGCCGGCGGCGATATCGAAGGAGATGTCACGCAAGGCCCAATAATCGTTGGCGGCTTCGTCCGCCAGGGGACCGCGGCCGACCCATGCGCCGGGCGCGGTCCGGTAGCGTTTGGCAACGTTTTGAACCGAAATCACACTAACCAGTATCGGGCAGAGTGATGCGGTCAGAGTTGCAGAACGACGTTGAGATCCTTGCCGGGCAGACCCTGAGCCGCGGAGGGGACATTGAGAATGTCGACCGTGACACGGGAGGTGGCGGGGAGAGCGGGGAGGTTGAACGCGTTGAAGCTGTTGGAAGTGAAATTACCGGGAGCGATGGTTAGCTCGCAGTAAGGGTTACCGTTGACGCGGACCAGGATGAGGATGGCAGCACCGGTGGGAGGCTCCTGGACGTAGGCGAAGACATCACGGACGACGGTCTTACGGTCGAGGACCAGGGAGTTGCCAGCGGAGGCCTCGATGGCTAGATAGCCCTGGATGCTGTTGATCAGCTGGCCACCGCTGAGGCAGCGAATGCCGAAGTTGGAAAGGGCGGTGTAGTTGGCCTCGCCGCGAGCGCCAGGGCCGAGGCGATTCCAGAGGACGAGACCGGCGGCGGAGAGCCGGACGTTTGGCAGGCGGATGTGATGGCGGAAGCCGAGAGCGGAGAAGGAGTTGAAGTAACCGGGAGCAAAGGGGATGGTAGTCTCCAAGCGGGAGAGGGCAAAGACCGGCGTACCGGAGGTGCAGGCCGCGGCGGGAGTGCCATAGCGGGAACGGAGGACCGGATAGACCCCGGGGGAGACGGGCGCGCCGGAGACTTCGAGGATTTCTTCTTCGATCTGCAGGGGGGCGCCTTCGGGGAGAGCCGCGGCGAGGCCGGCGATGGAGAGAGTGGAGTCTGCCGGGCTAAGGGTGGCGGCGAGGCTGAGGGGAGTGGGGGCGGAGAGTTCGTCCCAGTAAAGCAGCCCGAGCTGGCCGAGGTAGACGGTGGAGAGGTTTTCGAGAATGGTGAAGGAAAGGGGACCGATAGCGATGGTGCCTTCTTCAATCAGGTTGATGGTGAAGGCGGGCTCGGGGGGCAAGCCGGCATCGGAGCCGCCGGAGGCACCGACGCCGACCTGCCAGAGGAGGGAGGGCGCATCGAGAGGGTCGAGTTCGGAGTTGTCGCGGGCCACTGAGCGAAGACTGACTTCAAAGGAAGAGCCAGTCTGGAGCGGCAGCAGGACGTCGATGTCAGAGGTATCGGATTCGGCAGCGAAGCTAAACGCAGTCTCGACAATGGCGAAGCGCGAGGAAGCATCGGGCAGAATGAGCCAGGGCACGGCGAATTGGATCGTGTCGGCGGTGTTGGCGGTGATGACACGCTCCTGACCGGCGCCTTTGCCGGAACGGATCACGAGTTTCTTGCCGGTCCAGCGATCAGGAATCAGGTTGAGCGCAGTGCGGGTGATCGAAAGCGGGGTCCAGGCGGTGGGCGCCTGATCGACGAGATAGACCTGGCGGAACCAAGCGCGGAGACGGCTGTAGTTGGGATCGGGCGGCAGTTGCGCCTCGAGGAGAGTCCCGGTGTCGGTGACTGAAGACGAGACGGGCAGCGCGGCAGCCACACGCAGCAGAGCGTTCGGGGAGGAGCCGCGATACAGACGCAGGGACTGAGTCGCGGAATCGGCACTGATACCGGTGAGCGTGACACGGTTGGTGGAGGTGGCGCTGGTGAGACGGACCGGAACAAGGCTGGAGAGCAGGCTCTCACGGCCTTGAGCATCAACGGCAGTCAAGGCGTAGAAGTAAGAACCCGGGGCGAGCGATCCACCGGTGGAGGCGACCGAATAACTGAAGCTGACCAGGGGAACGGAGGCGGTGGAGCCGGTTTGCGCGAGTGGACGGCGGAAGGGGATGTGAAGGCGGCAGCGCTGGGCGCCGGAGTCATCGACGGCGAGACTTTCGGAGGCTGCAAAGCGGATGACACCCTGATCAACGACGGTGCCGCAGATGGCACGAGACGAGGCACTGCTCCAGGCATAAATGCGGGAGCGGTCGTAGCGGGTGGCGGGATCATCGGAGTACCAATGATCCTGGTGCAGTTGGGCGACGATTTCCATCTCGTCGAGGCGGCTGGAGAGATGGAACTCAAGAACGCGGAAGAGGGTGCGGTCAAATCCGTAGCGGCTATAGCTGACGGCGATCAAATCGCCGGGCCGGATGTGGACACCACGAATGGAGGTGCGGAACTGAATGAAGAAATTGCCAGCGATGGACTTATTAAGGGCGGTCTGGCAGATGCGCTGGGCCTGGGCGAAGTTTGGAACGCCGGTGGCGGGCAGGGCCTGGTTGACTTCCTGGCGGCGCAGGCGAATGTCGTCAGTATCAGCAATCGAGATGCTGTCCTGCTGGAACTCATTGAGAGAATCCTGGATCTCGAAGGAGACGCGGTTGGGGGAATCCTGGGAGGGACGGGAAAAGACGCGGAATTCCGGTTCGCGGCGGCTATTGACGAGAATGCCGCCGGCGGGGCCCAAGCCCTCGCCGAACTCATAAACGGGCCAGCCGCTGTTGACCTGGCTGGGGGCATTGCTGCCAGCGGGTTTGACAGGCTGTTGGGCGGCGATGGTGGATTCGGGGCGGACGGCGAGGCGGCCGTCGGGCTGGTAGAAGAGAAAGAGCAGGGAGCCGAGGCGGAGTGAGCGCAGGAGTTCGCCGACGCTATAGCGGCGGTTGAGGACGAGATTGCACTCGAAGCGGCGGACCTGACGAAGATTGCCATTGGCGTCGCGAGCCTCGAGGGTTTGGTCGCAGAAGGAGGCGGCGGCGCGGAAGGAAGCCAGATCGAGTTCGGGAAGCTTCCAGCCGGTGCGGCGGAGAATATCGCAGAGAATCCAGGCGGGATTGGCGGACCAGGAGAAGCTTTCGAGATCGCCGGTGGAAGAGAGGATGGGCAGCTTGAGGCCTTTGAGGAGAACCTGGACCTTGGGGCTGCGCTTGCCATCGTTGATGCGATTGGGCAAGACGAGATTGAGGTAGGCCATGCTGCCATAAGGGTCGCCAACGGGAGCGCCAGAACCGTCGGCAAAGCCGAGATTGCGGTTGCCGTTGCGGTTGCCGGTGCTGACGAGGTTGTACCAGCCGGTGCCGGTTTGATTGCGGCCATCGACGCCCTCGGGGATTTCATAGCCGTCGGCGACGACTTTGATGACGGAATCGATTTCACCGAGGCCGAGGAGGACTTCGGAACGGGTGAGATTGCCGTCGTTACGGGAGAAGACAACGGGGGCCTGGAGCCAGCCCTGGCCATAGACGACGGGGACGACGTCGTTGTAGCGGGTGTCGAGGCTGACGAGGTTGGAGACACGGCCGGAGGATTCGCCATGGCCACGGACCAGGAAGGAAGGGGGAATGAATTCAAAGCCGCTGAAGCGATTGGTGGGCCGGTTGGCGGAATCCTTGCTGAACATACCGCGCGATTCGCAATCGCGGCGGGTGAAGTTACAAGAAGTGAATGGTTGGGCGCAGTCGAGGTTACCAGCGCCGCCGGCGACATCGGGGGAATAACCGCAGCGGAAAAGCGGCGAGTAGCGGCCATCCTCACCGGAACCGCAGGCGAGTTGGCGTTCGGTGGAGTTGGAGGGGAAAGCCCAGGAACATTCTTTTTGAATGCGCATGGGGGGGAAGCTGGAGCGGATCGCGCTAAGCCGGCTCATGACGTTGAGGCGGGCGGAAGCACCATCGAGGTCGCTGACAGTGTCAAGCAGACCGGTCCAGAGGACGGTTTTGGAAGTGACGTTGCGGCCGGAGAGAATGGCGGCGGAAAACTGGACCTTGGCGCCGAGCAGCATACCGGTGCGGTAGAGCTGGGCGATCGAGCCATCGTGATCGGCGAGCACGAGGGAGAGCTGGCCGGCGGATTCACTGGAGACGTCGCTGGTGAGCTTCCAACGGGTGCTCTGTCCGGGATGGATGCGGGCCTCGTATTCACGGGAACCGTCCAGGCAGCGGGAGTCAGCCCAGAAGCGGCTGGCGCCATCGGAGAGCGTGACTTCGCACAGCAGGGAAGTCACGGGAACGGAGGGAAGTTCTTTATCTTGGAAGAGGCTCATAAGGATCTCTGGCTCACAATTCGAAGAGAGATGGAATGCGCACCTGGCGCGTTGGATTGAGAAACAAAGTCAGACTGATCGAGCCAGGCATGGGGAAAGAGCCCGGAATCAGATGAGGTGGCATGATAGGCGCCAGGCTGGAAGGCGATCTCGAGTTGGGGTGCGGCCACGAGGATCTGGGTGGTGGCGGGCACGGTAATCGAGACGATGCGCGAGGACGGGGCGGGTGCCGGGGAATGAGACACGTGGAAAGACCTCCAGGGACCAGCGAGGCAAATGCGGGGAGTGCTGCCTGAATCATCGCCGAGAGAAATCGAAAAATTGACTGGAGAAGTCCAGCGGGCCCGGAGGCTGAAGCAGGCGGCAAAGGGGCCGGAGAGGCTGACGGATTGGGACAAGGACAGGGGCGCTGGAGTGGGATTGGTCAGGATGAAAGCCGCGGGCTGACCGGGATCGGCGAAGGGCGCGACCGTGAGGCCGGGACTGGCGAGCCAGACGGAGGCCGTGAGATCGCGGGAGGCGGCGAGCAGGTTGCCGAGGGGGTCGGGGAAGGCGAAGGAGCGGGCGCCGTGGCCGGTGAGGGCGATGAAGCTGCGGAAACGCTGCCATTCGGCGTCGCTCAGATTGTCGTAGGCGAGCGACCAGGAGTAGCGCAGGAGGCTGTTCTGGGAATCACGGATCTCGCTGCCTTCGGGAAACAGGAGGCGCGGAATGAGACGTTCGATGGTGAGACGGATGGGCAATTGGGCGATGGCGCCGCCATCGAGATGAGGGAAGACGATGGGGTCAGACATGGTGCACCTCGAGTTCGAGAGAGTAACGGAAGTCGCGACCGGCCACGAGGTTGAGAGTGGGGGAAGCGAGGCGGCAAGACGGGAATGTCTCACCGGTCCAGGGGTCGATGAAGTCGAAGAAATCGTTTACGGGCAGCGACTCGAAGAAAGAACGCAGGGAACGGGCTTCTTCCTCATTGAGCTGGGAGTAGTTGAGTTGCCAGACAGTTCGTGGCTGGTTGGAAGTGGCGTGAGTTTGGCGCTGGCCACCGAGGAAGAAGTGTTCCTGGTGGCGGGCCGGTTCGATGCGGCGGGCGGAGTATTGGGCGAGCTGGCCGGAGAGAAGCTGCGGGAAGGTCATGGCTAGAGCTCACCGAGGTTGTCATTGATTTCGTGATTGGACAGCATGGCCTTGCGGAGGGCGGCGGCGATATCATCGCTGCGGTCGAGAATGGATCGGCCATCGAGAGCCTGGATGGTGATGTTGACGGGCGTGGGAGCAGGGGGGGCAGCTTGAGCGAGGCCGAGGGAGTCGCGGCGGAGGGCGGCGGGGGCCTGGTCGCGAGAGGAGGAGGCGGCAACATCGGTGCGTGTTGGGTTGGGAAACTCGAAGGGGGTCAAGGCTGGTGGTTCGCTTGAGGAGGAGCGGCCATTGAAGATGTTAAAGATGCCGCGCCAAACCGGGCCAAGGAAGAGGGTGGACAGGAGGTCGGAGCCACGGCGGGAAGAGAGGGGGTTGAAGGCGGAGAGTAACTGATTGGCGACGCCGGAGGACTGGGAGTTGGACTGAGGATTGGCGACGGCGTTGACGATGCGGCCGAGCGAACTGTGGGTATTGTTCGAGAGCTGTTGCACCTGACTGGATACGTTGAGGCTGTTGAGAGTCAGCTGTTCGATCATGGAATTGAGGATGGAGCCGATGCTCACGCCTGGGTTGGAGGTTTTGTCTTTGTTGGTGTCGTTATTCATGGTCGGAATCCTTGAGATGAGTTCGGATGGCCAGGAGGGCGTCACAGTCGGCGGCGGGCCAGGCGAGGGCCTGGGCGGGGTCGACGGAGGCAGTCCAGCGGGAAAGCGAAATCCAGTAATGCGCCATGGGCTCAATGGAGCTTTCGGGGCAGGCGAAAAAGAGAGCCGAGGAGCCGGCCCAGACAGGAGCCGCGGCGGGTTCCAGATGGAGGAAACCGCAGCGGCGTGTGGTCTCAAGCCCCCGCAGACGACAAGAGCCGCACTCCCAGCGGGGGCTGGAATTCAGGTATTGGAGGGCGGCAACTAATTTTTTCGGCGGGTCTCGCTGAGGGCGATTTCGTCGCTTGCGCGGGCGAGCACTTCCAGGCAGAGGCTGGAAGGGGCCTGATGGAGAATCCAGTCGATATCGCGAGAAGGAATGCCGGAATCGGGATCGGCGGTCTCCAGGGCGATGAGGCCGAGATCGAGGACGGCGTGGCTGAGATCCAACTCGAGAGACGCCATGGCAGCGAGGGTTTGTGGGTTGGGCTCGGGGGAGGCGGCGAGAAAGCGGATCCGGCTCATGAGCTCATGATTGGCGGCGAGAAAAGCGAGCCGCTGGGACAGTGAGATGCGGCGCACCCGGATCATGAGACCCGGGTGCGCGGCGGAGGGATAACTGGACTCGAGAAGGAGCTGCATGGGTTATCGCATCGCCAGGAAGACTTCATCGTTGGCAGCGCCCAGGGCGAGAGCGTTGCGGAACTGCCAGAGCAGGCGAGGCTGGGAGTCGTTAAAAGCCGGTACCGGGAAGAGGACGGCGGGCAGGTAGATGGCAAACAGGGAGCCGGGTTGGGTGCCCATCTGGAGCATGACGGAGAGGGGCTGGTTGAGTGTGGCGCTCGAGTACAGGACCTGACTGATGAGGTCATTGCGCTCAAAGAGGGTGAGGTCGAGGGAGACCTTACGGCGGCCGAGGACAAAACCCTTGGTTTCGTAGCAGCCGAACTCGTCCGTGCGGGGTTCGATGTTGTTCTCGATGCGAACTTCGGCCTGCGTGAGGGTGCAGAAACGCGAGGCGGGCGAGCCGATCCAGACCTGACCGAGGTGGCCGGCGATGGGGGCGCTGATGGCCGACTGGGCAGCTGGGGGCGGATCGGGGAACTGGAAGTTGACGCCGCCCACTCCGCTGACATTGTCATAGAGGGAGGTAGCGTAGCCGCGGGTTTCGACCTCGAGGAAATCGTTGTTGACGCGAATGCGCATCTGATCGGTTACGGCGCCGCTCACGAGGCGCTGCACGGCTTGAGCGGGAGCCCAGGTATCGAGGATCGAGAGCGGACGGACGGCATCGCCCGGGGCGAGATTGGCGCAGACCTGGAGATCGGAGGCAGGGGCCAGTTGAACCGAGAAGGGCGCGTTGAGAGTGAAGTCGCGGGGACCGGCGATGGAGGCGACGAAACGAATTTCAGCGCCGAAGGCGAGGCCCATGCCAATGGTAAGGTTGGCATCGGCCTGGAGAGTCACGTTGACGCTGGAGGCGGCACTGACCTTGAGAGTGGCGCCGATGGCCATGGCATTGCCCATGCCGCTTTCAAGAAGGGGAGCGATAGCGGGCTTGGAGGTGGACCCGGACCAACCGGTGCCGTAGCTTTCGAGATTGAACTCAAGCAATTCACGCTGTGGGCCGAGGACGGGGGATTCCGAGCGGAAGCCTGTCTTGTCGCGGCGAAAGAGTTGTTTGCGGTTGCTCGTCAGCGCAAAGCTGGTGACGGGCGCCAATTGGGCGTCAGCCATGGAGGCTAAGCCGGGAAAATCGGATTCCGATTTAAGGAAGATTCGATTGGACAAAGAGGCGATGTATTCGTTAGCCATGGTTATTCCTGCCAGAGGTGAATTTCGAAAGAGATCGTGGCGTTTTGCACGAAGTTGAGGCCGCCCCGGGAAACGGGCGAAACGTCGACGTGAAAGCCGCCGGCATAGAAGACGCCGTCGGCCCAGAGGCCCTGATTGCGATTGAGAACATCGCAGAGGGCATCGACATAGTCGCCGAGGGCGGACTGGAGATCGGCGGCTTTTTCGTGAGTCAGAGTGAGTTCAAACTGCAAGCCGGCCAAGGCGCTGAAATCGGCCAGTTTATCTTTTTGACCCCGATACATTTTCGTGAGCGCGATGGAGACGCGGGGAAAACGGTTGTCGGGAATGCGATCAGCGAGCTTCGCACTCCAGTAGGAAGTATCGACCGTGAAGCGGGCTTCGGTGGCGAGCGAGCCGCGGAGTTCCTCGATGGTCTCGATGCTGACCTTGAGACCGGAGGGGCCACTGAGCAATTCGCGCGCGGCGGAGACGGCGCGGGATGAGAGGTTCATGGCTATCTCCAGAGCTGGGGCGAATGAATGAAGTATTGGTCCGGGAGTTGGGCTTCCGGGTTGGCAACCGGGGCGCCGATCGCGGGCAGGGAGGGTGTAACCTCGACGGTGGCGCCGGCGGGGACCGGAGCCGTGGTGGCGCGGTAGAGCGGATCAGAGGTTTCGCCGAGGAAGAGTAACCAGCCGGATACATTGGCCGGCAGGGAAGCGAAGCTCAACTGAGCGGTCTCGCCGTTTGTTAGATCGAGATTGAACTCGGAGCTGAGGGCGCCGACGGCGCCGCTGGCGGAAACGAAGCGAACGCGAGCGCGGAGGAAGCGCGGAGCGTTGGCGCCAGGAGCCAGCACAACGAAAGGCAAGGGAGCTTTGGGGATGGGCTGATAGACGATACCGATACCGGTTTCAAAGAGTTGAACGCGGGCGGCGTCGGCTTTCAGGTCGTAATACCGGGCCTGATCGCGATGAAGGGTGTTGTTCTGCAAGCAGGCGATGTCGGTATAGAACAGGCTCAGGGTGAGGAGACTGTGCCAACGCGCAAGGGGTTCGGTAACAACGATCTGGGAGAGAAGCTCTCGCGCCGCGAACTCGGACAGGCCGCTCTGACGGAGCAGGAAGCCAGTGACCTGGGTTTCGATTTCGTTCTGGGCGAGGCGCGATTTGGCTTCGATCGAGGTGGATTCCTGTTCGGAAAGGATCGTCAATTTGGTGTCGTAAGCCATCCAGTCGGTCAGGCAGGTGATGAGTTGATCTTTCAATAAGGCCATGGGCTTTTGCTCGATTCGTGGTTTGAGGAAAGAACGGGACTGGCCCCGAGGGACCGGTCCCGTCGAGAGAGGACGTCTGAGTGCTAGCTGCGCACCTGGACGCCGTGGTTGTTGCGGAGAATGGCGCAGCCGTACAAGCAGTCGACGGTGAACTGCTGGGACAGGGTGTCGGGCTGATAGCTCATGACGACGCGCACGCCGAAGTTGCCGAGTTCGGCGTATTCGGCGACGGCGCCGGTACCGGGCAGCGGCTGCGGAAGACGGCGGACAGCGAGACCGATGGCGTTCTTGGCGAAGGCCAAGTTAAAGGTGGTCAACGGACTGCCAGACTTACGGACGAACTGGGACCGGAAGACGTAGAAGTCCTTGAGGCGGCCGATGCTGCCCTCAATGATGGCTTTCAGACCCGCTTCGCCCGCGCGGGAGTATTCGCTGAAGCGGGGATTTTGACGCAGGGCGGAGTAGCCGCTGGCATCGACAACCAGATACTTCTGAGCGCTGGCCGGAACCTTGGCGTTGAAGAGAGCGGTTTCCGCGTCGTCCACCACCTGTTCGGTGAGCGGAGTAGCGGCGGCACCGAGGGGCGTGTTGGCCGTAAAGGTATTTGCGAGCGCGAGCAGATCGGTTTCGACACGTTCGGCGAGGGCGACGATAGCGGGCTCCATATAGAGCTTGAGCAGGTCAGGTACGGCCAGAACCTTGGTGACATCGGGGATCTGGAAAGTAGCTTCGGCGTGGGTGTTCAGAACAATCTGCGCATTGCCGAGGTTGGGATTCTGGGTAACGACCGCGCCGCCACGGGCGAGGTTATTGGCGATCAGGGTCGGCGGCACGGGAACATTGACCGTGTCGCCAGCTTTTGCCAGGGTGGGCTCGAAGTCACGATTGACGAGGTTACCCATCACAAGATTGCCCATGAGGGCAGGCAGCGCATCGGCCGCAACGAGCTTCACGATCGCATTTGCAAGATTCGCATCGGTAATAGAAGGCATTGAATTTCCTTTGTAAGTTGAGTTATTCGATCAGCAGGCCAGCCAGGCGCGCGATTTCCTTGCGCGCTCGGGCCATGTCTTCTTTACTCATCCCCGGCCGAATCGAATTGATATCGACTCCCGGGGATGATTGGGAGGAACGGCTGGAAGAGGTTGTACCGCTCCCACCCAAATTTCGTGCCGGCAGCAGTTCGGGATTGTCATCCACGAATTTGCGGAGGAATTCCGCTACCGGAATGGGACCTTCAGTGCCCTTGGCGTGGAGGGAACCATCGGAGTCCCGCTGAATATCGTCCTTGACAGCTTTAAAGGCTAAGTCGAGCTTGGCGACGCCGAGGCGCTGGAGTTCGGTGCGGATAACAGTTTCGCGCTCCATCGATTCGGCGCGGGCTTTGGAGCGGCGGTTCTCTTCGATGACTTCGTTGAGGCGCTTTTCCATCAATTCCCGCTTGCGGCGTTCTTCTTCGAGTTCAGCCTTGTAGGCGGGTTCGGTACGTTTGTGTTGCACGGAAGAGTACTCTTCAAAAACCTCATGGATGAGTTTTTTGAGATCCGGCGAAGGACTTACCGGAAGGGAAGAATCGTTGTTTGAGTTCATTCTTGTTCTCCTTTGTCGATCTGGGCTTCAATTTCGGCGGCAATTCGCTCTTTTGTGGTTTCGTTGATGTCGGCGAGGAACTTGAAAGCGAGCTTCTTGAGGGCTTGCTTACGGAACGTACTGGAGGACAGGCCGAGGCGGAAGAGCTTTTCGGCCTCGTCGAGTTCTTCGTTGAACTCTCCCACCTCGAATTCGTCGAGACCGGAAACGGAGATCCGTAAATCATCCTTGCGAACGTGGACGAGGACCTGCAGAAGACGTTTCAGGGTGTCCTTGACGGAATCTCCATAGGCGCGAAGCACTTCCTGGGTGATCTGGTAATCGGCGCGTTTGCTGTAACCGCTGACCTGAGCGGAGCCGGAGAGCCAACTGCGTGACTGCCCCATGAGGTAGCAAGTACGATAGATCTCCTCCTGAAGACGGGCGAGGTTTTCCATAGCGATGCGGAAGACATTGCCTTCAGGTTCGGTCCAACCGAATTTGTCCTCAGGATCGAGGTGGATGTAATAAGACTCGCCGAGGATCGATTTCCAGTCGCGCTTGCTGTAGATAACCGGTGTGGCGTAAAGGGCCATGCCAAGCGACCAGGACAGCGAGTTTGATTTATTGAAGTGCTCGATCTGGAGGTGAGCGGCTTTGTTCATGAGCCACAATCCGTCACTGAGAGCGATTTCGAAAATGGGGACGCGGAATTCGGAGGCACAGGAGTGCGGACCGGATTCGATCACGCGGAGTGAGTTAGAGTCATCGGATTCTTTTTCAACGATGAAGTAACTGGTTTCGTCGTAGATTAGGTAGCGGAGTAGTTCAGCGGACGAGGCCAGAGCGCCGGCGTGGCGTTCTCCGGCCAGACGCACCACGAAGAGGGTGACGCGGCCATCGGGACCGGCCTGCCAGTTGATGACGTCGGCGGGGTGGATCGAGGTAAGGTAACCACGATCTCCGCCGAGGGCTTCTTCCTCGAGGCGGCTGCTGAAGGCAGCAGCGAGTTTGGGAAATTCGAGCGCGATAAAAGCTTTCCCAAAAATGAGAGCTTCAATGAAGCGCTTGCGCAGGAAGTCGGTAATCGAGGTTCCGTTGCGGTCGCAATTATTGAAAAATTCAAAGTAATACTTGCTGGCGCGGCGTGAACTGTCTTCGACAGTAAGGATCGGCTCGCGCCGGAACAGAGTAGAAGCGTACCAATCGATGATGGAGCCGATGTAGTTTTCGTAAAAGGCGCGGGAGACTCTTTCCTGGTAAACTTCGGCGGGTTCACGGTGGCGTCGGTAGAGATAATTGCTGGCCTTGGATTTCATTTGGGCGCCGCCAGCGTAGAGATCGCGGTACATCTCTAGGGTGGGAAGCCAGGCGCGGTACTCCGGATGAGGCTGGAGGGCATCGGCAATTTGCGTCAAGTCCATTTCTTCTCGAATACGAAACAATCGCTTCGTAACTTTCTGTTAGTTCGTATCTGCAGGGCAGTTACCCCAGAAAGAAATTAGCGTTGGGAGGATGTGTTTTTTTTCCATTGGCCGGTATTTCCTTGATTCGAAAGGAAATAAAAAGTACAAACCAATGGGAATCTATTTTCGAGGCCGAAAGGAGGGACTTTGGGCGGAGATAGGAAGGCGGCGGCCTTGCCAGACGGGGGTGAAACGGGGTCGGGCCGGAGTCGGCGACAATGGAGGATATATGGGTTTTGATTCGATCGAGTCGGCGATAGAGGATTTCCGCGCCGGCAAGATGGTAGTGATAGTAGACGATGAGGACCGGGAGAATGAAGGGGATCTTACGTTCGCGGCGGATGCCGTAACGCCGGAGTTGATCAACTTCATGGCGGTGCATGGCCGTGGGCTGGTGTGCCTGGCATTGGCGCCTGAGTTGTGCGACAAGCTTGGGTTGCCATTGATGTCGAGAATCAACACATCAAACTTCGGGACGGCATTCACGGAATCGGTGGATGCGAAGACGGGTGTAACGACAGGGATCAGCGCGGGTGACCGGGCGCGGACAATCACGGTATGTCTGGCCGAGGAGAGCACGCCGGAAGATCTGGCGAGGCCGGGACATGTGTTTCCGCTGCGAGCGCAGAGCGGCGGCGTACTGGTGAGGGCGGGACAAACCGAGGCGGCAGTGGACCTGGCGAGGCTGGCGGGCCGCAAGCCGGCGGGTGTGATCTGCGAAATCATGAACGAGGACGGGACGATGGCGCGGGTTCCGGAACTGATTGAGTATTCGAGGACACATGGGCTGAAGATGATCTCGGTGGCGGATTTGATCCGTTACCGGTTGAAGCATGAGAGCTATGTACGGCGGCATAGCGAGGGGATGTTGGACACGATCCATGGTCCGATGCGGATGCTGGTATACGAGAATGTCCTCGATCAACATCTGCACACCGCGCTGATTAGCGGGAACTTAGCGGGAGACGAGCCGGTTTGGGTGCGGATGCACAGCCACTGCCCATTTGGGGATCTGTTCGGGAGCCGGGCGTGCGACTGCCGGAGTCTGCTTGAGGGATCGATGCGAATGATTGCCGAGCGAGGCCGGGGAGTAGTGGTGTATCTGCACCATGGGAACTTGACGCGGCTAGGGGCGCGAGAGGAGTCGGGCCGGCTTTTGGCGCATAGCCGGACAGGGTTACCGTCGGAAGGGGAAACGAAGCTGCAGCATCAGGTGGGGATCGGGGCGCAGATTTTGCGGGATCTGCAATTGCGAAAAATTGAATTATTGACGAACTCTCCGCTGAAGGCAGTGGGGCTGGAGGGATTCGGCTTGGAGATCGTGGGAAAACGGCCGATTTTGATAAGCGGATTGGGATAGGGAAGAAAATGGCGAGAACACCTGATCTGAAATTTTGGTCGCGAATGATCCAAGCCGCCGCAGCAGTGATTCTGGCGCTGAGCTGCGTATTGCTTTTGGCGCCAGAGACGGGGGCATTCTTCTTTAATCTTGTCTATTACCAGCAGAGGGTGGAGACTGTGGCGGCGCCTGAGACAACGCGAGGATATATCTATTTCGCGAACGGAATCATAGGGGCCGTGATGACGGGGTGGATGACGGGGATCATCCTGGTGGCGCGCGGACCATTTGAGGCGGGGCAGAAATGGGCTTGGGACGCAATTGCAGTACCCCTTGGTGTCTGGTTCGTAATCGACTGCGCGTTTACGATCGCGCATGGGGTATGGGGCAATTTGGTTCTGAATATCGGGACGGCGCTTTTATTCGCTATTCCGCTGACGGCGGCACGAAAACGATTTAGAGGAGGGGAGTGAAAATGGATTCTTGGAGGGCAACAAGGAGGGAGAATGGCGGAGAAGGAGGGATTCGAACCCTCGGTACAGTTTCCTGTACACACGCTTTCCAAGCGTGCGCCTTAAACCACTCGGCCACCTCTCCGAACCAGCAATAACATTATATCAGAGGGTCTGCATTTATTGGGCTCTGGCCTGATTGCGGCGGCGTGCCAGCCAAGCGGGAATCTGAGGTTGGAGTAAGGGAAACGGGAGGCACTCACCGGTTTCGGCGGCCCAGGAAGCGGTGAGGACATCTTGCCAGAAGGCGGCTGTGGAGGGACACGGGGCGGGCGGATGAGCGAGGGGAGCGGGGGGAAGAATGCGGACCTCCATGGGGTAACGGATCCAGAAATCACTAAGGCTGGAATCAGGCAGCCAGAGGGCGGGCTCGAGCTTGATTCGGGTGGGGGAAAGAGACGGCGGGGCGGTGGCTTCGATGAGGAAGAGAGCGCAGGAATGGGATTCGGGGATGCGAGCGCGGAGGGTGAGAGGGACGGCAACGGGATCGTGAGGAGGGTCCCAATCGGGAAAGATACGCCGGACTTGGATCAGCAGAGCGGAGGGCGGATTCTGGCCAACGGAGAATACGAAGGGCTTGCCGGGAAGGTGAGAAACGAGGGCGATGAAGCGGAGCGTTCCGCCAGCGGGTACGGCGGGAGAGAGACTGGCGAAGGAGGCGGCGCGGGGAGCAAAGCCGCAATCGGGGGCGGAAGGCCGGGAGAGGGTGAGCAGGGAGAGTTCAGAAAAAACAAAGAGCTCCCCGGCGGAGCTCTTTGTAAGGATCAACAAGAAAAAGGGCAGGAGGCGCGACATCAGGCGAGGTCGAATTTTTCCTGGTGGATGAGTCCGTCGGAGACGACCATGACGGGGCGGCCGAGGAGTTCCTCGAGTTCCTCGAGGTGTTGATTTTCCGAGGATTTGAAGAGCTTGGCGACCTCCGGATTGACGCGGAGGAGGACGTCCTTGGAGTCTTCGAGGGCGGGGGCGAGTTTCTTGGCCTCGTTGAGAATTTCACCGACGACGGTGGAGACACTCTTGACGTAGCCGGAACCTTCGCAATAGGGGCAAGGAGCGCACAGAGTGCGTTCGAGCGATTGCTTGACACGCTTGCGGGTGATGGCGACGAGGCCGAAATCGTTGAACTGGAGAATCTTGTAGGGAGCGCGGTCGGCGCGCATGGCCTCCTCGAGGGACTGCATGACGCGCATGCGGTTCTTGCGTTCATCCATGTCGATGAAGTCGATGACGATGATGCCGCCGAGGTCACGGAGGCGGATCTGGCGGACGATTTCGCGGATGGCCTCGATGTTGGTTTTGACGATGGTGTCCTCGAGGCGATTGGACTTGCCGACGAACTTGCCGGTATTGATGTCGATGGCGACGAGGGCTTCGGTCTGATTGATGACGATGTAGCCGCCGGACTTGAGCCAAACCTTGGGGCGGAGGGCTTTTTCGAGTTCCTGGGTGATGCCGAAGTTGTCGAAGATGGACACCTGGCGGGTGTACATGCGAACACGGGAGACCATCTGAGGCTGGAAGCGTTCGAGGAAGCGGAGAATTCTTTCGTAGATCTCCTCATTGTCGACCCAGATGGATTTGAACTCGGGGCCGAGCTGGTCGCGAAGGACCCGTTCGACGATCTCGAGATCGTGATAGACGAGGGCGGGTGCGGGGCGGCTTTCGGCCTTCTTGCGGATATCGATCCAGAGGTTATGAAGGAAGTCGATATCGGCGAGGATTTCCTCTTCGGTGCGGCCTTCGCCGGCGGTGCGGATGATGAAGCCGCCGGGAATGCCTTCCTTGCGGCTTTGGAGAATGCGTTTGAGGCGCAGGCGCTCTTCGTCGGAGGCGATTTTGCGGGAAACGCCGGTGTGATCGACGGTGGGCATATAGACGCAGTAGCGGCCAGGGAGAGCGATGTGGGAGGTGATGCGAGCGCCCTTCTGACCGAGAGGCTCCTTGGCGATCTGGACGAGGATTTCCTGGCCCTCGCGGAGGAGTTCGGTGATGGAGGGAAGAGGGCGGCGTTCGCGGTCGGGGCGGTCGGAATGGGAGCGGTCGCCGCGGTCGCCACGGTCGCCGCGATCGCGACGGCCACGGCGGTCGTCGCGGGATTCGCGACGGGGGGCCGGATCGGCGGCGGCCACCGGGGTGTCTGGTTCGATGGGGGATTCGGGGGCATCCTCACGCGGTAGGGCGATGGGGTCGGACAGGCGGTCGCGCCCACGTCCGCCACGGCGGCGGCGGCGCCCAGAGCGTTCACTGGAATCGGAGGAGCGTTGCTGGAGGAATCGCTGATCATCCTGGCGGATATGTGCGGAGTAACCAAGGGAGGGCAGAGTACCGCCGGAGTCGGCTGGGTCGTATTCCTCGTCCCCAGGAGCGGAGAGTAAATCGGCTTCGCCCGCTTCGGCATCGGCGGCTTCGGGGGACAAAGGTTCGATCTCAACGGCATCCTCGAAGACGTCCAGTTGAACGGCTTCGGGGAGATTATGGCCGGATTCGGACGATTCCTGGTCCTCATAGACGAGGCGCTCGGCTTCTTCGAAATCGCGCTCTTCTTCTTTTTCCTTGGCGATCTCAGCGAGGTGTGCTTTCACTTCAGCGAGAACTTCCGCTTCGCGACGCTCGGCGATGCTCTCGGGGGTGAGGGCATGGAGGGGCGTGACGCTGGCTTCCTGCGAGAGCGGAGCTGGTTCGGGGGCAGGAGCTTCAGGCAACTTGATAGGAGAATCGTCGGACTCGTCGGCTTCTTCGTCCAAGTCTTCAGACGAGACGGAATCATTTTGCCGGGCGGAATACTTTGATAGCGATTCGCCGGGCAGGAGGATGGGAAGTTCCGGAGAGGTGGAATCGAGTTGCTCTTCGATGACGGATTCGATTTCTTCGGTGACGGCTTCGTCCTCGCCGGCGGCGGCAAACTTGGATTCCGGGAAGTTGCCACCCTGGTTGCCGCGGCCGCGACGGCGACGGCGGTTACCGCGGCGGAGGTCGGCGGAATCGACCGCAGAGGCGCGTTCCACCAGGACCACTTCGGAATCGGGGCTGGAGGCTGGTTCGATTTCGATTACAGATTCAGAATCAGCGGAGGCAGCCTGAACAATGGGAAGGGCTTCGCGGCGCTCACGGTCGCGGCCACGGCCACGGCCACCATCGCGGTCTCTGCCGCGTCCACGTTCGCGGTCGCCACCGCGGTCACGATCGGCGCCACGGTCGCCGCCACGGCCTTCCGGCATGCGTTCGAACTCTTCATTCTCTTCGAAGAAATCCGAGACATAGAGAAAGGTATCGCGCTCGAGGCCGAGATCGACAAAAGCGGACTGCATGCCGGGGAGGACACGCGTAACGCGGCCTTTGTGGATGGAGCCGGCCAAGGAGTATTCATTGGCGCGCTGAAAATAGATTTCGACCAGTTGGTCGTCTTCAAGAATAGCGACGCGCGTCTCGTGGCGGCCGCAGGAAATAACAAGTTCTTTTGCCATCAGGCATCTCCTTCAGAGGCCCGGGGGAAACAGAGGCGTGGGTAACAAGCATGGAGAACGACTCGACGCGAAACAAGACGCGGAAAGCACGGAGTGCATGTAAAAGCGTTTGGGAGCTGGGAGCGGACAGGCGCAAAGAGTGCGGCCACGGAGCCGCAGTACTGAACGAAGAGATCGCGCCACTCACCAGCGGGGGCGTCCCGGCAAAATAGTTCCAAGCGATTGTATTGCCAAACATCATCTGAGTGGGCCCGGGTGAATCATCATTGCAAGAATCGGCGGAGGCGTACGTTGTTAACGAGCCCCAGCATGAGAAAAAACGAGAGAATGCTCGAGCCGCCATAGCTCATCAGGGGTAGGGGGATCCCGGCGACAGGCATGAGGCCGGCCACCATCCCGACATTCTCCAGAACATGGAAAAGAAGCAACGCACCAACGCCCATGCAAATGGCGGCTCCAGCCCGGTCGGGGGCTGTTTGTGCGTTCTGCAAAATCTGCATCAATAAAAGGAAATATAACCCAAGAATGGTGACGACGCCGACGAAGCCATGCTCCTCGGCAAAGGCTGCGAAGATGAAATCGGTATGGGCAAAGGGGAGAAAGCGGAGCTGGATCTGCAGGCCGCGGGTTACGCCGAGGCCCCACATACCGCCGGAGCCAACGGCGATCTTGGACTGAATGACTTGATAACCGGAGCCCTGGGGGTCGGAGGCGGGATCGAGGAAGCTGGTAATGCGAGCTTTTTGGTAGTCTTTGAGAAAGAACCAGCCCACGGGAACGACGAGGACAAAGACGAGGATGAGGGCGATGGCTTGCTGGCGGGTAAGGCCGGCAAGCAGGATGCCGACACCGAGAATGGGGAGATAGCAGAGGGCGGTGCCGAGGTCTGGCTGGAGGCAGACCAAACAAAAGGGAACCAGGACGAGAGCGGAGAGTTTGGCAAGTTCGCGCAGATCGAGGGAGTCGGATTTCAGTTCCGCGATATAGCGGGCGACCATGAGGATGAGAATCAGCTTCATGAACTCGCTGGGCTGGAGTTTGAAGCCGCCGCCCAAGGCGATCCAGCGCTTGGCGCCGAGGACGACGCGGCTGAGGATCAGGAGCAAAACGAGAATTAAGCCAAAGATGGCGTACAACATGGGGGATTGGCCAAGCAGGGTGTGGTAATCAATTTGGCTGACCAGAAAGAAGACGAAAAGACCGGCCACGACATAGAGCCCCTGTTTCCACCAGCGCTCGGCTTCGCCGGTAGATTGGGTGGCGGAATAGATTTGCAGGATGCCGATGGCGCAGAGAACGAGGCTGAGGATAAGCAAGGTCCAGTCGATATCGCGAAGAAAGCGCAGCAGCATCAGTTGAGGCTCCTGGGGGAAGGGGCGGAATCGAGACTGGCGGTGAGGTCGCCGGACTTGGACTGGGAGAGCTCGCGGCGGGACTTCTTGTCGAAGAAGGCTTTCACTACATCGCGGGCAATGGTACCGGCGAGGTTGCCGTGCTCACCCTCTTCAAATAGTACGGCGACGGCGATTTCGGGGTTGATGCGGGGAGCGAAGGCGACGAACCAGGCATTGTCCTTGAGGCGGAGATTACGCGCCTTTTGATATTCATTGGAGGCGGTTTGGGCAGTACCGGTTTTGCCGCACATTTCAACGCCGGGTATGCGAGAATTCGCGGCGGTGCCCCAGCCGTTGACGACCTCGCACATGCCGTCGATAACCAAGCGGACATTTTCGAGATTGAGATCGGTCTTGCGGGCGGGCTTGAGCGGGGCATTACCATTGCGTAACAGGTGGGGGGTGTGCCAGATGCCTCCGATCGAGAGGCCACCGATGGCGTGGGCCAACTGGATGGGGGTAGCGGTCAAATAGCCTTGACCGATCGCGACGCTGACGGTATCGCCGCCATACCACTTCTCGCGGAGTGTACGCACCTTCCATTTACTGGAGGGCAGGGTGCCCTCGGCCTCGGCGGGCAGATCGATACCGGTGCGGGAGCCGAAGCCGGAGACTTCGGCATAGCGGGCGATTTGATCGATACCGATGCGGTTGCCGACATTATAGAAATAAACATCGCAGGACTGGGCCAGAGCTTTCTTGAGAGTGGTAGCACCGTGGCCCCGTTTGTTGTGGCAATGGAAGTAGCGGCCAAAGAAGTTGAGTCCGCCGCCGCAGTTGAAATTCGTATCATTGGTGACCTCGCCGCCTTCTAAGGCGGCAAGGGCGACGATGGGCTTGAAGGTGGAACCGGGGGCGAGCTGGGCCTGGATGGCGCGATTGAGCAGAGGCTTATCGGGATTGGTGAAGATGTCACGCCACTGGCGATTGCGATCACGGGAAGAGAGGCGGGCGAGATCGAAAGCCGGGCGGGAGACCATGGCGAGGACTTCGCCGTTGCGGGGATCGAGGGCGACGGCGCCGCCGCGGCGGCCATCCATGGCGAGTTCCATCACGGCCTGGATATCGAGATCAATGGTCAACTCGATGGACTGGCCGGGGACGGCGGGTTTCAATCCAAGGATGCGTCGTTCGTTTCCTTTGTTGTCGACCAGAACCTGGCGCTGCCCATCGATGCCGGTGAGGATGTCATTGTACTGGCGCTCGATTCCGGTTTTGCCGACCAGGTCGCCTTGCTCATATTTAGCGAAGTCGGCGAGGTTGAGTTCGGAGTCCGACACCTCTCCGACGTAGCCGATCAGATGGGCTCCGAAGCCGTTTTGCGGATAGACACGGCGTTCGGTGTGAATCAGTTCCAGTTCCGGATAGGTATCGGGATCGCGATGCGACTCGACAAAGGCGATCTCGGCGGGGGTGAGCTCTTCCTTGATGATCATGGCCTGATACTTCGGCCGGGAGCGATGGCGCTTGAGCTGGGCGAGAAGCTCGTCATAGTCAAGGCCGAGACCATCGGCGATGGGTTTGAGATGTTCTTCCTTCAAAGACTCGCGAGAGAGCAGCACGGAGAAGCTGGAGTGGTTATCGACAATGACGCGTTTGTCACGGTCGAGAATCTTCCCGCGCGGCGCGGGGATGGGGAGAGACTTGATACGATTTCGCTCGGCCTTGAGGGAGTAGAGTTCTTCATTGCGAATCTGCAGATTCCAGTAACCACCGGCGAGGAAAATCAGAACCGCAAAACTGAGGTATTGGAGGAAAGCGATCTTACCTTGGGCAAACTTCGACTCATCCCGCAAGAAGCGGAGGCGGTCAGGGAAGTCTTCGCGCATGCTGCGCCGGGGGAGATGAAACATGGGGAATTCCCCAAGGAGGCTCACGCCTCCTTATCTCTCATCTTATCCAACAGCAAGAACAACGGGAGGGCGAGCGCGGAATTGAGCAAGGCGCGGGCGAGTTCATCGAAGCCATTGACGTTGATGATCTGACCGAGCAAGGCGCGGACCATAACCCAATAAAGGAACTGATGAAAAAGAAAGAAGAAGGCGCAGAGCATGAAGCGGAGGGCGGGATTGTTTACATCGAAGCGGAGGCTGACGGAGGCGGCAAAAAAGCCGACCAGAGTCTTGACGATGCCGAACATTCCGAGGGGCTGTTGGGAGAGGGAATCCTGCATGAGGCCGATGACAGCGCCGATAATGATGCCGGCCAAGGGTTGGCGCTTCATCAGGGAGAAGTAAATCGTGATGAGAAGGGGAAACTCCAGGGTGCGGGTCGGCTCAACAAAACGGGGTAAGAAGATATCGAGCAGCACGGAGAAGAGCGGAACAAGGAAGAAGACAATGGGGCGAAAGCTGGAGGAAGCCGATTTACGGCGGCGGCCTTCGAGAAAATTCGCTTCGTTGAAATCCGGTGGAGGCATGGTCGGATTCAGGGATTTGGGGCCCGGGGAGTTGAAGGAGGAGTGATGTTAGGGGAGGGGGCCACGGCGGACGCTTTGGGAGCGGAGGTGCGGGGCACGGCGGGCGCGTTGAAATTCGGCAGGCGTCCGCCGTTGCCGTAGCTGACGCCCTGTTGCTCTCCGAGGGAACGGTAGCGTTGCAGCAGACGGTCAGCATCGGTGGCGAATCCCTGTCCGGATGCGGGGCGGGGACTAGCGTCAACGGGAGCAGCGGCGGCATCGGCCTCGGGGGGGGGCATCAGTTTCGCTTCGGCGCTGGAGCTGCTTTGCGAGGCGAGATCGGGAATCGGCAGGTGGACACCCTCGAGCACAACCAGAACTTCCTCGAGGCCCCTGTCAAAGGCTGCCGGGGAGACATAAATCTCCTTGAACAGCTTACCTTGGCGCGCGACACGCACCGGACCCACGGGTAGGCCCTTGGGGAAAATTCGATCATCACCCGAGGTGTAGAAGATCTCGCCGACCAGCACGGTCTGTTCGTTCTGGATGTAGTCGATGAGAATCTGATTGTTCCCTTGGCCGCGCGCCGTACCGTGGATGCGGGACTTGTCGCTCAGAACGCCGCAGGCGAAGGTGGGGTCAGTGATCAACATGACCTGGGATCCAGTGGGATAAGAGGCGGTAACCTTCCCGACAATTCCATCCGGGGTAATGACGGCCATGCCCTTGAGCACACCGGCGGTGGAGCCGCGGTCAATAAAAACGACTTTCGAATTCATGCCGGCGCCAGTGCCGATAATGCGGGCGCCGATCGTCTTGTTGGGGCTCCGCTGAACAAAGCCGGCCATGGCCTCGATCCGCTTCGCGGTGGCCAATTCCGCCTTGAGGTATTGATTTTCGAGCTTTAGGCGATCGAGGTCCGATTTCATCGATTGGTTGCGGGAGCGGACCTCGAGCAGATCCCAGTATTCCCCCGCCAAGCCAAAAGTATTGGCGCGAATTCCTTCCAGCACGCGAGCCAGGGGCGTAATAGCTGTCACAGCCCAGACGCGGATCAGGCGAACATCCTGATTGTTCTTGACCTGCACGGCCAGCAGAACCAGCTGCGCCATGATAACGATGACGAGCACGGAGAGGTTGCGGTAACGGCCGAGGAGTCCATCCATGGCATTGCCCGAGGGACGCTCCTATTCGATGGCGATGCGCCGGAGCAGTTTGAAATCGGACAGCATTTTGCCGATGCCGAGAGCGACGCAGGCAAGCGGATCCTCGGCAATCGAGACCGGAAGACCGGTTTCCTGCCGGATGCGCTTGTCGAGGTTCTTGATGAGGCCGCCGCCGCCGGTCAGCACAATGCCGCGGTCGGAGATGTCGGCGGAGAGTTCAGGTGGGGTGCGTTCGAGTGCAACGCGGATAGCATTCATGATTGTGGAAATACCTTCGGCGAGCGCCTCGCGAATCTCATCATCACCGATCGTAATGGTGCGCGGCACCCCTTCAATGAGGTTGCGGCCTTTGATCTCCATAGTGAGCGGCTTTTCGAGCTCAAAGGCGGAACCGACGGTCATCTTGATATGTTCGGCTGTGCGCTCCCCAACGAGGAGGTTGTATTTGCGCTTGAGATATTGGATGATCGCCTCGTCGAGCTCATTACCGGCGACACGCACGGAGCGCGAGTAGACGATACCGGCAAGCGAAATCACCGCGACGTCGGTGGTGCCGCCACCGATATCGACAACCATGTTGCCGCCCGGCTCGGTGATGGGGAGACCAGCACCAATAGCGGCGACCATTGCCTGTTCGACCAAGTGAACTTCACTCGCCTTGGCGCGGTAGGCAGAGTCGATGACGGCCCGCTTTTCCACTTGCGTGATTTCAGAAGGCACTCCAATGACGATGCGGGGGTGAACCAACATTTTGCGGCCGTGAGCCTTCTGAATGAAATAGTTCAGCATGCGCTCGGTGACTTTGAAGTCAGCGATCACACCGTCTTTCATGGGGCGGATGGCGACGATATTGCCGGGCGTGCGGCCCAACATTTCCTTGGCTTCCTTGCCAACTGCTTCCACTTCCCCGTTGGACTTGTTAATGGCGACAATCGACGGTTCGTTTACAACAATCCCCTTGCCCTTGGCGTAGACGAGAGTGTTGGCCGTGCCAAGGTCAATGGCCAAGTCGGAAGAGAACAGACTGAACAACGAACGAATATTCATGGAGGCAAAAGCTTGTTTACTGAAGGTCACACTGGTATCACTCAACTGGGTGAGTGTGAAGAACCCGTACATTGAGCGTAGCAATACGTCCTTTTTTTTGCATCTCTTTCGCGAGAGCCTGCGCGGGACACACCCCCATATGAGGGTATTGCTGCGGGGGGGCGACACCCACAACTGAGTTTGAGAATGTCCCCGCGTGGTGACTAGATGGCTGGAGGCATCCCGAGATACAACTGAAATCACTAGAGGAGAATTGACAATGCTGATGGGTCTCGAAGACGATCTGACGAATACGCTTGATGCACAAAGTTGCGCTCAGGTTGGGAAAGACTGCCGTGGGTGTGTCCGTCAGAGTGCGGAGGTGGTGGCGTTGTTGTGCCCTGCTCTACAGGCGACAGACGCACAGAGGATTTTTTTCCGGATGTACAGGCAACCAGGCTGCGAGGGCATGGCACGAAGTTTTGTACGAGAGTATTTGTGCATAACGGAGCAAGAAGTAGTCTTCCGGCCAGTGAGAGAAGAGCGTTACAAAGTCGCTGTTTGTGCCTAGCGGATGAGGTGAAAGTTTTCCTGGCGGCGTAGAACCCAACGAATCTTGCCATCGGGACCGACCATGGCGTCCTCCTCCATTCCAACGAAGAGTGTCTGATTACCCCACTCGGGTATAGGAGTTTGGCTGGAAAGTTCGATGGAGAACCAGGTATTGGGCAGGAGTTTGACGTCGCCACGGCCGGGGACGCCTTGCTGGCGGTCCCAAAGACCTATGATCGGGCCTGCGCCGTGGCCGTGGTCGCCGATGGGGTGGGAGTAGACGGTTCCCGTGATACCAAGAGCGCGGATCTGCTGAAGGGCCGCGGCGAGCACTTGGTTGCCTGTTTTGCCAACGGTCATATTTTCCATGACGATGTCCTGCATTTTCTTGGAATTCTCAAGGGCGCGCAGGATGCCGGGGGGTGGGGCGGATTCGCCCTCGCGCAACACGTAGCCCATGTGCTGGGTGTCCGTAGCCAGACGCATGGCGGTAAGCCCGTAATCGAGCCAGAGCACGTCACCGCGTTCAATAACAATCGGGGCTTCGTCCTGCTGCAGAATCTGAGCGGCTTTTCCGCGATGACGCTGAACGCGAATGCCGGGCTGAAACCAAGTACCGAAGCCGTTACGCTGGTTCTCCTGACGCAGCCACCAGACGACGTCCTGATCGGTGGTTTTGCCGGGCACGATGACCTCATTGGAGAAGACGCGGGCCAGAATGGAGTGGACATGTTCCATAAGCGCCTGGTAGGTGGACGCCATTTCCGGGGTGCGCAGGGCGACGAAATCGAGGGCAAGACCTTCGGCGCGGACGAGCTTCGCGCGATTGGCGGGGCCGATGGCTAGTTCGAGTTGCTCACGTTCGCCCGCGGTCAAACCGTCGGAGAAAGCATGGGTATGAGAGATGTTAATGGCGATACGGGAGGGTTTACGTTCGTCGATTAGTTTTCGCAGCAGAGTCCACTGGGAGTCGCCATAGAGCTCAATGCCGGAGTCAGGATCGCGGTAAACCTCATAGAGGCCAGCCTGGGAGCCGCCGCCAAGGGCGAGACGCTCGACACCCTTGTCGGGTCCGCGGTCGAAGAAGACATAGATGGTGCGGCGGCGGGCAGCGAACATGGTGGGCGAGACGAGGGAGAAGAAGACAGGGTCTTCATTGTATTCGCGGCTGGAGATGACCCACATGTCAATTCCGTATTGGCGCATGAGGGCGGGGAGGATGCGCTCGAGGCGATGGCGGAGCCAGCTTTGTTGCAATACAGCCTGTTCTCGCAGGGACGGCAGGGCAGCAGGAGCAGCGGCGAGAAAAGCTGCGGTCAGGAGTCCAGCGGCTAAGCGATGCAAGGCTAGATTTCTCCGGGCTGCAGGCGGGTGGGGACGAAAGGGGTTTCTGTGATTTCGGCGCGCTTTGAGCCGCGGAGCACAGCAATCCAGACACGGGCGGACTCAAACAGAATCGTTGCCGTCAGGATGAGAAAGACACCACAGATGATGGCATCCATGCGTTCGTTGAACATCAGTTGGCGCAACTCGGAGGCCTTGGCCGCCGCGAGATTCCCCGCGGCCAGTTGGGCCTCGATCTGGTCAGCGCGGGCAAGGAAGCCAAGGCGCGGATTGGCGGCGAAGATCTTGGTCAGTCCGGCGGTGAAGGTGACCGCGAGCATCCATGCCAGGGGTAAGCCGGTGACCCAGACGTAGCGCAGACGGTACATTTTGATCAAAACCGTGGTCGCCAGGCACAAGGCTATTGTGCCTAGCAATTGGTTGGCGATGCCGAAAAGCGGCCAAAGAGAGTTGATACCGCCGAGCGGGTCCAGCACGCCCTGGTAGAGAAACCACCCCCAGGCGCTGACGACCAGGGCGCTGGCGAGGATGACGCCCGGCAGCCAACTGGTTTGTCCGAAAGGTTTGTAGACATGGCCGAGGAGGTCCTGGAGCAGGAAGCGGCCGACACGGGTGCCGGCGTCGATGGTGGTCAGGATGAACAGGGCCTCGAACATGATGGCGAAGTGATACCAGAAGCTAAGGATGGTTTTTCCGCCGGCTGAATCGAGGGCCAATGCCTGCGAGAAGATGTGCGCCATGCCAAGGGCGAGAGAAGGAGCGCCGCCCGTGCGGGCAAAGAGACTTTGCTCGCCGACGCTGCGGGCGAGATCCTCCATATGGGCGACCGTCACGGGGTATCCCCAGCCAGTGATTGTTTCGACGGCTTTGAGGGGCAAAGCACCGACGACACCGCCCGGGGAGTTAATGGCGAAATAGACACCGGGCTCCATGGCGCAGGCGGCGATGAGGGCCATAATCGCGACCATGCCCTCGACGAGCATGCCGCCAAAAGCCACCGGCAGGGCATGGCTTTCGCGGGCCAGAAGCTTCGAGGTGGTGCCGGAGGAGATGAGGGAGTGGAATCCACTGAGAGCCCCGCAGCCGATTGTGATGAAGCAGAACGGAAAGACCGAACCGGCGAAAATTGGCCCGGTACCGTCCACGAATGAAGTGAGGGCCGGAAGATTCAACTCCGGCCGGACGAAGAGGACGCCAACAGCAAGCATGGCGGCAACACCCAGTTTGACAAATGTGCTGAGGTAGTCGCGCGGAGCAAGAAGAAGCCAAACGGGCAGCGCACTGGCGAAGAAACCGTAGGCGATGAGCATCAGCGCCAAGGCGGGGCCACCATAGGTAAACCAGGGGGCCAGAGCGGCGGATTCTGCCACATACTTACCGCCAAAAATGCTGAGTACAACGAGAACGAAGCCGATCAGGGATATTTCGACGACGCGTCCGGGACGGAAGAAGCGGAGGTAGAGGCCCATGAAGAGGGCGATGGGCATGGTCGCGGCAATGGTGAAAGTACCCCAGGGGCTGCCTTTGAGGGCATTGACGATGACAAGACCAATTACGGCCATCAGGATGACCATGATGAGCAGGACAGTGACCATGGCGGTGATTCCGCCGAGTTTGCCGATTTCCTCCTTGACCATTTGACCCAGGCTTTTGCCGTCGCGCCGGATGGAAAAAACGAGAATCATCAGGTCGTGAACGGCGCCGGCGAGGGCAGCGCCGAGGATGATCCAGAGGGTTCCCGGCAGATATCCGAACTGGGCGGCAAGAGTGGGCCCGACGAGTGGACCTGGTCCGGCGATAGCGGCGAAGTGATGACCAAAGACAATCCATTTGTTGGTGGGTTCAAAATCGTGGCCATTACGCAGGCGTTCGGCGGGGGTAGCACGATCTTCGCGCAGAGCGAGAATGCGGGCGGCGATGAATTTGCCGTAGAAGCGGTAGGAAACCAAGTATATGCAAGCGGCGGCAACGACGATCCAAAGAGAGTTAATGGATTCACCGCGCTGCAAGGCGACAGCCGCCAGGCAACCGGCGCCGGCCAAGGAGATAGCCAGCCAGATCAAGTACTGGGCCAAGGACTTCATGACTTAATGAGGCTATCACAGTGACAGTCTGGGCTCTGCTTGCAAGTTATTGATTTCAAGAGACAGCAATAGATTCAAGCGGGATGAATTGACGCCGATAAGCCGTGCATGGAACGTGTGGAGGGCCTGATTGAGGAATTGGAGGAACAATTTCAACAATTGCCGTCCGAGGGTCTGCGTCAGCTTAAGAGTTTAGTACATGAATCACCAATAGGCTTTGCCGAACAAGCGGCGGGATACCTTGCGCAAGGAAAGGACTCTCGATTCACCAGATTGATCGTACAAGAGTTGCAGGAACAAAGTGCGGCTTTCGAGAAAGCCCTGTTTGATTCTCTCGTCCTGCCGGTTGCAGAAATGGAACGGGTGGCGGCCTTGGTGGCGAAAATTGAGCCGAGAATCCCGGTTGGATGGACGAATGGGCTGCAGCGGGAACTGATCGACACTACGAGCAATGATCCCGTACAGCCGATCCTGCGGCGAATGGTGGCCATTAGCGCGGCGGTGGATGCGCCACGGATGCGGGCAGTAATCAGCCCGGCCTGTGAGCACTCCGATGCCCGGGTACGAGCCAAAGCGGTTGCTTTGGTGAACCGCGCCGTCGCTGAAGATCAGGAACCAGCCGGACTAAACGACAGTGACGCGCGGGTGCGGTCCACCGCGGTGGAAACACTTTGGGGGCGCACGGACGCCCTGGCGATACGGATTTTTGAAAAGCATGCGCGCTCAGGGACCCCTCGCGAAGCCATCAATTCGGTGATAGGGCTGCACCGTGCGGGCTCGCTCGAAGCTAGAAAGTTGCTGATGGATTGGGCTGAGGCGAAGGATGGGCGATTTGGTCGTTCGGCGGTTTGGGCGATGGGTCAATCCGACGATCCGCGTCTGCTCGCCTATCTGCAACAGCGCGTACGAACCGTTGACAGTTCTTTGCGGGGCCACGTACTTCGCTCACTCAAACGTTTGCGGGATTTTCAGGAAGCGGCCCTGAAGGGCAAGCAGATTCATTTCAAGAGGCTGGGAGTCGAGCAGTTGGGATTGGGACGCATTCGCATTCTAGCCGGATTGACCGATGAAGCTGGGCGGCCTTTTCCCTTGGGGGAGTTAAGGCCCAATCATTTGCTGGTGGAGGACCAAGAAGGTATCGTTGAGAACTGCCAGGTTCGATTCACCGGTTCGGACAAGCCCATTGACTATTTGCTAATTTTTCCGGCACAAACTCCGGAATTGATCCAGGACAAGCTGGAAGAATTGCTGGCCAATAAGCGACGTGAGGATTTTGTTTCCATACAGCGGTATCCGAGCGGGACAAGCGGCACGCATTTAGTCACAAGCACGGTCGAATTCACGCAGAACAGAGATGGATTGATTACGCTGGCAAGAACGCATCGAGTAGCTGGCAAGGACTGGGAAGAGGCACTTGATCGATGCTTCGGCTCATTTCCACCCAATGAGGGGCGAAAGCATCTCTTGTTTGTTTCCAATCCGGATTGGGGTGCTGATAAGACACCCAGCCCGGAATGGGCGGCGCGGCTGAAGCGGCTGGGGATCACTTTCCACTTTCTTGCACGGCACCGGGCACGACCGGTGATCGGTCTGGCATGGAGGAAGTTATGTCAAGCCAGTGGGGGCTCGTATGTGGAATGTCCTTCGGCCCTGAATCTGCAGTTCAACCTGCAGCGCTTCATGCAAGAGATCGTGTCGGGAGTGGAACTGATCTGCACTCGCAGAGAATTATTGCGCGGCGCGCCACCGGCGGAGCAGGAATTGCGAATTGAGCTGCTGGCGCGGGCCAAGTGGGGTAAAGTTGAGATCAATCCATTCGACATGGTTAGCTAAAAGCGGGGTAGACGCGCCAGCACCTGGTAAGTGTTGGATCCGCCCTTCTGATTGACACTGTCTATCACTTTCCAGTCGTCATCGAGAGCCCCGAGGTAGAGAACCTTGCCCCGCTCCCGTCCTGCCAGGACAACGTTGAGCTTTTGCTCCGGGTAAACAAGAACACGATATTGGATGCTTTCGCCCTGGGCTTTCCAGCGGTCGGCGGCGGGCTGGCCAAGCTTGCGAACGACAGCGAAGTAGTCGTCCTCGGCCCCGAGCCCCAGGTTTTGTTGGACCACGGGCTTGAACTGAACCATTTCGCCCGACTCCCGGCCCCGGAAGTAAAACACAATGAAGGCGACGAGCAGCAAGCCAACTCCGAGGGCGAGGAAAATCAGGCTGCCCAGTTTTTTTTCGGCGGCATCGAACCGAAACTGATGCCCTAGCGAAGGATCGAGGGGTGACAGGGAATTGGTGGCCTGAGGAGCTGATTCTCCGGCTGGTGGGCGGGGCATCTCCAGGACTCGCTTTTGCACAGGCCATAGCTGTCCGGCTTTGTATTCGAGGTTCCGGTTGAGCCCAACAATCATCACTGGGCGATCCGAGGCTGAAATCTCGCCCAGATAGCGGCGAGGCACCCAGACTTGAACCGGTTCGTCTTCATTCTCAACAAGAAACTCGGACCAATTGGCGTCCTTCAGGCGCCAAAGGTTGGTGGGGACGTTGACGATGGAAGGATGGAAAGAGAACTCACGACCGCGCAGAGAATCGAGAGGTGGGGGGAAGGAAGGATTTTCCATCGACTAGGCCATATTGAGAGTGTTCATGTGCTCGAGGAGTTCCGCGGCAGCGGGACGAATGACTTGCCGCAGTTCGTCCGGGGAGGAGGCGGCGTCGAGGCAAGCAAACAAACAGAGTTTGGCGAGGGCATATTTTTCATTCCAACGAAGTTCCGAGCCCATGCGCTCACTGCAAGGCCGAAGGGCGTCTTCGCCGAGGTCGATGCGCAATTCAAAGGAAGCTTGGCGACCGGCGCTTACAAGGAAGACATGCTGTGACCCAGCCAGCCCGGAGAAGATGTACTGATAGACGTGTCCCGAGACCGCCGAGTAGCTTTTTTCCCGCCGTGACAGTGGCAGAGGCTTAACGGGAGCGGGCGACTTCGTAAACCGGGAAAACATGCAAACTGACTCCAGTCTAGTATGAGCATAGTGGAAACTCTGATTCTGATTCTCCTTCTGAGCCAGATGGCGCCGGCGGGGCAAGCGCCCGCCGTCGAAACACAACCGGCAGTATTTCAAACGACGCCAGCGGGAATTCTGCTGCCGAACCAGTGCGCTGATGTGGATTTTGCGGCGCTGGGGCTGACCTGCAGTGAAGCCGAGCCTTGCCCGAGCTTTCTCGAACTGTCCGCGGTGGAAGCACTGGGGCCCAAGTTGGTGGTTTCAGGAAATGTGCATACTTCCTCGACCACGCTGCAATCGGTACTGTTGTTCAGCGAGGACTCCGGGGCGAGTTGGCGGGAAGCTCACCCGAGAATTCAGGCCGGCGCGCTTGAGTCGATGCAATTCATTGATTTCGCCACCGGCTGGATCAGCGGGCAATCGTCATTGGGGCTGCCGCGCGATCCCTTCCTATTGCTGACAACGGATAGTGGCCGGAGTTGGCGTAAGGTGGACATCTATGCCGAATCACGAGTGGGGGTGATAGAGAGCTTTGCGTTCCAATCCACACGTAAGGGATGGCTGGTGGTGGATAACCGGGGGAGCGGCGAGGCGGGAAAGTATGAATTCTACGAAACGCAAACCGGAGGTACGAGTTGGGAATTGCGCGAGATTTCGAGCCGGATTCCTAAGGCGGCGCAAGCGGAGGCGCGGAGTGAGCCAGCAGGAGCGCGGCTTAGGGTAGACGAGAAGAAGGGGCTGTATCGCGTCGAGGTGCGCTCGGGCAATGGATGGCGGGAAGTGAGCAGTTTCAAGCTTAAGCTTGAGGATTGTAAACCGAATCCGTAGCAGCGCGCCGGGGCCGCGCGTCCAGGCGAGCGGCAATCAGTTGCTTGCGTAGCTTTTGGCCCTTGGGGGATAGCGGGTCGGCGCCTTCACGGAGCACATCTTCGCCGGTAATTTCGACGGCGGCGGGCAGATATTTCTGGAGGAAGTTCTTGATGCGGTCCTGCACAAGGCGAAGGGAGGTTTTTCCCAGTAAAACGAAGATGATCTCGGCCGGAACGTCGGCGAGAGCAGCGTATACAAGCGAAGGCTTTTGCAGCTTCGCTGACTTCAGGGTGGTTTCGAGGCTCCGCACCTTGGCGTCGATCTGCTTCCAGGCGTCGACTTCGCGGCGGGAAAGCTTGCATTGATTCACGAAGGCCTGTTTGTCCTTGGGGGTCCATTTTTCACTGATGGTATGGAGAAAGAGTGCGAAGCGATCTTCCTTGATTTGGACGCCAAAAGGCGCAAGACCGCGAAGCTTGTGCAGGCGCTGGAAGCCAGCCGGATTGAGTTTGGCGCCATTGAAGCCGGCAAAAAAGAGCTCGAGAAAACCTTCCTTCTCGAGGGTTTCAAGAATGGGGAGCGGATTGAATTCCTCGCCGATTTTGATGATTTCCCGGCGCAGCGCTTCGGCTGGAATGAGCTTTTCGATCCCCGCTTCGCGGGCATTCTGATACTGCCTGCGGGTGCGGTCATCGAGTTGGAAGCCGAGCCGGGCCTGGAGCGTAACAAGCTTGAGTACACGTGAAGGCTCGTCCATGAGGGCGTGAGAGGTGGCGGTGCGCAGTTCGCGGAGAGCGAAATCCGAAAGGCCATTCGTGGGATCAAGCAGCAGGCCGCGCGAGCCCTGGGCAAGCGAGATAGCCAGACAATTGATGGTGAAGTCACGGCCTCGTAAGTCCTCGTGAATCGTGGCGGGGATCACCTTGGGTTTGGCGCCGGGCTTGGAGAACTTTTCGACGCGGGCCATGGAGACCTCGGCGAGCACACCATTGGGGAAGGCAATTTCGAAGCTTTTGCGGACTTCATCGCTGTTTACAACATAAACACCGGCTTCTTTTTCGAGTGCCTTGACAAGCCGGGACGGGGAGCCCTCCACGGTGAAGTTGAGATCGCGCACGGGCAGGCTGGCCAGCATGTCCCTTAAAGCGCCGCCGGTCAGAAACACATTGATCTGCAGTTTGGCCATCAGCCGCTGCACTTCACCAACGGCAAAGTTCTGGGCCTGGCTTAGATGGCTTTCGAGCATGAACATGTAGTCGCTCATAGTTTCTTGGCTTCCCTCGGATGGAATTGGTCAACGATGCCGCGCAAGCGGTCGCGCTCTAGGTGGGTGTAGATCTGGGTTGTGGCAATATCGGCATGGCCGAGAAGAGCCTGTACGCTGCGGAGGTCAGCGCCGCCAGCAAGCAGATGGGTAGCAAAGCAATGACGGAGAAGATGGGGATGGAGGTTTTGTTGCTCGCCCTGCACCAGTTGGAGATGCCGCAGCACTTTCCAATAAGAGCGGGTATCGAGCCGGGGTCCGCGGGAGCTGACAAAGAGAAAAGGTGAGGCCTTTCCTTTAAGGAGAACCGGACGGGAGTCCCGCAGATAGATGTCGATGGCTTCAGAGGCCGCCTGACCGAAGGGGACCACGCGCTGGCGGCTCCCCTTGCCCGTCACCCGGAGCCGCATATTGATCGGCTGGTAGTCGCCAAGGCGCAGACCAACCAGTTCACTGACACGAAGGCCGGAGCTGTAGCAGAGCTCGAACATCGCCCAATTGCGAATGCCGAGCGGATTGCCACGGTCGAAAGCAGCGGCAAATTCACTGATCTTCGATAGGCTGAGCGCCTTGGGGAGGCGGCGGCCGAGATGAGGAGATTCCAGAAGTTCGGTTGGGTCGGCTGCCAATTGCCCCTCCGCTACCTGATGCTGCAACAGGCCGCGCAGGGCGGAGAGCGCGCGTTGGATCGAACGGGGCTTCTTGCCAGCCGCGAGGAGTTGGGCTTGGTAGTCCATCAGACTCCGCGGAAGGCAATACTCAGCCATCCGGGATTCCCCAAGCCAAGAGAAGTAGGACTCAATATCCTTTTCATAAGCCTGAAGCGTCGCGGTGGAAAGACCTTTTTCAACCCTGCAGTAAGTCAAATACGACCTTACGGCAGCCGCGCAGGATGCCTGGCCGAACATTGAGCTAATGATACAATATTGGCATTTGTGTTTGAAACAATTTCAGCTGGAATTGGCTGGCCTCGAGAAAAGAGGACCTAAATTCCAGCCTTGAGCACCGGTTCCGCCAAGAAAGCCATGATTTACCGCTTTGAGAGGGAAACGCTGGCCGGCTTTGTGGATTCCAGTCTCGAGACGGTTTCCGGGCAGTTGCCGGTGCTGACACCATCAGGCGTTTTGCAGAACGTTCCCCTAGAGCAGGTGAAGGTGATCTGCTTTACCCGGGACTGGGGAGATTCCCTGCCCTGGCAACGAAACCATTACGCGGTGCGGCCAAGGCAGCAGGGTTTATGGGTCCGGCTGAAATTTCAGGACGGGGAACTTTTGGAGGCCACAATGGCGAACAATCTAAGCCTATTGGACCCCGCCTTCGTGGCGATCTCTCCTCCAGAGATGGGAGCGGGAGTGCAGCGCCTGCTGGTACCGCGTCAGGCGCTGGTCGGCTTCGAGGTGCTGGGGGTAGTGGGAAGTCCGCTCAAGAAAGCACGCGAGAAGACGCAAAACCAGCTTAGTATGTTTGACTGAGCAAACTCTCCGGCACCCTGCCGGGAGTGGAGGGCACACCGAGCAAAGGAAAGCTGCGGAGGTCGGTCCAGCGGTTATTTGCGGAATTCCGAACGAATACGACACGGTCGAGAAGAAACTCCCGGGGGCCTTTGTACTCCGCCCAACGGGCCCGAGCGGCATCGAGGCGGCTGGATACCGTATCGACAGCGAAGTTTTGCGCGAGCGTGATGTGAGGATGAAAGGGGAAAGGCTCGACAAAAGCCAGAGCATCCGCTGACATTTCATCGTGCAGGGAGGTCAACTGGCGCGCACCGGATACCACTTCGAGATAAATGACAGCGGTCTCGGGAAAAACGGCTACGTTGCCTACTTTGACGATAAAGGGCTCGCAAAGGCGGCTGATGCGCTGGATTTGCGATTCTGCTTCTTGCTGAGGAACGGACAGAGATCGGGGAGGAAGCAGGGAAAGGTGAGAGCGCGCGGTGCAATCCAAAACGAGGTCCCGCCGCAATTGATCCAGAAAACAACCTAGTTCATCAGGGAAATAGGTTACCAAGGCGTACTGATTAATCGGTTCGCCGGGAGCCGAACAACTACCCATGTCCGGGAGTTTAGCGCAGTTTTGGCCCGTTTGGTCGGAAGGGTGGATCAGGTTGAAGCGGGGATTGATTCCGGCTCGGCGGCGGATTCCGGCCGGGGCGGGGCCACGAACCAGGAGGCATCCTCGAGGCCGACGAATTTGAAAATTTTCAGGCTGCCGTCCGGTAGCTCAACCACATCGCCGACACGCAGGGCGTTTGGCGTCGCACGCAATTGGTTGAATAAGGCATAAGCGCCGGGCGCCTCTACTTCTCCAATTACTTCGTAGTCCCGCTGTTTGACGGTCGCCGGACCGGAGGTGTGGGGAGCCCATCGGAATTGATGGGAAACATGATCCTTGCAACGGTGGATCTTGAAACTGAGCATTCTTCGTTCACGTTAGCATGAGAAGAAGCGAGAGAATGCGTCCGACACACTGCACTCACTGTGGCACTGCCCTGATGGAAGCCCCGATTCTTTACGAAGTGATCGTCCGTGAAGAACTGTTCCAGATCGAGGACGTTCCGGGGCTGGTTTGCCGCAATTGCGGGGAGCAGTGGGTTGAGGATGAAGTGCGGGAGAACATTGAGAAGATCATGGCGGAGAACGCCGTCGCGGATCCGCATGTTCAGTAAAGAACTGCTGGCTGGCTTTCCGCAACCATTGGGCGCCTTTTCCCTCCTCGAGGGCAAGGGAGGACGTTTTCCTGGAATCAAGCGGCCACACCGGGCAACCTTTGCGCGTTGCAAGCAAGCCGCTGAGGCCGAGGCGGGTTGGCTGCTCTATGCGGGCTTCGGGGCGGAATGCCATGCGGTTGCCCAGGATTTGAGTAGCCAGGAGGGCAGCTACTGGCACGCGATCCATCACCGCATGGAGCCGGACGCTTGGAACTCGAAGTACTGGTTCCGCCAGGTAGGATCGCATCCGTTGTATCCCGCGCTTGCGGAGAAAGCACGGCAAGCGGGCTGGAGTCCGGGGCCGCGATGGGAACCGGCGCGATTTGTCGACTTTGTTCTGCAAGCGATCGAAAAACAGGATGAGCCGCACATCGAGCTGGCCGAATCGATTCAATTCCTCGAATGGCGGTTGCTTTTCGAATTCTGCGTATCCGGAGAGATCGCATGAAGCGCGTGCTTTGGCTACTGGCTGCGGTGGTGCTGTTAAGCGGGGCTGGAGTGGTTTGGTTTTGGACCGGTGAGCCGCCGGCGGTTCCGGCGGTGCGACTGGCGGAAGGATCCTTCGAGGACCAGGTAACGACAAACGGCAAAGCGGAGCCGCTTGAATGGGCCAGTGCGCGGGCTGAGCGCGAAGGTCTGGTAGCCGGGGTGGCCGTCCGGCAAGGGCAGTCCGTGGCCAAAGGCGCTGTGCTGGCGGTGATGGACACGCGGGAGGCGCGCGGCGAACTGGCGAGCGCGCAGGCGAGGATCGAGGAGACGGAAGCAGCCCTCAAGCAACTGGAAGGCGGTGGGCGGCAGCGGGAGATTGTGGAAATTGATCAGGGGCTGCGGCAACGCGCACTCGAGATCGCACAAACGGAAAAAGATTTAGCCGCCGTGGAACGATTGGTGGCCCGGAATGCGGCGCCGGCGGTGGAGGCAACGCAAATGCGTGACCGTCTGGCGGCGCTGCGACTGCAGGCGGCCGCGCTCGAAGCCCGCAAACCCGCTCTGGTTGCTGCCGCCGATCTGGCGGCGGCGCGGGCGCGCGTGCGCGAGGCGCAAGCCGCGGCTGAATCGGCCCGTCGGCGGATCGAACTCGGAACAGTGCGTGCCCCGCTCAGCGGTGTGGTGTACCAGTTGGAGGCACGCGTGGGGGCTTATCTCAGCCCTGGCGCCCTAGTGGCCAATATCGGACAGACTGGAACCCTGAAGGTGCTGGTTTATGTGGATGAACCCGAATTGGGCCGTGTGCGCCAATCGATGCCGGTCAAGATCACCTGGGACGCGCTGGACAACCGAAGCTGGGCGGGAATCGTTGAGCGAACGCCCACGCAGGTCGTGCCCTTAGGGACGCGCCAGGTGGGTGAGGTGGAGTGCCGGATTGCGAACGAACAGGGCGACCTGCTGCCGGGCACCAATGTGAATGTGCGGATCCTGACGAAGAAGGCGGATTCCGTCCTGCTCACACCAAAAGAGGCAATCCGGCGAAAAGAGGGCATTACTGGCGTTTATGTGATCGAAAATGGCCAGCTTGGCTGGCGCCCGGTCACACTGGGAGCAGGGAATGTGACGAGTGTCGTTGTTACCTCCGGCCTGCGCGCCGGTGAAGTTGTTGCTCTCGGACCGGAGACCAATTTGAAGGCCGGGACCAAGGTAAAGATATCCTTACCTTGACGCTGCTTTCAAATCGAACAGGAGGAGGTGCGAGTCCTCCCCAGCCGTGAGGTGAAGGTCTGTTTCCGCTTCGATTTTGGCGGCGTCACCGGTATCGAGCGGAATGCCGTTGAGCTGAATCTTTCCCTGGGCCACATGAAGATACTGACCGCGGTCTGAATCGGCCCCAAAGCGTAATTGCTCACCGGTACTCAAATCAGCAACGAAAAATCGTGCGTCGGCTTGGATGGACAAGGATCCTTCGGCGCCCTCGGCGCTCGCCAGGAGTTGGAAGCGGCCGCGACGGCCGTCAGGCGCGAAGCGGGCCTGGCTATAGCCCGGCTCGATTCCCCGCAGTGCAGGTTCGATCCAAATCTGAAGGAAGTGCACGGGCTCGGTGGCCGAGGGGTTGTACTCACTGTGCAAGAGGCCGGAGCCAGCGCTCATCACCTGGAGCTCATCCGCCTCAATCGTGCGTCGATTCCCGATCGTATCGGCATGCTCCAGGCGGCCTTGCCGAACCCAGGTGAGGATTTCCATATCGCGATGAGGGTGCATGTCAAAGCCTCTGCCGGCCGCCACACGGTCTTCGTTGATGACGCGGAGCCCATGGAAACGAATATGAGCGGGGTCATGGTAGCCGGCGAAGCTGAAGCTGAAACGCGACTGGAGCCAGCCGTGGCCGGCACTGCCTCGCTCGGCGGAGGGTCGAAGGAGAATCATCGGTTTAGCCCAATTCTTTACTTAGTTTCTTAGATATCATGACCACGGAAAAGGTGCAGGCTTCCGACTTGCGAAACTGAATAGAGATGAAGAACGTCCCTCCGACCATGAGGCCATTGCCACTAACCGCCGCTGCCGTCTTGCTGAGCCTGTTCACCAGCCTTGCCCTGGCGCAGCGGGGCGGCGATTCCTACATCGTGATTTTGAAGGAACCGCCGGTTGCGGCGGCGATCGAGACCCGTCACGATCTCAATACAAACCAGAGCCGTAGCGCCCGCGTTGGGCTCGCCGCAAGGCAAAAGAGGACAGGGGACGCGCTTGCCGGCCTCGGCATTGAGGTTTTCGATTCGACAGCGGTGCTATTGAATGCACTCTATGTCAAGGCCTCGGCGGATCAACTCGAGGCTTTGCGCGCGCATCCCGAGGTCGCCTCGGTGCAGCCGATGCGGCCGCTCAAGCGCAACATCAATCAGGCGCTCGATCTCGTCTCGGCACGCGCGGCCTGGACGCAGGTAGGGGGAGCGGCCAATGCGGGGGCCGGAGTCAAAATCGGGATTCTCGATACTGGAATCGACCAGAATCATCCGGCCTTTCGGGACTTTACAAGCGCTCCGCCCGCGGGCTATCCAAAGTGCCGCGCCGACAACGGAGATTGCGCCTTTACCAACAACAAAGTGATCGTCGCGCGCAGTTATGTGGATTTGCTGAACTTTGCCTTCGGGACCGACCCCGTCAACACGAGGCCGGACGACAATACGCCCGCCGACCGGATCGGCCATGGCACGGCGACGGCGATGGTAGCCGCCGGACAGGAGCATGATTCTCCCGTGGGCCGGATTTCAGGTGTTGCTCCCCGCGCGTTTCTCGGCAATTACAAGGTGTTTGGCACGCGTGGGGTAAATGACAGCACGTTTCCGAACGTTGTCATTAAGGCGCTCGAAGAGGCGGCGGCTGATGGCATGGACATCGTTTCACTCAACCTCGGCCAGCCGGCCAGCTACGGTCCGCTGGACCGGATTTGCGGCCCCCAGGGGAACCAACCCTGTGACGCTTTCGCGATTGCGATTCAGAACGCCGTCCGCCTCGGAATGGTAGTTACAGCCTCGGCTGGGAATAGTGGTCTCTCCGGAGCGAACTTCCCTTCCCTGAACACGGTTGAGAGTCCGGCTACGGCTCCAGATGCGATCGCGGTGGGCGCCTCGACAAACTCCGTGGTTTGGTTCAACACACTCAGTGTGCTGGGTACGGGGGTGCCCACGGAGTTGCAGACGATCAACATGCGAGTTAGCCAGGGGCCACAAATTGCCGCGCCGATCGAGGGCCCAATCGTCGATGTAGGCTCGCTTGCGGCGGATCGTCTGGCCTGCGCCCCGCTGCCGGATAACTCCCTGGCCGGGCGCATTGCCCTGATCCAGCGGGGCAACTGCGCGCTGCGGCTCAAGATCCTCCATGCGCAAAGGGCCGGGGCAACCGCGGCGGTTCTCACCAATTTTGACGGCGGCGGCGTGGTGCAACTGGAGGGCTTGGACAATACGGGGATTCCATCGGCTCTGATCAGCTTCAATGCCGGAAGCAGCTTGCGCGCGTTTCTTTCCAGCCAGCAGCGCAGTGTCCGCCTGAATCCGGCTTTTCGAGAGGTCAGCGCTCCGGCCGACGAAATCGCGGATTTCAGCTCACGCGGGCCCTCGATCGGCGATTATGCGATCAAGCCGGATCTAGTAGCGGTTGGCACCGATCTCTACATGGCTACTCAGACACTGGATCCCGGAGGCGAACTGTATCACCCGAGCGGGTACACGGTATCTCAAGGAACCAGCTTTTCCGCACCGATGGTAGCGGGAGCAGCCGCGCTGATCAAACAAAACACGCCGAATCTCCGCCCCGCGCAAATCAAGAGCGCGCTTGTCAACAACGCCACAGCCAATCTGCGTGATTTAGACAACAATGGAAGGCAGTTGCAGGCTGGAATTCCGGCCATGGGCGGCGGCAAGCTCGATACCAGCCGTGCCTTGCGCACTTCGGTAACGGTGGAGCCCTCTTCACTTGCTTTCGGTCTGTTGCCACAGATCAACTTCCCTGCCCTGGGGCTCGTTATCTCGAACTTGAACACGGCCACGTCGGCAAATCTTTCCGTGCGCGTGGAACAGCGCAACGCCACCTCGGCGCTGACGGTCTCAGTGACACCCGGCAACATCGCGATAGCGCCGGGACGGGAAACACAGGTAACCGTGAGACTCAATGGAACGCGCCCCGCGCCGGGACGCTATGACGGCTTTCTCGTGCTCAGCGGCGGAGCCACGGAGTTGCGTGTTCCCTATTCGTTTTACTCGGGCCCGTCGGCGGCATGGAACATGTACGCCTTGGCGGGCGGCTTCTTTGAGGCTATCCCCGGCTTCCGCCAGGGTTTGCTGATGAAGATCGTGGATGAGTTCGGCATCCCGGTGCGCGAGGTGGCCGTGCGCGGCATCGTTACCCGGGGAAATGGCCGCATCATCTTCGCCAACGAACGTACGGACGAGTATGGCATCGCCGAGGCAACCTACGAGACGGGGCAAAACCTGGGAGAACAGGTGGTGCGCTTCGAGGCGGGCAATCTCTTTGCGGACTTCGTGGGCAATATCATTCCGCGTCCGGCTATCGCCACCGGTGGGGTTCGCGACGCCGCCAGTGGAGAAGCCTCCCCCGCGTTCGCCGCCGGCCAGTACATCTCCATCTTCGGCAACGGGTTGAGCCCGGGCTTGCGGGTCTTTTCTGGGAGCGAACTGGCGCTGGCTCTTTCGCGTGTCAGCGTCAGCTTTGATAACCCCGCGCAGCGCGTCAGTGCTCCGGGACGAATCCAATTTGTGAGCGAAGACCAGATCAACGTTCAAATCCCCTGGGAGTGCGCCGGTTTGGCAACCGTGGACATGAAGGTCTCAATCGGCGAATTCTCGAGCGCAGTCCAGACGCTGGCGCTGCGCGCCGCCAATCCAGCGCCCTTCGAATACATCGAAGCGGGCTCCAACCGGCGCTATGCCTCCGCTCTCGATGCCTCCTTCAATTTAATCAGCAGTGCGAACCCCGTCCGTCGCGGGCAGGTCGCGCAACTCTTTGTCAACGGAATGGGGGCGGTCAGCACAATTCCCGGCTCCGGCAAACCAAGCCCCTCCAATCCGCTAGCCAGGACAAACGCCGTCCCGGAGGTGCGCATTGGCGGCCAGGCCGCCCAGGTGCTTTTCAGCGGCCTGGCTCCTGGCATCATCGGCCTCTACCAATTGAATGTTGTGATTCCCGCTGATATCCCCCCCGGGACCGACGTGGAGCTTACGATCCAACAATCCGGCGTCACTTCCCGCGCCAGCCGCATCGCCGTTCAATAGACAGTTTAGAATGGTGAAAGAAGAAGTCAGATGCGATGATCGACATTAAAAAGAAGTTGGCCGAAGAAATCGCCGTGCTCGAGCACGAGTTGCGCAGCGAGCTCCCCAAGGAGATCCTGCGCGCCCGGGAACTGGGTGACTTGAGTGAAAACGCCGAGTATCATGCGGCGAAGGAGCGCCAGGGCTATGTCAATGCGCGCATCGGCCAATTGAAGATGCGTTTGCAGACCATGTCGATGGTGGATATGAGCAAGATTCCCGCCGACCGAGTCGGCCTGGGCTCGGAAGTGGTAGTCTTCGATGTGATCAAGGAGGAGGAGATCACCTATAAACTGGTGACCAGCGAGGAAGCCGACGTGAGCAATGGGATGATCTCGACCAGCTCACCCATTGGCAAAGGCCTTTTGAATAAACAAGTTGGCGATGAAGTGAAAATTGTAATACCGGGTGGAACCAAACAGTTCGAAATCCTTGGCCTCAAAACCATTCACGACCTGGCGGATTTGAGTTAACCTGAGCCAAACGGACACTCACGTGGAAGTGAAAACTACTTGGACCGGCACCGTAGGCCGAGTCTGCAATGTTCTGCTCATCAAGATCGTTGATGGCTTCGCGCTATCGAGGATTCATCCGAACGTACTGACGTTTATTGGCCTCGTGATCAACATCGGCGCGGCCTGGTTGCTGGCCCGGGGGGCCTTTATCCAGGCCGGCTGGGTGATCATCGGGGCAGGACTGTTCGACATGGTGGATGGAAGGGTGGCGCGGCAGACGGGGCAAGTAACCCGTTTCGGGGGCTTCTTCGACAGCGTGATCGACCGCTACTCCGACCTCGCCCTGCTGATTGGCCTTTTGGTCTACTACGGAAACATCAACCGCCCGTTGTACGTAGTACTCACGGCGATCGTCATGATGGCCAGCGTAATGATCAGCTATACGCGAGCCCGGGCGGAGAACACGATTCCGCAATGCAAGGTAGGGTTTCTCGAGCGTCCCGAGCGGGTTGTGCTGTTGATTATCGGGGCGCTGTTTGACCGTATGGCCCCAGTGCTTTGGATTATCGCGGTGATTGGAAACTTGACCGTTGTACACCGCATGATCTTCACCTTCCAGGAAGCCAAGCGACTCGAAGAAGCCCAAATGCGTATACCGGGCAACACAAATTCCTCTTCGATTGCGGTCGGACGCTAGTCCTCAAACACAACAACAGCGGTGACATGGCCACGCGTGTGGCTGAAGGATACATGCGCGCGGCGAATCCCCTTGCTAGCCGCGAACTCCGCCGTTCTGCCGCGTAACTCGAGCCGCGGCGCGCCCCCCGGCTGGGCAATTACTTCAAATTCCCGCCAACTCAGGCCCTTTTCCCAATCTCCCTGCAATGCCTTGAACGCTGCCTCCTTGGCGGCAAAGCGCGCGGCGAAACGCTCATTGGCATTGGCCTTGCCACGGCAGAAGGCGATCTCCCCGGCAGTGAAAATACGTTCGAGAAAGCGTTCGCCGAATTTCTCAATCGACTTGCTCAGCCGGTCTACTTCTTCGAGGTCGATGCCGATGCCAAGGATCATGATGCTTGAGCCAGAGCCGGCCGGGGAAAAGGCCCGCGCCGGGATTCCAGTTTCTCACCGAATCGCAGTAATTGGTCTTCCGCCCATGGCTTGGCCACCAGTTGCACGGATCGTGGCAGCCCCTCGGCATCAAGACCGATTGGAACCGCCAGGGCGGGAAGGCCAAGGAGGTTCGCCAGCGTCAGGGGCGCCATGGCACGCACGCCGGGAAACTCGCCCGGCCGCCAGGGAGCGACTCCAGGGTTTGGCAGGAGCAGGACGGTGCTCTTACTCATGAGTTCGAGCAAATCGCGGCGTAAGGCGTCGCGGGCCGCGAACATCGCCAGTATTTCCTCGGCCGAAGGCGGAGGCAAAGCAAGAAACTCCGCGGTATGGGGCGTCGGAAAGCCGATCGCATGAGCATTGAGACGAAGAAAGAAGAACTCCCAAACCGCAAAGGCCCTTTGCCAATGAGGCCAGCGGAACTCATGCGGATCCAAACCGAACGCATTTGCCGCGAGTTGAGTATCGGGGTGATCGAAGGCGAGCACCTCAACTGCATCGGGAAAATCGCAGGCGGCAGCAGGCACCGAGAAGGGGTCGCTATCGGCGTGACCCGAAACAACCCGAAAAATGAGCTTGAGGTCGGACACGGTGCGGGCCATGGGGCCAATTACACCCAGCAGCCCGCCCGGCAGGCCGACGCCCGGGAAGTGTCCCGTTGCCGGTACCCGGCCGGGAGTCGGCTTCAGGCCGCAGATGCCGCAGAAGCCGGCTGGAAGGCGGATACTCCCCCCGCCATCCGAGCCCATGCCGCCCGCGGAAAGTCCAGCGGCAATAGCCGCGGCCTCACCGCCGCTTGAGCCGCCGGCGGTGAGGCCGGGATGATAGGGATTGGCGGTGAAGCCATGGACAGTATTATGCGTCTCCCAGTTCATCAATAACTCAGGAGTGTTTGTTTTGCCGAGCAAAACGGCGCCAGCGCCAAGTAGTCGTTCGACGCAAAGTGCATGGCGCGCGGCGCGCAGCGTTAGACGCGCCGGGCTTCCACAGACAGTGGCATACCCGGCCACATCCAGTGAATCCTTGACACTCAGGGGGATGCCCGCGAGAACTCCGGCTTCACCCGTCGCCAGTGGCGGATCAAACCGGACCGTAAAGGCGTTCAGGCGGTGATCCAGTCGCCGCCCCTGTTCGAGGTGAGCGGCAAGAAGCTCCCGCGGGCTAAATTGCTTTTTGTCGAGACCGTGGCGCATTTCCGCCAGCGTCATGCCGCAGAGGTGGTTCAAACTAACAGGTTAGACTGAGTCTTGGCATGGCTACACTGACTTTCGCCGCTGCCCGGCAAATGGTGCTGGATCGAGTCGCCGTTCCCCCAACGCTGACCGCGGAGACGGTTTGGTTGACCGACGCCGCCGGCCGTATAAACGCCTTCGACGTCCCCTGTGATCGCGATATGCCTCCGCTGGCGCGAAGCCTGCGGGATGGTTTTGCCGTCCGATCAAGCGACCTGGGCCAATCGCTTCGCCTCGCGGGGGAGATTCGTGCCGGGCAGATGCCGCAAGAGGCCTTGCCCGAGCGATCGGCCTTTGCCATTATGACCGGAGCCATTCTCCCCCCCGGCGCGGACCAGATCGTCATGAAAGAGCATGGGCAAGTGGTGGGGGGCTGCTTTCAGAGTGACCGCCCGGCGCAACCGCGCGAATGGATCAGTGAAGCCGGCAGCATGGCACGGGCGGGCGATATAGTTATCCCGCGCGGTAAGCGAATGGACGCCGCAGCCATCGGCATGCTCGCCGCCATCGGGAAAACTCAGGTTGAGGTCGTTCGCCGCCCCGTGGTGCGCATTCTCGCCACCGGTGACGAAGTTGTGGATATCGCCCTCAAACCCAACGCCACTCAGGTGCGAAATTCCAATTCCTGGGCTCTGGCTGCCGAGGTGTCCCGGCGTGGCGGGCGGGCCGAGATCCTGCCGATCGCTCCGGACCGGCTTGACATCACGCGCGATCTGATTGCCTATGGTCTCGAGGCGGACCTCCTGCTGATCAGTGGCGGCGTTTCCGCCGGAGACTATGACTTTGTGGAAGCGGCGCTCGCTGAACTGGGCGCTGAGTTCTTTTTCGACCGCGTCCTCATCCAACCCGGCCAGCCAACCGTCTTCGGCCATGCCCGGGGAACTTTTTTCTTCGGTCTTCCCGGCAACCCCCTGTCCACCCTGGTCACCTTCCACTTGTTTGCCACCGCCGCACTCGAGCGTCTCGCCGGCCTGCCCGAGCCCGCGCTTTTCTTCCACCGCGCGCAGCTCGCTGCCCCTTATTCCCACAAGCCCGGACTGACGCGTTTTCTGCCCGGCGAACTGAGCGAGGATGGCCGCGCGGTGAGCGTGCTGCCTTGGCAGGGCTCCGGCGATATCCCCACCCTCGTGCGGGCAAATTGTATGGTGGTCATCGACGCTGCACGGCCCAGTTGGGCGGCAAAAGATTGGATTGAGGTTTTACTGCCATGAGTCAGCTAAGTCACTATGACGAGCAGGGCACGGCCCGTATGGTCGATGTCTCGGCCAAGCCCCCCACCGCGCGCACGGCCAAAGCCCATGCTTTTGTTCGCATGTCGGCGCAAGTTCTAGCGGCACTGCCGCGAAACCCAAAAGGCAATCCGCTTGAGGTAGCGCGCATCGCCGCCATCCAGGCGGCTAAGCGCACCTCCGACCTCATTCCCCTCTGCCATCCAATTCCACTTTCACTCGTCGATGTAGATTTTGGAATCGAAAAGGACGGCATTCGCGTCATCACAAGTGTGGCCTGCACGGCCGGCACAGGTGCTGAAATGGAGGCGTTAATGGCCGCCTCGATTGCCGCCCTGACGATCTACGATATGACCAAGGCCCTCGACAAAGCCATTGAAATCACCAGCCTTCACCTCATATCCAAAACGGGTGGGAAAAATGGAGACTACCAGAGACAGCCCCATGAATAAGCTACGCCTCCTACTCACAACCCTGCTGGCTCTTTCCTTGCTCGCTCAGGAAGGCAGCGATGTAATTCGTGTAACGACGCGTACGGTTATAGCCCCCACCTCAGTCAAAGACCGGGACGGAAATTTTCTCAATAACCTCGATGTCAAGGATTTCGTGCTGCGCGACAACGGCAAGCTGCAGGACATCAGGATTGACCAAACCTATGTGCCAGTATCGCTCGTGCTAGTGATTCAGCGCAGTGCATCCACCGAGCAGGTACTGCCGACCGTACAGAAGGTCGGCTCACTGCTTGAGCCGCTGCTGATCGGCGAGCGTGGTGAAGCGGCGATCGTGACATTTGATCACCGGATCGAAACGATTCAGGATTTCACGAACGATACCGCGAAGTTTCAAAAAGCACTTACGACACTGCGGCCGGGCTCGCAAACACGCGCCATGTCCGACGCTGTGCTGCAGGCGGCACGGATGCTCAAGAAGCGCAATCCCGATCATCGCCGGGTCATCGTCCTGATCAGTGAGACGCAAGAAAGTGGTAGTACGGCCCGGGTCAAGGATGCGCTGCTCGAAATCGAATTGAACAACATTCTCGTTTACTCGATCAATATGTCCCGCTGGGTCAACAAACTCATGGCCAAGCCTGACTATCCCAGGCCCAGTCCGATTCCTACCAGCGCCCGGCCCATGCCCGGCCCAGTTCCCAATACGCCCACGACACAGGCACAAAACAGCGCACTCGGCGGCACCTTGGGCAATGTGCTGCCTTTGGTGAAGGAGATTTTCACGGCGGCCAAAGCCGTCTTCGTCAGCAATCCGCAGGAGGTGTACACGCGCTACACGGGCGGCTCAGAGTATTCATTCTTGAACCTGCGGGGCTTTGAACAAGCAGTTCTCAAATTGGGGGAAGAACTCCAAAACCAATACATGATCAGCTACAGTCCGAACAAGCAGGTACAGATGGATGGAGGCTGGCACACGATCGAAGTGGAAGCCAGACGCCCGGACGTAACGGTTAAGACACGCACCGGCTATTGGCTGGCCGCGACGCCGAACTAACATGAGAAGCATGCGCTTGCTGCTTGCTCTGGCCCTCGCCGCCAGTTGGCTTGATGCCCAGGGTTCCGTCGTTGACCTGACAATCCTGCACTTCAACGACTTCCATTCCCGGCTGATGCCTTCTCCCCAGGGGACTGGGGGGGCCGCTCATTTGGCAACAGCAATCCGGCGGGAGCGGGCCCACTGCCCCCGCTGCCTGCTTCTTAACGCCGGCGACAACGTCCAGGGCTCGCCCGTAAGCACCGTATATCGCGGATTACCCGTTTTTGAGGTGCTCCGTCCGCTCAAAACGGATGCTTTCGTGCTGGGCAATCACGAATTCGACTACGGCTATGAACGCATCAACGACTTTCTCGCCGCGGCGGGTCACCCGATTCTGGCGGCGAACTTTCAGACCGCGGAGGGCCGGCTGTTTACCGAAGCCGGTCACGTCATCATCGAACGGGATGGTCTCCGCATTGGCATCGTCGGTGTTTTGATGGAAGACCTGGTTCCCGGTTTTACGTCGGCGGCAAAATTCGGCCCAAACCGGATGCTGCCCGCCTTGGCTACATTAAAAGCCGAAGCCGCCCGGCTGCGGGATCAGACAGACCTGTTGATCGCCCTCGTGCATCTGCAGCGCGAAGCCTGTGACGAGATCGTCGCGACCCTGCCGGAGTATGCGATCACCATCTCCGGCCATGACCACGGTGGGAAGGAAAATTTGTTCGAAGTGGACGGCCGTGTCGGAGCTCGGCTGCGCGCTTCCGGTACCGAACTCGGCCGGCTCGATGTTCGCTACGATCAGGCCAGCCGCAAGGTGATCCAGGCGAATTGGAAGAAGATCCCCATCACGGCCCGGGATTTTCCACCCGACCCGGAGGTGGCCGCCCTCGTCGAGAAGTGGGAAAGCAAGGTCCGCGCCGTAGTGGACACTCCAATTGGCCAGAGTAGCGCCCGGCTGGACCGGCCAGGAACGCGGGCTTGGATCGAGTCTGTCATGCTGCGCAAAACAGGCGCCGATTTTGCTCACATGAATCAGGGCGGAGTGCGGGATATTCTGCCGGAAGGACAGATCCTGGCCCGGCACATTTGGAATATCATGCCCTTCGATAACGCTATGGTAGTGGCCAAGGTAGCCGGCAAGAAAATCCCCGGCTTCATCCGCGGCGCCCAAACGCTCGATCCGGAAAAACTGTATTCCGTCGTCACGATCGACTTCTTGGTCGAAGCCTGGCGCAACGCCCAGGATCCGGCGCTGCAGGATTTTGGCAGGGCACTGCCGCTCGATGGCCCCATGCTGCGTGATGTTTTGATAGAAGCCGTGCGCCAAGGGCAGCCCTAGGACGGTCCCCCTGCTGCCCCGCTCGCATCGCTACCCGTGGGATCAATCTCGCAACGCCATCTCCGAGGCCCTCGCGGCCCGGCGGCAACGCGGACATGCTTGTATCGACCTTTCCCTTTCCAACCCAGCCCGTGCCCTTCTTGATCTACCCGACCCTTGGGACATCTCCCCCCTTCCCGCAACAGGATATGAGCCAAGCCCGCTCGGCGCCAGCGAGGCCCGCGAAGCCATTTGCCGCTATTACGAAGAAGAGTTTCAATGCCCGCTTTCCCCCAGCCGGATTGTACTCACCACCAGCACCAGCGAAGCCTACAGCTATTGCTTCAAGGCCTTCGCCGACCCGGGCGGCGAGATACTGATTCCCGAGCCCTCTTACCCGTTATTGCGATTTCTCGTTGAAGCGGAGGGGCTCACCCCGGTGCCCTACCGGCTGCTCTTTGCCGCCGGCGAGTGGGTTCTGGATCGTGATCACGTGAGCTCGGTTTACTCCAACCGCACCAGAGCCCTGGTCGTCGTGCACCCGAACAATCCCACCGGCCATTACCTCACCACGAGCGATTGGTTGTGGCTCCGCGAGTGGACAGCCGGACGAATTTGGCTGCTGGGAGATGAGGTTTTCGCCGACTACGACTGGACAACTTCGGCGCGGCCGAACCGATCATGCCTGCGGTTACCAGCTCCAAACCTGATTCTCATGAGCGGCTTATCCAAGATTTGCGCTTTACCTCAGATGAAACTGGGTTGGATCGTCCTGCCGCCAAACGACAGATTAGCTCAGGATTTTGATTGGATCGCTGACACTTACCTCAGTGTTTCGGGGCCAATTCAACACTGTACCCCCGCATGGATTGGGGCCAGGCATCACTTTCAAGCTCCCATTCGCGCCCGTTGCCTTCAGTCTCTTCAACTTCTCGCTGGGCAATTGCGGCATTCTCCCTGGACCCTACTCAAGCCGGAGGCGGGATGGATGGCCATACTGCAAGGACCGGCTCAAGAAAATGAAGAGCGCCTCGTTTTGCAACTCATCGCGAATGGCATTTCCGTGCATCCGGGCTTCTTTTACGATCTCCCCCTCCCCAATTCGCTTGTCGTCAGCCTGCTGACGCCAGCAGATCCATTGCGGCAGGGTCTGCAAGCCATCATTTTTTCTTGAAGATCAGGATGTGCTGCCAGGGGAGATCTTCCATCACTTTTTCGAGGCGGAATCCTTCCCCTTCGACTTCGAGTTTCGCTTCCTTCAGGCTCATCTTGTGTTCCGGGCGAATCGGTACATAGGGATCTTCTTTTCGGTATTCGAGCAAGACCAGACGGCCATCATCCTTGAGGCTTTCTCTCAACTTGCGCAACATCTCGACCGGGTGAGAGAACTCATGGTACACATCGACCATCAGAATGAGATCGCAACAGGCGGCTGGCAGTTTCGGATCCTGTTCGGTCCCGAGCACCGGCTCCACGTTCGTTACCTGGCGCAGCCGCATTTGCCGCTTCAGGATTTGAATCATCTCCGGCTGGATGTCATTGGCGTAAACCTTGCCAGTTGGCCCCACTTTTTCGGCAATCCGTGAGGAATAATAGCCGCTGCCCGCTCCGACATCAGCAACCACCATGCCTTTTTGGAAACGCAGTAGTTCGATTGCACGCGTGGGGTTTTCCTCGCTTTCCCGCTCGCTGCGCTCAAGCCAATCGGCTCCCGCGGCGCCCATTACCTGAGCAATTCTTCTGCCTGAGCGCGGATGCTTGCCCTGAGCCTGCATGCCCTCCACCCAAACAAGCGAAAGCAAAAGGCCCAGCATGAATGCACTTTTTAGTGATTGCCAAGGACCCATCAGATGAATTACGCTCATACCGAGTAGGATGATCCAGAATCGCAGTATGTTCCATTCTCGTCGCGGCTTTTTCCTGACTGGCGCGGGCGCGGCGTTGAGCCTCAGTTCCTGTTCGAAGGATGGCGCGGAGACCGATGCCAGAATCAAGCAAGCTGGAAAAACCTTCAAAATGGGTGAAAAGGCTCCGGTTGGGCCGCTTACCTACACCGTTTTGGAAGCCACTTACTTTACACAGTTAAGCGAGGCCGGAAAAAGCCGGTTACCGGAAAAGCGCTTCCTGGTCATTCGCTTGGCAATTACGAATGGGAGCGGCAAGGAGGCGGAGCTTCCCCTTTTCCGTCTCATTGACGATCAGGGATCGGAGATATCCGAGTCGCAGGATGCCGACTTTTTGCCGGGATGGCTCGGAATCATCCGCCGGATCGGACCCACTCAAACCGAGGAAGGCCGCATCCTCTTCGATGTCTCGCCGAAGCTCTATAAGTTGGAGGTCACCGACGGAGCTGAGCCTGGCAAGGAGCAACTGGCACTGGTGGAGATCCCGATCGATTTTGATACCTCGGAACCGGTTAGTGCCCCGGCTCAAGCTTCGCCTCGCCCGTAGAAACTCACCCAATTGTCCCCTTGCTTGAGCTGGCGGAATCGCACTAACCTCCCCGCCGTTTCCGGCAACTTGAGACGCCGGTCATGTTGTAGCAGCAGCAAATTTGGCGCCTGTTGGCCCAGGACAGCGAGACAGGCCTCGTAATCCTCTTCCTGATCATAGGGTGGATCCACGAAAACAATGCCCTCCCATCGCTGGGCATCCAGCAGGGATCTCACCGAACGCGGGATGACCCGGCAACGCGATTCCAGCTTCAGGGCGGCCAAATTTTGACGCAGTGCATCGAGGGCAGCCTTGTCATTTTCCACAAACAGACAGTGCCGGGCACCACGGCTGAGAGCCTCGATGCCGACTGCGCCACTGCCACAGTACAGATCGGCGAAGGGCTGCTGTTCGAGCCGAGGGGCCAGGATACTAAATAGCGATTCACGCAAGCGGTCCGGCGTGGGGCGAGTGTGCTGTCCCTTGGGTGCTACTAGCTTTCGGCTGGCAAATTCACCGCCTATTACTCTCATCGTGGTTATCCTACCTGCACCAGACCGTAACGCCTCTGCCAGTGGTCTTCCAGGTACCGCTCCGCCTCTCTGAGGCGCACGGAATCGGCTTCCCGCTCGAGAAAACTCCGCGCCTCTCCGCGTGCCATCTCAAGGATTTCCCGATCCTTCAATACATGCGCAAAACGCAATTGCGGCAGGCCAGACTGCCGGGTACCGAAGAATTCCCCCGGCCCGCGAATTTCCAGATCGGCCTCCGCCAGCCGGAAGCCATCTCCAGACTCCACCATCGCCCGAATCCTCTGCTCACTGACTTCCGTCTGCTTGCCGGTAACCAGAAAGCAGTAGCTTGCATGGGCTCCCCGGCCCACGCGGCCCCGCAACTGGTGCAGTTGAGCCAAACCAAATTTCTCCGCATTCTCGATCACCATCACGCTCGCGTTCGGGACATCCAGTCCTACTTCCACGACGGTCGTCGATACCAGCACATCCAGTTCATGACGCTTGAACCTCTCCATCACCTCATCTTTCTCGCTGGCTGGCAACTGGCCGTGCATGAGTCCAACACGATACTGAGGAAACACTTTCTGCTGATGCAACTCAAACATACGCTGCGCGCTCTTGAGGTCGGGGGAGTGCTCGGAGTCATCAACAAGGGGATAAATTATATAGGCTTGCCGCCCCGTGGCCAGTTCCCGCCCAACCGCTTCCCAAACCGCGCGTATGGCCTGCTGGCTGTAGTGCCGGGTAAGGATGCCTTTGCGGCCCGGCGGCATTTCGTCGATCACGCTGACATCGAGATCTCCATATATGGTCAGCGCCAGCGTGCGCGGAATCGGCGTCGCAGTCATCACAAGCACGTCCGGAACCATTCCCTTCTGGCGCAAAAACAGGCGTTGTAGTACCCCGAACCGGTGCTGCTCATCGATGATGGCCAAACCCAACCGGTCGAACTCGACATTCTTCTCAAGCAGCGCGTGGGTGCCCACGATCACCTTAGCCCAGCCGCTGGCGACTGCCTTGCGTACTTGTGCCTTTTCCTTCGCTGTTTGCGAGCCCGTCATGACAACGACCGGATAACTGAGCCGCCGGAAGAAGTGTTGCAGGGATAGATAGTGCTGGGTCGCCAGCAGTTCCGTCGGCGCCAGTATGGCAACCTGATATCCATTCTCGATCGCGATCACGGCCGCCTCGGCCGCCACTAATGTTTTGCCGCTTCCAACATCCCCCTGCAACAAGCGGTTCATGGGATGCGGTTTGGCCATGTCTTCGGCGATCTGCTTCAGTGCGCGCTTCTGGGCGGAAGTAGGCTTGAAGGGCAGCATCTGCTTGATCTTTTCCCGGATTAAATCGGTCAACTCAAAAGCAATTCCCGGAGTCCGCTTCATTTCGCGCTGCTTGCGCAACAGGCCAAACTCCAACCAAAAGAACTCCTCGAAAATCAGCCGCCAGTGCGCGGGCGAGCGCCGTTGGTTCAAGGTTTCCACGCTCAGATCCGCCGGTGGGTCGTGCACCTCCCTGACGGCCTTGTCGATGCGCGGCAGGCGAAACCGCCGTAGAATCTCCTCCGGCATGGCGTCATGGATTTCACGGGCGGCCTCGATGGCCCGCTGCACAAATCTCCGGATCTGTTTCGGCGTCACTTTGCCAATCGCCTCGTAGACAGGCACAATCCGCCCCATATCCAGCGTCAACTCCGCATCCCCATCCCCGGCTACGGCCTCGAATTCCGGATGGGCGAGAAAGGTGCGCGCCGCCTGAAAGTCGTACTCCACCTTGCCGTAAAGGGCGAGCCGCAGACCCGGCACAATCTCATTGGCCAGGTACTTGGCGTTGTACCAGCGAGCCAACAAGCGGTCGCCGTTCTCGTCCTGCAACTCCGCCTCGAACAGTACCTGCGCTCCTTTGCGCCAGGTGCGGGTTCGCGTGGAGGCAACCATGGCCAGAATCACTCCACTCTGCCCCTCGCGTATTTGCCGCAGCGGCAGAAACCGCGTGCGGTCCTCGTAGCGAAACGGGGGATAAAACAGCAGATCCTCAACGGTTTCCAGACCTTTCGCTTTCAGCTTTTCAGCCAGCGTCGGGCCTACCCCTTTGAGATATTGCAATGGAGAGGAAAGTCGAACCAAAGCCGTAGTGTACAATGCCGCCATGCGGTTGACTGGCATATTTCTTCTTTTCTTCGCCTCTCTTCTTCCGGCGGCTGACCTGCGTATCGGCATTATTGGCACAGACACCTCTCACGTAATTGCCTTTAGCAAGATTCTCAACGATCCCCGGCATCCCGAACACATTCCCGGCGCCCGGATCGTAGCCGCCTACAAGGGAGGCAGCAAGGATATCGAGTCGAGCGCCTCGCGCGTGGATAAATACGCCGAAGAACTAGCCCGCGACTGGGGCGTCGAAATCGTTGCCGACATTGCCTCGCTATTAACCAAAGTCGACGCCGTACTTCTTGAATCCGTCGACGGAAGGCCCCACTTAGCGCAGGCAAAACCGGTGATCGCCGCCGGCAAGCCCCTCTTTATTGATAAGCCGCTGGCGGCCACGCTCGAAGATGCGCGCGAAATTGACCGCTTGGCCCGCGAAAAAGGCGTGAAATGGTTTTCGTCCTCCAGCCTGCGCTGGGCCAAGAGTCTAGGCCCCCTGCGGCAACCGGACCTCAAGGGTGCGCTGGTTTGGGGTCCCGGGCCGCTCGAAGAGCACCATTACCTCGAGCTTGGCTGGTATGCGATTCATGCCACCGAGATGCTGTTCACGCTGCTCGGCAAAGGCTGCGAAACCGTGACGCGCACCTATAGCGCCGACCAGGATGAAATCACTTGCCGCTGGAAGGATGGGCGCATCGGCACGGTCCGCGCCTTGCGCCCCTATGGAGACTTCGGCGCGGTCGTTTTCACAGCCGGCAATAAGGTGATCCAGTCGCCCGCTAAATTCGAATACTCCTATGTGCCGCTGGTGCGTGAGTTTGTGCGGTTTTTCCAGACCGGCAAAACCCCGGTCGATCCCGAGGAGACTCTGGAGATTTTTGCTTTCCTCGATGCCGCGCAAAAAAGCCGCGAGCAGGGCGGCAAACCAGTTCGGCTTCGCCGCTAGGCAACACCGCCAGCCTGCTCAAAGGCGTAGGCGAGGCGGAACATCTTGCTTTCTTCAAAGTGACCGGTCAGAATTTGCATTCCCACGGGCAGGCCTTCGCGGGTCTTTCCGCACGGCACACTCATGCAGGGGATACCGGCGAGATCGCCGGTAATTGTGTAAATGTCGGACAGATACATCTGCATCGGGTCGGCCATCTTTTCACCTAACCGGAATGCCGGAAAGGGGCTGACCGGCGCCACCAGAGCGTCCACTTCGCTAAACGCCTGGGAGAAGTCGCCCGCAATCAGATTCCGCACCTTCTGAGCCTTCAGGTAATAGGCGTCATAATAGCCGTGGCTCAACACGTAAGTGCCGAGCATGATGCGCCGCTTGCACTCCATGCCAAAATATTCACCGCGAGTCTTGCGGTACATCTCGCCAAGCGAGGCCGCCTCGGCGCGGCTGGTGTAGCGAACCCCGTCATAGCGGGCAAGGTTGGAACTCGCCTCGGCCGTGCAGATGATGTAGTAGCAACTGATGGCATAAGGCGTGTGCGGCAAGCTCACCTCGCGCACCTCGCAGCCAAGCCCGCGCAGCACATCAAGGGCGGCGGCAATCTTGTCGCCAGTCTCGGGCGAAAGCCCCTCAAAGTACTCCTTGGGGATTCCAATCTTCATTCCAGACACGGGCTTCTTCATTTCCGCGCGGTAGGAATCGACGGGAGCGAAAGCACTCGTTGCATCCAGTTCGTCGCGCCCCGCGATGGCCTCAAGCGTCAGGGCGGCGTCCTCCACGTTGCGCGCGAAGGGACCCACGTGATCGAGACTGCTGGCAAACGCAACCAGCCCATAGCGGCTTACGCGTCCGTAGGTGGGCGTGACGCCCACCACGCCACAAAACGAGGCCGGCTGCCGGATGGATCCGCCGGTGTCGGAACCAAGTGATGCGACCGCCGTACCCTGTGCCACCACCGCCGCCGATCCACCACTGGAGCCGCCCGGCACGCGGTCCAGCGCAACCGGGTTACGCACCGCGCCAAACGCCGAGTTTTCGTTCGAAGACCCCATGGCAAACTCATCACAATTGGCCTTGCCGATCATCACCGCTCCCGCTGCCTTCAGCCGTTCCACGGCCGTGGCGTCATAGGGGGGAACATAACGCTCAAGCAGTCGCGAGGCACACGTGGTTCGCACTCCCTTGGTGGAAAGCACATCCTTGACGGCAACCGGCACTCCCGCCAACAAGCCCGGATCTTCTCCCCGCGCCAGCTTGTCATCCACGGCGCGAGCGGCTGCTTCCGCCACTTCCGGGCAAAGCGTCAGATAAGCGTTCGTCTTGGGGTTTTCCGCCTCGGCAAACCGTATTGCGGCCCGTGCCAACTCGAGCGCGCTGAATTTACGCGCCGCCAGTCCGCTCCGGATCTCCGCGATCGTAAGTGACGAAATGTCCTGCATGCAATTTCCCTCCCGCTAGCGTTCAATCACCCTGGGCACCTTGAAGTGTCCTGCCCCGCTCAGGGGAGCGTTGGCCAAAGCATCCGCCGTGCCCAATCGGGTCCGCTCCCTCACTTCATCCGTACGAAGTGAGGCAGTTGCCGGGGCTGCATAAAGCACTTGCGCCATCGGAGCTACCAGATCGGTGTCCAAACTGGCCAGCTGCTCCATGTGAGTTAACACCTCACCCATGTCGTGCGCCATCTTGTCGACTTCCGTCTCAGTCAAATCCAGATTGGCCAATTTGGCGATTTGGCGAACGTCTTCCTTGCTGAATTGCATCTGTTCAAAATCCTCTCAAGCTTGCCGCTTAGCGGCCCCCGGCGCGCTTCTTTGATCGCAAATAAACGCGGCGTAATCCGGGATCGGCAATCCCGGCCGCTTCCTGATCCTGCGCCGCGAGTCGAAAGTCCGAGGCAATCTCTACCTTCGGCCCCGGACGGGGGATCGCTAACCGGTATTCAATCTGGCGTGCCATGGACCGGCCCGTCAATCGCTCGATCTTCTGCAGGATTTGCCGTTCGAGGGAATGGAGTTGGCTCTGCCAAACCCGGTCTTCGACTTCGACCACGATGCGATCCCGCAATAACTCGCGAAATCGGGCATGCGCCTCAATCCGGTCGCCCACGGCCGCCTTCCAGGCAGCACGCAGGAGCTCTTCGTCCCCCACGAGTTGATTCTTCAGCCGGCCCAATAACCGCAACGCCTGATCCATTTTGTCAGTTTCCGATTGTAACAAGGCCATCTGCTCAGGCGGGGCTACACTGACTGGTGTCATGTCTCATCCCTTCCTGGCGGGCTTCGAGCTGGTTCTTGCCAGCCAATCTCCACGCCGCAAACAACTACTCTCGGCGGCCGGCTTTCCATTTCGCGTGCGTCCCGCCAACATACCTGAAGTCATCGCCCCCGGCGAAACCCCAACCGAATACGTAATCCGGTTGGCTGCCCAAAAAGCACGGGCCGTAATCCTGGACTCCCATGAAGGAGTTCTCGCCGCCGACACCACCGTGGTCATCGAGGACGCCAATTCTTTCCATGTGCTTGAGAAGCCCGTTGATGCCGCCGATGCACGGCGAATGCTGTCCCTGCTAAGCGGCAGGTCCCACCTTGTGCATACGGCGGTGCATTTTCGCTGGCGCTCGCGCGATTGGAGCGCCATCGAGACCAGTGAGGTGGATTTCGCCCCGCTCACAGGGACGGAGATTGACACCTACGTGGCCACCGGCGAACCCTTCGATAAGGCGGGAGCCTATGGCATCCAAGGGTTTGCCTCACGTTTTGTGCGGGGCATCCGCGGCTGTTACTTCAACATCGTAGGCCTGCCCGTGCACCGCGTTTATCGCCTGTTTGCCGAGGCCAGAGTCCTTAGGCGGGACGAAAGTCACGCGCCTGCTTCTTGAGCCACGTCACAAATTCCACCGGCACGGCCATAGTCGATAGCCGTGATTGCCGCACCAGAGCAAAGTCCGCAAACAGTCCGCTTGCCTTAATCTCGGCCAGCGTCACCGGCCGTGCCAGCCGGCCACCAAACCGGTAGCGGAATACGCTCCATTTCGGCTCCGCCCCATCGGGAAACACCTCCCCCTCGACATACCCCCAACCCACGATTGCCGCCTCACCTTGCGAGTGATAACAGATGACACAATCGCCATTTTGCATGGCGCGGATCGCTTGCTGTGCCTGCGCATTCCGCACGCCCGTCCAGTCCGTTACCCCGTCTCGCTCGAGATCCTGGATCGAATACTCCACCGGATCGGATTTCGCCAAAAAAAAACGCATGCATCAGTACAGTACTACACCAGAACTTTGGTTGCACTGATAGCAGCATAAGATTGACCTCTCAGTACCAACGATCCAAGATTTCCGCTGGTGTAATATTGAATCTGGAGATCGCGGAATTTAGGAGTTCCGCGTTGTGGAGAATTTGAATGTCATCTATTGAACTCTCGCGATTGATCATAGGCTTCATGATTTTCGTCCGTCTGTTGCCGGCACAAAACCCTTCTGCCCAACAAGACCCAAAGCCGGTTGCCCCCGCGGAAGAAAAGACGGAAGTGACGGCCTCCTCAGCAGGCGCGGCAGTCGATCCAAGATCCTACAAAATTGGCCCGGAAGACGTTCTCCTGCTTCGTGTTTGGAGGGAGTCGGATCTTTCTGGACTCATCACTGTGAGGCCGGACGGCAAAGTAAATTTGTTGCTGGTTGGAGAAGTAGATGCATCCGGCTTGACACCCGTGGAACTGGAGGCCCGCATCACCAAGGCCTACGAAAAGGTTCTGAAGAACCCGATTGTTTCTCTTCAGGTACAAAAAGTTGAGAGCAAACGCTACTTTCTCTCTGGCGAAGTAGGAAAGGCAGGCGCCTTTCCTCTTGTAAGGCCGATGACGGTACTCGAAGCAATCACTCTGGCCGGCGGACTCCGTGAATTCGCGAATGGGAAAAAGATCGTTGTTATGCGTGGGGCCGAGCGGATTAAGTTTAACTACAACGAAGTGGTCAAAGGCAAGAAGCTGGAACAGAATATTCAACTCCTTCCCGACGACCATATTTTTGTTCCCTAGGCGCAACCAGACCGGAGACTCCAATTATGCAGCCACTTCAGGATCCACTTGCAATCCAGCACCGGGCACTCGACGTTGAGGATTACATAGACATCGTTCGCCGCCACAAATCTTCGATTCTGGGCCCCTCCTTGGCGGGACTGGTAATCGGAGTCGTAATTGCATTCTTGTGGCCCGACACCTTCGTATCCTCCGCCACGATTCGCGTCCTCCCACCTCAGGTCCCCGAAGGACTGCTCTCCATGCCTCTGTCCATGGATATGAGCCAGCGGGTGAATCAAATGACACAGAGCATATTGAGCCGGGCCACGCTGACAAACATTATCAACACCCATGCCTTATACCCAAAGGAGCGCAAGAGACTCCCTTTAGAGGACATCATCGAATCCATGCGCAACAAGGCCATCGAGGTTCGGATGATCGGCGGCTCCCCGGGTTCCCAATCGAAAACCGTCGCGTTCAATGTAACTTTCAAGTATGAAAACCGGGTGATCGCTCAAAAGGTTTGCCAAGATCTTGTCACCAAGTTCATCGACGAAAACGTTCGGGAAAGGGCGAGCAGTTCCTCACAGGTCAAGGACTTTGTGGAAGATCAATGGTCCAGCCGAAAGCGCGAGTTGGATGCGATCGAAGAGCAGCTTTCCCGCTTCAAATCCGCCAATATCGGCCGCACTCCCGAACAACAAGGAGCCATGATGTCCGCCATCAACGGGGTGGAAACCCGCATGACGAATATCAACGCATCCCTTGGCCGTCTCAATCAGGACCGCTTGATTATTGAAAACCAGATCAGCATTTTGAAGGATCAACTTCGTCAAATCATCGTGCCTACGGTCGAAAACGTAAGGACTGTGGTGCCGCGCGATGAACGGCTGACTGCCCTCGAGCGTGAGATCGCCAACAGCGAAACCAAATTGCAGTCCCTTCGCGAGTCTTATCAGGACACTCACCCCGACATTAAGGCAGCCTCGTCGAACATCCAGATCCTCAAAAAAGAGCGGGACCGCCTTCAGAAGATTCAAGATGATCTGGAACAACAGGCAAAAAAAGGAGCAGGTTCCGTTTCTACGCTGCGGCCCGAAGCGCAGCGTGAAGCTCGCGCGCTGGAAGCGCAAATCCAGCAATTGCAATCCCGTATTGAGGCTTCCCGTCTGGAGGAAGACTCCTACAAGAAAGCCTTAGTGGAAGCGGAGCGCTCTGCCAAAACGCTGCAGGGTTCGCTTGCCTCCATGCCCTCAAGTGAAAAAGAGTACGAGCAGTTGAGGCTGCAGGCAATGTTCGCCCGCCGCGACTTTGAAGAGATAGATCGAGTGCGTCAGCGAGCAAACGCCGCCGTGGAGTTGGAGAACCGCAAACAAACGGAAAAACTTGAGGTTCTCGATCAAGCGTCGCTCCCTGTAACACCAACTGAGCCGAAACGCTGGATCATCATGCTTGGGGGTGCCATTGGCGGACTGCTTCTCGGCATCTGTTTCGCCGCCGCCCAGGAGATGAAGGACTCCACTCTCAAAAACTTGAAGGATGTCCGGGCGTATACTCAACTAACCATTCTCGGGTGCATTCCGCTTCTTGAGAATGACTTGGTTGTCCGCCGCCGCCGCCGCCTCACGTGGTTGGCATGGTCAACGGCGTGTTTGGCCAGTATCGTCATAATGGCCGGCTCAATCGCCTTTTATTTGACGAGCAAATAAGCAATAGAAGGAGACCCCATGAGCCGAGTTCATGATGCCTTGAGACGTTCCGGAGCGGTACAGCCGGATTTCCAGAACCAGGTCCGTCCTCAGTCACCCGTACCTCCCATTGGCGGCTCCCGCCCCGGTGCCAGTACGGCTCCCACCAGTGAATTCGAAGGACTGCTGGAACGGATCGAGGAAATTCCGTTCAACCCCTCTCCCGACGCCCACCTGATCGACGCCTCCCGCCCACACGAGGCCCCTAGCGAGGAGTTCCGAACTTTCCGCACCCGTCTGAATCATTTGCAGAGCTTGCAGCCCATTCACACCATCGTTATGACCAGCCCTTCACCGGCTGAGGGTAAATCGATGGCCGCGGTGAACCTGGCGCTGGCGGAATCGCACCTGGAGGGCAACCACACGGTTCTTTGCGATTTTGACTTCCGCCGTCCGCTAGTGCACAACCTCTTTCAAATCGATCGTAGCCCGGGTCTAACAGACTACCTGCTTGGCAAGGCGACACTCGATCAAATCGTGCGCAAGGTAGCTGGCACGAACCTTAGCATCATTCCCGCCGGCGAGGCAGTCATTAACCCTCTGGAACTGTTGAACCTCGACAAGGTTCGCTACCTGCTGAAAAACCTGCACAAGACCTTTAACTGGGTGATCCTGGACACGCCCCCCCTCTTATTCGCCGCCGATGCGAACCTGCTTTCCACCATGGCTGACGGAACGATCCTGGTTGTCCGTCTGGGAGTTACGACAGTGGACTCGATCACCCGTGCAATACAGTCTCTTTGCGAAAACAACGTTTTGGGCACGGTCGTGAATGGAGCTCGCCGCGGCGAACTTTACTCCAAATACACCTACTACCACACCTACTATTATTCGAAGCCCGACTAGAGGCTGCCCACTACGAGAGCAGCATTCTTGCTACCGAAGGCGATGGTGTTCACCATCGCCTTCTTGATTTCGAGCTTCCGTCCTACCTGAGCGACATAGTCTAGGTCGCACTCATCGGCGGCTTCCTCCAGATTGATCGTCGGCGGCGCATAACCATCGCGAATCGCCAACAGAGTCGTCGCCAGACTCGCCGCTCCACATGCTCCCTGTGGATGACCGATTACACTTTTGACACTGGATCCAGGCATGCGGTAGGCATGCTCTCCGAATGCCAGCTTGACAGCTGTCGTCTCCACGCGGTCGTTCAACTGAGTTGCCGTCCCATGGTAGTGCAGGTAATCGAAATCCGCTGGCGCGGCCCCCGCTTCCTCCATCGCCAATTGCATGGCGCGAGCCGGCTCAATGCCGACTTCCTCGAGCCGGACTCGATGGAAAGCTTCGCAAGTCGCCCCGTAACCCTGAATTTCCCCATAGATTGGCGCCCCACGCCGTCGCGCGCCTTCCTCCGTTTCCATCACGAAGAACCATGCCCCCTCCGCCAGAACAAAGCCATCCCGATGCTTGCTGAACGGCTTTGAGGCGGATCCCGGGCTCTCGTTTGAGCCGGTGCTCATGATCCGCAGCAGTTGGAAACCCCGCAAAGTGAGAGGCGCGATCGGCGCATCCACACCGCCGCAGATTACCATTTCCGCTTCCCCGTGCTTCACTGCCCGGTAAGCGTAACCAATCGCATCCGTCGAACTCGTGCAGCCATTGCTGAACATGTGGCTGAGCCCACGGAAGCCATACTGCATCGAAATCTCGCTCGCCAGCGTTCCCAGTGTGCTCGAGGGAATTACATACACACTACATTTTTTTTGCTGGCCGCTGTAATAAAGCGAATACTGACGTTCCGTGAACTCCTGATTGCCACCCCCGCTGCCAACGTACACGCTGACCCCGCGCAACTGGTCAATCGACATTCTCTTCCAATCGACTCTTGCCTCTTCGAGCGCTTCCCCCACCGCGGCCAGCGCAAAAGGCGTCGCCAGCCCGGTGCCCTCCAGGTCGCGAATATTCATATAATTCAAGGGATTGAAGCCAATCACCTCGCCTGCAATTTGAACCGGCTGACCACTGCAGTCAAAGCGGCTGATCTTGCGCACGCCGCTGCACCCTTCCCGCGTCGCCTGCCAAAACGCCTCCCGCCCCAAGCCATTGGGGCTGATCGCTCCGATACCCGTAATGCAAACCTTTGGTGTACTCATGTTCCAGTGAATCTCCAATGCTACCATTGGGTTGCGGCATGGAAGAATCTCGAGGCTCTGTCCTCGCCCCAGCCTCCCCCCGAATTGAGCGCACCCTCGCGGCTTTGCAAGCCGCTACACTTTCGTTCTTGCTCACTACTTTCTGGTTCGGCATCTCCACCAGCGCCAACTCTCATTCATTCTGGACCCTGCCCAATCTGATGTCCGGCGTTTTCTACGGCCCCGCGAGCCTCCGCCCCGATTTCGGCTTTCATACACTTTCCGGACTCGCGCTCCACGTCCTTCTCTCCTGTCTATTCGCCGTGCTGTATGCCTTGGCCGTCCCGGCCACACTCCCGCCGCTGTCAGGCCTCCTCATCGGCATACTTTCCGCCAGTTGGTGGTTCTACGTGCTCGACGCTTTCTTCTGGCGTCCCCTCTTCCCCGCCATGTCCGTTTATTCGCGCCGCCCCTCCATCTTCTTCTCCTTCGTTCTCATGGGCATTTGCATTGGTTTATACTCAGTATTTGTGCGTTCTCCAAAAGAGACCAAACTTTCCGCCTAAGACGTTTCCAAGTCGGCTGCGGAAAATTCCTCGGATCCATGGAAGCTCGTTTGAAACTCAGTCAAAACAGGCTACGTCTCCTTGAGGACACAGAGTGGAAAGGAACCAGCTTTAAATGATGTCTTGCAGGCGGCACAGCCTGGACGCTCTCTTTCTGCGTCTTTTCTTGCTGACTTTGGCCATTCTGGCTTCGGCCCCGGATTCTGTAGCTCAGCCACCCTCTCCCCCACCGGCTAAACCCAAGCCGGCTAACCCTTTTGAAAATGTTCCTTCCTCAGCTCCGGCTGAAGCGCCCAAACAACAGCCCCCGCCCGCGCCGGGAGCTCCCAAACTCGAATCCGTAACTCCCGCCAAGCCAGCCGCACCGGCCCCGGAAGCCCGTCCCGCCGACACCCCTGTCGAAGACGTGATCGAGGCCATTGAATTCCGCGGTTCCCGCCGCGTTCCTCAGGACACGCTCCGTGCCCTGATCATCAGCAAGAAGGGCGACAAGTACAGTGACGACTCTCTCAACCGGGATTTCATGGCTTTATGGAATACATCCCGTTTCGACGACATCCGCCTCGAGCGCGAAGCGGGCCGCACGGGATGGATCATCCGCTTTGTCGTCACCGAGAGGCGCGTCGTCCGTTCCATCAAGTACGACGGTATGAAGTCGGTTACCGTCTCGGAAATTCTGGATCGATTCAAGGAACGCAAAGTCGGCCTCCAGGTCGAACAACAATACGATCCCAATAAGGTTCAGCGCGCCGCCAACGTCCTCAAGGAATACTTGGCCGAACGTGGCCGTCAATTCGCCAATGTCACCCCCGAGATTCGTCAAATCCCCCCTTCCTCCCTCGAGGTCAACTTCCGCGTGGCTGAGGGCCCCAAAGTCAAGGTAGGCCGCATTGACATCGATGGCAATAAAGTCTTTAAGGACGCCGTCGTCCGGCGGGCAATGAAAAATCTCAAGCCGGTCGGCATCCCCCGTTCGATCCTCTTTGAAAGCCTCTTCGCGAAAACTTTCGACTCCTCCAAGCTCGAGGAAGATATGAGCCGGGTCCAGAACTATTATCAGGAACGGGGCTATTTCACAGCCCGCGCCAGCGCTGACGAGCCCGTGATTCGCGATGTGGGAGGCAAGGGCTTACGCATTCCTCTCTTCTACCCAAATAAGCCCGGCAAGCGCGCTGATTTTCGCGTCACCATGGACGAGGGACCCAAGTACCGCTTGCAGAAACTCAATCTGGTCGGCGTCAAGTTCTTCCGTGCCCCGGAGGAAATCTTCTCGAGCGTGCTCGGTATGCGCGAGGGCGATGTCTTCTCCACCGCCAAACTCCGCAAGGGCCTCGAGGAAATGCGCAAAGTCTATGGTATGTATGGCTTTCTCGACTTTGTGCCGGAGCCCTCCTTCGAGCCTGACCAGAAGACAGGCAAGATCGATTTGACCCTTAATGTCGACGAAGGCAAACAATTCTTCGTGCGGCGCATCGACTTTGCCGGCAACAATACAACTCGCGACAAGGTCATCCGCCGCGAAATCCTCCTCGACGAAGGCGATTTGTTCAACTCACGCCTTTGGGAGGTGAGTTTGCTCCGCCTCAACCAGTTAGGCTACTTCGAGGTCCTCAAGGAAAACGAGGCAGCCAACATCACCCGCGACACCAAGAACAACACCGTCGACATCACCCTGAAGGTGAAGGAACGAGGCCGCAACTCGGTTCAGATGTCGGGCGGCGTTTCCGGTATCGCCGGAAGCTTTGTCAGCTTTGGCTATTCCACCAACAACTTCCTTGGCCTCGGGGAAACGCTCTCGCTCGACTCCCAGTTGGGTGATCGTATGCGGTCGGTGACATTCGGATTCACCGAACCCTATTTTCTTGACAAGCCGATCCAAGCGGGCTTCACTGTCTTCTACCAGCGCTTCAATTTTGATCAGGGTCGCGAAGTCTCTCTCTTCTCGGGCCGCAACCTGACCGCTCAGTTCAACTCCATCGGCCGCGACAACCTGCTCAATTATTCCTCCAACGGATATGGCTTCACGGCTTTCGCCTCCACCATGCTGCGCCGCAGCTTTGCCCGCGTCGGCGTGACTTACAGCTATTCCAATTCCCGCTTCCGGCCGGAATCCCTCGCCGCCCGGACCTATTTCGAAGCTGTCAACTTCCAAAACATCGACGGTCCCAACCAGCTTTCTGGTATCCGCCAATCCTCAATCATTCCCAACTTCTCCTACAACACGGTCGACCACCCGATCACGCCTACCCGTGGCAAGTCCATTTATTTGTCCTCGACTTTTTCCGGATCGTTCCTTGGCGGCAACACGAACTTCATTGAACCGACAATTGACGTCAAGTATTTCCGCTCTGGCTTGCGCAAGGGCCATGTTATCGGCATGCACGGCCTAGGCCGCTTCATCACCGGCTATGGCGGCAAGTCCGCGCCTCCCTTCAACCGCTTCTACATGGGCGGTGAAAACGACATCCGTGGCTTCGATATTTGGGGGATCAGCCCCCTTGCGTACATTCCTTCACAGGCTACAGTACCCGTGCTCAACGAGGACGGCAGCGCCCGCATTCAACGCTCGATCGGTGCGGACGGAAAACTCATTCTGACCAATGTCACTCAAAACATCCCGGTCTACCAGATCATTTACCCCGGCGGCGACACTCAAGGTGTCGGCAACTTCGAGTACCGCATCCCCATCTTTGGCCCCGTTGTGCTGGCTGCCTTCGCCGATATCGGCGTCAATCGTATCAGCATGGCGCGGGGCCTCAACCTGAATCCCGGGCGTATCGCCGAGTTGAACGGCTCCTTCCCTCAGGCTGGCTTTGAGAACAAGGCATTTCTGATCAACTTCACCCAGAAACCACGCATGTCGACGGGTCTCGAAGTGCAGATCATGATGCCCGTGGTCAACGCACCGTTCCGCTTCTACTGGGCCTATAACCCGATGCGCGTCGATGACGTCATCCAGCCGCCGATTGCCGCCGACCGCTCCTATTTTCCCAACCAGACGACGTTCATCAACTCGATTGCGCAGTTTGGTCAACCCAGTCCTTACCGTGAGCGGCCGCGCATCTTCCGCTTCACCATCAGCCGCACATTCTGATCGCCGGCGATGATACGATTTTGAAAGAGTATCCCAAAAAAATGAGAATTTCCGTGAAGAATATCCTGGCTGGCGCCATTCTCGTTGGCCTTGCCGTTTCACCTGCCTTGGCCCAAAACAAGGTCGGCACCATCAATATCCAGCAAGCCATCGTTTCCACCAAGGACGGCCAAAAGGCAGCCGCCGAATTGCAGACCCGCTTTGAGCCTCGCCGCAAGGAAATCGAAAGGGGCACTGCGGCGGTCCAGGCGCTCCAAGATCAGTATAAGAAGCTGGGCACGGTCGGCAGCGATGACGCCAAGCGCAAGCTCCAGAGCGAAATCGAAATCAAGTCCAAGAGCCTGCAGCGGGACAGTGAAGATGCCCAAGCCGAATTCGACCAGGAGCAGCAAAAAGTGCTCAACGAACTCGGTGGACGCATCATGCAGGTCATCAACAAGTACGCCACCGACAATAGCTTCTCCATGATCCTCGACATCAGTTCACCGCAGACTCCCGTCATCTGGGCTTCCAATACGCTGGACATCACCAACGAAATCATCAAGATGTACGACGCCAACGCCCCCTCAACCATGGCCCCACCCACCAAGACGGCAGCACCCCCCGCCGCGGCGCCGGCCCCTAAAACAGCACCGCCAGCCAAGAAGTAGCCCTGCCGGGTTAGAATCCCGAGGTTCGAATCCAATAGCTCTCGCGCCAGCGTCCCGCTGGCGCGATTGTTTTATGACTACCCGGAGTATTGAACGCGTTCGTCGGCGCCGTCATCGGCTCAAAGCAAATGAAGCCCTGCCCGGCCGGCGCGTACACCACGCCAATCCGGTAATCCTTGCCGTAAACGACATCGATCATCTGCGACTTCCCCTTCACCCGGAATGTCGCCCCCTCGGGTAGATTGCCAAAAACCGTATCCAGCACAACCCCCTTCAGCCTCGTCCCGGGTGCGTACGGATTCGGCGTACGTTCCCCGGTGGGGATCAATTGCGGCGATAGCACCAGTACATCCCGCGCTGGAATTGTCACTTCCCATTCATCGCGCGGAGCATCGCTGATTTGAAAGTAGGGATGATACCCGATTGCGAGCGGCATGGGCTCACTGGCCAGGTTTTCCACTTCGGTCAGCACCTCCAGTGTTCCCGGCGTCAGCCGGTAGGTAATCGCCAGCCGGTGTGGAAAGGGAAATTGCGCGAGCAAATCCGGATGGCGGCTGCAATCCAGTTCCATGCGCACGAGTGCATCGGTCGCGCTTGCTGTCACCTCTTTCACCTGCCAGGCGCGGCTGTATGTGACCAGACCATGAATCGGATTCTTGTTCGCATCCAGCCGCAGATTCCCGAGTTCAGGATTCAGCCGGTATGTTTTGCCATTCGCTTTGTAGCTCAAGCCATCAATGCGGTTGGCCCAAGGGGACAACAAGGGATTACCCATCAGCCGCGGCCGGCTCATCAAATCGCCGAGCCCAACGCCCGCCGGGCCCCAAAATACTTGCTTGCCGCGAACCCGGAAGTCGAAGCTATTCGCCCCATATCCGGGTGCAACCCCCACCTCGCTCATGCTCTCAGATTCACTGAGCCGGATAACCGGATATCCGTCTACCGTAGCTTCCACCGCGCGGAATTGTGCCATGTGCCTATCTTAAGGCTTACGGTCGGGTGTGTTGGGGTCTTTTGGGTCGAACTTGGTTTCCTCCTGGCAACACCAACATTTGCCGGGAGAATAGGTGCGGATGTAGCAAATTTCGCACCAATAACTCACACCCAGCCTTTCCCCTTTCACATAAATCCAAAGTGGCTTCGTATGTATCCCATCGATGCGCAGGTGGCCTTGGCCGGAATCCTCCCCTACCACTTCAAAGTCACTGCCCCAAAGCCGTTCGTCGTCAAGCACCTTGAGTACGGCCTCTTCCCCGTCCAGCGTTACGACCTGCCCGGCGACTACCAGCTTGCGCCCCTCAATCAACTTGCCACGCACGCTCTTTTGCCCCGCGCCCCAAACCAGCGCGGGCAGAAGAAGTAAATGGCGGCGTCTCACCCTCATGGCTCTTGCGATGTCTTGCCTAGGCCATCCGCTTCGAATATTCACGCGCGATGTAGTCACAGGCGCGAACCGTGATCGCCATCATCGTCAGCGTCGGATTCTGGCAGCCCGAACTGACCCAGGCTGCCCCGTCGGTAACAAAAATGTTCTCCACGTCGTGCGCCTGATTGTACTTGTTCAGAACGCCTTTTCTCGAATCGTTGCTCATGCGCGCCGTTCCAATCTCATGGATGCAGAAACCGGGCACGCTGTAGCTGCCTGTCTTCTGCACAAACTTCGCCCCCGCTGCCTCCAGCATCTCGGCGGCCTGATTGCGGCCATCCTCCCAGAGCTTCTTCTCGTTATCGCTCCAGTCGGCGCTGATCTTCAAGGTGGGGATGCCCCAGGCGTCACGCTTGGAACGGTCGAGAGAAACATGGTTTTCCGCCCGCGCCAGACATTCCCCCCAAAGCCCCAGTGACATTCCAAACTGCCCATTGCGCACAGCCTCTTTGTAGCTTTTGCCAAACCCAGGGGCCCCGAAGCTGAAGCTCGGCGTGGAACCGCCCTGGTAGCCATAGCCGCGAATGAAGCCGTTCGTCATCTTTTCCCTAATGTTGCGGAAGCGAGGCACATAAATACCGTTTGGCCGCCGCGGAGAACCCGCCCAGGGCTTGGCCTCAAACATCGGCATCAACCCCGCGGCGCCGCCCTGATAGATGTGGTCCATCAGATACTTGCCCAGCGCGCCGGAGGAATTGCAGATGTTCGAATTAAGCAGCAGCCGCGTCGACTCGAGCGTCGAGGCGCACAATACGATCACCTTGCCGCGCACCTGCTTCAACTCGCGCGTCCGCGTATCGACATATTCGACCCCCTCCGCCTTGCCCCCGTCGCGCATGATCACGCGCGCCGCGGCCGCGTTTGTGAACAGCGTCATGCGCCCCGTCTTCATGGCATCGGCCACCGTCGTGAAGGGCGAGGAGAAGTAACTTGTCGTCACACAGCCGCGCTCGCAAGGCCCGCAATAATGGCAAGGCTGCCGCCCGTTTAATGGCCGCGTCAAAATCGCGACACGCCCCATCGTCACCACGCGCCCCATCTTTGCCTTCACCTGATCCCGCAGATGCTGTTCCGTGCAAGTGAAGTCCATCGGCGGCTGAAACACGGAATCTGGCAGTTGTTCCAACCCCTCGGCCATTCCCGAGATTCCTACATACTTCTCGACCTCTTCGTAATAGGGCACAAGATCCTTGTACTCGATCGGCCAGTCTTCCCCGTATCCATCCCGCGACGCCGCCTTGAAGTCAATATCTCCCATGCGGTAGCTCTGCCGGCCCCAGCTCAGACTCCGCCCGCCCAGCACCCGCATCCGGATCCACTTGAAGGGCTTGTCCTGCGAATAGGGATTCTCGTGATCATTCACAAACCATTTGTAGTTGTACTCGGTACAGGCATAGCAGGTGCCCTGGATGGGACGGTCCTGTGCCACCTTGGGCGACATGCCCAGGTAGGGTAACTGCCAGGGCTGCGTGTGCTCGCTATAGTCCTTCTTGGTAACATTGCCCCCCGCCTCGAGCAACGCCACGCGCATCCCGCTTTCGGTCAGCTTCTTGGCTGCCCATCCCCCTGTCGCGCCGCTCCCTACCACAATCGCGTCAAAGCGCTCCGGCTGCATCGCTTGAAATGCCATGTACACAATATATAAGAGGAACCACTTGGGAAAAGCAGCCGCCTACATGGGTTTACCCTTCGTCCTGCTCGCCGCCATCGCTGGCGGCTATTACGCCGGCCTCTGGGTCGATCAGCACTACGGCACCCGCTATGGCAATCTGGCCGGGCTGCTCGCCGGTTTCGCTATCGGTCTCTATGAGATCCTGCGCCAATTGAGATACCTGGAGAAGCGATCCGGTGACTGACTACCGCCAAAAATCAAACCGGATCCTGAAATGCGCCCTAGCGATTGCCCTGCTCGGGGTCCCCGCTTTCTGGCTCACCCGCGGCCCCACATCGAGCCTTGCTTTCGCCTGCTCCGCCCTCATTGGCCTCGGCAGCCTCTGGGCGCTCGCCCGCGGTATCGATATCCTCGGTCAAGGCAAAACGCATTGGCTAAAAGGCTTCGGCTTCGTCGTCCGCTTCCTCGTTTATGCCCTGGTCCTGTCTGCTATCATGAAAGTTTATCCGGACCGGTCGTTCGAGCTGTTTTGGGGCATTTTTCTCCCGATCCTGGCAATTGGTCTGGAAACTCTCATAGCGTACTACCAAGATGCACGAACATGAACTCTGGTTCACGGCTCTGTTGAACCACTACCTCCCTGGCCCGGCCAACGCGCTCATTGGCCTCCTTGGCCTTCACGCTCACGACCCCTCCAAGCCATGGACCAATTACAACGCCATGCTGCTGCTGATCGCCGCCTTCCTGTTGCTTCTCCCCTGGATGGTGCGCGCCAGCCTTAGCATCTCCCGGCCCGGGTATGCCCAGCAAATCGGCGAATTGCTCCTTGGCTTTCTCAAGGATCAGGCCCACGAAGTAATCGGCCATCACGGCCACAAATACGCTTACTGGTTCGCCACCTGTTTCGTTTTCATCCTCTTTTCCAACCTTTTGGGCGTCATCCCTAGTTTTGAGAGCCCCACCATGGCTCCTGCTGTCCCCCTCGGCATCGCGGTTGCTACCTTTCTTTACTACAACGGCGTCGGGATCAAAGCCCAAGGCATCGTCGGCCATCTCAAGCACCTCATGGGCCCGGTCTGGTGGCTCGCCCCCTTTATGTTTGGTATTGAAGTGATCTCGCATTTCATTCGCCCCGTCAGCCTGACCATCCGTCTGTTCGCCAACATGCTCGCCGGCGAACAGGTCACCCTCGCCTTCATGAGCCTTGTGCCGGTCGGCGTGCCTGCCCTGCTGATGGGCCTGCATACTTTCGTCAGCTTCCTCCAGGCATTCATTTTTACGATCCTCACCATGGCCTACGTCGGCATGGCCGTGGCCCACGAGGAACACTAAATCCCGTTCCTGCCGCCGCAGTGTGAGCCCTGGGCGTCCCAACGCACCATCGGAACCACCCCCTGCCCGGTAACATCACCCAGTCTGTAAAGGAGACTTCAACACAATGCGTAACAAAGCAATGATGATTCTATTCCTGCTTGCTTTCGCCGCCCCGATTTTCGCGCAGGGTAACTCCCAGCCGATGGTCGGCGAAAAGGGCATTCTGCTTCCGGCCTTCGCCATGGCCATCGCCGCCGGCCTCTGCGGCCGCGGTCAGGGCCAGGCAATCGCCTCGGCCGCTGAAGGCATCGCACGCAACCCCGGCGCCGCCGGCAAGATCCAGACCCTGCTTCTCATCGGCCTGGCCTTTATCGAGTCCCTCGCTCTCTTCACCTTCGTGAAGGTGGGCTAGTTGTATCGGGCGGGAATTATGCCTCAACTCAAGCTCAACGGTATCTTCCCGCCCATCCCCACTCCCTTTAACCACGAAGGGGAAATTTACCCCGCCAAAATCCGCCACAACATCGAAAAATGGAACCTCACCAGCCTTGCCGGCTACGTTGTTTGTGGCTCCACCGGTGAGTCCGTTCACCTTACCCCACCGGAAAAACTCTTCCTCTGGGAAGAAGTTGCCAAGCACACTCCTTCCACGAAACTCCTGATTGCCGGCACCGGCGTGGAAAGCGTCCGTGAAACAGTCGATCTCACCAACCGGGCCGCCGCCCTCGGCTACCGTTGCGCCATGGTGCGCACCCCTCATTACTACAAGAACCTCATCAACAACCTCGAAGCCCAGGCGCTCTACTTCCGCGCCGTTGCCGACCAAAGCCGCATCCCGGTCATGATCTACAATTGGCCACTTGCCACCGGCGTCGATATCAGCATCGAGACGGTCGCGCTACTCAGCCAACACCCAAACATCATTGCCATCAAGGAATCGAGCGGCAACCTCGACAAGCTTAAGGCACTCCTTGCCGCCGTCTCTCCCGGTTTTCAGGTTTTGAGCGGCAGTGCTCCGCAGCTGGCTGACAGCCTTCGTGCCGGTGCCGTCGGAGCGGTCCTCGCCTACTCAAGCGCCGCCCCCTTTTCCTGCCTCACCATCCTCGAAGCCGTCATGAAACGCGAGCATGACGCAGCCGCGGACTGGCAGAATCGCATCCGCGAAGCCGCCCTGCTCGTCACCCTTCGCTATGGAATCCCCGGCCTCAAATACGCCATGGATTTCAATGGCTTTTATGGCGGCCCGCCGCGGCTTCCCCTCGTTCCCGTCAACCGCACGGCACAGCTGGAAATCGAAGCCGCCTTCCACAATCTGCGAGGCTAGCCATCATGCCCACATTTGCTTTGGATCCTGTCGAAGAGCGTGTTCTCGGAGCCCTTCTTGAAAAAGAAATGGCGACCCCCGAGTATTACCCGCTGTCGCTGAATGCCCTGGTGAACGCCTGCAATCAGAAAAACAACCGCGAACCCGTGATGCATCTCAGCGAATCCGAGGTGCTCAACGCCATCGATTCCCTCCGTCACAAAGGGCTTGCCTACGAGCACTCCGGCCGGGAACACCGTGTGCCCAAGTACTCGCAAGGCCTTGGTCAGAAGCTGAACCTCGGCAATAAAGACCTGGCGCTGCTCTGCGTTCTACTCTGTCGCGGCCCGCAAACACCCGGCGAGCTCCGTGGCCGCACACAAAGCCTCCATCCCTTCGAAGACCTCGATGCCGTTCTCGCGTCGCTCGCCCGTCTGCAGAGCCGCGAGGAACCGCTCGCCCGTGAGTTGCCGAAAGCCCCTGGCACGAAGGAATCCCGCTGGTGTCATTTGCTCGGCGATAGCATTCCCGGGACGGGGCCATCCCCGGAAATCGTTGCTCCCGCCACCCGCACGGGTAATTCCCGGCTCGAGGAATTGGAAAACCGCGTCCAGCAACTCGAGGATTTCGTCGAGCGCCTCAAGGCACAACTCGGCCTCTAGCCTATTGCTGCTTCCATTGCGCGACCCGCGCCAAGTACCACATCAGCAACCCCGAAGCACCCAAGAAACATCCACCGGCAACGATTCCCGCCCGCTGCCAACGTACGTCCCGGCGCACCATCCCCACCGCATAGAGTGAGCACGCAAGAATCATGCCCACCGCGGTCAACATAGCCGCCGCCAAAAAACTCTGCTTGCTCATCGCTCGCTCATCCCTTCGGCATTACGGCCTTCGAAATGTCGTTGAACAGAACGAAGACCACCATCATCAACAAGAAGGCCAGCCCCAACTGTAATACGCGCTCCTTGAGTTGCAGGGACAGATCGCGCCGCCGGATCATCTCCACCAGCAATACCAGAATGCCGCCGCCATCGAGCACCGGGATCGGCAGCAGATTGAACACCGCCAGATTCAGGCTCACCATCGCCATCAGCGAAACAAAGTCCGCCAACCCCTCCTTGGCCGCGGCTGCCGCCATGCGCGCAATTCCCACCGGGCCCTCGAACTGCTTCGGCGAAAGCCGCATTTCGATCACACCCTTCAGATAATCAAAAATCATCGTGGCGCTGCGCAGATTGTACTTCAGGCTTTGCTCCAATGCTTCACCCGGCGCCAGCGCCACCACCACATACTTCGGCTCCAGTTGAATACCGATCATCCAGCGCTTATCATTCTCGCTGTACTTCGGCTGCACGCTCACCTTGTTGCGCGCATTCTCCCGCTCATAGATCAATTCCACGCTCTTGCCGCCGCTCTCCCGCACCACCTCCACCAGCTTCGTCACACTCCGCACCGGTATCTGGTTCACGCTAATCACGACGTCCCCTGGCATCAGCCCCACCCGTTCGGCGTCGAATCCCTTTAGGATTTGCTTAATTCGGATCTCAGTCTGCTCCCGCCACCCCGCATAGCCCACCTGGGTTTTCTCATCCGTCTTTGGCGCCAGCTTCAAATCAAGAGTCTGCCCCCCCCGCTTCACCGTGAGGGGAAATTCCTTGCCCGCCCCGGTCAGTTCCTTCATGACGATGTCTTCCCAGCTTGGACCGGCGACCCCTTCAAACTTCGTGATCGTATCTCCCTCCTGAACGCCCGCCAAAGCCGCCGGCGAACCCTTCTCCACATGACCCACCACGGCCGGGCCATCGGCAGCCGTTGGCTTCGGAAATTGATACATAAACAAACCCATCAACAATCCCACGGCCAGCAGGATGTTCATCAGCGGGCCCGCCGCGATGATAAACAGCCGCTGGTAGCGCGGCTTGTTCATAAAGCTGCGCGGATCGGGGTTTGTACCCGGGTCCACAACGAGATCCTCCTGCCCCAGCATCTTCACGTAGCCGCCAAACAAGATCGCCGAAAACCGGAAATCTGTTTCCCCGACCTTGAAGCCAAACAGCCTCGGCCCGAATCCAAGCGAAAACTGCTCCACTTTGACACCGCATAGCAGCGCCGCCCAATAGTGCCCCAATTCATGAATGATGATCATCACCCCGAGCAGGATGAGCAACCAGAAAACGCTGTTCAGGAATTCCATGTCTTGCCTTCAGTGTATGAGATGCGCGCCCAGGACGAAAGGAACCGAAACCCGCCCCGGCGATCAAGCTCTCATCCCGCGGCGCGCCGCCAGATACTCCCGGGCCATCCGCCTCGATTCCGCGTCGATCTCGAGCAACTCGCCAATCGTCCCCGGATGCCTTACACCCATCCGGGCCAGCGTCTCCGACACGGTGGCCGCAATCTCTGGAAAGCTGATCCGCCCGCGCAGGAACGCCTCCACGGCAACCTCATCGGCCGCATTTAGCGTACAGCCCGCGCTCCCCCCCTGCCGGCTTGCCTCATAAGCGAGCCCTAGCAAGGGAAACTTCTCCCAGTCCGGGGGATGAAACTCCCACTGGTGCGCCTCATCCCAACGTAGTCTCGGCACGGGCGCTTCAGCCCGCTCCGGATAGGTCAGAGCATACTGGATCGGCATCCGCATGTCGGTGGCGCAGACCTGCGTAATCACACTGCCATCATTGAATTCCACCATTGCATGCACCTTCGACTGCGGATGCACCACAACCTCAACTTCATCAGCCCGGAAGTCAAAGAGCCAGCAAGCCTCGATTACCTCAAAGCCCTTGTTCATCAGGGTTGCCGAATCGATCGTGATCCGCGGCCCCATCTTCCAGGTTGGATGATTCAGCGCCTGCTCCGGGGTGACGCGCGCCAGTTCCTCCGGCAGTGTCTTCCGGAATGGTCCGCCCGAGGCAGTCAGAATCAGCTTCACCACCTCGGCCCGCCGGCCCGCCCGAAGGCATTGGTGTGCGCCGTTATGCTCGCTGTCCACAGGCAACAATTCCGTACCCCGCTCCCGGCAGGCAGCCATCACTAGTTCTCCGCCGGAAACCAGTACTTCCTTATTCGCCAAGCCAATTCGCTTGCCGAGGCGCACCGCTTCGTAGGTCGCCTCGAGGCCGGCGACGCCCACAATCGCCGACAGCACGAAATCCACCTCCTCTGCCGTCGCCGCCAGCAGCCGCCCCGCCGCTCCACACTCCAGTTGCGGCCATTCCCGCTCGCTCAAGCCGATATCCCGTAATTCAGCCGCTAGCCCCTCCCGCGCCGCCTCCTCGGCCACGACAGCCAGCCGGGGCCGGAACTCGGCGATTTGCCGGGCCAGCAATTGCACATTCGCTCCCGCCACCAGCGCATGGACGCCAAATCGCTCACGCCACCGCCGCACCACATCGAGGGTATTCACTCCGATCGAGCCGGTCGATCCAAGCACGGTCAACAATTCCATTCCTCCCCATGCTAGCGTCCCCGCGCCTTGCCAATCCAGCAAGCATGCGGCCTCACGCCAAAAGCAGCCGTAACAGTCGGCGCCACATCGTATAGATTCACCCCTTCCCCCAGCTTCCCCCTCTTCACCCCCGGACCCGCTATCACCAGCGGGACCAGCAAATCGTTGTTGTTCGCGTTGCCGTGCTTCTTACCGGTCCCGCCGTGGTCCGACACCACGATCACTAGCGCCCCCTCCCCCACCTGCAAGAGCTGGCCTACCAGGCCGTCCACTCGGTCCGCCTCCTCGAAATAAGTCTGTGACTCCCAACCATGCTCATGTCCCGCATGATCGACATCGTCCAGGTGCACAAACAACAGGTCAGGCCGCTTCTGCTTCCAATACTGGATGGCCGCCGCCGCCGTCTTCTCACTCTTGCTCACATGCTCGGCGTGGCGGACCGCGCCGCGATCAAACAGCCTCCCAAAGCCCTCCCAGTCATAGATCGCCGCCAGATGCAGTTTGGGCCGCGCCGCCTTGAGCACTCCAAAGACATTTGGAAAAATCCCTTCCTTTCCCCGGCACAACGGCTCAATCTCGTACTTATCTCTTTGCCAATCATTTGAGGTGATACCATGCTGCTCCGGTCCGGCACCCATCAAGACACTCCCCCAGTTCGGGCTCGACACCGTGGGCAACACCCCACGCGCTTTCATCGTGTAAGCGCCGCGGTCCGCCAGCGCCCGCAAATGTGGCAGCTTCGCTCGTTCGAATGCCGCCGCCGACAGCCCATCAATGCCGATCACCATCACCGGCTCTGCCTCGAGCATAGCCGCCATCCAGATCCCATGCCAAAATCGCATACTCCTGATGCTATCCTCCCTTCCCCAGGTGAGGCCTAACGCCCTCGTAAGCGGTTGATGTCCCTACGGTCCTTTTTGGTGGGTCGCCCCGGATCAACCCACCCCTCCTGCTCCACCATTGCCCGTCGCTCCGCCGCCATCTTCTCGCGCCGTTCCCGGCTCGCTTCGCTTTCGCGATAGAAGCTCTGCGCTATCGCCGGCGAAGCGCGCATCTCCGCCGCCACCAAGACTTCGAGTTCGAACTCGTGCCCTTCGATCCGGATCCGCAGCCGATCTCCAAGCTTCAATTCCCGCGCTGGCTTCGCCACAATTTCGTTGCATTCCACGCGCCCCAAATCACACGCCTTTGCCGCCAAGGCCCGAGTCTTATAAAAACGCGCCGCCCAAAGCCATTTGTCGAGTCGCACTCGTTCCATCTGCTTGAATTGTATTGGATTTGCGAAACTACGAAGACCCAAAGGGCGCCGGGGAGCTAAAAGTTGCTTCAGGGGTCTTTCTGAGGTTAGTCTCGCTTTGGTGGGAGTTGTGAGCTCCCCGGCTTAATTCCAATATTAGGATACTCTTTTTGGAATTGCAATAGCTCTCTACAAAAAATAATAGATGAACATCTATTATTTTTTTTGACCCTTGACCTCAACTCCGGTCATCCTCTCCAGAACCTGTATGGTCGAGCAGATGTCCTCCTCCCCATGCCCCGTGGCGATCGCCGCTTGAAACATCTGTCTTGTCAACGCGGTAAGCGGCAAAGGCACACCCAGTTCGGCAGCTGAATCGAGCATTAATCCAATATCCTTATGCATCCACTTCACCGAAAAATTCGTACTGAAGTCCCGCCGGAACACATACGGAGCCTTAAAGGCGATTAATCCGCTCTTCGCCGCTGAGTTGTCCAGGATTTCCAACATCAGCTCCGGATCCACACCCGCCTTCGTCGAGAGCACCAGCCCCTCATTAAAGGCATTCAGCAGGTTTGAAAGAATCAGGTTTTGCGTTAACTTGGCATGCAAGCCCAAACCTTGTCCCCCGCAATAGTAAAGCCGCTTGCCCATCGGCTCAAAGTATTCGCGAACACGCTCGAACACTTCCCGGTCCCCGCCGATCATAAACGTCAGGTTGCCCGATTCCGCTCCCGGACGCGAGCCGGTGCAGGGCGCGTCCAGAAAGTGTACACCCTTGGCCTCACAAGCAGCGTGCATCTTGCGCGATTCTGACGGCGAGACGGTAGAGGCATCTACGATCACTGTCCCTGGCTTGGCGCCAGCCAGCAGTCGCGCGCATAGCTCGGCGCTCATCCCCGAATCCCCCACACAGTAAAAGATACAGTCGGATTGCGCCGCTACTTCTTCCGGCGTCGCGCACGCTACGCCCCCATGATCCGCCGCCAACCGCGCCGCCTTTTCCGCCGAATGCGACCACAGGGCAACCGAATGGCCCGCATTCAAAAGATTCCGGGCCATTGGGTAACCCATAATTCCTAAACCGAGAAAACCGAGATTCGCCATCGTTCTTCGATTGTATTCCGGCTCAGCAGGAATTGGAGAGGCTGTTATTTGAAAGGAGGCGCAATAACAGCAAGTCCGAATGCTGGAAGCTGGTCATAGGCAAATTCTTTGTGTCATTTTCGTCCGTCACGATGTGCGATCGGATTAGAATTCGCAACTCTTCAGTTGTGATGCCAAGTTGTTGGGCAGCTTCCTGCTCCGTAAACTGCGGCTTATTCGTGGAGGACTTGAAATGCATACGGCTACTTAGATTGTAGAAATCTCTGCTCGTGCGCTTCAGTGGACTTCCACCTGAATTTCGTTGTTTTGATCCCTGAGTACTACTATCGCCCCAGGTAACGGGAGTAAAGACTGCGGGCCACCCCCACATCCTGTGTCCCCTTGATAATCGCCCGTCCGTCGGGGAAGATCGTCATCTCGATCTCCCCGTTCGGGGAGAAACGAAGCGCAAAATCATTACGCCTCAGGTCCCCCAGACCAGCCAGATCCTGCTCAAGCCTTGCCAGATCCAACTGACCCTGGCGCTCATGGATCTGCACCGCGTTGCGCCCGCACAAACTGATCGGCGCCCGCACCCGCCCGTCAAGAAAATCGAATTGCCGCGCACCGCAACACGGACACTTCTCGTCGCGCTGTATAGCAATCTGACGCGTTGTCATCTCCCAGGCTTCGAACATCGTCAACCGCCCCGGCAGCGCCGCGCTGCCCTCGATCAGCAATCGCTGCACCATCGCGCTTTGCCAGGCAGCAACAAGGCTCGTGATCGTATTCAACACACCCGCCGTCTCGCAAGTTGGCTGTGCACCCTCCGGCGGGGCGGGGTACAAACAGCGCAAGCACGGGCCCTTCATCGGCAACACCGGAAATGCCAGCCCATAGCTCCCCACCGCCGCCCCATAGACCCAAGGCAGTCCCCGCTCCACGCAATAGTCATTGATCAGGAATCGCGTTTCAAAGTTGTCTGTCGCATCCACCACTACGTCCACACCCTCGAGCAGATCCTCGATGTTCGCTGCATTCAGGTCGGCATTGAGCCCCTGCACGTCAATCCCGCTGTTGATCCGCAGCAATTTGCCCGCCGCCGCCGTGGCTTTCGGCCTTTGCTCGCGCGCGTCCTCTTCCTCAAAAAGCCACTGCCTCTGCAAATTCGACCACTCGACCGTGTCGCGGTCCAGGATCCGGATTCGCCCCACTCCCGCCCGTGCCAGCGCCCCGGCGCTAAAGCTTCCCAATGCTCCCACACCCACAATGGCCACGCTCGCCCGCGCCAGCCGTTGCTGGCCCGCTGGCCCAATTGGCTGAAAGCGGGTTTGGCGGCAGTAGCGGTCCTCTCCGGGCACTGACCTCAGTTTAACAATCCCCCTTCCTTAAGGTTGTTAAGATCATCAAAGGTGTCTTTGCCCAAGCAGCGGGAACTCCTGTGCCTCCTGGTGGCCATGGCCGCCACGGCACAGGCCCAGGAAGGCCTCCGGCTCAATTCCCTTCGCTTCTCCCCGCCCGCGCAGCCAGTGCCGGAGGAGGAACTCCGCCAACTGCTGCCTCTCCGGGAAGGAGAGCCTTACTCCGCCTTCAAGCTCCGTGAAGCCCTCGCCGTGCTCTACCGTACTGGCCGCTACACCAATCTCACCGCCCTCGCCGAAACGGGCCCGGCTGGCCTCGACCTCACTTTTCAGACCGAATTCCAGGAGTTTACCGGCAGTGTCAATGTCCTCGGTGCTCCCGGGTCTCTCAGCCGCGGCTCCCTGATCAACGTCGCTAAGCTTCCCCTTGGGGCTCCCTTCGAACCCGGATTGCTCAATCAATCCATCGAAGATCTCGAGTCGGAACTGCGCCTGGAAGGCTTTTACGAAAGCCGTATCCGCTTTGAACTACTCCGCGATCCCCCACACCAACAAGTCAGTATTCGTTTCTTCATCGACGCTGGCCCCCACGCCCGTTTCGGTCAGCCGATTTTTCGTGGCCGTCCCGTCCTCGACCCGGCTCAGCTCATTGGCGCCACACACTGGCGGCGTTTTTTCTCCCCCCTCGGCTGGAAGTTTATCAGCGAGCAGCGCGTACAATCCGGTCTGCGCGGTATCCAACAGGCTTATCGCAAACGCGACCTGCTCATGGCGAAAGTCCAATTGGAACGTCTCGACTACCAGCCCGCACTGAAAGTCGCTATTCCGAACCTTCGCATTGACGCCGGCTCCAAAGTCCTGGTTCGCACTACCGGCATCCGGATCCCCAACAAAACCCTGCGCCGCCTCGTGCCCGTCTTCGAAGAACAAAGCGTCGACAAAGACCTCCTGATGGAAGGAGAACGAAAGATCACTTCCTTTCTCCATTCCAAGGGTTTCTTCGATGCCAAAGTCTCTCACCAGCTCCAACAGGGCTCCCAGGTTGACTTCCAAATCGACAAAGGCCCCCGCGTCAAGGTCGGCGCCCTATACTGGCAAGGCAATCGCTACTTCGATACCAATACGCTGCTCGAACGGGTGGCCGTGAAGCCCGCCACCCTGATCCGCTACCGCCAAGGCCGCTACAGCGACGAACTTCTCGAGGGCGACCGCGCTGCCCTGCTCGAGCTTTACCGCGCCAATGGCTTCCTTTCCGCCAGTATCACCACCAACGTCAACCGCCAGCACAAAGGCCGCAACGATCTGGTCTCCATTACATTCAATATCGATGAAGGCCCCCAAACCCGCATCGCCGCGGTTCGTATCGAAGGCATCGGCGAACAGGACCAGGATCATGTCTCCAGCCTAATCGAAACCGCTCCCGGCCAGCCCTATTCCCTGCTCACCATTAACGCCGACCGCGACCGCCTGCTCGACCTCTTCTACCGCAACGGCTACTCCGAAGCCAGCTTGGAAATCAAAGCTGCCCCCGGAGACCAGCCCAATTCCTCTACCATTACCTACGCCATCAAACCCGGTCTTCGTCATTTCGTTCGCGACGTCATCGTGACCGGCCTTAAGGACACCAACACTTCCCTCGTCGGCAAACGAATCCGCCTCACCCCCGGTGATCCCCTCAACAACACTGAAATCTTTGCTTCCCAACGCCGCCTCTACGACCTCGGAATCTTCGCTCGTGTCGATACGGCCCAACAGAACCCTGACGGCCGCGAAATCTCCAAGATCGTCCTGTTCAACCTCGAGGAAGCCTCCCGCTATAGCTTCAATGGCGGCTTAGGCGCGGAAATCGCCCGCATCGGTGGCGGAATTGCCAGTTTTGCCTCCCCAGCAGGCGGCGCCGGCTTCTCTCCCCGTGTCAGTCTTGGCGTCAACCGCACCAATTTCTGGGGCCTTGGCCACACGGTCGGCCTCCAAACCCGGCTTTCCAACATCCAGCGCCGCGTCCTGCTCAGCTATCTCGCCCCTCAATTCCGCGATAGTGATCGCTTCAGCCTTACCACCACCGCTCTTTATGACGACGCCCGCAACGTCCGGACCTTCAACTCCCGCCGCCTCGAAAGCAGCTTACAGCTCGCCCAGCGGATCAACCTCGCCAACTCCCTGCAATACCGCTTCACGTTCCGCCGCGTTACCCTCGACGAGGCCACCCTCAAGGTCGCTCCCGCCCTCATCCCTCTGCTTGCTCAGCCTGTCCGCGTCGGCAGCTTCTCTTCTACCTTCATCCAGGACCGCCGCGACGACCCGGTCGATGCCAAACGCGGCCGCTACACCACCATCGACTTCGGCGTTGCCAGCGGCGCGTTTGGCTCCTCGGCCAATTTCCTCCGCCTCCTCACCCGCAACTCCAGCTACTACAAATTGGGCCGCGATCTCGTCTTTGCCCGTAGCATCAACTTCGGCGTTCTCACCCCCTACCGCGCCGCCGGTCTCACCTCACAAACCGACATCCCATTGCCCGAGCGCTTCTTTGCTGGCGGTGCTTATTCCCATCGCGGCTTTCCGGAAAACCAAGCTGGCCCCCGCGATTTGGTCACCGGCTTTCCCATCGGCGGCAAAGCCCTCCTCGTCAATAACATCGAGCTTCGCTTCCCGCTCATTGGCGACAACCTTGGCGGAGTTTTCTTCCACGACGCCGGCAACGTGTTCTCCAGCCTCCGGCACATTCACTTTCGCTGGAACCAGCGCAGCTTCGACGACTTCGACTACATGGTACATTCCATCGGCTTTGGTGTACGCTACCGCACCCCCATTGGCCCCGTCCGCATCGACCTCGCTCTGAGCCCCAACTCCCCCCGCTTCAATGGCTTTGAAGGCACGCGTGAAGATCTGTTGTTCAACCGCGGCCGCGCCGCCAGCCTGCGGCTCAACCAGTTTCAGTTTCATATCTCCCTCGGGCAGGCCTTCTGATGCGGATCCTTGCCCTATTGCCAATTCTCGCCGCCGACCCGGTTACCCTCGATCGCCTCGCCCTTAGCGTTGGCAACGAAATTATCACCGAGCAACAAATCCTCCTCCACATCCGCACCGCTGCCTTGCTCAACGGCGAACCGCCACGCATCACACCCGCCATCAAACGGCAGGCCGCGCAGAAGCTCATCGAATTGACTTTGATCCGGACGGAAATGAGCAACAACCGTTACCCCTTGCCCTCCCCCGCCCAGGTCGAGCAAGCCTTCCGCGCCGTTCTGGCCCAGCGATTCGGTGGGCGCGCGGAGGCCCTGCGCGAGGCCTGCACGCAATACCGCGTCGGCGAGGCTGAACTCCGCGATAGCCTGCTCTGGCAATTGGCCACCCTCAGCTTCATCGACTTCCGCTTCCGTCCCGCCATCCAAATCACCGAGCAGGAAATACGCGATTTCTACCAACAAGACTATCCCGACCGGCTCACGCGCACCCTCGATCAGGCGCGCAGTGAAATCCTCGAACTCCTCACACAGCAACGCATCGATAATCTTCTCGACCGCTGGCTCAATCAGACCGAATCCACCACGCGCGTGCGCTGGATCGAAGGGGTGTTTCAATGAAAAAGCGCTACCGCATCCTGCTTGCTCTTTTCCTGCTCGGCTCTCTGTCCCTCGTCTGGTTGCTGCGCTCGGGCTGGCTGGAGGCTGAGATCGCCCGCCGCGCCCGCCGCGAAGTCGCCCGCTCCCTCGGCGCCACCCTGCGTCTTGGCGCCATTCGGCTCAACCTCTGGCAAGGCAGCGTTGTGATCGAGCAAATCGAAATCCGCGGTAAGGAGGCTCCTCACCTCGCCCCCCTCTTCCGCGCCAAACGGCTCGAGTTGCGTACCGGCTTGGCTTCACTGGCCCAAAACCGGCTCGATCTTCGTGCACTCCTGCTCGATCAGCCCCAAATTCATATCTATACCGACTCCACAGGCACCACTAACATCCCCGGCGGCCGAGGCAATGGCTCCCTTGATTCGCTGCTCGATTGGCGGCTCGGTCAATTTGAATTACGCGACGGCGAATTTTCCTGGAATCAACGCCAGTACCCTTTCAGCTTTCTCGCGAACCAACTGCAACTCGATCTGTCCTACCTGCCCGCCTCCCGCCAATACTCCGGCCGTGTCTCGGCGGGTTCGCTACGCTATCAACAGCAAAGCCTGCCACTCCTCGAAGCCGCGGGCGGCTTCGACTTCGCCATCCACTCGCAAGGCATCACATTCGAACGCCTCCGCTTGCGCTCCGGCTCAGCAACCTCCGTTGAAGCCCGCGGCTCCCTCCGCCACCTCACCAGCCCCGGCCAGCCCGCTCTGCTCGAACTCGACCTCAACGGTCAAATCGCCACCGCCCAAGGCCTCCCGTTCCTGCCGCTTCCCATCGAGCCCCGCGGCGCCATCCGCTATGCTGGCAAGCTTCTCTATCAGTCCGGCCGCGGATTTGAATTGCACGGCGACGCCGTCGGGACAGACCTTTACTATCGTGATGCCAGCACCCGCATCGGGCCCATCCGCGCCTCGGCCCGGCTCGACTACCTTCCCGCCCGCCTCACCCTCAGCAAGATCGACGCCCAAGCTCTCGGCGGCGCCCTCACCGGCATTTACTCTTGGGCACAATCGGAAGGCTGGCGCTTTGACGGTGACCTCGCGCGCCTGCAAACCAACAATCTGCTCAGGCAGTTGCAACCAGCCAAACCCATTCCCTGGACAGCTCTGCTGTCGGGTCCCGTTGTCGCCCAAGGTGGCCCCAAACCGATGGTCATCACGGCCGATCTTCAACTCACACCCTCTTCCGGACCTTCTCCTCTCGAGGGGCTGCTCTCGCTCCGCTATGAGGAGGCCGGGAATCGTCTACTTGCCGCGAACAGCTTCCTCGCCTTGCCCCACTCGCGGCTCAACTTCGGCGGCGAGCTCGACCGCGGCCTGTCGATCGATTTCCGTTCCACTTCCTTCGCCGAACTAATCCCCCTGCTCGATTTCGCTGGAATTCGGGAACAGGACCTCCCACTTCAACTCACCCAAGGTTCCATGCGCCTCGCCGGCCGCCTCGCCGGATCACTCCGCAGCCCCCTTTTCACCGGCCAATTTTCCGGTGGCCAGCTTCTCCTCGACGGTACGCAAATCGATCAGATCGAAACACGCCTCAGTCTCAGTGATCAGCTCCTGAGCCTCGATCAGTTCGATCTGCGCGCTCTCGGCGGTACGCTCCGCGGTGCCGCAAAATTGACCCTCGAAGCCGGCAAACCCACCTCAGCCAGCCTCCTCAGCGGTCAGTTGGAAGCCCACCTCCCCGATCTCAGCCGCCTTCCCCTCGCCACCCCCATTGAGGGCTCAGCTAACCTGACCATCGGTCTGCGTGGCACTTGGGTCGATCCTTCCGCCGCTGGCAGCCTTCGCGCCCCCGAACTCCGATTCCGCCAAATGCGCCTTTCCCAGGTCTCGACCCTTTTCACCGCCAGCCGCCGCGAGTTGTACATTCCCGAATCGAGCAGCCGCCTCGAAGGCGCCCCCCTCGATCTGTCTCTCACGCTGCGCGCCACCGATCCATCCTGGCAATCCGGCTCCGGCGGCATCCTCGTTCGTACCAGCCGCCTCCCTCTGCAGTCCTTGCCCGATTTTCAGGCTCTCGATCTGGCCGTAAACGGCAACCTCGCCGCCGACGCCCAGTTGGATTTCTCCTGGTCCCCCCAGGCAGTTACTCCTTCCCGCATCGACGGCAAGCTCACCCTCGGCGGCATCACGCGCTTCAATCGCCCCGTCGGTCAACTCGAATTCACCTGCCGCACCACCGGCCAGCGCGCCGCCCTCACCGCCACCGGGAACATCAAGCAGTTGCCCGTCAAGGGAGACGCTGTCATCCAACTCGCCCCCCGTCTCGACACCGAACTCCGCCTCCAGATTCCCCGGCTCGATTTTCCCACCATCGCCCAGCTTTTCTCGGAAGAAACCTTACCCAGCCCCCTCCCTTATGTCGGCGGCGCCGAGGCTAGTTTCTACTTCAAGGGTCCCCTCCGAGACTCAAGCCAGTGGGATGGCCGTCTCACCATTCCCCAGGTCCAACTCGCCCCCAACAAGGACTACGTCCGTGAAACCATGCCCGCCGTCGCCGATCTCTCGCTCCGCAATGAAGCGCCTATCATCTTTGAATTCCGCCACGGCTCCATCGCCACGCGCGATGTCCGCCTCATTGCCAAGGACACCAACATCGTCACCAGCCTCCGCTACAATACGGTCACGAAAACCGTCGACGGCGCGGCCCGCGGCGCCATCAATCTCGGCCTTCTATCCACGCTCAAGCCCGATCTCATCGCCGGCGGCGTCGCCAGCATCGAGACAACCCTGCAGGGCCCCGGTGCCGCCCCACGCTTGAATGGCCGCCTCAGCTTCCGCAACGCCTCTTTCTATCTGCGCGAGGTCATCACCGGCCTCGATAAAGTCAATGGAGTGGTCCTGTTTGATCAGAATCGCGCCACCATCGAGACACTCCAGGCTCAGACCGGGGGCGGCAACCTCGAACTGTCCGGTTTCATCGGTTTCGGTAAACAAATCAGCTACCGCCTCCAGGCCCAGGCCAATCAGGTGCGCCTGCGCTACCCCGAAGGCATTTCCACCACTGCCAATGCCTCCCTTGCCTTAACCGGCACCACCGACAAAAGCATCCTGACCGGCACTATCACCATCCTGCGCAGCACCATCGGCCGAATCGATACGGCCCAATTGATTGGCGGCTCCACGGCCATTAACAATCCTGGCGTTCCGGTTCAAAATGAGTTCCTGCGCAACCTCCAATTCGATGTCCGCCTCGATGCCGCCCAGAATGTCGAACTCGCTACCGCCTTCACCAAGAACGTCAAGGGCGAAATCGCCCTGCGCCTCCGCGGTACTCCCGAAAGGCCCATCGTCCTCGGCCGTCTTGCCGTCACTCAGGGTGAAATCGATTTCTTCGGCTCCCGCTACCAGATCAGCCGCGGCGAGGTCAACTTCAGCAATCCGCTCCGCATTGAACCTGTCGTCGGCCTCGACCTCGAAACTCGCGTCCGCGGCGTTGCGATCACAATGACTTTCTCCGGTCCCGCCAGCAAGCTCAGCATGAATTATCGGAGCGACCCGCCCCTGCAGGCCAACGAGATCCTCGCCCTTCTCGCCGTCGGCCGCAGTCCCGACTCCGTCAGTTCCATCGCCCAAACCGGTCCCATGGGACAGACTCAAGGCATGTTCGGCAACGACAGCAACATGGTTGTAGGCGCTGCCGTCTCGGCTGGCATCAATGGCCGTCTACAGCGCTTTTTTGGCATCTCCCGCGTCCGGCTTGATCCGCAGTTGACCGGCATCGACAATGTACCCCAGGCCCGCCTTACTCTCGAACAACAGGTAAGCCGGGATGTCACTCTTACCTACATCACCAATCTGAACCGCACGCAACAACAGATCGTACGCCTCGACTGGGATATCTCCCGCACCTGGAGCGTCGTCGCCGTCCGCGACGAAAACGGCATCTTCGGCCTCGATCTCTTCTTCCGTAAACGCGTGAAGTGAAATCAAAAATTCACAAGCAGGGCCGTCTGCATCCGGCAGCCGGCCCAAAGTCCTCGGCTTCGGAATGCTGTTAACGGGAGTCGTGAAGTCCGCATGCCTTAGCACCTTGTAAGCCTCCGCGCAAAACTGCGCATTGATGCACTCAGTTGCCTCAGTTCGCGTCACCAGCGACATATCCGCGTTGACACGCCGCGATTCAGCTGATCGGCAATCGCATCCGGAGCAAATGACAAAAGGCCTCCCGCGGGGGAGGCCTTTCTTCCTGGCTGCCGGCAGTAGCTCAGAATCGGACTTTCAGGCTCAACAGAACTTGGCGGTTTCCCGGATCTGATGTATTCGTACCCAACTGTGGACTCGCGATATTGGCGATCGGATTCCCGAAATTGCGTACGTTGAAAGCGTTAATGAAATCGGCACGGAACGAGGTGTTAATTCGCTCTGTGATCCGGATGTTCTTTGAAGCAGTCAGGTTCCACTGAGCAAAACCAGGCCCCCGAAACGTATTGCGGCCAAGATTGCCAAAGGTGCTGCGTGAATTGGCCAGAGGCAGACGCGTTGCGGGATTGATTTGCGTGGTTACCCTGCCACTGCCATCAAGCGGCAGCGTGAAGGTGCGGAAGTTGCCGGTCACGTTATCCGCCGTCATGGTCCCACCTTGGTTCAGGTCTGGTCGCCCAGCGGTTCCACCCGTGCCATAGAGGTCAACACTCGAGAACAGAGTGAAGGGCTGCCCGCTTTGCGCATCGAAGCTGCCATTCAGATTCCAACCGCCCAAAGCATTGCGCGCGAAAGCATTGGACTTCATCCGCGCCAAAATCGGCAGTTCGTAAGTCCAGAACACAGCGAATCGATTCGGACGGTCGAACACCGACCGCGACCATTCGCTGCGGTAATCGAAAAAGTTCTGCGGAATCTGCGGACTGGAAGCTGTGATCGCTCCGACCCCAAGGGACTCATCGTTGTCGGAAAAATTCGAGGAGTAAGTGTAGTTCGCTCCAACCAGCAGCCCTCGGCTCAGCCGGCGATCAAACTTGACGTAACCCGCGTTGTAGCGTCCAAAAGCCGTCGATTCAATCAGCACACGGCTGCCGAACGTGGGGACCAATCGCCGAGAGGCAGGCCCGCTTACGCCCGGTAGCCCAGGAATGGCATTCGGATTGTTCGTCGAGCGGACAAGCGCGGCCTGCTCCGCTGTCAATATGCCGGGATTAGCCTGTCCTTGGCGGATACCGTGTGTACTGCGGTTGCCCGTGTAGCCAACTTCGAGAATGTTCTTGCCAAACTCCCGCTGAATCGACAGGCTCCAGGTATGATTTGCCGGCGCCTGAAGATTCTCCGGTGCATTCACATAAGTTAGCCGGGGGTCAAAACCAGGTGCCGCGCCCGTCTGCTGGCGGGGGAAAAGGTTTACAGGCCGATCCAATAAGGCCGTGCGAACACGCGGAAAATTGCTGGCGGTCACAGTGTGTATGTTGAAGAACAGGTAGTCGTAAAAACTGCCGAATCCCCCACGAATTACAGTCTTTCCATTACCGAAGATTCCCCCCTCGGGGCTCCATGCAAAGCCAAGCCGCCCAGACCAATTGTTGCGGTCCGCACGCGAGGGACCCGGTACCAATGTCGCACGGATCGCCGCATCCTCGGCCCCGAAAGCCCCAAAGGGCATATCGAAAGTCTCATAGCGGAAACCCAGGTTGAATGTCAGGTTCTTGGAGAACTTGAAGTCATCCTGCAGGAAATACCCCTGTTGCCACTGAATCGCGTTGAAACTTGCCACGTCGAGCGCCAACTGGAAGTTCGCCGCCCGGTTGTTCATAAAGTCCTGTAAGTTATCGAAGCCCCACACTCCCTTTGAGTTGAATGCCGAATCATTGAATAAACGAATCCGGTTCAAGTTCATTCCAAACTTTAGAGAATGGCGGCCCACAGTGTAGGTGGTTGTATTTTGAAATTGATTCTGCCACTGCTGGCGCCCCTGAGGAAAATTCGACAGCCCCCCGATCGTAAACAATCCCGTTATGTTCGTCGTTGCCGAGCGTGGGTCGTTCTCCGGAAAAGCGAGAGAGCCTCGAACGAACGAATACCGGAATTCGTTGACGAGATTGGCCCGAATCGTGCGGGTCCAACTGCCCACATGATTTTGCCGCCGAATCGCCTGCGATGCGGAAAACAGAGTGCCAAATTGCAAATTCGACGTCACGTCCGGCTGGTTCCGGTCATCGATAATGTACCGATAGTTCAGCGAATCGCGAGAGGTTAACATGTGGTCTACGCGACCCACCGCGTACCAAAAGTTGGAAGGATTGGCCAGCGGAATATTGATCTGCCCAACTGGAATGTTGACACCGTTCACAGCCACGGTCCGCGGACTTACGAAGCGCGGGTTTTGCCCGTAGATCTGGGTCAGGAAGCCCAATGAGTCCAGCATTGCCTGCCGGCTTGCTGCTGGCTGATCCGGCCCCAATGGCAGGTTGCGCAATAGGGTGAATCCTTCTGGCGTAGGAATCGTAGCGTTCGAAGAGTTGCGCGCATCCGCTGCCTGGCGGAAACGGTTCGCCTCGAGTAATGCGAAAAAGAAGGTTTTGTTACGCATCACTGGTCCACCCAAAGCCCCACCAGCTTGATTCCGGTTGGATCGAGGGTTGGCTGTCAATCCCGCCCGCTTGTTCAACAAGCTCTGCGGATCGAGTGCGTTCGAACTCAGGTAATCATAGACTTCCCCGCGGAACTGATTCGTCCCGGATCGTGTAATTGCCGTCAATTGGCCTCCGCTGGATCGGCCGAATTCAGCCGAGTACGCGGATGTTTGCACCTGGAACTCCGCAACCGCCTCCGGGATGATCCTGAGGTTTGCAATGGTCACGGAGGGATCATTATTGTCAGATCCGTCCAGCATGAAATTGTTGTTGCGCGCTCGCTGCCCGTTCGCGGAGATGCCCGTGGATCCTGGTGCTCGAGTTGCAGTTGGGGCGAGAAGCGCCAGTTGGTTTACATCGCGTAGACCCGCCGTGAGGGGCACTTCGCTGATTACCTTCGCTTGAAAAGTACGCTCTACCGTGGCGGTCGACTTCGAAAGCTCCACGCCGACGGAACCTTCCACAACCTCAACAGCAGTCGTTGCTGCTCCTACCTTCAACTGAGGGTTTAGGGTGATTTCCTGTGATGTCTTCAATTCGATCCCAGAGATTTTCGTGGGTTCAAAACCATCCTTCTGGAACTCCACCGTATACGAGCCAGGGTCGAGAGCCGGGATACGGTAGATACCGGCATCATTCGTTTTGGTTTCGCGGACAATATTCGTCAAGAGGTTGACCGCCTTAACAGAAACAGCCGGAACCACTGCTCCGGACGGGTCTGTTACCGTTCCGGTCAGGGTTCCACGCGTCATCTGAGCGGAAGCAGGGAGGAGAAGAGAGATAAGCGACAACAGTAGTCGCGCAAATACATACTTCGACATAAATAATTATCCTAAGAGAGGAAAGACCTTCTTCGGAGTTGCCGAAGAAAGACTTTTGTTTGATACAAGTTCACTCAACTTTAACAGATTCTGGCAAGTCCTCGCCAGCATCTCCCATGGTCGCGATCAGGCTCGGAGCAAATACACCGCGACTTCCGCCATCAAATTCGGCATACTTCTCACTTCACTCTCCCCAGCCAGAAACGCCCGTTTCTCAATCTCCCAGCCCTCCCGCCTACACAACATCTCAAAATCCTTAACCGACACAAAATGGATGTTCGGCGATTCATACCACTCGTAAGGAAACAATTCATTCTGCGGCGATCTCCCGCTGATCAAATGCGACCAGCGCACCGACCAGTGGCTGAAGTTCGGAAAACCGACAATCACATGTCGCCCCACTCGCAGAATCTCCCGCAGCAAACTCAGAGGCTCGCGCGCCTGCTGCAGCGTCTGCGACAACACTACGTAATCAAAGGCATCGTCCTCGTAATCCTTCAGGCCGCTTTCGATATCGCCCTGATAGGCGGAAGCTCCATTCGAAATCGCCCGCCGAACCAGGTCCCGGTCGATTTCCACCCCCCGCGCACTGCACTGTTTGTGCGCGCTCAACCAGGAGATCAACGCCCCATCGCCACAACCCAAATCAAGCACGCGGCTGCGCGGCGCTACCCAATTGGCGATCACCGAAAAATCCTTCCTTGAAAAATCCCGGCCAATCGACGACGGAGCCACCGGCTCCCGGCGCTCCATCCGCATCGTCGTCTCCAGAAAACCCGAAACCAGAATCGATTGCTCGTCTACCTCCAGCAAAAACGCGTCATGGCCGTAGTTTGACTCCAATTGCAAATAAGCCACATCCTTGTTACGTGATCGCAGCGCACTGACAATCTCAAGGGACTGGTAGCTCGGATACAGCCAGTCTGAGGTAAAGCTGATCACCAGAAATCGCGCGTGGCTTCCCTGCATCGCCGCTGGCAGTGTGGCGTGATTCGCAGCCAAGTCGAAGTAATCCATTGCCTTCGTGATGTAGAGGTACGAGTTAGCGTCAAAGCGGTCCACAAACCGGCTCCCGCGGTACCGCAAGTAGCTCTCCACTTCGAATTCAGCGGAAAAATCAAAGGAAAAACTATCCTTGCCCCGCAATCGCCGCCCGAATTTGTGCCGCATCGAGTCGTCGCTCATGTAGGTGATGTGGCCCACCATGCGCGCCACGGACAATCCGCGCGCTGGCTTGGATCCACTCAGGTAGTAATTGCCATCTTGAAAGTCCGGGTCGGCCATGATCGCCTGCCGCCCCACCTCGTTAAAAGCAATCTGCTGCGCTCCGTGCCGCGCCGTGGTCGCAATCGCCAGGCAAGACGCCACAGCATCCGGATAGGACACAGCCCATTCCAGGGCCTGCATACCACCCATCGACCCTCCGGCAACCGCCAGCAGCTTCCGAATCCCCAGACTGTCGACGAGCATCTTCTGCAGCCGCACCATATCCCCGATTGTGATCATCGGAAAACTCATCCCGTAGGGCTGCCCAGTGCGCGGGTCGATCGACGCTGGCCCCGTTGTACCCCGGCATCCACCCAGAACATTCGAGCAGATCACGCAATACTTGTTGGTGTCGAATGCCTTGCCGGGTCCGATCATGTTGTCCCACCAACCGGTCTGCGCATCCTCTTCGGAGTACCCGGCCGCATGCGCGTCTCCGGTAAACGCATGGCAAATCAAAATCGCATTCGTGCGCTCCGCGCTCAGCTCGCCATACATCTGATACGCCACCTCGACCGGCGCTAACACTGCTCCCGCGTCGAGGGCGATCGATTCAAATTTCGCGACTTTCGTGTGGGCCAGAAGCGTGGTCCCCGCTGGCGTTGCCATGGCGATACTTTCGAGTTTAGCAACCCCTCTCCGCCGTGCTAGATTAGTAAAAATCCCCCCTTAAAGGAGACTTCAAGGTTGAACACTGCCTTGCTCGCCTTGGAAGACGGAACCGTCTTCGAAGGCAAAGCCTTTGGTGCGCCCATCGACAAGACCGGGGAAGTTGTCTTCAATACTTCCCTCACCGGCTATCAAGAGATTTTCACCGACCCTTCCTATGCGGGACAAATCGTCGTCCTTACCAACCCGCAAATCGGCAACTATGGCACCAACGATGCGGATAATGAGGCCGCCCGGCCCTTTATCGAGGGGCTCATTGTCCGTGAATACTCTCCCGTCGCCAGCAATTGGCGCAACGACTCCGATGCCCACGAATTTCTTTCTCGTCACGGCATTCCCGCCCTCACCGGCATTGACACTCGCACTCTTGTCCGCAAACTCCGCATGGGCGGCGTGCTCCGCGGCGCCATTTCTTCCACTTTGCTCGATCCCCAAGCCCTCATCGAGCGTGCCCGCCGCTCCCCGTCAATGGCCGGCCTGGACCTCGCCAACCGTGTCACCACCCCCACAAGCTATAGCTGGTCTGAATCCGTCCAACCCGTCTCCATCTCCGAAATCATCCCCCCAGCAGTTCCTCACCGCTTTCATGTCGTTGCCTACGACTTCGGCATCAAGCGCAACATCCTCCGCCGGCTGGCTCACGTAGGCTGTCAGCTTACAGTAGTTCCGGCCTCCACCTCGGCCGAGGACGTCCTCGCCCTCAAGCCCGACGGCATCTTCCTCTCTAATGGCCCGGGCGATCCCGAAGCCCTTCAATTTCAGGCCGCTCAGGTCCGCAAGCTCATGGGCCGCGTACCCATCTTCGGCATCTGTTTGGGTCACCAGATTCTCGGTCTCGCTCTCGGCGGCCGCACCTTCAAGCTTAAGTTCGGCCACCGCGGCGGCAATCACCCCGTCCTGAACCGCTTGACCAACAAAGTTGAAATCACAGCCCAAAACCATGGCTTCGCCGTCGACCCCGACTCGCTGAACCAGAACGAAATCAATCTCACCCATATCAACCTCAACGACAACACTCTCGAAGGCTTGCGCCACCGCCAACTCCCGCTCTTCTGCGTCCAATATCATCCCGAGGCCGCGCCAGGCCCCCATGATTCGCAGTATCTTTTCGATGATTTCGTCCAACTCATGGACGGCTGGAAAGCGAGCAAGTAAACGATGCCAAGACGCAACGACCTGAAGAAAATCATGATCGTCGGCTCCGGCCCTATCGTCATCGGCCAAGCCTGCGAGTTCGACTACTCCGGCACGCAAGCCTGTAAGGCTCTGCGCGCCGACGGCTATGAAGTGGTCCTGATCAATTCCAATCCCGCCACTATCATGACCGACCCGGAGCTCGCCGACTGCACCTATGTCGAGCCGCTCACCGTCGAGTTTGCCGCCGAAGTCATCAAGAAAGAACGGCCCGACGCTCTCCTATCCACCGTCGGTGGCCAGACCGGCCTCAACCTCAGCATCGCCCTGGCCGAAGCCGGCATCCTCGATCTATATGGCGTGGAATTGATCGGCGCCAAAGTCGAAAGCATCAAAAAGGCTGAAGACCGGCTCCTCTTCAAGGACGCTATGAAGAAGATCGGCCTTGATCTGCCCGAATCTCAACTCATCACCAACGTCGAGGATGGCCTGAAATTCGCCCAGCGCATCGGCTACCCTCTCATCCTCCGCCCCAGTTTCACTCTCGGCGGTACCGGCGGCGGCATCGCCTACAACACCGAGGAATTGATCGAGATCCTCGAGCGCGGCCTCGACCTCTCCCCGGTTCACGAAGTGCTCGTCGAAGAAAGCATGCTCGGCTGGAAGGAATACGAGATGGAGGTCATCCGCGACCTCGCCGACAATGCCATCATCGTCTGCTCCATCGAAAACTTCGACCCCATGGGCGTTCACACCGGCGACTCCATCACCGTCGCCCCGGCCCAAACTCTCACCGATCGCGAGTATCAGATGATGCGCGATGCCTCCCTGGCCTGTCTGCGCGAAATTGGCGTCGACACCGGCGGCTCCAACGTCCAATTCGCCATCAATCCGGCCAACGGCCGCATGATCATCATCGAGATGAATCCCCGCGTTAGCCGTAGCTCCGCCCTCGCCTCCAAGGCCACCGGCTTCCCCATCGCCAAGATCGCCGCCAAACTCGCCGTCGGCTACCGCCTCGACGAACTCAAAAACGACATCACCCGCGTTACCCCCGCCTGCTTCGAGCCCACTATCGATTACGTCGTCGTCAAAATCCCCCGCTGGCAGTTTGAAAAATTCCCGGGCTCCACACCCGTGCTCGGTACTCAGATGAAGAGCGTCGGCGAAGTGATGTCGATTGGCCGCACTTTCCGGCAAAGCCTCGGCAAGGCCATGCGCTCTCTTGAAACCGGCAAGAGCGATAAGGCCGATGTCTTCGATGAAAACTTCATCCGCAGCCGCCTGATCACCCCCAACCCCGACCGCCTCAACTACATCCGCTTCGCTTTCGAACGCGGCTGGACCACCGAACAGGTCCAGGAACTCACAGCCATCGATCCCTGGTTCCTGCGCCAAGTCAAGGATGTTGTCGACGAGGAACACTCCCTCCGCGGAAGAGATCTCGCAAGCCTCGACGCACCCACCTTGCGGCAGGCCAAGCGCGACGGCATCTCCGACGCTTTCCTCGCCAAGGCTACTGGCTCCTCCCACGACGCCGTCCGCCAGCACCGTAAACAACTCGGCGTCACCGCCGTTTTCAACCGCGTCGACACCTGCGCCGCCGAATTTGAAAGCTTCACTCCCTACCTCTACTCAAGCTATGAAAGTGAGTGCGAAGCCGCACCCACCACACGCAAGAAAATCATGATCCTCGGCTCCGGCCCCAACCGCATCGGCCAAGGCATCGAATTCGATTACTGCTGCTGCCATGCCGCCTATGCTCTCGGCGAATTTGAGCATGAGAGCATCATGGTCAACTGCAATCCCGAGACCGTCTCCACCGACTACGACACGAGCGACCGCCTTTACTTCGAACCGCTGACGCTCGAGGACGTTCTCAACATCCATGACACCGAAAAGCCCACCGGAGCCATCGTCCAGTTCGGTGGCCAGACACCTCTCAACCTCGCTCTCAGCCTCAAACGCCACGGAGTCCAAATTATCGGTACCCAGCCGGAAAACATCGACCTCGCCGAAGACCGTATGCTCTTCGCCCGGCTCCTCGATGAGCTCTCCATTCCTTCACCCGAAAATGGCACGGCCACGAGTGTCGAGGAAGCCTGCGCCGTCGCCCGCCGCATCGGCTACCCCGTTCTGGTTCGTCCCAGCTTCGTGCTGGGTGGACGCGCCATGGTTATCGCCTACGACGAAGACATGGTCCGCCGCTATATGCAGGAAGCCGTTCATTTCTCCCAGGACCGCCCCGTCCTGATCGACCGCTTTCTCGAAGACGCCACCGAAGTCGATGTCGATTGCCTCAGCGATAGCCAAAACGTGCTCATCGCCGGCATCATGGAACACATCGAGGAGGCTGGCATCCACTCCGGTGACTCCAGTTGCGTGCTTCCGCCCTACTCCCTCACGCCGACCGACATCGCCACCATTGAGGACTATACCGTCAAACTCGCCCGTGCTCTCCAGGTGATTGGCCTCATGAATGTCCAATACGCCATCAAGGACGGCAAGGTCTTTGTCATCGAGGTCAATCCCCGCGCTTCCCGCACTGTCCCCTACGTCAGCAAAGCCACGGGTGTCCCCCTGCCCAAGGTCGCCGTCGGCCTGATGCTCGGTCATTCCCTGCCCAGCCTCGCCCACCTCACTGGAGGCCGATCCTCCGGCGTCCTCTCTGTCTCCAAATACTTCGTCAAAAGCCCCGTTCTTCCCTTCCATAAGTTCCCGGGCGTTGACCCCGTTCTCGGTCCGGAAATGCGCTCCACCGGCGAAGTCATGGGTGTCGGCGAGACCTTCGGCGAAGCCTTTGACAAAGCCCAACTCAGCGCCGGAATTCCCTTGCCCGCCCGCGGCACAATCTTCATCAGCGTCAACGACCGCCACAAGCCCGAGGCCGTCGCCATCGCCCGCCGCCTCCATGAATTTGGCTTCCAGTTTGCCGCCACCCGCGGCACCGCTAACGCCCTTAAGGCGGCCGGCATCCCCTCCCGCATCGTCTACAAGGTCAACGAAGGCCGCCCCAATGCCGTCGATCTCATGAAGACCGGCGGTTTGCAACTCGCTATCTACACCACCATGGGCAGCGTCAGCTTCGGCGACGAAAAAGCCATCCGCCGCGCCGCCATTCAATACCGTGTCCCCTGCATCACCACCATGTCGGCGGCCAAAGCCGCCGCCGAAGCCATGGCCAGCAAGCAATCAACGCCTCCCCGCGTCTGGAGCCTGCAGGAAATCCACGCCGACTAACACTTTTGCCCAACGCAACCGATTTCCCCATTGTGAAGAAAATCGCCTGGGTGCTTGGCCTCATCCTTCTCGCACTTTTTCTGGCGAACCTCCCCGGTGAACGCATCCGCCGTGGACAAAATGACTTTCTCGCCTTCTACGCCGGTGCCTCTCTGGTCGGCACGGGGGATTTGTACTCCGCTTCCGCCATGAAGACCCTCCAGTTGCGAGAAGCCGCAATCCACCTGCCTTCAGTTCTCTACATCCGCCCAGATTTCTACGCCGCCCTGCTTAAACCCTTGGCTCTTCTATCGTTTCAAAATGCCTAACTGCTCTTCCAATCACTCAATCTGGCGGCCCTACTCTTCTTCCTTTACCGCTTCCGCAGCCGCTCACGAATTCTCTGGCTGGCCCCAATTTCCATCCCGATTTGGCTTTGTTTTGCTAACGGCCAGGATGTTCTCCTATTCCTTTTCTTGCTGAGCCTGGCTTGGCTCGCGCTCGGGCGCCAAAACGATTTCCTGGCGGGCTTCGTTCTCGCCCTAGCCACCTTTAAGCCTCACTTCCTGGTTTTTCTGCCAATCGTGCTGGCCTTCCATCGCCGCTGGGGGGCGATCCTGGGCGGCCTCACCGGCCTCACCACTCTTTACTGCCTCGCCGCTTGCCTCGAAGGCCCCGGCTGGCCACTTCGTTTCTTCGCCGCAATCCGGCAGCCAGAAATTCATCCCGCACCGTTTGGCTTTCTCAACCTGCGGGGCATCACGACGGCGTTTGGCCTCGATCCCTCCTGGCTCTTTCCACTCACCTTACTCTTTGCCGCGATTTTTGTCTGGATTCTCTGGTCGATTCGGAATCTTCCCTTGCATCACGGCTTCTCCCTCGCCTTACTCGCATCTCTCCTGCTCAGTTTTCATCTCGGCATTCACGATTGCGCCTTGTTGCTCCTGATCGCCGCACTCGCCCCGATTCAGTCGCCTCTCGAGTCTGGCGCACTCGCCCTCTCCTACCCTCTCGTCTATTGGTTTTTGCTCTTCGACGGCTGGCTCTCTGCCCTTCCCGCCCTGGCCGCCTTCGCCCTGCTGGGCTATCAGTTCCTCTCGATCAAAAAAACTGGTTCGCCCCTAAATAGTCTCAAGCTCGTCTCGTTCCAGGCGATAAGCTTTCCAGGTAGGACGTCCTACTGAAAAACCTCTACAGGAGACCCTGGAACCAATGAAAAAGATCCTCACCATGACTCTCGGCCTTGCCCTCGTTTTCGGCATGACGACTTTCGCCTCCGATGACAAGAAGCATGACAAGGACAAGAAAGAGCACAAGGACGAAAAGAAGAAGAAGGATCACTAAACTTACTTCCATCGCCATTAAACCCATCTACCCCGGACTTGTCCGGGGTTTCTTTTGTCGCATCCTCCTCGCCCTCGCGCCTGATGTCTCAGTGAGTTGAGCTTCTACACCTAACTCCTACCCAAGGCCCCACCGCGATCCTCAATAGGACCAACTTCTCGTCCGCCGCAAGCGCTTCGAGCACCTTCATAAATCCTTTTTCCTCTTTACCAAACGAACTCGCATCATCGGCCAAAAAACCCGTGGCACATGAGCCATTCAAGCTGGCGAACACTCCCCCGAACTCCCTGAACCCAAACACGCCTCTTCAAGGCCGTCATGGCAGCGTTACGGCACAGGGCGTGGTGGACGGATTCAAAGCACCAGCACTGCAGAGCGCTCGACAAAAATGTCAACCGGACTCCTAAGCGATCTGAATCACGGCAAATTGCAACGAACTTGGAAATTACCGCTTTGTTGACTGCCGCCAACGTCTGCGCGGCCAAGCTTGCCCTCCCCCATTGGCGGAGATGAGCCTGCCCATCCCCAATCTCAACCCTCCAGAGTGGATTCAGCTTCTGACGCCGAAGCAATCCTGGCGTACTTCCTCAAGTTCGGACTCGAGCCAGTGTCCATCCGCACGGAAGGTGAGCCGGTAGCGGCAACGGACGATAGTGCAGCGGATCAACGCCTGGCGGACACCAGAGACTCCGGCGCCCGCGACGCTTATTTCGCATCTGATATAGAAATCATCGACCAAAACAATCGATCTGTCGACACACTCGGTGGATTATTTAAACCGGAAATTCGAAATCATGTTCAGCGTCATCCTTAAGACGGACCCCTTCCCAGGTCAATCTTGCGAGGCGCAAGAAAGTTTTTCTGCCTGCGCTAGTGGTGTGCTTCAAACAGTCTGCCTGTTATTCAGTGCGCTCTGTGCCCGCATGACTTTGGCAAGGATATCCTGAGCGCTGGCGGTCCAGATGAAGGGTTTGGGCTCCTCATTGTGGTGGTCTACATATCCGTCGAGA
>JAINDK010000055.1 GCA_019931185.1 Bryobacter sp. CoA8 C33
AACGGGAGCGGCCACCACGATCGCCATCAATGGGCTGGCGGCAGTCAACCTCCGCCTGCCAGACGGCACAACGAATCCCACGGCTACGGATCTGATCGCCAACCGGCTGCACACGGTCTGGTTTGACGGCACGGCTTTCCGTCTTTCCTTTTCAGAAGGATACGTCCGCACAGGAACACGACCCGCTTGTAGTGCCGCAATTGCTAGCAGAATGTGGTTTACCGCCGGAGCCACGAATGTCAAGGATGATGTCGCAGTTTGCGCAAAGGATGCCACGAATAATTATGCTTGGCGAACGATCTATTAGAACTACCATAAAAGTGAGGGATTTTATGTCTTCCCAATGCACATCTCGACCAGGCAACGGCCACCGTTTTCTCGGTCTGGCTCTGGTTTTGCTGGCGTCCATTTTGAGCCAGGAGGCGCCCGCCGCCTCCCGTTCGCTCGTCGTGACAACAAATGCCCGTATCACTCGCGACTTGCCGGCTGGTACACCGGGTTGGAATTCTCTCGGTGCTTACCGCATTGAAGGTCGCTTGTCGATCAAGAGTCTTCCGGCGCAGTCAACCTCAATTTTTCGCGTCGCCAACGATCTGGGCGTTCTCCTTTCACCCGAAGGCGCACTGTTTACTACCTTACGAGGAGCGGCGGGCGGACCCTTTTGCTCTCTCAATGGTGGTACTGAGGTTCGCTTTCGCATGCGGCGTGATCAGGCCAATACCGAGTACACCCTGGAATTGTGGAACGAATTGACCGGAAGCTATTGTTTGGACCGAAGACCCGATAGCAATCCGTCCGCATATAACGTTACCGGTCCGGGTTCCCTGTTTGCCATCGGTGCTCTCTACGAGCCCATTTCGCCGAATATCGAAGTTGCTTTTCTGCGGGTTTACAGCTCTCCCAAAAATATTTCCGCCACCCCGCCTCTACGCTTTGTCTCCAGTGATTACGGGGACTTAGTCAACTTTGAATTCGAGAACTCCTTGAATGATCTGAGCGGCCGCAATTTGCACCTCTCGGTTCAGCAAGGCTCCATCAGTTATCTCGACACTCCCCGCTTCGCCCCCATCATGAATATTCTTGCCCCTGCAAGCACCCGCGCCGGAGCCAGGCAGCGAATTGAAGCCGCTGGCTTCGCTAATGACGACAGTTCGGGCATACGCTTCAGTTGGCGGCAGAAAATGGGTCCGTTTGAAGGAATCTGGCGTAAAGAGAGTGAAACAGTCGTCATCTTTACTCCTCCGGTCGCCGGATCGTATGAATTAACTGCTGTTGTGAATACGGATTCGGGACTATCGGCCCAACGGGACTTTGTTCTCCAAGCCGTCCTCACGGACCGAAACAACGCCATTCTGATTTCGAATCCAGCGATCCAAAGCGTGCTGGGACCTTTAGTGCGCCAGGGCGCCAATCCATGGTCCTGGTTCGACGACCGTGCCATAGCGGCCGCTGAATACCAAATCGACATGCAAACCGGGGCTAACGGCGCGCCCCCATTCTGGTCCGCGCCATGGGAAACGAATCTCGCCGGCACTCTGACAGTTACGAATGGCAGTACCACCGTCACGGGAACAGGAACGCAGTTTCAAACCAGCTTTTGTGGGGGTTCAGGCAACACCACCCCCTCGGCGAATTTTGGTCAAATCTACATCAAATATAATTCAGCTGAATATCCAGGAACGCAGGGGTTGGCTCGATACAACGTCACCGCATGCGTTTCTCAGACGCAACTTACCATCAACTTCCCTTGGTCACACGCTACTGGAACACAAAGCGGCATCAGCCATGCAAGGGCCGATGCAGCCATAGCCGGATGGTGGACCAATACGAACACTCCAGGAAACTACTATGACAACGTTCTGGCCTTTTATGCTCTTTATTATCGCACTGGGCTGACAAAGTACCGCACCGCCGCTCGCACCTTAGCGAAAAACTGGTGGTATGGTCCGTTTTATGACCGCGGAAAGAACTACGATACCGCAGCCATGGGCGGTTGCTGTATCTCCGCCGGACCGGCGCGCGGTCAATCCATCACTGGATTGATCTTATGGTGGCTCGATACCGGCGAGAACATTTGGCCAGGATTGAACTACGTTCTATCCTGGTTCCGTGATGTGGGGTGGAGCTACGGCAAGAATCGTAATTGGAATGTCCAAATCGGCGATCTGCGTGAGCAAGGATATCTCACCGCCGCATACGCCTTGGCCGCCCGGCACCATCCCGACGCCAATGTCCGTCAGACTTATCGTGGCTATCTCAAGGACTATATCAACTTATTTTGGAAACCACTACAGCTGCCGACAGGAGAATGGCAAAATACAGTCATTACTAACGCGCAATATTCCGCCAATAGTTATATTACTGTCACCACGGGTAGCTCCGCCATTACGCTCACTAATGGAACCTGGAGCCCAGGCACCTTTTGCAATGGAAATTTTAGTCCCTGTGACTATCAGGCAAGAGTGTGGTTTTTTTCCAACTATTCGGATAACAATTTACCTGGCAAGCAAAATAGCGATATTGGTGGAGATGCGGCTTTCTACCGAGTTATAAACGTTACCAGTGCTACCACGGCAGTACTCGATAGGCCCTATACAGGCCCGGCCGGAAATAAGGGCATGATCGTGTCCAGCTTGGTCGGCTTTGGTACCCAACCCTTCATGTTGGGTCTCACCGCGGGAGTATTTGGCACTTTTGTGTATGATGCTCTTGTATGGCATGGGGATACCGCGGAAGCGGAAACTGCCAAACAGTTCACTATTGATGCGATCAAGTGGTTGATCACCCCGGTTGCATTCAAATCGGGACCCAACTACATCTACGGAGGCTCCAACTTCTTGAATTGTCAGGCGGACCCGGATTCGCCGGGCTGTGCCGGCGATACGGTCTTGAATGGTGAGGTAATGCGCGGTTTCGCTGCTGCTTATCGCTTTACCCTTGATGAGACAATTCTGCGCTTTGGCGACAACGCTTATGGTGCAATCTGGTGCAAAACAACGGGAGATTGGACCTGTCCGGCCGGCGGCAATGGTGTCTACGGCAACTACCTTGACAACCCGCCCCAAGGCTTTATGCTGAACAGAGCTGATCCGCTTACTAACAAGTGGTTCGGCTTCTTTTTCGGTTATGGTGGGGGCTATGCTTGGCCTATTGCGAGAAATCAGCGGCTCTCGCCGGGAAATACTTCGCCAATTGCTGAAGTCAGCTTGCAAGTCGATTTCAACGCCCATCCCAACATTGGCATTATCCGGGTAACCATGCTTTATCCGGATGGCACGTACGATCAAAAGCCCTGCACATCCTCACCTTGCCCGGTCAGTGTTGATACAGTCAAAGGCAGTCCCGTCTACCGCTTGGATTTTTTCACTAGCGCCGACATCCTGATCACAAGCAGTGAATGGTCTACACTCGAAGTGGACTAATTCGTTCCGGCCCCTGACTTCCTAGTCAGGGGTCCCCTTTAACTATGTTTGCCCTGAATCTGCTCTCACAATTGTCCCCGTTGCTGGGCGCCACTTTGTGCTTCTGCCTGTTCTTGTTCATTCCCGGCTGGCTGTTGGGGGAATGGTCCGGCTGGTTGGGGTGGCGGAACATGGATGGCCGCCAGCGTGCGACCTTGGCCATGCTGTTGTCTCTTGGGATCTCACCCGTTTTGGTCTATTCTCTTTCCCGATGGGCCGGCTTCCCTGCCGTTTGGGCACTCTTTGGTTTGCTCTGGGCAATCGCCTTTTGGCGACTTTTGCAATGGAAAGGACCGCTTGATCTTGGATCATGGGGATGGGATTTAGCGATTTTGGCATCCTGGGCAATCGTCTACAGCTTTAGTGTTGTCGATCTCGTCTTCGACAGGGAGGTTTGGGTCAACATCAACGCCATGGATGCCGTTGCCCATGTAAGCTTCGTCGATGCTATCACCCGCACCGGAATTCCACCTGACAATCCTTTCTCTTATCCTGGCCAATCCGTCCCCCTTTTTTATTACTACTTTTGGTACTTAATGTGCAGCCTTGTAGATCAATTGGGAATGCAGTGGATCACGGCAAGGGCTGCTGTTCAGGCCGGTTCATTGTGGATCGGAATCCTGCTGGCTTTGTTGGCGGGTCTTTACGCCGAACGAATCGGTCTACAGTTCCACATGAGCATGCCCCGCCGGAGGGCCATGGTCTGGATACTGGTTGCTGTCACCGGCTTCGACCTTCTTCCCTGGAGTTTTGCTCATGCTTTACACGCAGCCCTAGGCATGGGATCGGGTGGTGGAGTAAGTCTCGAGCATTGGAATGAGCAGGCAACTGCATGGCTTGGCGCTGTAATCATGTCTCCTCATCATGTTGCTGCATTGATCATGTGCATGACGGGTATTCTGGTTTGGATCGAGACGCCACGCTGGCACGGAATATGGATAGCTGGATTGGCAATCGCTTCCGCGGCCGGTACATCTCTTTACGTCACTCTTTCGACGGTCATTGGTCTCATGATTTTTTCCGGTTGGCAGTTAGTGCGCGGCAAGCGGGAAGGCCGGCTCATGTTGTGGCGTTTGGCGGGCGTTGCCATCGTTGCCGCCCTCTTCTATGCGCCCTTTGCCGTCGAACTGTTGCGGAATTCCACTCAAATGGCAAAGCCACTCACACCCACGGTACGACCTTTCTTGATCACAGACTATTGGTTGCCCTCAATTCTCAAACCTCTCAAGCAAATGCCAGTCGCACGCTATGTTCTTCGTCTGGTTTTTCTTCCATTAAACTATCTGCTCGAATTCGGCTACTTTTTGATGGCTGCCGTGTTGTTTTGGAAGTGGCGACGGGCCCAAGGCCGAGTACTGGAGAGTTCCGAGCAAGTGCTTCTTTCCTTGCTTGCCGGTAGCGCTCTACTGTGCACCTTCATCGCCTCCACGCTCAGCGGAAATAATGATCTGGGTTGGCGGGGATTTCTCGTAGCTCAATTTGTGTTACTACTTTGGGCACTGCCCATCACGTACTCCCTCCTCTCAAGACAAATTACAGGTTGGTGGCGCAAAGGGCTCCTGGCTGCTTTAAGTATTGGAATGTTGGGAACGGCAACGGAAATAATCAATTTTCGAGTTCGCACCGACGGTAGTGCCAGCATGCGTTCCCGCTATGCGCGGGAAGCTTACCAGTGGATATTCGAAAATACATCGAACACGGGGATAGTGGCCTTCAATCCAATTGAGCCGATCGATTTCTTCAGCGCACTGATTGGAAACCGCCAAGTGGTGTCAGCCGGTCGTGCGTATGGATCTTATTTCGGAATCGGCAAACAAGGCGAAATAGCATTGATGGATTCTCTGCGATTCTTCGCCGCGAAGATGGGCGCCACCGAACAGCTCAACTACTTCAGCAAGTATCAGGTAAGCATTCTTGTTGTCCTGCCTGGCGACGCAATTTGGCGGGACAGCGCCAGCTTGACTTGGTTGGGCTCACCATCATATGAGAATCCCGGAGCTCGAGTCTTTGTAAAAGGCTACGGGGCATGGAAGTGAATCGCGCTTTCCATTCCTATATACTGATTTCTCACTCCTATCCGCCCATCCTGGGCGGATCGGAGATCGAAGCGCAACGAGTCTGCGCTGCCATGATTCGCCGCGGACATAAAGCGCTCGTTGTCTGTGCTGGTGGCTCACCGATGCCTGAGGGAGACTCATTTGTGGATGCCCAAGGTGTACCAGTCCTGATGTTTGGTGGCCGTTGGAGCACTCGCTGGCGTGGCTATGTTTACGCTCTCGGCGTCGCCTGGACCTTATGGCGGCGACGCAAGCAATTTGACGTCGCATACTTCCTGATGCAGGGATTGCAACTGGCCACCGGAATACCTGTCGCTAGGATTTTAAACAAGCCTGTAGTGATGAAGTTTTCCGGCAGCAGCTTGGTTACCGGCATGAAAACTTCCGCAACTGGGCGTCTTTGCCTTTGGATGCTGAAGCGCTGGGCGTCCCAAATTCTTGTCCTCAATCCCGGCATGATCGAAGAGTGCCGGCAGGCCGGTATTGACCTTGCGAGAGTGAGTATCATGCCCAACCCTGTTGATCCCGAGGTGTTTTGTCCTGTTTCCATAACTGAAAAGCAGCACCTGCGTGGCCTGCTTGGCGTGGATGTGAATGCTGGCGTCGTTCTGTATGTAGGGAGATTCGGGCCGGAGAAGAAGCTGGAATCACTTGTGGATGGCTTCGCGCGCGCCAGCAAACGAATACCAGGCTTGCATTTGGTTTTGGTTGGCGACGGTCCGGAACGGCATCGAATTGAAACACAAGTTCAACAGCTTGGCTTGGCAGCTTTAGTTCGTTTCACTGGGCGGCAGAATGAAGTGGGCGTCCGTAAATGGATGCAGGCAAGCGACATGATTGCTTTAGTGAGCGAACTGGAAGGCCTTCCCTGTGTGCTGATCGAAGGCATGGCTACTGGTCTGCCGGCAATAGCCAGCGAGATTCCTGGAAATACTCAAATCGTGACCGCCGGTATCAATGGACTCTTGACACAGGTTGACGATGCCGACTCTATCGCCGACGCAATCCAGTCTCTCCTTACTAACGCGGAATTACGATGTCGTCTGGGCCAGCAAGCGCGAAATATTGCTCTCGAAAAATATTCTACGGATCACGTTGCCTCTTTGTATGAAAAATTGTTTTCAGAGTTACGATCAAACTGAAGCATTCATCATTCCTTTGGGGCCTGCGCGGCGGAGCCTGCTGGTTTGAGTAGGAGATTCAGGCAAATCACGCCGTGCTGCAAGATGAAGGGCGGCAGTCAATCCCACCAGGTACGGGTAATAAAAACGGTAGCCCAATGTGAGGAAAAATGCGGCCACACTGAAGACAAGAAGAGACGACATTACACAAATACTCAAGATTTCATAGTCTCGATTGGCCGCTCTGATTGCTCTCTTGCGAATCTGAGCAGCCGCACGGTAACACGCAACAATGGTTGCCAGCAGAACTCCGAGTGTAAAGACCCCCGCTTCACTGGAGATTTGAAGAAAAGTATTATGCGCCTGCATCCAGAAGCCACGCTCTCCAATCGCCCGCGATGCAAAGCCATCCACCGTCGAAAATTGCCCGGGACCGATTCCTGTTAAGGGATGTTGCAAAGTAAGGAGCAGGGCTCGCTTCATCAGCTCAGTTCGGCCCATTCGGGACTGAGCAGCCTCGCTCAATGGATCTTCGTCCCTCACAACAGTGCGCAACCGGTCTAGTACCGCTTCTGGGGTGAAAGCCAAGAGTAAAACAAGAACAGCCGGCAGCGAAAGTGCGATCCCCACGCGCCGAAAACCCCTACTGTAGATAAGCGTGATGAGATAACCCGTGGCAATGGCAACAAGAGCACCCCGGGAGCCCGTACGAAGGCAAACATACACACTAAGCGGAATCAAAAACACGCTCAACCACCGCAGTAAGAATGGTGTTTGTTTCAATGCAAATACTGCCCACATAAGCGGAATAATCATTAACAATTGAGCGGCCAGGTCATTAGAGTTGCCAATCGTTACAATAGCGTCCAGCTCTAGTCGAGACTCACCATCCTTGGCAAAAAAAAATGCTGTGATGACGTTGAGAAAGCCCGCCAGCACAGTACTGTATAGTACCCACTTAAGATTTGTTAAGCTGAAGATCAGACCGCTCGTATAAAATAGTAGAATCCATTGAGTTCTAAAGAATCCACTAAGAACAGTTAGAGACCCACCAGGCCAAGCACTGAATGGCGTAACAAGAAGTAGCATTAACGAGAATAAAACGAACATCCGGACTGGCGTGAACGAGAAGGATCGAACCACTCCCCCGCTACCAATAAAGCTGATCAAAGCAAGTGTGCCGAAAAATAGGGGCAGATAAAGCACGAGGTTCAGCTTGAGGATCAGAATCTCGTGAAGAAAACTGAATTGGATGAAGAGGTAAATGCAACACAAAATTAGGCTCACGGTCTGAAACGGATTGCCCAGCGGAGGCAGCAGCGAAGGCTCCCTTTTGGCTGTGCCTGAGCCCACCAAGGGCGCCGGATTCAAAATCGGTATGCTAGCCGCAATGGCCCCTGGGTTTCCTGCCGGGCCAATGGGCGCAATTGGGCGAAGTGCGGATAGCGATGGCCTGAATTTGCTCAAGACTCGAATCTCCTTTCCACAGCATGACATGTCAGGAGCGATATAATCTACTGACGGACTGGGCCAAGCGTAAATCAGAATGAAGCCGATTGCGAAAAAAACCGCTCATGCATTGGCATCTCTACTCTCTTTACCCTTGGCGGCAATCAGTTTGTTGGGCCGCATACATCCCCTATACCTCATCGGTGCTCACACCGTAGCTCTCGCACCGGGTCTGATCGGTGACTATTTGCGAGGTGCTTTCTATCGCTGGACCCTTCAATCCTGCGCGGTAAATAGCCGCATCAGCTTCGGAGTGATCCTTTCCAGTCCCGAGACTGAGATCGCAACCGGAGTCTACATTGGCCCCTACTGCGTTCTGGGACGCGCCCGGCTGGGCCGAAATGTGCAAATTGCATCGCTCGTTCAAATTCTGAGTGGGGCCAAGCAGCATCCTCGCCGTCCCGACGGTAGCCTTATGGGAGCCGGACAGGGTGAATTTCAAAAAATTGAGATTGGCGCGGAATGCTGGATCGGAGCCGCGGCGATCATCATGGCGGATGTAGGCCCCTGTTCCACCGTGGGCGCTGGCGCAGTCGTAACCAGAAAAGTGGAATCAGGCGTTGTCGTGGTGGGTAACCCCGCACGGATCCTTAAGCGGATAGAGCCTGCCGGTCAATCAATCTAAGGTACTAAAGGCAAATTTCAGATATGTGCGGTATCGCTGGCTATATCGGGAACACCAACCACCAAGCAGTGGAAGATACGCTTCGCCGTATGGTTCGCCGCATCGAACGGCGTGGCCCCGACGGAGAAGGCGTCGCGCATTGGCCCGGCGCCGGCCTGGGACATCGCCGGCTGGCTATTCTGGACCTCAGCGAACTCGGACGCCAACCCATGCTCTCCCACGATGGCCGCGTTGGTGTTGTGTTTAATGGCTGCATTTACAATTTTCTCGAGCTTAAAAACGAGCTTGAGCAATCAGGACACCGATTCCACTCCACGTGCGATACCGAAGTCGTGCTCCGCGGTTATCTCGAATGGGGTGCGCTTGAGCTGGCCCGGCGCATGCGGGGAATGTTTGCCGTTGGCATTTGGGACGACCATTGCCGCCGCTTGACTTTGTTCCGCGACCGTCTTGGTGTGAAGCCGCTGTTTTATGCCATCCGCAATGGCCAGATTGCCTTTGGGTCCACTCTGCAAACAGTTGCCGAGGCTGCCCCGCACCTGGGCCTCGCCAGCGCCATTGACCCCGCCGGCCTTCTTGAATATCTCGAGTTCGGCTATGTTACCGATGCTCACACGATTTACCGTGGATTTGCCAAGCTGGGCGCCGGACGTTTGCTTGAGTGGCAGAATGGCCTATGCCGGGAAGAGGTCTATTGGCAACTGCCGGCTCCGGAAGAAGATTCCCGGATTGGATTTGAAGAGGCTGTTGTCGAAACCGAGCGGATCTTGCGAGAAGCGGTTCGGCTGCGGCTGATCGCCGACGTTAAGGTGGGGGCACTACTGAGCGGGGGAATCGATTCGGCTTTGGTTTGTTGGGCTGTACGCGAGGCGAAATCCGACATTACCGCGTTCACCGTTCGCATCGACGAGGATGCATCGGACGAAACCGAAGCCGCCAGTCAAACCGCAAAATTACTGGGCATACCTCATGAAGTGATTTCTCTCCCCCTCGATGGCGAGCGCCTGCTTGATGAAGTGACTTCAGCTTACAGCGAACCCTTCGGTGCGCAATCCGCAACGGCGATGCTGCAAGTGTCTGCCGCCGTCAGTCCTCATGCCAAGGTGCTGCTTACCGGAGATGGCGGAGACGACCTCTATTTGGGTTACTGGTTCTACCCCACCTATCTCAAGACGCAGCAACTGGCTCGCTGTCTGCCCCCTTGGGCAGGAGATCTCTACCGATTGGGAAGGCCCTTGCTGGAAAAGATTTCCGCGCTGCGGCGACCCAAACATTTTCTCGATTATGTAACGGGTGGTCTTGGTGGAATCACTCGTGCCCACGACGGCTTACCCTACTACACCAGCCGCCGGTTGCTCGGGCCGCGCTTGGCGGACGAGCAACTTACTCAGCGCCGGATTCCATTATCGGTCGAAGCGGCCCGGCGTTTGATGAAAGACCTGATCGAATATCAACAAAAAACCTGGTTTGTAAGCGAGTTCATGACCAAAGTGGATGGTGGAACGATGTATCACGCTCTTGAGGCGAGGGCTCCTCTACTCGATCATGTTCTTTGGGAATTCGCCGCTAAACTGCCCGTCGAACTCCGCCTCCGCGGCGGTGAACTGAAGGCCGTACTTCGTGAAATCGTCCGGCGCCGGATCGATCCAGCTATCGCGTCGCGCAGGAAGCAAGGCTTTACTGTGCCGGTAGAGCGTTGGCTCGGCGGACCCTGGAAGAAAACCTTTGTGCGTCTGGCGGCCGACAGCATCTTGGAACGGGAAGGTTGGCTGCGGCCAGGCGCGCTTCACCAAGTGGCGGCTGAACTTTCCACGGAACGCTTGGCCCCAAGGCAGGCCTGGTTCCTGATGGTGCTCGAAAGTTGGGCTCGGAAGCAGAGTAATTTATGAGATTTTCTTCCATTCATGGCTGGCTTATTGTTGCTTTGAGTTTAGTCGTCAGTGCTCCTGTGATTTGGCTCGGTGTTCCCGACTGGGGCAATGATGGGATCTTTCACGCCCAGATGACGCGTGAGTATGCGCGGCAGTTCTGGAACGGTGACTTGTGGCCGCGGTGGACAGCGAATACCAATGCCGGCTTTGGTTCCCCAACCTTCTATTTTCTGCCCGTCTTCTCCCGGCTGGCCGTGGTCTGGCTCGATCCTTTGTTTGCCGCCTGGGATCCGGATGGAATGTACTTGACAGCAGTCTCACTGGTGCTGGCCATGGTGCTGGGGGCGCTGGCAACATGGCGCTGGTGCCGGGATTTCAGCACTTCCGGCGGGGCTCTGTTTGCGGCTGTGATCTTTACGATTCAGCCCTATCATCTGGCAGTCAATCTCTACACTCGCGCCGCGTTGGGAGAGCTATGGGGCAACGTCTGGCCGCCATTGATCCTGTTGGCTCAAGCCCGCATGGCATCCGGCGGCAGGCTGGGCTTTCCCGCCTTGGCCTTGAGTTATGGATTCTTAGTCTTGAATCACCTGCCAACAACAGTTTGTTTTTCGCTTCTTGTGCTCCTGGCCCCTTTTCTTCTGCAAGACCGCCACCAACGCATGCCCGTATTGTTTAAGACTCTCGCGGCCATGCTCTTGGGCATGGTGATATCGGGCACTTATCTCGTGCCGGCCTTATTGGATCAGAATAAAGTCTTCATAGAGTTAAATGTCGAGGGAATGTTTCAGTACTTCAAGCTTTGGCTTTTCCGCACCGGACCCTTGTTGCATTCACAGATGCGACTAATGCTCCTGGCCATCGCGACGCTTGTGTTTGCCGCTGTTTGCGCCTGGCTTGCCTGGCGTCAAGAAAAAGACCAGTTGCGCCGGCGGCAGCTTCTCTTCCTTATCTGGATGACGGCCTACTCCGTGTTCTTCTCCTCGCAACTCGCGGCGCCTTTTTACGCGGTCCTGAAGCCACTGCAGCAGCTGCAGTTTCCCACGCGATTTCTGCAGGTTCTGGTTGTTTCCAGCTGTGGGCTGGCAGCGATCTCCTGGCCTCACTGGATCGAATTGTGGCGAGGCAACAAGCAAAAATTCCCTCTCGCACTGGCCGGCGGAATGGTTGTATTGTGGCTCGTGGCAGATCTGTGGGGAGCGACCATGGCCTTCAGCCGCTGGCGCCCATTCGAGGAGCCGCGCAAGAAGATGTGGGCCATGATATTGACCAACAAGGCAGACTCGTATGTATATCTTCCCCGAACCGCGCCAGTAAGGAGTCTGGACGGTTATGACAAGATGACTGATTTTGCACGCCAACATCCTCCAAAACAAATCTGGGCACGAGACAGAAGCGGAAACCGGTTGACGCCGCCAGCTCTGGTGATTTGGCAACCGCGGGAGATCCGGTTACGGCATGGGGGGGAAGCCGGGGAGTTGGTGGTGAATCATTTTTACTACCCACAGTGGAAAGCACGCCGGACCGATACGAAAGCGCCACTTGCGATTGGGCCAGATGACTTTGGAATGATCCGGATTACGGCGCCGGCTGGCGACTATGAGATTGCCATCGAGTTAGAGAGCAGCCCTGCGGAGACAATGGGAGACGCGGCGACGGTGATTGGGCTGCTGGCTGTAGGCGGATTAGGACTGCGCGGCAGACGCCGGGCGGCTTAGTGGGAGCCTTGGGGGGCCAAGCCGAGTTCAACAGCTTGTCATGAAGGATTCAGGTGCCGTCTTCGCCTTCAATGAGAGTACTTCTCTTCAAGCCATGAGAGCAAGAACTGGTCCGTCGGAGAAGTTTACATGCAAAAAGGTTGGTAAGCGTCGCTTCAACCTTTCAATTACCCACAAATCTGTTGGATCAGGGGGAGATAAGCCATAGAATGAATAGCCAGTATGCCGAGACAAAAAAACGCAAGAATAGTTTCGGCGGCCCGGCGACGGCGGTTCCCTGCCACTGCCAACCGGAACGACCGCGGCTCTGGAACAGGAGATCGCTGCTTGCCGGTTTGAGGACCTTCGCCTTGGCCGGCGCTTTCGCGGGCTCG
>JAINDK010000081.1 GCA_019931185.1 Bryobacter sp. CoA8 C33
CACCCCCTGCCCACGCCCCCTGCCCACGCCTACCAGGCCGCCTCCGGGTCCTTGCCCGCCTCATGCCGGCACGGCGCCCACACCAGCGCCGTAAACCCAACGCTGATGTTCATCTTCTTCGGCTTGATCGCCACCCGCTCCACGGCCGCGCTCGCCGCCTCCAGCCGCGCCGCCACCACCCCCACCTGCTTCTCGATCTCGGCCTCCAACTCCGCCATCTGCGCCTGCACCGCCTCCACCGTATCCCCCGCCCGGCCCACGTCCTGGCTCTCCCGCATCACCTTGCCCGCCTGCTTCACCGCCGTCGCCGCCTTGCCGATATTCGTCTTCGACAGCGCGCTGCCCCGCCCGAACATCGCCCCCAATACCCCGCCCAGCAGGCTCATCCCCGCGTTCAACATCTCGCTCGAGCGCTGTTCTTCCTGCACCTTCTTGGCAGCCTCCGCCTTCCGCAGCCGCTCCTCGAGCAGCGCCACCTTCGGCCGGTACTTCGTGCGAATCTTCTCGATTTCCGCATCCCGCTCCTCATGCATCTCATGCGCGATCCGCCCCCGAAAATCCGCCTCGCTCTCCCCGGGATGCGAAAACGCCTTCAACTCCGGTGACAGAAACACCTCCAGCGTCTCCTGCCCGAATATGTGCCCCACCAGGTCCTTCTGCCAACCCCCGTAACTCTTCCCCTTCGTCGCCGCCCCGGCCAGTTCCGCGTAGCCGATTCCTTCCTCCGGCGTCCCTTCCAATTCGTCCGGATGCAGGTCCACCACCTCGCTCTCGCTCCATTCCACCGGCGTATTGTCATCCTTCACCGGCGTCATGTACACCCGGTCCACCGTTTCATCGATCCCGCTCTTCGTATCGGTAAATCGCACCTTCGCCGCCGCGCACAGATGCGGATAGTACATCAGCCCCTCAACCCCGCCCCGCGCCGCCAAAAACTTCTGCACCACATCCGGCGGCAATACCGGCCGTGCCGCCGCCGGCGCCAGCGCCCGCACCTTGCCCCCCGCCTTCCCCTCGCCCGCCGGCGCGGCTTCCTCCTCGCGGCCCTTCAGCTTCTTCATCTGCTCCCGCGTCAGCGGCCCCCGCAGATAACTCAACGCCCACCGCGTCTGAAAGATCACCGGCGTATTCGTGTGCACGTTGTTCAGATAGAACACCCTCTTGCCCAGGCTCGACAGAATCTCGTCCGTCTTCCCCGCGTCAAACGCGATCCCCGCCTGCGCGCTCGCCCCGCTCAACCCCTCCATCAGCCGCGCCTTGTCCCGCTCCGTCTGCAGCCGCCCGATAAACCACGTCCCGCAATTCGCCAGTCCCTTGTAATCCAAATCCACAGGATTCTGCGTCGCCAGCACCACCCCCACTCCAAACGCCCGCGCCTGCTTGAGCAGCGTCAACAACGGCTTCTTCGTCGGCGGATTCCCCAGCGGCGGAAAGTAACCGAAAATCTCGTCCATGTACAGCAGCGCCCTCAGGCTCGACGTCCCCGACTGCGTCCTTACCCACCCCAAAAACTCGTTCAGCAGCAGCGCCACGAAAAACATCCGCTCCGCGTCGTTCAAATGCGCAATCGAGATCACCGAGATCTTCGGCTTGCCCTGCTCATTCCGGAGCAGCTTGCCGATCTCCATCCCCTCCCCTTCCATCCACGCCGCAAACCCCGGGCTCGCCAGCAGATTGTTCACCTGCATCGCCAGCGCAAACCGCTCCTTGGCCGGAAAGAAGCTGTCCACATCGAGCACACCGATCTTCTTGAACGGCGGCGCCTGGATCTGCCCGATCAGCTCCGCCAGATTGAGGTCCTTTCCCTCCGTCCAGTTCGCCTGAAAAATCTGGCTCAGCAAAATATGCTCCCGGCTCTGCAGCGGATCGGCGTCAATTCCCAGCAGGCTCAGCACCGCCGTCGCCGCGTTCGCGATCCGGTCCATGAACATCTCCCGGTCTTCCCTCACTTCCTCGCCCGGCGCCCCGAAGCTCTTCAAGATCGACAACGGCCGCCCCATCCGCGACCCCGGCGTGTAGATCTGAAACTCCGCCGCCTCACTCATCCGCCCGATCCGCTCCCCGTCCTGCCGCCAGTCCGCCAGCCCCTTGCGCCACAGCTCGGCCTGCTGCCGCCCATACTCCTCCGCGCTCACCTGCGCCTGCTGCGCTTCCTCCGCGTTCACCCACTCCGCGAAGTCCTCCGCGCGCAACTCCGGAAACTGCAACAGCAGATTCCCCAAATCCCCCTTCGGATCAATCACGATCGCCGGAATCCCGTCCAGCGCCGCCTCCTCAAGCAGCGACACGCACAGCCCCGTCTTCCCGCTTCCCGTCATCCCCACGCACACCGCGTGCGTCACCAAGTGCTTGGATTCATACAGCACCAGGCTCCCCTTGCGCTTCTTCGCGCCTAGGTCATATTCCTCACCGAGATAAAAGACTCCCAATCCCTCAATGTTTGCCATCGCCGATAGTATCTCGTACCTGCCGCCCGATAATCACCCAGTTCAATACCGCCATCCCATACAGCCCCACCATCACATACAGCGGCAAATTCCAGTCCCCATACGCCGTCACCAGCTTCGCCAGCACGATCGGGCTCAAAAACCCGCCCACCTGCCCCGCCGTGTTCATCGTCGCCGTCATCACCGCCGAGTTCTCCTTGCCAAATTCAATGCACAACGAAAACGCCGCCCCCAGCGTGAACATGCTCGAGCCATAGCTCAGCGCGATCAGCGACGCCGCCGTCTGCGCCTCCGGCGCGTTCGCCGCGAAATACATCGCCGTCATCGACACGCAATACGCGCTCCCCGCCACCCCCGCCCGGCCCCACACCAGCCCCATCCGCTTCGCCACATAGTCCGTCGCCATTCCCCCGCACAACGACGCCAGCGCCGCGATAAACATCGGCAGCCCAGCGAATACTTCCATCTCCCCCTTCGTCATCCCCCGGATCTCAATCAGGTAAGTCGGCAGCCACGTAATCACAAAGTACGTGCCCCAACTGTTGGCGAAATGGATCAGACAGATCGGTATCACAATCGGCACCCCAAACGCCGCCTTCCAGTCACCGTGCCCCGCCCGGATCATCCCCCGCTCCCGCTCGATCTTGTCTACTTCTTCCCGGCTCGTTCCCTCCTTATCCCTTGGCTCATCCCGGAACCACCACCACCACATCGCCGCCCACACAAAACCCACCAGCCCAAACACCACAAACACCCACCGCCACGGCATCTGCCCGCTCAACCATCCCACCAGCTTCGGCGTCAGTGCCCCTGCAATAAAGGCCCCCGAAAAAAATACCCCTTGCGCCTTACCCCGCTCCCCGGCCGGAATCCATCGCGAGAATACCCGCCCCACGCACGGCCACGCCCCCGCCTCCCCAATCCCGAACAGAAACCGGATCACCAGCAGCGAAGCATAGCTCCACGCCGCCGCCGTCGCCACCGTAAACGCGCTCCACCACGCCACGATCCGCGCGATCACTCCCCGGCACCCGATCCGGTCCGCCCACGCCGCCGTCGGGATCTCAAACACCGCATAAGCCACCGTGAACGCGCTGAACACATAGCTCATCTCCTCCAGCGATAAACCCAAATCCTTCCGGATCTGCGGCGCCACCACCCCAATCGCCACCCGGTCCAGATACGTCACCCCCGCCAGCATCACCGTCATCGCGACGACACGCGCCCGCATCGGTATCGCCATTACTTTTCCGCCTTCCTGTATCCCGCTGGTATCACAAATTCACTCGCGGCCAATGCCGCCGTCGAATATCCCCCCCATTCCGTCACCATCTCCATCAGATTCCCGCCCTGCATCCCCGCCATCGCCCGCTCGGCCATCTCCGCTTGCTTGCCCCCCATCTTCTTCATCTCTTCCATCTGCTTTTGCATTGCCTTCATCTGTTCATTCATCCCCCGGTCCATCTTCATGCGCGTGATCTGCAATACCGGCGCCCCGTTCACTTTTGCCATCTCCCGCTGCATGTCCGCCAGCATCTTCCGCGTCGGCCCGTCCGCCATCACCGGCCCGATCGCTTTATCCGCCATCCGCTTGGTCGCCACCCCCCATTCTTCCACCCCCGGCACTTCCCGGCTTACCCACATCTCGTTTTCCATCGTCAACGAACTCCGTCCCCCGGCCATCTCCATCGTCATCATCACCTGACGGCACTGGTAGTTCCCGATCTTCTTCACGGCCCCCGTTTCCTTCACGCTCGTCTTCAATTGCCCCGTACCCGTCTTCATCCCCACCGCCCCCTCTTCCATCACCCGCACCACGTACGTCTTCGCAGCCGGCCGCAGAACCGTCATCGTCCGCGCCTCCAGGTCCAGAATCGTGATGCTCCCCGCGCTCTCCATCCGCACCTTCATCCCCTTCATCTTGAAACGCGTCGTCGCTCCCACCGCCCCCCCGCGCTTCACCGTCGTCGCATAGCTGATATCCGCCCGCGCTGCCCCCACGCAACCCGCCGCCGCCAATAGCACTGCAATTTTCCTCATAAATCGTCAGGTCCGATTGTATACTGGCAACCTAAGGCAACCATGTTCCCGACTGAATTTCGACTGGGCGACACCATCGACGACTTCTGCGTCAAATGCAAGCGCCTCACCAACCACAACATCGTTTCCCTCAATGGCCCTGATCCCGCCAAAGTCCGCTGTTGCACCTGCTACAGCGATCACGACTACCTGCGCGAGATCGCCCCTCCCCCCAAGCCGCGAAAAGCCGCCAGCTAGTGCTTGCTGATCTCCCGGTTCAGTTGCTCGACGATCTTTTCCTTCTCCGGACCGTCCAGTTCCCCGTCCAGCCGCCGCAACGCCATCCCCACCACATCCCGGTGATGCAGCCGGCTTCCCAGTTGCTCATTGCCCGAGAGCTTCAGCCAGATCTCATGCAACAGATCCACGTCCTCCGGCCATAGCCGCGGCGGATGCGGCCCCAGATTCACAAATACGCTCGCCCGCCCTTCCGCGATGATCTCGAGCGAAAACGGATGCTTCGGCTCCGGCAGCCGCTCCCACGCCAGCCCGATCCGCCGCGCCAGTTCCTCGCTCGCCATCTTCGCGCTCACCCCGCTCACCAGCCGTGACGCCTTCAGCTTATGCGCCGTCTGCACCATCGCGTCAAACGGGTCCACCGCCGGCACCACCAGCAAATCCACAGGCTTGCCTTCCTTCTCCGCCAGCGCCACCACGTGCGAGAACAACTCCTGCTCATAGCTCGTGAATAGTTGCTCGTCGGCCAGATCGTGCTCCCCCGTCCCGATCGCCACCGGCCTCACCGTCATCACCACAATGTCGTGCCGCCTCAGATTCGTCTTCTCGAGCACCTTGCGCAAATGCTCCATCTGCCGCCAGCCCCGCACCGCCACCACCACACACCCCGGCCTCGCCTCCAGACAATCCCCCGTCACCTCCACTTGATGCTCCAGGTTGAACTGCTCCAGTCCCTTGTCCTTCCGCTTCTGTCTCTGCCGGTTCACATACTCGCTCACCGTGAACAACGTGAACAACACCACCGTGAACCCAATCCCGTATATCGTCGCCACCTTCTTCGAAATCAGGTTCGCGATCGCGATCAGAAACAGCGAAAACGTCATCGCCGCCAGCCCGAACGGAAACTCCTTGCCCGCGATCGTCAGATTGAATGGAAACTTATACTCCTGGTCATGCCGCTGAAAACGCAGCGCCAGCACTCCCAGCGCCTTCATAAAAAAGCTCCACACCACGCCGAACGCATACGCCTCGCCCAACAGATAAACATCCCCGCGCGAGCCCAGAATCGTCAGTATCTGCAACAGCGTGATCAGATGAATAATCCGCGCGCTCGTGCCGTACTTGTGGTGCGGCTTGCGAAACCACTTCAGCAGCACCCCATCCTCCGCCACCCGGTTCAACACCCCGTTGGCCCCGATCATCGACGTGTTCACCGCCCCGCTTAAAATCATCGTCCCCACGATCACCACAAACACATGGAACCCATACTTCAGCAGCGCGTCCCCCTCCAGGTTCATCGCCATGCCGCCAATCAGGTTGTCGTAATACTTCGGCCGGATTGAGTCCGGAATGATCATCACCGCCAGCAGCGAAATCAGCCCCGTCGAGACCACCGCGTAAATACAAACAATATTGCCCGTGATCTTCAGGTTCTTCATCTTCGGGTAGGCGATTTCCCGGTACACCTGCGCCAGCGTCTCAAATCCGCTCATCGCCAGCAGACTGTGCCCGAAGGCGATCAGCAGCCCCACCGCCGCGATGCTCGGCCAAAAGCTTCCTTCAAACCACCCCAACGAGTGCTCGTTAAACCGCAGGTTCTCGAGCACCGGCCCCGGCGGCAACTCCGCGTTCCCCCGCACCAGCAGCGTATAGCCGCTCCATAACAACAGCATCACCACCATCGCCGTCGTGATCTGCATGATCCGCAGCGCCTTCGTCGAACTCTCGTGGATCCCCTTGATGTTCTGCCACCAGAAATACATCGTCACCGCCATCCCGAATACCATCGCGAACGCCGGCGGATCCACATGATACGGCTGGTTCAGCTTTTCAAACGTCTCATTCAGCAAATGCCCCAGATACTGACCCGCCGACACCGACGAGATCGGCCCCGTCAGGATGTAATCCACGATCAGCGCACTCACACTGATCTTCGCCATCATCGGCCCCAGCGCGTCCCGCACCACCACATACACCCCGCCCCGCACAAACATGCTGCAGCTTTCCATGTACACGCTCCGCACCGCGAAGCTGTACAGCATCACACCCAGAATGAACCACGGCGCCGCTTTGCCGATCGCCTGCTCCGTGATGCCGCCGATATAGAACATCGTCGACGCCATGTCGCTCAACACAATCGCCGCCCCACGCCAGAAGCTGATAAAGGACAGCGCCACCGTCGTGGCAACAACAACTTTGGTAGTGGAGGATCCGGCCGGGGAGGAAGGAGAAGGGACGTCAGAGGAGGATGTGGACATAGTTTGCAATTCGCCGTAACAAATCGCAGCTTTTATTCTAGGCTGAAATCGATGGCTCAGGAAGCCGCCCTCACCGCTCTCGCTACTCTCCACCAAGCCGGACACTCCGCTTGGCTCGTCGGCGGCTGCGTCCGCGACCTCCTCCTTGGCATCACCCCCAAGGACTTCGACATCGCCACCTCCGCTCTTCCCGAACAGATTTTTACTCTCTTCCCCCACGCCCAACTCGTCGGCGCGCACTTCGGCGTCGTTCTCCTCTCAGCCCACCTCGAAGCCGCCACCTATCGCTCCGATCTCTCCTACCAGGATGGCCGCCGCCCCTCCGGCGTCGTCTTCCACTCCGACCCCTCTCACGACGCCGCCCGCCGCGACTTCACCATCAACGCCCTCTACCTCGATCCCCTCTCCGGGCGCTCCCTCGATTTCCATGGCGGCCGCCACGACCTCCAATCCGGCCTCATCCGCGCCATCGGCGACCCCGCCGCCCGCTTCGCCGAAGACCACCTCCGCCTCCTCCGCGCCATCCGCTTCGCCGCCCGCTTCGGCTTCACGATTGAGCCGGCTACCCTCGCCGCCCTCACCACCCACGCCCCCAGCATCCGCCGCATCGCCCCCGAACGCATCCACGACGAAATGCGCCGCATCCTCACCGGCCCCCGCCTCGACCTCGCCTGGCAACTCCTTTCCTCAACCGGCCTCTGGGCCGCCCTCGTCCCCGAAGCCCCCGCCGGCTCCACCCTCGCCCGCCTCACGCCCCCGGCCAGCCTCCCCCTCGCCTGGGCCGCCCTCCTCCAGGGCATCCCCTCCCCCCAAAACATTTTTCTCCGCTTCCGTTTTTCCGCCGCCGAACGCCGCGACACCCTCTTCCTCCTCCATAACCAGTCTTCTCTCCTCGCCTACTCCACCCTCTCCCTCCCCCAACAAAAACGCCTCCTCCGCCACCCCCTCTTCCCCAATCTCCTCGCCCTCCACCTCGCCACCCATGGCCCCGGCCCCACCGCCACCCACTGGCTCACTCAACAAACCCGCTGGTCCCACTCCGACCTCTGGCCCACTCCCCTGTTCAACGGCGACAGCCTCATCGCCCGCGGCCTCCCCCCAGGCCCCCATTTCCGCCAAATCCTCGCCCGCCTCGAAGACCTCCAACTCACCAACCCCCACCTCACCCTCGCCGACGCCCTCACCATCCTCAAATTGTGAATCTCCCCATCCATCTGGACCGGAAATCAGATGGCCGCTCGATCGCCCCATCCCTCGCGTTGCCGGGTGTTCTCTGCCAACGCGCCACCCCCGAAGAACCTTTTTCCAATACCGAGCGCCTCGCCATCAAGGTAATTGCTCACAGCAAACTCCGGCCTTCCGCACCTGCTCTTTCTTTCCCCCTTCCCCATGAGCACTCGGCCGGACCCAACGATCTTGTTCCCACGCCCAACGCCGCCCAACCGCGCAATGCCGGTGACTTCGACGCTGCGATCATCGAATTACCCCCCCTCTAAGGGAATCGCTCATACCCTTCCTCTCGCTGAGTAAACAGCGCCCCTACTCCCGCAACGCCGCCGTCATGTCCATGCCATACGCCGACATCGCCCCATCCACCGGGATCACCGCCCCCGTCAAATAACTCGCTCCCTCCATCGCCAAAAACGCCGCCACCGCCGCAATCTCCTCCGGCCTCCCCATCCTCCCCAACGGCGTCCTCTCCTCGATCACTCGCATCGCCTTCCCGCTCTGCTGTATCTTCTCCGTCAACGCCGTCGCCACCCATCCCGGCGCAATCGCATTCACCCGGATCCCATCCTTAGCCCACTCCACCGCCAGATACCGCGCCAAATGCGCCACCGCCGCCTTCGTCATCGCATACGCCGCGCTCGATCCCACCGACAACACCCCCGCTACGCTCCCAATATTCACCACACTCCCCCGCCCGCTCCGCTTCAGCCACGGATGCATCATCCGGCTCAACTCATGCATGCTCGTCGCATTCGTCGCCATCACCCGCTCATACTCCGCCAGCGTATACTCCACCGTCGGCTTCCTCACATTCGTCCCCACATTATTCACCAGTACATCCACGGTCTCCCACGGCAGACTCGCGATCACCTGCTCCCGCCCCTCCGCCGTCGCCACATCGGCCACCACTCCCTCCTCGAGCGACACACTCATCACCTCCGCCCCCAGCCGCCGGTACTCTTCCACAATCGCCCGCCCGATCCCTTGCGACCCGCCGGTCACCACCGCTCGATAGCCTTGCAAATTCCAATTCATCTCTTTCTCCATTCTGCATCCGCCGCGCCCAGGCTCACCAGGTTCGCCACCAGCCGCGCCGCCCCCGGCACCGCATACGGCAATTGCCGGTACCATGCCATCGAACAATAAACATACAACCCCTTGCCGTGCCGCGCCTCCAGCCACACCCCTCTCTGCGGCGCCTGCCCCTGATCCTGCGTTTCTACCAGCGGCGTCCACTCCGGTGCCCACGTCGCAAAAAACTTCGATCCCCGCTGCTCCACCCACCCCGCGAAATCCTCCGCCTCGATCCGGTTCGGCGCACGAAACACCTCCCGGCCCGGCTCCAACACCTTCACCGGCGCATCCTCCTCGCTCGTCTCCTCCGCGCCCCGCCCCTGCGTGTACGCATACGGCCCGAAGTTCCGGTCATACTCCTGCGTCTGATACTGCACCACCAACACCCCGCCCTGCTTCACATACTCGAGCAGCCGCGCGTTATACCGCTTCACATCCTCCCGCGCCGCATACGCCCGAATCCCCAGCAGAATCGTCGAGTACCGGCTCAGATCCCCGCTCGCCAGCGCGCTCTCACTCAACATCTCCACCGGCGCCCCCAACTGCCGCAAACCCTCCGGCACTTCATCCCCGCTCCCCATCACATACCCCAACCGCAACCCGCTCCGGATCTTCACATCCACCGCCCGCAGCCGGTGCTCGGCCGCCTCGCTCCAATAAAGCGTCTCCAGTCCCGGTTGCGTAATCGCTTCAAAGCTCGCCCCCACTCCGTTCGCCTTCGCCCGGATCACATACTCCTGGCTCGTCATCTCCTTCGGCAGCCGCAGCGTAAACTCAACCCGCGCCGTCTCCTTCTCCTTAGCCAAGTCAAACTCTTGCTCCCCCTTCACCGCCACAAATCCCGGCGGCAGCTCGAGACTCACCACACCCTTTTGCCGTTGCCGCGTTAGATTTTTTATCACCACCGCCACCCCATACTCACTCTTGCCCAGCGGCGCCATCCCATACCGGCTCTCAAACTTCACGCTCAACGCCGGCCCCACCGCCAGCGGCTGCCGCTGCGCCCCCACCCGCGCCTCCACACTGCTCGTCTCAAATGGCCTCTCCAACGTCACCGTCGCCCCCCGATACTCAAAAATCACCCTCGCCACCACCGCCGCCTCCGGCCGCGGCTCGCCCAACTTCACTCCCGGCTTCAGTTGATACATCGCCTCCCGCACCGACCCCCGGCCCCACCCCGCCGCCGTCCACTTCGCCTTCTCCCCGATCGTCAACGGATACACCCCACTCGCTTCCGGCGACTCGATCGCCACATCCCCCTTCACCCCATACTGCACGTTCTCCACCTTCTCCGTCCCCCGCTCATGCAGCACCATCCTCACCCCGATCTTCTGCCCCGGCTGCGCCACCTCGAGCGTCTCGGCCGCCCGAAACATCGCCATCGGCCCCGTCACCGCCTGCTCCGGCTCCACCAGCGCCTCAAACTCCACGCCCAGCGCCAGTGCCAGTGCCTTGTCAATCAATTCCCGCCGCCCCGGCGCCTTCTTCCACGCCTCGGCCAGCGCCGGCGCGCACGCCTCCGGCCGCCCCCCGTCAAACGCTCGCACCGCCGCCGCAATACTCTCCTCCACCGGCCGCGGCGCCACTCGCTCCCAGATATCCTTCTCCTGGTCCGCCATCCCCACCCGCGACCCCTCCAGCTTCAAATTCGCCCACACCGGCCCCGGCCGCGGCACACTCCCCGCCATCCCCTGGCTCCGGTGCCACCGGTACCCCTCCCGCCCAATCTGCGCATAGCTCCGCCCCAAAACCGCATCATAGGCCCCCGTGTTGATCCGCAACGTCACCGCCTCCCCCTCCCGCCAATTGCTCGTGTACAGCTTCAACGGCTGCCAGTCCCCTTCCCCCGCCTCGGCAAACAACCGCTTCGCCACCCGCCCCGCCGTCTGATGATGCCCGTGCCCGTCCCGCGCGCTCTCGTTAAACCGGCTGATAATCACCTGCGGCTTCACCTCGCGCGCAATCGCGATCGCATCCTTCATCAACTCCTCTTCCTTCCACTGCCGCAACGCCTCCCCGATGTTCTTCGAAAACCCATAATCCACCGCCCGCGTAAACTTCACCTTCACCCCATAGTGCTGCGCCGCCTTCAACATCTCCCCCGTCCGCAACACCCCCAAGGCCTCAAAAAAATCTCCACTCACCACATTCGCTCCACCCTCACCCCGGTTCAGCACCAGCATCGTCACATCCAGCCCCAGCCCCCGGCTCAGATACGTCAACAACGCCGGATCCTCATCGTCCGGATGCGCCGTCACATACAGCACGCGCCCCTCCGTGCTCAATTGCTTCAGCACATGCCTCAGCCCCGCCGCGCCCCGGTCCTCCGGCAACACATCCGCCCCCATCAGGGCCGCCATCAACAATAGTGCCTGCATGATCTGACATGTTACCGTTGAATTTGGTCCATGCATATCCCGGACGGCATCCTCTCGGCTCCCATCCTCGGCGGATTCGGCCTCGCCAGCAGCCTCGGTGTCCTCATCTCCGCCAAGCGCGCTGAGTCCTCCACACAACCCCACCGTCTCCCCCTTCTCGGCGTCCTCGGCGCCTTCGTCTTCGCCGCTCAAATGGTCAACTTCCCCGTCGGCCCCGGTGCCAGCGGTCACCTCCTCGGCGGCGCTCTCCTCGCCGCCACCATCGGCCCCTGGGCCGCCAGCATCACCATGACCGCCATCCTCATCCTCCAGGCCCTCCTGTTCCAGGACGGTGGCGTCCTCGCCCTCGCCGCCAATGTCTTCAACATGGCCTTCCTCGGCGTCTGGGCCGCCTGGCTCCCCTTCCGCTCCCTGTCCAATAAATCTCTCGGCCTCTTCCTCGGCGCCTTCCTCTCCGTCCTGCTCTCCGCCCTTCTCGCCCTCGCTCAAGTCTCCCTCTCGAGCGGCGTCCTGACCCGCGGCCTCTGGCTCTTCTGCCTTGCCCTGTTCACCATCACCGGCCTCATCGAAGCCACCATCACCCTGGCCGCCTGGCAGGCCATCGAACGCCTCGCCGGCCGCTCCACCACCAATCCCAAACCCCTCCGCTACGCCCTCCTCTCCCTCTCCGTCGTCATTCTCTTCACCGGCGTCTTCTTCGCCTCCAGTGCCCCCGATGTCCTCGAATACTTCCAGCACCAGAGCGGCATCGCCCCCTCCTCGGCTCCCTTCCCCTCCCTCATGCCCGACTACGAATGGGCCCTCTTCGATCTCAACTGGCTGCGTAAATCCGCTGCCAGCCTCGCCGGCCTCCTCGCCGTCTTCGGCCTCAGCGTTCTCATTTCCCGCTTCGTCCCCCGCGGCCAGCAATAGCCCCTCATGTCCCTCGACCCCCGCTGCGCCCTCCTGCTCCTTCTCGCCTACCTCGCCGTTCTCTCCTCCGTCCCCACCGGCTCCCACCTCCTTCTCGCCTCCCTCTGCGCCCTCCCCCTGCTCGCTCTCTCCTTCAGCCCCCTCCCCAAATCCGAAATCCTCGCCCAGGCCGCCTACGTCCTCCCCTTTTCCTTCGCCCTCGCCGCCATCGCCCTCCTCCGCGGCAATCTCCCCCAAGCCCTCTTCCTCCTCGTCCGCGGTTACTTCTCCATCCTCGCCGCACTCCTCGTCACCCGCTGGCTCACCCCCCTCGAACTCCTCCGCGCCCTCGAGCGCCTCGGCGCACCCCGCTTCCTCATCATCGTCACCGAATTCCTCCTCCGTTACCTCGACGTCCTCCGCAAAGAGGCAGACTCCCTCCGCCTCGCCGCCCTCTGCCGCGGCGGCGCCCACAGTCGCCTCATTGCCTCCTCCAGCCTCGCCATGCTCTTCGTCCGCAGCCTCGAGCGCTCCACAGCGATCCACAACTCCATGCTCGCCCGCGGCTTCCGCGGCCAGCTCCCCCGGCCCACTCCCCTCCTCTGGCGCCCCCTCGATTCCCTCTCCCTCCTCGCCGGCCTTTCCACTCTCGCCTCCCTCAGGTTTGCCCTATGATCCACGTCCGCGGCCTCCGCTACGAATACCCCGACTCCGGCCCCGTCCTCCACGGCATCGACTTCGATCTCAACCCGGGGGAAAGCGTCGCCCTCCTCGGCCCCAATGGCTCCGGCAAAACCACCTTCGCCCTCCACCTCAACGGCATCCTCCACGGCGCCGGCCTCGTCACCGTCGCCGGCATCACCGTCACCCCTTACACCCTCGAAGCGGTCCGCCAAAAAGTCGGCTTCGTCTTCCAGTCCGCCGAAAACCAGCTCTTCCTCCCCACCGTCCTCGAAGACGTCATGTTCGGTCTCCTCAATCAGGGCATCCCTCCCGCCGAGGCCGAACGCGACGCCCGCGCCATGCTCGCCTCCCTCCACCTCGAACCCTTCGCCTCCCGCAACCCCTTCCATCTCTCCGCCGGCGAAAAACGCCGCGCCGCCCTCGCCGGCGTCCTCGTCATGCAGCCCGATCTCCTCATCCTCGACGAACCCACCACCTTCCTCGACCCCCCCGGCGTCCGCGAACTCGCCCTCCTGCTCAACCGCCAGTCCATGGCCCGCCTCATCATCACTCACGACTCCCGCTTCGCCCTCACCACCACCACCCGCGCCGTCTTCTTCGAGCAAGGCCGCATCCTCGCCTCCGGCCCCACCGCCGAAATCATCGAACGCTTCGATTGGCTCTAGCCGGCAGCCGCACCACCCGCCGCCCCGTCGCCACCACCACCTCATGCCGCCCCAATAAGGCCTTCACCTCCCGCGGCAGCTTCCCCTCTTTCACATCAAATCCCGCCGCGAACGGCGAAAAGGCCGGCAGCACCGTCGCCCGCTCCCCCACTAGAAACGCCGGCGCCCGCCGCGCCACCCCCGCATCATCAGCCAGCTTCACCGCCGGATGCAGGTGCCCCAAAAGATAATGCTCCCCCTCCGGCAACTCCACATCCAAACGGTCCCCATGCAAGCCCACCAATCCCCCCTCCCCCCACACCCCGCTTACCGCAATCCCCAACCCCGCGAAGTCCCGCCCGAACGCCCGGTCATGATTGCCCGCCACCACCTTCACCTCCACCAACTCCATAAGCCCCCGCAACACACCCTCGATCATCTCCCGCTCGAGCACACTCGGTCGCGGCGCATGCACCGTATCCCCCAAAAACACCAATTCCCGCGCCGCAAACTCCCGCACTACCCCGCGCAGCCGCTCCCCGATCCCCCCATCCGTCACCGGCCCCATCTGCCCCCGCCGCCTCTGTGCCCACCCATATCCCAAATGCGCGTCCGCCACCACCAGCGTCCCGCTCGTCTCCACATACAGCGCCCCGCTCGCATGCCCCACTCGCCCCGGGCCCAGGCTCAGTTGCTGTTCCATGTCTCGTACATCGCCGCCACAATCTCATCCAGCGCCCGCTCCGGGTCCTGCGCCACCAGCGTCTCCCGGTTAAACCCCGCGAACAACCCGATCGCGAACGGGCTCGGCCGGTCCAATTCCACGACCTCCCACCGCGCCCCGTGGATCCGCCCCGCCTGCCCCGCCGCCTTCTCGGCCTCCAACTCGTCCTCCAGCACCTCCCTCACCGCCTCCCGCAACAACGGATGTTCCGGCTCATACTTCCGAAACGTCTCATACAACAACCTCCCATTCCAGCTCGCGCTCCGCCGCTGCGCCCCCCCACTGCCCGCTCCCCGCCGCGGCAACAGTTGCCCCGTCTCACAAATCGGCCGGAACTTCGATCCCAACAACTCCGTCTTCCCCAGCGCCGCCTCCAGATCCCCCACAAAACCCTCCTCCCGAAATGCCTCCCGCAACCGCTCCTCGCTCGGCGCCCGCTTTGCCCCAAAACTCAGCAAGAACGCATGATCGTCATAGTTACCCGCCATCGAGCCGCACTCGGCCCCCAGCCGGTGACTCACCGCCCAGATCAACGACCGGTTCACTCCCCGTCCCGCCACCGAATGAAACAGGTACAGCAGCGATCTCTCCTGCCGGATCTTTTCCACCAACACCGGCTCATCCACCGGCAGCGGCGCCGCCGCATACTGCCTTTCCACAAACGCCCCGGCCCGCTCCGCCACCTCCCCGCTCACCTTCCACCGCTGCTTCAACTCCCGCACACACGCCTTGCGCCCCCCTTCCTCATACGCCCCCCGCAACGCCTTCCGCAACACCAACTCCTCCTCAGCCAGCCGCGCCGTCAGGCTCATCTTCCCCCCCATCCACCGCGGCGTTTTCACCCTCTCTCCCCGCGCTGCCTCCACCACCGCCACATTCCCATAGAGCCGCTTCACCACCACGCTCTGCCCCGCGATCACAAACGCCTCCCCCGGCTGCAAACTCGTTAGAAAACTCTCTTCCACATCCCCCAGCCGCCGCTGATTTCGCGTCACCACCCGCACCGCGTAATCATCGCTGATCGTCCCGATGTTCTGATAATAGGCCCGCGCCACCCGCCGGCTTGCGACCCGCATCTTCCCCTCGGCGACCACGATCTTGCCGTAATCCCCGCTCCCCCCCAATACCTTTCCTCCCCCCGCCAGATACGCCAGCACCGCTTCATAATCCTCCCGCTTCAAATCCGCATACGGCCCCGCCCGCCTCACCAGTTCATACACGCTCTCCACATCCCGCTCCCGTTCCACCACCATCCCCAACACCACCTGCGCCAGCACGTCGAGCGGCGCCCGCGGCGCCCGCAGCCGGTCCAGCCGCCCCGCCTCCACCGCCCCCCGCAGTGCAATGCACTCGAGCAGATCCGGCAAACTCAGCGGCACCAGCGCCCCCTCAGCCACACCCCCCAGCCGGTGCCCCGCCCGCCCCAGCCTCTGCATCGCCCGGCTCACCCCTCGCGGCGCCCCGATCAGTAACACCTGGTCCACCCCCGCGAAATCCACTCCCATCTCCAAACTCGACGAACACACCACCGCCCGCAGTGCCCCCGCCCCCAGTTGATCCTCCACCCACAGCCGCTTGTCCCGGTCGAGCGAAGCATGATGCACTTCGATCTGCTCATCCCATTCCGGCAACAATACCTTCAGCGCCAGCCCCAAGCGCTCCGCCGCGCTCCGCGTCTGCGTAAACACAAGCGAACACCGCTTCGCCGCCACCTTCTCGGCCACCACATGCGCCACCCAGTACGGGTTAAAGCCCGCCGCCGGCAACTCCGGCCCCTCCATCGCCGCCGCAATCTCCAGCCGGTGCGCCTTGCGCGCCTCGACGGCGGCCACCGCGCACGCCCGCGCCCCCACCAGCAGCCGCGCCACCTCCTCCCAGGGCGCCGCCGTCGCGCTCAATCCAATTCGTTGCAACTCCAACGATCCCCGTTCCTGCAACCGCTCGAGCGTCACCGCCAGCAGGCTCCCCCGCTTCGTTTCGCAAAAACTGTGGATCTCATCAACAATCACCACCTCCGGCCGAAATCCCTCCGCCCACGGCTTCTGGCTCAACAAACTGCTCAAACTCTCCGGCGTCGTCAACAACAGATGCGGCCGCTCCCGGCTCATCCGCTGCCTCTCCTGCTGCCCCGTATCCCCCGTCCGGCTCTCCATCCTCACCCGCGCCCCCTCCGGCAGGCTCGCATTCACCGCCTCGAGCGGCCCCCGCAAATTCCTCTCAATATCCCGGTTCAGGCTCCGCAACGGCGACACATACACTACATGCACCGCATTGCCCAGCCTCCTCCCCGCCGCCATCTCCCCCAGCCGCGACAGCCCGCTCAGAAACGCCGCCAGCGTCTTGCCGCTCCCCGTCGGCGCCAGAATCAGCGTACTCTCCCCCGCCAGCGTATGCGGCAGCGCCTTTTTCTGCACTTCGCTCCAGCCCGCGAACCGCCCCGCGAACCATTCCCCCAGCGGTCCATAAAGCTTGCTATGCCAACGATCGCGCATACAGCTCCTCCACCCGCTCAATCCCATCAGCTTCCTCCGCGCTCTTGTCCCGCCGCCACCGCACAATCCGCGGAAATCGCAACGCATACCCGCTCTTGTGCCGCGGGCTCTTCTGCACCCCGTCAAACGCCACCTCGAGCACCACCCGCGGCTCCACCACCGTCACCCGTCCATATCGCTCCCGCGCTATCCCCCGGAACACCTTCGTCAACTCCCGGATCTCCTCGTCCGTCAATCCCGAATACGCCTTCCCCACATTCACAAACCGCTCCCCCTGCCGCACCGCGAACGTGTAGTCGCTCAACATCGTCGCCCGCCGCCCGCTGCCCTGCTCCGCCGCCGTCACCACCACATCCAGCGTCCCGTAGGCCCGCTTCACCTTCAGCCAGTCCCCGCTCCGCTTCCCCGCCTGATACACGCTCCCCTCCCGCTTCAACAACAACCCCTCATTGCCCCGGCCCCGCGCCGCCGCAAACAACTCCTCGATTTCCCCCACCGCCCCCAGCCGCCTCTGCGGCGACACCCGCAAACCCATCTCCTCCAGCCGCCCCCGCCTCTCCCCGATCGCCCGGTCCAGCAACAACTCCCCATCCCGGTACAACAAGTCGTAGGCCACAAACACCACCGGCACGCTCTCCCTCACCCCCGCGTCCACCTTCTTGCGCGCCAGCCGCTGCTGCAACACCGTGAAGTTCAGCGCTCTTTCATCACGCCACGCCAGCACCTCCCCATCCACCACCCCGCGCCCCCCCACGCGCTCAAACTCCTCCACCAGTTCCGGAAACGCCGCCGTCGTGTCCTCCAATCCCCGCGTATAAATCCTCACCTTCCCCTGCTCAAAGTGCACCTGGCTGCGGATCCCGTCATACTTGTCCTCCACCAGCCACTGCCCCGCTTCCCCCACATCCCCCACTTCATCGAGTGGCTTCGCCAGCATGAATTCGAGCGGATGAAACAGCTTCGCCTCCACCTCGGCCAGCTCCCCCCGCCGCGCCGCCCGCGCCACCAGCCCCAAATCCCCGCTCCGGTTACTCGCCCCCTTCACCTCCTCGCCCGCCCTTCCCGTCGCCTTCGCTAGCGCCTCCTCCACCAACTTCTTCTGCAAACCCACACGAAAATTCCCCGTGATCACCTTCAAAAAATACTTCACCGCCAGCGGCCGCATCCGCCCCAACTCCCCAACCAGCAACTCCACCTTCCGCGCCGTCCGCCGCTCCTGAAACAGCCGCAAATACGCCTGCTCCGCCTCCTCGAGCCTCACCTCTACCCCCGCGGCTCCCCCCTCCCGCAGCAACCCCACCGTCTCGCTCGAGTCCCCCACCTCCCGGTGACACATCCGGAACATCTCCACGCTCACCCCCGTCACCGCCACCGCCGCCTCCCGCACCACCGCATGCCCCACGCTCAGCTTCCGGTCCCCCGCTCCCGCCACCGGCTCCCCACTCAAAAAGCGCACTGCCCGCACCAGATCCGCTTCCCCCAGCCCCCGCATCCACTCCGCCAGCAATCCCACCTTGCGCTTCCGGCTCGACGTGTTCGCCACCCGCTCCAGCACTCCCGCCAGCCCGTCCATCGTCGCGCTCATTCCGCTTCTTCCTCGCTCGCCCGCCCCCGCGCCCCCGCCGGCGCCTCCGCCTCGATTCCCCGCTCCCGCAAAATCCCCGCGAACACCTCCGTGTACCCATGCACCACATCCACCCGCCGCGCCTTCGTCCCCTCCACCAGCTCCAACAATTCGTCATAGCCCGCATGGTCGCTATACGCAATCAGCTTCTCGGCCCCCGCCCGCAACCGCGCATTTGCCACCCGCGCCCAGCCGCTCACATACGCCACCCTCACATCCACCCCCGTCGCCTCCAATTGCCGCCTCATCCCCGGCACCACCACCAGCGCCTTCCCCTTCAGATCCCGCGCTTCATACGGCTCCCAGTCCCCAAATTCCACCCCCGCCCGCTCATACACCGGTATGTACTTCGCGATCGCCCCATGCACCGCCGTCCGGATCCCCGCCCCCGTTAATGCCCCCACGATCTCCTGCCCCCGCCCCAACGGATAGCCCAGAAACACCGGCGTCGCCCCCTCCTCCAGACACTCCCGCGCAAATCCCGCTATTTCCTCCCGCGCCTGCTCCCGCGTCAAAAACCGGTACACCGGCAGCCCAAACGTGCTCTCCACGATCAGATGGTCACACTCCACCACCTCCGTCTCCCGCCCGCACAACGGCGCCTTCTTCTTGATATCCCCCGTATAAACCAGCCTCTCCCCCCCATACTCGATCAGCAGTTGCGCCGCCCCCAAAATATGGCCCGCCGGAATGCAACGCAGCCGCGCCCCGCGCCACTCCATCTCCTCGCCATACTCGAGCACCCGCAGCTCCTGCCCCCACTCCTCCTTCGCCGGCCACCTCATCCTGTAAAGCTCCAAACTGATTCCCGTCCCAATCACCGTCCGCGAGTAATGCCGCGCATGATCGCTGTGCGCATGCGAAATCCATGCCGCCCCTTGCGAATTCTGCGGGTCCAGCCACAAATCAATCGCGGCAACGTAGATCCCTTCCCGGCTGTACTGAAGCTCCATTGCTGAAATTGAATGGATGCTCAACGCCACGGCAAGGGCTGAAAATTGAACATCCTTTTGCTCCCCAAAACATCTCTCAATCACAGAGGGAGTTGCGGTCCAACATGCAAACACAAGCTTTTCCATCGTGGATGAAATTGGTTCTCGCCGCCGCCGGCTTTTACAACATCGTTTGGGGCGCACTCGTCATCTTCGCTCCCAACTTGTTCTTCGACCTCGCCGGCATGCCCCTGCCCAATTACCCCGAACTCTGGCAATGCATCGGCATGATCGTCGGCGTCTACGGCGTCGGTTACTGGATCGCCTCCGGTGATCCCTTCCGCCATTGGCCCATCGTTCTCGTCGGGCTCATGGGTAAGGTCTTCGGCCCCATCGGCATGGCGAAAGCCCTATGGATGGGCCGCTTCAAACCAGCCTTTGCCTGGACCATCCTCACCAACGACCTCATCTGGTGGGTCCCCTTCGGCCTCATCCTCTGGCATGCCGCCCGCGAAAACAACGAAAAGCAACGCGTTTACTCCCCCGAAATCCAGTCTTGGGCGATGCGCGCAAAATCCCAGTTCGGCATCAGCATTCTCGAGCATTCCAAACTCCGTCCGGTTCTTCTTGTCTTCCTCCGCCACGTCGGCTGCACCTTCTGCCGCGAAGCACTCGCTGATTTAAGCTCCCGCCGCGCCGATATCGAAGCCACCGGCACACAAATCGTCCTCGTCCACATGGGCCGCGAAGAGTCCGCCGAGGAGATCCTCGGCCGCCACCAACTCGCCGACGTCCCCCGCGTCTGGGACCCGAAACTGAGCCTGTACCGCGCCTTCGGCCTCGAAAAAGGCGATCTCTCCCAACTTCTCGGCCCCAAGGTCTGGCTCCGCGGCTTCCGGGCCGGCTTCCTCGGCAAACACGGCATCGGCTCCGCGGAAGGAGATGTCACCCAAATGCCTGGCGTTTTCCTCGTTTTCCATGGCGAAATTCTTAAGTCCTACCGCCATCAAAGCGCGGCCGACCGCCCCGACTATGTTGCTCTCGTCCGCGAGTTGAACGACTCGCAAATGCAGTACTAAATGCTTTCCGCAACCTTCCCCTTTTTCCGCATCTCGGGTGTGGAAGTCCGCCTCCACTTCACCTTTGTCATCCTTGTTGCCTTGCTCGTCCTCTCCACCCGGCCCGAGGCCTGGACTCACCTCCTGCTCGCCACCGGCATCTTCGCCTCCGTCCTCCTCCACGAACTCGCCCACGCCTACGTCGCCCGTCGCTTTAAGATCCGCACACTCGACATCATCATGTACTTCCTCGGCGGCGTCGCCCGCCTCGAGCGCCAACCCGGCCTCCGCGAAGACCTCCTCATCGCCGCCGCCGGCCCGGCCGCCAACCTCTTGCTCGCCGCCGCCTTCCACTTCCTCCACTCGGCTAACCCCACCGTGGCCCACCTCGACGACCTCCGCCAAGCCAACCTCCTGCTCGCCTTCTTCAATCTCCTCCCCGCCCTCCCCCTCGATGGCGGCCGCATCCTCCGTTCTCTTCTCTCCTTCCGCATGCCCGAGTTGCGCGCCGCCCGCCTCACCAGCATCGCCGGGCAGGGCATCGCACTCTCCCTCGCCGCCTTCTCCCTTTGGCAGTCCCAATGGCTCTTCCTCGCCGCCGCCGGCTTCCTCTTCCTCACTGCCCGCAAAGAATATGAGGCGCAGCGCAGCGCCGTGCTCATGTCGGGCGCTCTCGTCCGCGAAGCCATGATCGAGCGCTTCGAAACCCTCGATCACGGCGACACCCTCCGCTACGCCGCTGAAATCCTTCTCACTTCCGCCCAGCAGGATTTCCCCGTCCTCCATGGCTCCCAGGTTGTTGGCTTGCTCACCCGCGACGAACTCGTCGAAGCCCTCTCCCAACATGGCCCCGATGCCTACGTCGCCGGCGCCATGGACCGTGACTTCCTCGCCCTCCCCCCCGACTCGAGCCTCCCGGCTCACTTCGCCCTTCTCGCACAAAACGATTTCCGCGCCCTCATCCTCTCCGACGGCCGCCTCATCGGCCTCCTCACCCTCGACAAAATCAACGAATTTCTCGTTCTCCGCAGCGTCGGCCTCCGCCGGGAGCTGGCGTGAATTCTCATCCTGTCGCCATTGTTGGCGCGGGTCTGGCCGGCCTCGGTTGCGCTCTCGAACTCCAGCGCCGCAACATCCCCTTCCAACTCTTGGAAGCCTCCGACTCCCCCGGCGGCCGCGTCCGCACCGATTCCGTCGACGGCTTCCTGCTCGACCGCGGCTTCCAGGTCTACCTCACCGCCTACCCCGAAGGCCAGCAACTCCTCGATTACCCCAGCCTCCGCTTCGGCCGCTTCCTACCCGGCGCCATGGTCCGCCTCGACGGCCGCTTCCACCGCGTCATGGACCCCTGGCGCGAACCCTTCGCCGCCCTCTCCCAAATCCTCAATCCCGTCGGCAGCATGGCCGACAAACTCCTCGTCGCCCGCCTCCGTGCTTCTTCTCTCGCCGGCCGCCCCGAGGACATCCTCAAACGCCCCGAATCCTCCAGCCTCCAAGCACTCCGCCGCTACGGCTTCTCCCCCAACATGATCGACCGTTTCTTCCGCCCCTTCTTCGGCGGCATCATGCTCGATTCCTCCCTCGCCGTCAGTTCCCGCATGCTCGAATACACCTTCCGCATGATGGCCTCCGGCGACACCGTCCTCCCCGCCGGCGGCATGGGCGCCATCCCCGCCCAACTCGCCGCCCGCCTCCCTCAGTCCTCCCTTCACTTCCATTCCCCCGTCGCCTCCGTCAGCCCCAACTCCATCCGCCTTATCAACGGCGAAACCATCCCCGCCTCCGCCGTCGTCGTCGCCACCGAAGGCCAAAACGCCTGCCGCCTCCTCCCCGGCCAACTCCCTCCTCTCTCCGCCCGCTCGGTCATGGCCCTTTACTTCGCCCTCCCCGGCCCGCCCCCCGTACCCGATCCCATCATCGTCCTCAACGGCAACCCCGACGGCCCCATTCAGAATTTCTGCCTGCCCAGCCTCGTCTCCCCTACCTACGCCCCTGCCGGCCAACACCTGCTCAGCGTCACCGTCCTTGGCAACCCCGACAGGCCCGACCTCACCGTCGAGTCCGAGGTCCGCTCCCAACTCAGCCGCTGGTTCAATGCCGATACCCGCCCCTGGCGCCTCCTGCGCTTGTATCGCATTCCCTGGGCCCACCCCGCCTCTCAACCCGATTCCCTGACCGAGCGCCCCTGCCTCCTTCCCAGCGGCGTCTTCATCTGCGGCGACCACCGCTTCCTGCCCAGCATCCAGGCCGCCCTCCTCAACGGCCGCCATGCCGCCGAATCCGTTGCCGCTCATGTCGCCTGACCGCCTCCTGCTCGCCAACCTCGCCCTCAGCCTCTACATGACCGGCCTCATCTGGTTCGTCCAAATCGTCCATTACCCCCTCTTCCTCGCCATCCCCCCCGAGAGCTTCCCCGCCTACGAACGCCGCCACCAATTCCTCACCGGCTTCGTCACCGCTCCCCCCATGGTCGCCGAACTCCTCGCTTCCCTCGCCCTCTGCCTCGCTCTCCCTCTCGTCCGCCTCTATTGGGCCACCACCGCCCTCACCCTCCTGCTCTGGGCCTCCACCTTCTTCCTCCAGGTCCCCCTCCACAACCGCCTCTCCATCCACTTCGATCCCGCCACCGCCCAATCTCTCGTCTCCACCAACTGGCTCCGCACCGCCGCCTGGACCCTCCGCTCCACCCTCCTGCTCTGGGCCCTCCTCCGCCGCCCCGCCTGAATTCCCCCCTCAAACCGCCGGATCCACCATCTCCAATACCCGTGCCGCCCGCTTCCGGTTCGAGATCACCACCTGGCAGGTATGCTTCAATTTCCCGTTCAACTCCACCGACAGCGGCTTGCTTGCCAAATAGTCAAAAGTCAGAATATCCCCCACCTTCAGCTTCAGCATTTCACCCAAGATGATCTGCGGCCCCCTCAGCCGGCAGTCCAATTCCACCTTCGCATTGCGGATCCGCTCATACACCCGCTTGAAATCGTCCTCCGTGCTCTCTGTCTTGCGAATCGTCCACTGCTCGGCAAACTTGTGGCTCAACATCTTGATGATGATCGAGGGGATCCCGATGTTCATCATCCCGCTTAACTCCCCCAGCCGGATTTCGATCGATACCGCCACAATCGCTTCGTTCGGCGCCAGTACCTGCATCAATTGCGGTTCCGTCTCGTAGTTCGAAATCTTGAAATTGATCTGCGCAATCCCTTTCCAGGCTTCCCTCAAGTCCCGCAACATCAGCCGAAAAACGCTGTCCAAAATCGACTGCTCGATTTCCGTCACTTCCCGGTCCACTTTCGTCAGGCTCCCCGCCGCCCCCCCCAGCAACATCTCAATCATCGGAAAGATGATCGTCGGATTCAACTCAAGCAGACAGTTGTTGTCAAACGGCGAGGCATCGATCGTCGCCACCACCGTCGGCGACGGCAACACCTGCTGGAACTCCGTGAACGACAACTGCTCCACGCTCACCAGATTTACCGCTACATAGGCGCGCAAATAAGCCGATAAGCTGCTCGCCAGAGAGCGCGCGAATGATTCATGCATTACGTAAATCGATCGCAGTTGATCCTTCGCGATCCGGTCCGGCCGCCGAAAATTATACGGCTGCGCCCGCCGCGCCAACTCCGCCCGCCGTGCGTTTACGCTCGACTGTTGGAACATGTTATCGATTTCGTTTTGCGTCAATACACGCGTCGACATATCTCCTTTCATCGCCTTTTTCCTCCTCCTTCTTCAGTACTCCACTTGATAAACTGGAGGTACTCTGAGCAGCTTTTTCGTCCAGAACTTCGGTTGCCGCGCCTCCCAGGCCGACGGCGCCTCGCTCGAGGCCAGCCTAACCGGCCAAGGCCTCTCCCCAGCCTCCATCCCCAGTGAGGCCTCCCTCGTCGTTCTCAACACCTGCACCGTCACGTCCTCGGCCGACCAGGACGTCCGCCAGATCATCCGCCGCCTCCAGCGCGACAACCCCACGGCCCGCATCCTCGTCACCGGCTGCTACGCCCAGCGTTCCCCGGAAGATCTTTCCCAAATCGAAGGCGTCTCCTGGGTCGTCGGCAACTCCCACAAAGGCCTCATCGGCGACATCGTCTCCGCCAACCCCACCCCCTACCACGCCGAAGTCCACGTCGGCGATATCTTCGCCCAAAGCGAATTCTTCAATGCCCCCGTCGAGGGCCCCGCTGGCGACCGTTCCCGCCCCAACCTCAAGATCCAGGACGGCTGCAACAATCGCTGCTCCTTTTGCATCATCCCCAGCGTCCGCGGCAAGTCCCGCTCCGCTGCCCCGGATTGGGTTATCGCCGAAACCCAACGCCTCGCCACCGCCGGCTATCCCGAAATCGTTCTCACCGGTATCAACCTCGGCCGCTGGGGCCGCGAGTGGGGCTCCGGCCGCCAACTCCCCGACCTCCTCCGCCGCCTGCTGGAGGAAACTTCCATCCCCCTCATCCGCCTGTCCAGCATCGAACCGATGGACTTTACCACCACCTTGCTCGAGCTAATGGCCGCCTCGCCCCGCATCGCCCGCCACGTTCACGCCCCCCTGCAGTCCGGCAGTGATTCCGTCCTCCGCCGCATGCACCGTAAGTACCGCCCCCGGCACTACGCCGAACGTATCCGGCTCGCTCGCGAGCTCATGCCCGAGGCCGCCCTCGGCGCCGATGTTATGGTCGGCTTCCCCGGTGAGACCGATGCCGAGTTCGCCGCCTCCCTCGATTTCATCGAAAGCCTCCCCCTCACCTACCTCCACGTCTTTACTTACTCCGAGCGCCCTGGCACCAAGGCTGTCGATCTCCCCCACCCCGTCCCCATCGAGGTCCGCCGCCAGCGCAACCGCATCCTCCAACAACTCTCCGACCGCAAAAACAAGCTCTTCCGCCAATCCCAGATCGGCCGCCGCCTTCCCGCCGTCACCATCAGCGACCTCGGCATCGCCCTCTCCACCAACTACATCCGCGTCGAACTCTCCCAGCCCACCCCCGCCCGCCAACTCATCGAAGTCGAACTCGGCCCCCTCTCCTCCCGCGGCATGCGCGAAGCCTCCCCCCTCCTCGTCCTAGACTAAAAATCATCCCTCCATCGCCCTACTGCTAGCTTCGCCAGTTTTTTCTGGTAGCTCTCCATTTCCTCATAACCCCAACGTTCCCATCTGGATACAGTCTGTGCCAACGAATACCGGCTCCCGCTATAAATCAACCGCTTCTGCTCGAACGGCAACCGGGCACAACGTTTGTTTTGACTGCTTTCCAGTGGAATCAAGTTTCCCAACCGGTCTGTCCAATCCTGCTCCGAACTCTCCGGCTCAATATGCTCTATCGTGAAGTCGGGATGAGAGGTATCCGGTCGCGTCCCCCCCTCTGCTTCCTCTAACTCGGCCACCAAGTAGCCCAATAACTTGCGGTTGGCCCCGTAATCAAACTTGACGATCGCAAAAGTGTTTCTGAACTGATCGTCGTCCGGATAAACATCCTTCAACGCGGCAAAAAATTCTCTCGCCCGGCGGATCTCCCCATCGCGAATTCGTTTCGCCAGCGCATTAAAAACTCCTTCTACCTGGTGGGTATTCGCCTTCAACGTCGCGTTATACCGTACTGCCTGGTTTACCGCGATCTTCAATGTCCTGCTCATCTCCCCAGGCTCGAATGTATACATCGCGGAGAGCAAGGGAGGCATAACCTGCGTTGTCCCAATCATTCTCAAAACCTCAACGCATCGGCGATCTTGAGGGTTCGTATTCCACTGCGGGTGGTCGGGATCCTGCAAAGCCGAGTATTTCCCTGCGGCCTCGGCGAGTGTGTGCAGAAACTGAAGCGCCGCCTGACTCCCGCTCACTTCCTTTCTCACCAGATCAAAAAGATCCTGGGCCCGGACCTGCTTCTTGAATTGACAGAAGTAATGGCGGAGAAAAACAGTAAACTCCTCTGCACCCACATAACCTAGCGTCTCCTCCCAAACCCGTCCCACTTGATCCTGGTCACTGACGCTCTCAAATTGGAAGAAAATCCAGTTCTTGATGATGTCTGCCGGACTAAGGCGAAAACCCCGCGCATTCAGCGTTTCAACTACTCGATAGGCGCTCAGATCATCGGCAACTTGAATACCCACAAACTGCAGCCGTCGCGAAACGGTTTCATCCACAAACTCGGCCAGCGCGGTCCCATCCTTGGAAAATCGGTCGTCACCTCGAAACCGCTCCCGGAAAAACTCGAACGCATTCCACAGTTGTCGGTTACTCCTCGGCTCCTTCCTCAAGTTTCCCGGCTGTCGAAACTGGATCAGGTGTCGTTGCAGAAAATCATCATTCAAACGGTTCAACTGTAGCTTGCTCAAAGGTAAAAGTGACCCAGGCGCAACCGATGAAACGAATTGATTGCGAAAAATCTCCGCCCTCTCTTCGCCCTTGGGGTCGACTCCCGTCCCAGCCATTTCCTTCAACTGCTCGATGGCTGCGAGAATCAGCAGCAAACAGGTGGTCACTCGCTGCTGGCCGTCAATCAGTTCACTCGTTCGCGCATCCCCCATGGGCCGCAGCACAACCGAACCCATGAAGTGCACCGACTTGGTCTCGCGACGCAACACCATGAGGTCTTCCCACAATTCTTCCCAATTTTCCTCCCCCCATGCGTAGTTGCGCTGGTACCGTGGCACGACCAACTTCCGTCCGTTTCCCAGCAAGCTGCTCAAGGTGTGGTTTTCAGCTATAAAGTCCAGTACCGCCATGCCTCACACCTCCCGCCGGTTCTCCAAACTCTTCAACATCGTCACCTCATCAGCAAAATCCAGATCCGACCCCACCGGAATCCCCATCGCAATCCGCGTCACCTTCAGCCCCAACGGCTTCAACAATCGCCCCAGATACGCCGCCGTCGCCTCCCCCTCCACCGTCGGATTCGTGGCCAGAATAATCTCCTCCACCTCTCCATCCCCCAGCCGCTCGAGCAGACTCTTGATTCGCAACTGCTCCGGCCCAATCCCCTTCAACGGCGAAATCGCCCCATGCAACACATGGTACAAACCTTCAAAACTCCGCGTCGTCTCAATCGGCACGATGTTATGCGGATCCTCCACCACGCAAATCACCTTCCGCGACCTCCTCCCATCCCCACAAAACACACACAGTTCCCCGCTCGCGATGTTGTTGCACACCCCACACAGCGTCAATTGATCCTTCACATCAAGCAGCGCCTGGCTCAACCGCTGCGCGCTCTCCCGCGGCGCCCGCATCACATGAAACGCCAGCCGCTGCGCCGACTTCTGCCCGATCCCCGGCAGTCGGCGAAACTCGGCAATCAGCCTCTCCAGCGGCTCAGCGAAATCCGGCATCTAGAACAAGCCGGGCGGCAGCCCCATGCCCCCCAGCATCGCCCCCGTCTTCTTGCCCGTTTCCTCGTCCACCTTCCTGGCCGCTTCGTTAAACGCCGCCATCATCAGATCCTGCAGCATCTCCACATCCCCGGCCACTTCCGCGTCAATCTTCACCTCGAGCACCTTCTTCTGCCCGTCCATCTTCACGTTCACCATCCCCCCGCCCGCTCCCGCTTCCACGCGGATCGCCGCCACCTCCGCCTGCAGCCGCTCCTGCATCACTTGCGCCTGCTTCATCATCGCCTGCATATTTCCCGGTAGCTTCATGGTTCTATTTACTCCTGATTCGACAAGTCTCTCACGCCGCGCACCGTCGCATCGGCAAAGATCTCCCGGTACCGCCGCACCTGCTCATTGCCCAGCGCCCGCTCCCGCACCACCGCGTCGTCCTCGTTTCTCACCACCGCCGCCTTCGCCTCCACCAACGTATCGTCCTGCGTCACCTCCACCCGCGCCATCCGCCCCAATACCGCTTGCAATGCCGCTGCAATCTCCCGGCTCTGTAACGGCCGCACAAATGCCTTCGGCGCCGCAAACCGCACCGCCCCACCGCTCTCTTCCACCCGCGACGCCCCCACCGCATCGGCCGAAAACTTCTTCTTGTTCTCCACCAGATACGCCACCAGCCGCTCCTTCAATTCCCCACCCACCACCTTCTCTGAAACCGTCTCCACCACCACCGCCGCCGCAACCACCTCCTCTACCGCTGCCGGCCCCGCCACGCGAAAATTCGCCCGCTCCCGCGGCGCTCCCCCCGCCGCGCTCAGTGCCACCGGCCTGCCCTGCGGCAGGGTCGCTAACACTTCCTCGATCGCCGTCAGCTTGCCCGCATGCACCATCCGGATCAAACCCAACTCCAAATGCAGCCGCGGCTGCAAGGAATGCTGCAGCGCCTGAAACAAGTCCAGCGTTAACTGCAAATACCGCGTCAAATCCGCCTCGCTGAATTTCCCCGCCGTCTCCACAAACCGTCCAATCTCCGCCGGCGAGGCCGCAATCAGCCGAGTCTTCGGCCCCGTCACCTTCGCCACCAGCAGATTCCGGAAATACCGCGCCAACTCCCGGCAAAAATGCTGCAAACTCTGCCCGCTCCGCTCGAGCTCCATCACAATCTCCAGCATCCGCGCCCCATCCCCGCGCTCGAGCGCCTCCGCCACATCCCCCAGTACATCGATCCCAAAAATCCCCAATAACTGCCGTACTTCCCCCGCCACCAGCTTCGTGCCGCAACACGCGATCGCCTGATCGAGCGCCGAAAGCGAATCCCGCACGCTCCCCTCGCCCGTCTGCGCCAGCACCGCCAGCGCTTCCTCCTCTGCCTCAATCCCCTCTTCCGCGCAGATGTACTTCATCCGCTCCATCAACTCGGCGAACTCCACGCTCCGGAAGCTGAACTGCTGACACCGGCTCGCTATCGTCACCGGGATCTTGTGGCTCTCCGTCGTGCACAAGATAAACACCGCCCACTCCGGCGGCTCCTCAAGCGTCTTCAACAACGCATTGAACGCCTCCGTCGTGATCTGGTGCGCCTCGTCGATGATGAATACCTTATAGTGGTCCCGCGACGGCCGAAACCGCACATTCTCCCGCAACTCCCTCATCTCGTTGATGCCCCGGTTCGACGCCGCGTCGATCTCGATCACGTCGATCGCATTCCCCTGCACCACTTCCCGGCACGACGCACACTCGCCGCACGGCGTCGCCGTCGGCCCCTCCACGCAATTCAGACACCGCGCCATAATGCGCGCCACCGTCGTCTTTCCCGTTCCCCGTTGCCCCGCGAAAATATAGCCGTGCGCTATCCGCTTCTGCGTGATCGCATTATCCAGCGTGCTCTTGACGTGCTCCTGCCCGATCAGCTCCTCAAAATCGCGCGGCCGGTATTTGCGGGCAATAACCTGGTAGGACATACAATCGGAAGGACTTATTGACTCGTTTGCCAGACCTCGGGTGATCCGCGGCACACGGGCTAAACCACTACCGTTGCTTCCTTCCGGACCTGGCGGGGTTCGCAGCCGACCGTTGCACGGAGCCCAAGGCCTGACGAACTTCAGTGTATCATTGGCTCCTGTAACGAGGATTCATTATGGATGTATTAACAAAAGGTGTTCTCCGCTTCGAAACCGAAATTTACCCCCAGCGCAAGGACTTTTTCGATAAACTCATCGCCCGCCAGTTCCCCCGCGCCCTCTTCATCACCTGCTCGGACTCCCGCGTCGTCCCCAACATGATCACCGACTCTGAACCCGGTGACCTCTTCACCATCCGCAACGCCGGCAACATCGTGCCCCCCTATGGCGAGGCCATGGGCGGCGTTTCCGCCTCCATCGAATACGCCGTCATGGTCCTCGGCATTAAACACATCATCATCTGCGGCCACACCCACTGCGGCGCCATGCATGCCGCCATGCACCCCGATTCCGTCGCCCAAATGCCCATCGTCCGCTCCTGGCTCAACCATGCCGAAAGCGCCCGCCGCATCGCCCTCGGCTACACCGATCTCTCCAGCGACCAGCGCGACATCATCATGGTCGAGGAAAACGTCCTCGCCCAACTCGACCACCTCCGTACCCACCCCAGCGTCGCCGCTGCTCTCGCCCGCCAGGAAATGGAACTCTACGGCTGGGTCTTCGATATCGCCCACGGTACCGTCCTGTCCTACGACGGCGAACAGGGCGAGTTCGTCCCCATGTCCGAGCACCACATGCCCAAAGCCACCCCCCACCGCCGGAGACGCGCGCTGTGAAGCAATCCTTCGGCAAAGACTTCCTCGCCAGCTTCGTCGTCTTCCTCGTCGCTCTCCCACTCTGCCTTGGCGTTGCCATCGCCTCTGGCATGCCCCCCGCCGCCGGTCTCATCACCGGCATCATCGGCGGCCTCATCGTCGGCGCCCTCTCCGGCTCCCCCCTCCAGGTCTCCGGCCCCGCCGCTGGTCTCGTCGTTCTCGTTTTCGATCTCCACAAAGAGCACGGCTTCGGCGCCCTCGCCCTCATCGTCCTCATCGCCGGCATCATCCAGATCGGCTTCGGCCTCCTCAAGACCGGCCAGTGGTTCCGCGCCATCTCCCCCGCCGTCGTCTACGGCATGCTCGCCGGCATCGGCCTCCTCATCGTCGCCGCCCAGTTCCACGTCGTCGTCGACGATTCCCCCAAGGGCTCCGGCATCAAAAACCTCCTCTCCATCCCCGAAGCCATCTTCAACGGCGTCTTCCCCCTCGATGGCAGCCCCCATGAAGTCGCCGCCCTCATCGGCCTCCTCACCATGGCCACCATCCTCCTCTGGAACCACTTCAAACCTCCCATCCTCAAATTCCTCCCCGGCCCCCTCATGGGCCTCCTCGCCGCTGCCCTCGCCAGCTACTTCTACAAACTCGAAATCAAGCACGTCAACGTCCCCGACAACCTCCTCGGCGACCTCTCCCTCGCTGGCATCTCCGATTTCTCCGGCCTCACGCATCTCAAGTACTGGGGCGAAGCCGCCGCCCTCGCCTTCATCGCCAGCGCCGAAACCCTCCTGTCCGCCGCCGCCGTCGACCGCATGGCCGCCGCCTCCGGCAAACACTCCCTCCGCACCAACTACGATCGCGAACTCTTCGCCCAGGGCATCGGCAATATCCTCTGTGGCCTCCTCGGCGCCCTACCCATGACCGGCGTCATCGTTCGCTCCTCCGCCAATGTCCAGGCCGGCGCACAAACTCGCCTCTCCGCCATCCTCCACGGCGCCTGGCTCCTCCTCACCGTCGCCTTCTTCCCCCACATCCTCGAGCGCATCCCTACCTCCGCACTCGCCGCCGTCCTCGTCCTCACCGGCTGGAAACTCATCAGCATCGAACACATGCGCAAACTCCGCGAATACGGCTGGATCCCCCTCACCATCTACTTCTCCACCATGCTCGGTATCGTCGCCTTCGACCTCCTCACCGGCGTCCTCATCGGCATCGCCCTCACCATCATCAAGATGATCTACAAGGCCTCCCGCCTCGAACTCAAACTCATCCCCCACGTCTCCGGCCGCTGCGACCTCTACCTCGAAGGCTCCGCCACCTTCTTCCGCCTCCCCCTCCTCGCCGATACCCTCGACCGCGTGCCCCACGCTTCCACCCTCCACATCCACTTCGAAAAGCTCACCTACCTCGACCACTCCTGCCTCGACCTCATCCGCGAATGGTCCACTTCCCATCAGGACGCCGGCGGCTCCGTTCATGTCGATTGGCCCCGCCTCGTCGAACGCTTCACCCGCTAAGCTACGGCCGCCCCACCACCACGCTGATCCCCGCCGGGATCGCCTGCACATCCAACACCTGACCCGTCTCCAGGTCCAGATGCACCGCCGACTGCCCCTGCCCGTCCCGCATCACCATCATCTCCCCCCCGGCCGTCACATCAAAACTCTGCGGCACAATCAGCCGCGGCAGACTCATCCGCCTCACCACCCTCCGGCCCTGCACATCAAACTCCTCCAGCCCAAACACCGGCCCCGCCGGCCAGTACAGCCGCCTCCCGTTCGGATGCGCCACCAACGCCTCCGGCGCATACGCCAGCCCGATCGCCGCCACCGCCGCCGTCCCCGTCAGCGTATCCACATAACTCAAACTCGGCGACACCGTGTTCAAATCATTCAACGTCGTCCCCCCCACGAATAACAAACTCCCGTCCGCACTCATCGCCGCGCTCAACGGCCTCGTGCTCCCTAACCCAATCGTGCTCCGCACCACCCTCGTCACCGCATCCACCACCATCACCACCCCCCGCTCCGCCGCCCCGTCCTCATTGCGCACCACCACATACGCCGTCCTCCCGTTCGGTGCAAAATTCAATCCCACCAGCACCGCCTGCGCATTCAGCCGCAACGCCACCGTCCCCGCCACCCGCTCCAGCCCCGGGTCCACCACCGTCAACTGGCTCACCGCCCCCCCATGCCCCACCCACACTTCCCCGCTCCCCGGCCGCGTCGCGATCAGCCGCGCCTGCCCCGGCACCACCACCGGCCGGCTCACGCTCAGCCCCCCCACGCTCAACATCCGCACCGTGTTCTCCGTACCCCCCGTCAATACCGCCACCCGCCCCTCGCTCTGCCCAAACGCCGCCAACTCCCGCGCCACCCCCACCGGCGAGGCCAACGGTAACTCCCGCTCCTGCAACTGCCGCCGCGTATACCCACCATTCACCCGCTGCGACGTCCACAACTGCACCCGCGAAAATCCGCTCACCCCCGGCATCAACGCCACCTCCACAAATTGCCCCGACCCATCCGCCCGGTCGCTCAACTGCATCCGGCTCGCCCGCCGCTGCCCCGGCCCCAGTAATTCCACCACCGCCATCACGACACAAATCAGCTTCATTGCAACACCACCGTCCTCGTCTGCCACTGCGTAAACAACAACAATCCCCGCTCCACCCCCGACCCGCTAAACGCCACCGCCCGCTCGAGCGGCGCCACCCCCAATCCCAACATCGCCAGCGACCCGTCCGGCCTCTCCGGCGTCTCCGGCAGATTCGCCATCAGCTCCGGCGAAAGCACAAACGTGTCCACCCCCGGCCCCGCCACGCACACCACCGCCGTCGTCGCATCCTGCAGCCCCGAATACCCCACCAGACTCAACAAACTCACTGCCCCAAAATCGTTCGGCGTAAACGCAATCCGCGTCGTCACACTCCGCCGGATCCGGTCCAGTTGCGCCCGCCCGCTCCACGCAAACAGATTCGTCGCGTTCGGCTTCACTTCCACCGTCCCATAGCTCACCGTCACCGTGTTCGGAAAATCCAGCCTCAATCCCCCCACCCCATCGTTCGCCCGCAAACTCCCGATCACCCCCGCATACCCCACCGCCGGCTGGTCGATCCGCCCCGCCTCCGTACTCCCGGCAAACGGCGTATCCACCCTCACCGCCCCTCCCACATCAATCGCCGCCCCCGCCGCCATCATCCCCCGCAACGGCGCCCCCCGAAACACATTCCCCGACGTCTGGTGCACCACACAACTACCCGGTGGCGGATACGAAAACAATGGGTCATAGGCAAACACCGATGCCGGCCGCTCCCAAAAATACGCCCGCAACGATTCCGTCGTGTTCTGCTCCGTCGTCGGCACAAATCCATCCAAATACCCCAGCGTCCGGTCCAGCCAAATCATCCCCTGCCGCCGCGTATTCCGCAACAGATTGCTGAACGGATTGAAATTGTCCACACACCCCTCCCCGCTCCGCTCCCCAATCGCCATCGTTACCGTATTCGATACCCCGCTGCCGCTCTTGATCCGCAACGGCACATAACACCCCAGCGGCGCATCCGCCGGCACCCGCACCACTATCTGATCCACCCCCGCGCAGCACGGGCTCCGCCCCGCATACAGCCGCACCGCATCCCGCTCCCCAATCGTAACCGTTACCGGCACTTCCAGATCCCGCGCCGTCGGCGCCTCATTGTCCGGAAACGGCGCCCGCCCCAGCCCCGTCGCCCAAATCGTGATCACCTGCCCCCGCGCCGCGCTCGCCCCCAACGAGTTCACCGGCTGCACCCCCTCGCTCACAAAGTTCTGCACCACCCCCGGCCCAAACCCTCCCGAACTCACCGCGAAGATCCCCGGCCCGTTCTCCGCCACCTCCACCGCCACCCCCAGGCTCGTCCGCCCGTTATACGTCACCCGCAACGACGCCGTCCCCAACGGCGTATTCGACGGCATGATCGCATTGATCTGCCCCGCCGACACAAAAATCGGAATCGCCGACACACTGATCCCCCCTTGCGCCACCGATACACTCACCCCCTCAAACTGCGGCCCCAGCGGAAACGCACTCACCGTCGCCCCCACCGCCGGCCCCAGCCCCGTCCCAAACACACTGAACACGCTCCCCCGCGCTATCCCCCCGTTCGGCAGCCCCGGCGGCGTCAAACTCGCCGCATTCAACACTCCCCGGTAGACCACCACCGGCTGGCCCTCCAGCGGCATCCCCGCCAGCGCCAACAACGCCAATTGAAGCTTCATTATTCCCAATCTACACAACACGCTAAACTGTAGTTTCCCACTCATGTTGCAAGCAGGCATTGTTGGTCTCCCCAACGTAGGCAAAAGTACCCTCTTTAACGCCCTCACCAAATCCCGTAAGGCCATGGCCGCCAACTACCGGTTCTGTACCATCGAACCCAACGAAGGCATCGTCACCGTCCCCGATCCCCGCCTCGACGCCCTCGCCAAGCTCTCCTCCAGCGAAAAAACCGTCCCCGCCGTCTTCCAGTTCGTCGACATCGCCGGCCTCGTCGCAGGCGCCAGCAAGGGCGAAGGCCTCGGCAATCAGTTCCTCGCCCACATCCGCGAGGTCGACGCCATCGTCCAGGTCGTCCGCTGCTTCGAGAACTCCAACATCGAACACGTCTGCGACTCCGTCGACCCCATCCGCGACATCGAGATCATCAATACCGAGCTCCTCCTCGCCGACATGGACTCGCTCGAAAAACAAAAAGCCAAGCTCCAGAAGCAGGCCCGCGGCGGCGACAAAAAGTCGCAGGCCACCCTCGATCTCATCGCCCGCCTCGAACCCCATCTCTCCGCCGGCAAGTACGCCGTCACCCTCGACATGTCCCCCGAAGAGAAAGCTCTTGCCAAGCCCCTCTTCCTCCTCACCAATAAGCCCACCATCTACGCCTGCAATGTCGCCGAAGGCGACCTCGCCAACCCCGAATCAAACCCCTACGTCACCCGCGTCCGCCAACACGTCGCCTCTCACCACGACACCTCCGCCGTCGTCGTCTCGGCCGAAATCGAATCCGAACTCGTCCTGCTCTCCCAGGAAGAAGCCGACGAATACCTCTCCGGTCTCGGCGTCAGCGAATCCGGCGCCGGCAATCTCATCCGCGAAGCCTACCACCTCCTCGGCCTCCGTACCTACCTCACCACCGGCCCCAAGGAATCCCGCGCCTGGACCATCCACGCCGGCTGGAAAGCCCCCCAGGCCGCCGGCGTCATCCACTCCGACTTCGAGAAAAGCTTCATCTCCGCCGAAACCATCGCCTTCGCTGACCTCATGGCCATCGGCTCCTTCGCCCGTGCCCGCGAGCTCGGCAAACTCCGCACCGAAGGCAAGGAATACATCGTCCAGGACGGCGACGTCATGGAATTCAAAACCTACGTCTAACCCTTCTCGCTCAAAGTACCTGTCAGGCTCCCCCGATCGCAGCGATACGGAAACCGCAATGGCGGTCTCTTGGAAGAGCGCAGAGGGACGTATTGGTGTTAGGCTTTGGACGTATGGAGCTAGCGATTCAAGTGCGGATTGAGGAATTGCCCGAGGGGCTTTTTCTGGCCACCTCAGACGAATTGCCCGGCCTTGTCGCGCAAGGGCGGACGGTGGCCGAAGCTCTGGAAATCGCCCGCGATGTTGCCCGCAAGCTTCTGGAGGCGCGGCGCGAACGTGATGGCATGCCGAATCTTCCCAGCACAACCGAACGGCGCGACTACACCATGGTTGTCGCGGCCTGAACATGTGTCGGCTTGCTGGATTCCGCTACAGAGCCATCGTTCGAAAGTTGAAGGCACAGGGCTTCGAGTTCGACCGCCAAGCCGCCGGCAGTCACGATATCTGGTTCAATGCTTCGTCCCGCGGTTACACCACAATCCCCAACCATCCGGGCGACATGCCAGAAGGAACACTTCGGGCGATTCCGCGGCAAGCTGGAATCGATGTCGAAGACTTCCTGGCTGCCTGACTCAGCATTTCTGTTTGAATCAAGAGACCGGCCGCTGCCGTCCACCAGATCATTCTCACGGATTCAGAAGCCGGCTGATGCGCTTCGCAACTTCATCGTGATCGACAAGCTCGCCCCGGCCGGCCTGCGCAATGCCGTGATTCACTCCGGCAACAAAGATGGCCTGGCGTTCGAGCATATCCACAACCTTGTCCTCGACCAGTTGCTCAGCATCCTTACCTTTGGCTTGCGCCACTTGCTGAAGCCGCGACTCAACTTCGGATCCCAGATCGTCGCCGGAACTTAGTTCAGGAAGGAGAGGTGGTCTCGCGTTTGTTCGAACAAGCTCTCCCGGAACGAGGAAACAGCGCTGCCAGATACGAAGGCCAAACGCTCATGCTGATCGACGAGCGAGCGGTCAGCCAATCCGAACACAGCGGACTGATGTACAGGGTCGCGAACGGCACCCAGTTCGGTGGGCAGCCGACGACCGGCGCCAATGGCGACCTCACCGCCATGTTCGTGCCAGGAGGAATCTATGTCACATTCTCCGGTCATGACGTCCGTTGGCCGGATGGACAACAACTCCAGCGGATAGGATTGCAACCGGACTTTCCCGTTGCACCTACAATTCAAGGCCTTCGGGACGGACGTGACGAGGTTCTGGAGAAGGCGATTGCGGTGGTGCGCGGACGGCTTTGACATCGGCACGCCGATAGATCCACGCTGACGGTGAAGGGATCCGGATCTCGTCGACAGGCGACTCGGCTGGTATCCTGATATTCGATGGCAATGAACTGGCGCGAACGCATTGCGGTGGACCCCAAGGTCCTTGTTGGCAAACCCGTCATCAAAGGCACTCGCCTCGCCGTCGAGTTCATCGTAGATCTTCTTGCCGCCGGGTGGACCCTCGAGCAGATCCTGGACAACTATCCGCACATCTGTCGGGAAGACATCCAAGCCTGTTTGGCCTATGCCGCCGAACTCCTGCACACTGAGCACATCGTCCCACTACAGCCTGCATGAAGTTCGTCGCTGACGAGAACTTCCCGCGGAACGCTCTGCGCCTACTGCGGCAATCTGGATTCGACGTTGCCTCCATAGCCGAAACCAATCCCGGACTACCCGACACCGAAGTCCTCGGTATCGCATCGGCCGAGGGCCGAACGCTGCTCACCTTCGACAAGGACTTCGGTGATCTCGCTTTCCGTCAAAGCCTGCCGGCTTCGTGTGGAGTCATCCTGTTCCGAACTGGTTCGCTCACACCGACGGAGACTGCCGGCCTCGCTATTGCCACGCTCCAGTCGGGCGTCGCTTGGGCTGGGCACTTCTGCGTGGTCAACGACCACAAGATCCGCGTCACTCCCTTGCCGCCCCGGCCCAGCAGCGCGTAACTCCCTGATTTCATTGCGCTGAGGCCACGTCAAAGACGATAGCCCACGATAAACGGAGCAGCGTTTACGAATCCTGTCCGATTGGTCGGCGATGCGTCAATTGACGCATCGCGTAACGCGGGGCAACAGAGCGGAGGCTGTAGCAGCGCCGAAACACGTACAGGAAGACTGTACACTCGAAAAGGAAAAGTTGATGCCAGGACAAACAACATACTCGAGCCTCCGCGAGAATCTGGCCTCTGTGCTTGACGAGGTAGCCGACTAGCAGGAGACCGTGACGTGGCGCTGATTCCAGCCAGCGCACTCGCCGGACTTTTGGAAACGGCACACCTGCTGCGCTGCCCCAAAAATGCTCGACGGTTGCTCTCCGCGCTACGTCGGCCGCCCCTTCGTCCTCTGCCTCAATGCCTCGAGTTGAGACCGAACAGGTTGCCTTCGGTATCCTGGCACAGCGCGACCCAGCCGAATTCTCCAATCGAGAACTTCTCACGCACGACAATACCGTTAGCGGAAGCAACCCGTGCTGAAGCGTTCGCGCAGTCGTCGACACTGAAGTACAGCAAGGTGCCGCCGCTGCCGGGACGCCCGTGTAGCGACTTCACCAGTGCTCCCGCAGCACCGTAGGTAGTCATATCGGCGGGAAAGGCACGCATGGCAGTCTCACCCGTTGGATCTGCAATAACCTGGAGCTTGAGTTCAAATACCGACTCATAGAATGCAGTAGCCCGCTCCAGATCCTCAACATAAAGATCGAACCATCCAATCGCGTTGGATCTATTCATATTCATCTCCTGTGTAGTTTGCCTGTGTGGTGTGGCAGCTTCAGATTAGCCAGCAATGGCCGGTTCGGTCTTGTATAAATCAGACACCGAATTGTTTTTGATATTTCCTCGGTGTGTATCCGGTAGCCCGCCGGAATTCGTGGATGAAATGCGCCTGATCGGCATAGAGGTCAAGGTGGTGTTTCCGGAACGATTGCTGCACTCGCAGAACCTTGAGCAGGTTGTGTGGAGTGAATCCCGTCGCTCTCTTCAGGGTGCGCTGCAGATGGCGCGGCGACATGCCCGCAAGTTGAGCCATGTCCGCCACGGAACGTATGCTGTCGAGGCGCGCAAGGATGCGTGCCATTACCGCGTTGGGCCCAATGTAGCCATGGTCGATGCACCATTGCACCAGTTCCACAAGCATTGGCGCCTGCTCACCCAAAGCAAGGCCAACCATGCGCTCGCTCGTTGCCACGAGCGGTAGCTTACCCCGATAGGGAGTTCCGACATACGAGTCGACAATTTCCTTACGATCTCCCTGCCAGACACCGGGAAGCAGTTGTACCCCGACGTAATGAAAAGACTTGCCAAGATTCAGCACCGTCGATGCGGTCGCGAGCGCCGTAATGCCCGCTATCTCGGTATCGGTCTGATTGAGAAGCAGATTCACGCAAGCGTCAGGTAACGCGTGGTAGCAAAAGTCCTCTGTCAGGGCCGCAAGCGTACGCAGCTCCCAGAAACAGTGGACCAGTCCAGCCAGATGCTTCGGCGGAGCAACTTCTGCGTAGTGGACCAACTCCGCAGAAACCGCGATTCCATCTTGAACTGGTTCGTACATGGTGTTGGAATACCACAAATTCTGACAGTGGTACCGGGGGCAGCAGACATCCCGCCAGCCCGGCGTCCTCTTCGCTCGGGAACCCTCCCACCACTTGATTCTTGCCCCACTTGTGCCAAATGCGCGCAACCCGTCCGCACAATCGAATCAATCATCACGTCGACACCTATGGCAACGCCCACGGCTCGACTCTTCATTCGCCCTTCGTGCCGCATCTTCATCAGCGGCGCATCCAGATATCACACCGGGTACACGCGCCATGACCGACCACTCTCCCCCGTCTGTACCCCTCCGTAATCCGCACAGCGACCTCCACTTTTCAGCGCCCTGCGGCTCCCGCCATTGCGCGAGTTGCCGTTGCCTGCCAGCTCATCCTGCGTCTTCATACCCTTCTACGGCTTCGCCAGAACCTCGGGTTCTTGTGACCTTCCCCCGCTAGCGCTTCCGCCGCCCCGCCACCCTCACCTCAATGCCGTCCGGCGTCCCCGGCGTCAAACACGCCCCATAGCGAAACTGCTTGTCATAGCAAACAAACACCTCGCTGAACCGGTTCCCGCTCACCACCCTCACCTGCACATGCTCCGGCTTCATGCCGCTCCCCGCATTCGCGCTCACAATCCTCTTCCGGATCGCCCCCGCCGTCGTCACCCCACCCTCCAGCTCCGGTAGCCTTAGCCCCCGGTACAACCCCTCCACCCGCTCAAAATACGCCTTCGCCTCCCCCCACGCGCACGTCCCGTGCTTCACCCACTCATCCTGCATCAACTGCGCCGACGGCATCACGCACAAGTACTTCCGCACCAACTCCCGCGGCAACATCTCCGGCGCCCGGCAGTTCCGCGGATGCTCGTCATGGTTCTTCGCCTTCGCCGACTGCGGCCACAACCCGTGCACCACAAACCCGAACGCATTCTCCTCACACTGCCACCGGTTCCGCTCCCCCTGACCCGCCGGCGAATTGCAAAACTGCGGCGACCAGCTCAACGCCAGCGCATAGTAGTCCGTCGCCACCTCATTCCGGTAATCCACGCGCGTCGGCCGCGTCCGCGGCACATCCCCCGGCGCCACGCACTGCTGCGCCCACGCTTCCCCCCAAATCATTGCTACCGCAACAATCGCCTTCATCTCTTTGCCACCACCTTTCCTTCGAGCACCAGCACACTCCTCCCCCCACTCTCACCTCGTCCACTTCCCCGCCCGCCCCCTTCACCGCGCTCAACAACAGCTCGCTCGGCCTCCCCATCAGATGCCCCTGCTCCACCTTCACCACCTCCCCGCTCCTCACCACCCCATGCTTCACCAGATACGCCGCCGCGCACCCCGCCGCCGAGCCCGTCGCCGGATCCTCCCGCCGCGGCGTCAGCTTCCGTGCATGCACCGCATAGCCCGCCCCCAGCGTCTCCTCGGTCAACAGATAAATCCCCCGCTGCGCATCCCCGCCCGCAAAGTACGCCGTCAGCTTCCCCCAGTCCACCTTCACCTTCTTCATGGCCGCCATCGTCTTCAGCATCACAATCACATTCGGCCGCCCCGTCGACACATTCTCCACCGGGCCCACAATATCCCCCCGCCTCCACGCCCAGCATCGGCGCCATCACCCCCGCCTCATGCCGCTCCCGAAACTCCGGCTTCGCCTGCCGCATCATCCCCGTCTCCCCCTCAAAGTCCACCTCGATCGGCCCCTGCGGCGCCTCCACCACCACGCGGTTCCCTCCCCCGCTCTTCCTCCGCAACGCAAACGCAGTCCCCAACACCGGATGCCCCGCAAACGGCAACTCCTGCGTCGCCGTGAAAATCCTCACCTTCCCCGCCCCGTCCACAAACGTCGTCTCGGAATGATTCATCTCCCGCGTCAGTGCGTACATCTCCTCCACACGCAAACCCCGCGGCGCAAAAAACACCCCCAGCGGATTCCCCCCATATGCCTTCCCCGTAAACACATCCCACACCTCATAGCGCAGCTCGCGCTCCGCCATCTGCATCACCTCTCCCTCCACAAACCCCCGCCGCGTCTGCATCACTCGCTCCCCTTCGCATACGCCGATAACATCACCCTCACCCCCGCCTTCGCCGGCTTCACAAACTCGAGCGACAATATGCCCCCCGCGTCCGTCCGCGCCTCTTCGATCTCCTGGTCATCCACCTCCACGTCATACACCGCATTCGCCCGCAATCCCACGATGTACCACGCCTCCCGGTCCGCCCCCGCCAGCTCAAATTGCACCGGCTTCAACAAATCCTGGCCCCCCACCAGAATCGTCGCTCCGCCCATCTCCACCGGCGGCGTCGCCGGCGACACCCGCAACAGCTTCCTCTTGCCGTCCTCAAATAACTGGATCTTCCCGTCGTAGTAACAAAGAAACCGCGACTCCTCCTCCCAGTTGTCCCGGATAAACAGCCGCCCATTCCGCCGGTCATGATACGAGTTCGGCAAATGATGGTACGTCAGCCCCGGCTGATACGGATTCGCCCACAACAACTCATACGCAATCCCCTGCCCCGAGCGCAGCAGATAGCGGTCCTGCATTAGCCACCCCTGCAAGCTCTGCGCCAACTCCGCATTGTTGTCCAACGCTACCAGCGCCAGCTCCGCCGCCCGCATCATCGTCGCCAGCCCCAAATCCGGCTCCCCGTCCCCTTCAAAAAACATCACCCGAAACTCGTTCTCCTTGCCCGGATACGGCGCTGGATAATACCCCAGCATCTGCACCAGCGGCAAATCCAAAAAGTACCGCGCCGACTCCTGCCGCAAATCAATCTCCAGGTTGTCCCGCACCACATGCAATAGCTCCATCAGCGGATACAGATCCTCCGCCTTCACCGGCGTCGCCGCTCGCAACCCCGGCGCCACCGCCGCCCGGTATTGCCCCACCGTCTCCCGCATCACCCGCTCGGAAAAAGCCCCGTCATAATCCACCAGCGCCAGCCCCACAAACGCCCGGTCCCGCAAACTCGCAATCCCCCCCGCCGCCGGCAAACTCCGCTTCAATCCCTCCGCCAGCGCCTTCGCCTGCGCCGCCTCGATCTTGTCCCCACACCAGTCATACACCAGCGCCTGCTGGCGCACATCCGTTTTCTTGTCCTTCGCCACCCACCTCGCCGCAATCCCGCAATACTGCTCCCCCGCCCCGATCCGCCCCGCCAGCGCCAGCGCAAACCCCATCTCCCCCATCGCCATCTGATTCGACAAATACCCCGCGAATTGCTGATACCGGATCGACTCCCGCTCCCGCTCCCGCGTCAACAGCCGCAGCCGCGCCCCCTTCAACAATAGCCGCGGCGCCTCCGTATACGCTTTGTAGCTCTCCTCCGGCGCGACCCCCTGCCCATTCAGGCTCAGACATGCCATCATCCAGATCCAGTACCGCATCGTCCCCCCAGTGTGTCACACAGACCCGTATCTGTGTCCCCTTGCCCCCCTCGGTCCCCCTCCTCCATCAAAAACCCTATTGTTTTCAATCAAATCTTTTTCTCCCACTCTGGCCGATCATTTGCTATCTTATCTAGTGAATTGATGGAGTAATCTCCAAAACCTGCCCTCTGTTGCAACTGGCAGGCGGTTAAAGCGAGCGGGTCCCAAAGACTTGCGTGCTTGCGGGAGTCGGGATCGGAATTCTGAGAACCGCTCACTCATCCGTTTAACGGTTGCACCAGAGGGGATTTTTGTCCCCTCTTTCTTTTATTGATTTTTCTTAATCTGGAACACGGCGTGCTCCCAGCCTTCCTGAGCCCGGTCGCTTTACCCTTTTCCGGTAACAGTTCTCCCCGCTCACAGATCTCCTTATTTCCCAGTTTTTCCCCAATCGGAGTACCGGCTGTGCTGTCGCTGTTGGATGAAGATTTGACTTAGGACGCGGGTCTTTTTCCGGCAAGATGGCGGGAACCATTGCGCGATTCAGCCGCAGGCGCACCGATTGTTGCCCCAGCAGAACCGAGGGCGGACCGCATCGGAGAAGGTCGAGCTAAACCTACCTGTCCAACTCCGATGCGGTCTATCTTATGAGAAGCGCCCGTCGGTCTCGCGGCCAATTCCTCACGCCCTTGCGTGATTCATCGGCAAATTCAATAATTACATTAGTTTAGACTCTAGTGTCAAGCGCCACCCCCGCCGCTTCCCCGTCCCGCTACCACGCCAGTGTCCCCGTCCGCGCTTCCTCTTCCGGGTTCGGCAGGTATACCGTCTTGCACTTCTCACACCGGTAGAGCTCCGCATTCTCCCCGTATTGCTTCTCCCAATCCGCGCCATAGTGATACCACCGCTTCAGGTGCCCCGCGCAGATCTTCCCCTTCTCGTTCTTCTCATTGCACGCCCGCTGCCGCGGCAATCGCGTCTTGATCGTGGTCTCCAAACCTCCATCCTATCCTGAGTCATTCCGCCTCACCGCCGCGTCCTTTTGCCACACCCCCCTTACTTTTTCTTGTACCCCTGCCACACCCACTCGAGCGCCAGCGGATAGGTCGCTTCCTTCACCGCCCGGTCGCAGTGCCCCGAATTCTTCGTGAAAACGAACTGGTACGGATACTTCTTCTTCGCCAATACATCCGCCATCCGCTCATTCGCCAGCACCCAGTCATGATACGCATCCCGCGTAATCAGGTTGTCCCGGTCGCTCACATGCATCCAGATCCGCAACGGCTTCTTCGGGCTCTTCGGGATCAGCGTCTCGTGATAGTCCCACGCCCCATGCGGCGTCTCCGCATTGTACGGCCATTGCTGGTACACAAAGGTCCCGGAATAGCTCACCACCCGGTGATACAAATCCGGCCGGTACCACGCCATCGACATCGCCGCCGACCCGCCCGAGCTGCACCCCATCGTCGCCCGCCCGTCCGGATTCTTCGTCAGCTTTACCTTGTACTTCGCCTCCACCACCGGCAGCACTTCCTTTTCCACAAACTCGGCGTACAAGCCCGACATCGTGTCATACTCGAGCCCCCGCTGGCTCCCTTGCGCGTCCCCGCTCCCGTTGCCGATCGAGATCCCGATCATCACCGGAATCTTCTTGGCCGCAATCAAGCCGTCGAGCGCCGGAAACAACAGCCGGTCCGGCCCGTCCGCCCCCACGATAAACGGCGCCTCCGTCCCCGGCACATACTGCTTCGGAATATAGACGGCCACCTTCCGCGTATACGGCTTCGGTCCGCTATTCACAATCAGCTTGCTTGCATCATTCGGGTCCGGCCGCAACATGCCATCCCGCGCAATCCCCGGATAAATCTTGCTCTCCGTTGACTCCATCGTGAACTCATGGACATCCCCCTTCGGCACCCCCTCCCCTGCCACCATCTCCGGCGCCGGCCGGTACGTCGGCCCAATGATGTAGTTGCCGTTCTTGTTGGCCGGCGGCAATTGTCCGTCCGGTAATTCCTGCGCCTTCACATAGCCCGGCGTGTGCGGGTCCCGCGTCGGCGGCGGTGTCCGCACCGGCTTGGCCGGCGCCGCGGCCGGTGGCGTCTGCCCCGGCGCGTTCCCGCCAACCATCCCCATCAACAGTGCAAGCGTACAAATCGTTCGTTTCATGGCAACCCCGAAATCTTATCGCAATCCCCGCCCCCATCTCCACCAGACGCCGCCTCTCCCGCTACCATAACCTCATGACCCGAGCCCGTGGCAAGGACGCCCCCTGGTTCGCCGCCCTCCTGCTCATCATCACCGCCGGCATCCTCTCCCGCGCCTTCCACTCCGGCCACCTCCTCCTCGATAAATATCTCGGCGATACCCTCTACGCCGCCATGGTCTGCGTCCTGCTCCGCCTCTCCAGCCGCATCCGGAACATCCCCCTCGCCGCCGCCCTCATCCTCCTCGCCATCGAGTCCTTCCAACTCACCGGCATCCCCGCCGCCCTCTCCCGCAGCGATCATCTGCCCATCCGCCTCACCGCCCGCCTCCTCGGCACCCACTTCCACTGGGCCGACCTCCTCGCCTACGCCCTCGGCATCCTCCCCTTCACCTTCCTCCCGCCCACCCCCAGGCCGATGCAAGAAAAATTCCCTCCCACAACACGCTCCTAAAACCCCCATTCGACAGCCCATGCCGCGCCGCCAACGCCGTCACACCCCAAATACGAACTGAGCCAAATACGCAGCAGCCGCCACCCATAAGCTCCGGCATGATGGCCCCCGAATTAGAGTTGGCCCAAAACTTGGGCGCTCGATTTGTTAGGTCAGCGGTGCCTCGTCGTCAATTCACAAAAGCAGTCGTCGGAGGTCATCGGATCGAAACATGGCCCACTGTTGAAGCTCCTGATTCATTCCGACAGTTGCCAGTAGACCTGGTACAAGCCCGCAATTGGAAAGGCTCGTTTTCTCAGTTGCCTCGATTTAGCTCAACTCGAAATCGGCGAAGCCGCCAGCATTGGCCCCCTCAAACTTCACGACACCTCGATCCTTGTCGTACAAAACCCCGGCGTGCCATGCAGCGTGACGGATGCGAGGATCGAGGCAATCGACCAGATCGGAATAGCCGCTTTTATGAATCAATTCCAAGCGCTTGTTCAAGCCCAGCGATCGATCGGGGTGTTCCTTTCCCTCTGCAGTGGCAACCGCTTCGCTTACCATCCTCAGTAACGGCCGGATAGCCTCGGCGCATCGCCGATACAGCTCGATTAAACAGTCCAGACCGATACCTCCGTCCACCAACCCGTCCTTTGCCACCCGGCCGAATTTGTCCTTGTTCACGGCAGCTTCACGAAGTACCTTCCGGGAGAGTTCCTTCCAGCTCTGGTCGTTGAGGTCTGCGAAGCGGAGGTAGTTTTTTCAAGCAATCGCTCAGCGGATCAAAGCTCCCCATTCCCCGCTCAATCCCCCACCATTTCCACACCCTAATTCCGAAATAAATCTAAAAAATATCGAAATAATTATTGCAATTTATTTCCGATTATTTTACATTTGTTCCAGAGGATTTACCTCTAAATAACCCGCTAGGAGAATAATTATGGCGATTAACCGTCATGTTCAAGTTTCCATTGCTCCAGGATCTTTCGTCAGTGAAGGCTTTCAGCTCGACACTGGCAACCTCGTTGGTTTTCTCATGCCCGATTCCTTTTCCGGCAACAAAATGTCTTTCGAAATTATGCGCCCTTCTGATGGAGCATACTTGCCACATTTCGATTCATTAGGGCAAGAAATTGAGGTGATTGCCGGGCCCTCCCGCTCGATCGCCCTCGACGGGATCATCCCCGGCTTGCCCACCCGTGGCTTCATGCGCGTACGCACGAATGCCCCCCAATCCCAGCCCACATCCCTGCTCGGCGTCATCACGGAGGAAGACTAACCATGTCACTCACTCGCCCCGTTAAACTCATCCCCGAAGGCCCCATGCCTGCCGCGCGCAGCCTCTCGGTCACCTTCGCCTCCGACGCCCAGGGCCTCCCCGTTGCCATGTCCGGCAGCGGTGCCAAACCCAGCGCCCAAAGCGTCTCTATGACTCTAGCCTCCGACCACCCACCCCTGCCCGTCTCCCTGCCCCCCACCGGACAGCAGACCATGGCCGGCAGCCTCTCGGTCGCCATCGCCTCCAACCAGCCCGCCCTTGGCATCCTCGAGTCCGGCACCGGCATCACCACCGGCTCGATCACCGCCACCTCCCAGCGCATCGCCGCCCCGCTCACCCGCTTCAACGGCGCCTGCATCTACATCGCCGGAACCTACGCCGGCATCAACCTCTCCTTCGAGGCCAGCTACGATAACGGCACAACCTATATCGCCACCCAGGCTGTCGCCATCAACGGCGTCGCCCCCATCAGTACCACCGGCGCTCTCACCAACACGAGCAACGCCTTCGAGATCTACTGCCCCGGCGCCACTCATGTCTCCGTCCGCTCCACTAGCTTTACCTCCGGCAACATGAGCGTCCGCATCGCTCCCTATGCCATCGCCGCCGACCCCAACCCCGTCATCACCGGCGCCCTTAGCGCCAACCAGTCCATTAACAACTCCCTCTGGGCTGGTTCCAATGCCCTCAATGGCGGCGCCGCCGGCTCGGTCGGCGTCGGTGGTCTCGCCGCCGATAGCGCCACCGTCTCCGGCAACCCCATCCTCACCGCCGGCCGCGTCCGCGCCGCCGTCGACTCCACCTTCGCCGCCAACGACGCCATGGCCCTCACCGGCACCACCGGCATGCAATTGCTCGTCAAACCCTACGGCCTGCCCGAAACCGACTGGCAATTCTCCGCCGCCCTTACCACCAACGTCGCCACCGCCGCCCGCGCCGCCGGCGCCGCCGGCATCCGCAACTACACCACCGCCCTCCAGTACCAGAACACCTCGGCCGTCGCCTCCGAAATTCAGGTCCTCGATGGCACGACGATCCTCTGGCGCGGCCAAGCCCCCGCTAGCATGGCTCTTCCCGCTTCCATCCAGTGGCCCACCCCACTGCGTGGCGCCGCCGCCACCGCCCTCAACGTCCAGTTGATCACCACGGGCGCCAACACCCTCGTCAACCTTCAGGGCTACCAGGCCCCATAGACCTTCCTGCGGGGGAAGAGACGGGCCGGTCCACGGCTCACCCCGCCCGGCCCGTCTTCAGCTTCTGTCATAAAATGTCCCCATATGACCAACCGGCGCTCCTTCCTGTCGGCCTCCGCCGCCGCCTCCTCCTCACTCGCTCTCGCTCAATCCCCCTCTCCCCCTCCCTCTCACCCCATCAAACTCGGCGTCGCCAGCTACTCCCTCCGCGAATTCAGCCGCAACCTCGCCATCAAATCCACCAAACAACTCGGCGTCCAATTCATCAATATCAAGGAATTCCACCTCCCCTACATCGCCAAGCCCGACGACATCGACCGCGGCCGCAAACAGTTTGAAAACGCCGGCCTCACAATCCTCGGCGGCGGCACTGTCACCTTCCACAAGGAAGACGATAACGACATCCGCGCCTACTTCGAATACGCCAAACGCGCCGGCATGCCCCTCATCGTCGCCGCCCCCACCCACAAAACCCTCCCCATGCTCGAAAAATTCGTCAAAGAGTACGACATCAAAATCGCCGTCCACAACCACGGCCCCGAAGACAAATACTTCCCCTCCAGCCGCGATGCCCTTGCCATGATGAAAAATATGGACCCCCGCATCGGCGTATGCTGCGACATCGGCCACGAATCCCGCGCCGGCATGGACATCCTCGAAACCCTCCAACTCGCCGGCCCCCGCCTCCTCGACATGCACGTCAAGGACCTCAAAAATCCCCTCGGCAAAGACTCCCAGTGCGACGTCGGCGACGGCATCCTCCCCATCGTCGCCATCTTCAAATACCTCAAGAAAATTCACTACTCCGGCGGCGTCATGCTCGAATACGAAATCAACGGCGACAACCCCCTCACCGGCATGGCCAAGAGCTTCTCCTACATGCGCGGCGTCCTCGCCGCCCTCGCCTAATCCACCCCTAAACAAATCGCGGCAACGGCATCATTTCCTCGGCCGGCACCTGCTCCACGGGCAAGCCGGCCTTCTTCCATGCCTCTAACCCTCCCTCCACCACCCGCGCCTGATACCCCGCCTGCCCTAACACTTCCGCCAGCCGCTCACTCGTCTTCTCGTTCCTGCAACCGCAGTAAACATACACCTCCCGCCCCCGCCCCAGCCCATCCATCGCCTCCATCAGCCCCGCCGCATCCATCCGCACAGACCCCGGTATCCGCTCCGCCTTCGGATCGTAATACCCCCGGCTCCGCGCATCCGCAATCACAATATCCTCCCCCAACCGCCCCGCCAACTCCTCCACCGTCACCCGCTTCACCCCGCTCCGCCTCCGCGCCGCCCGCCAAATCCGATACCCAAAATATGCCGCCAAACCGCTCGCCAATACCGCCGTTGCCATCCGTCCAAATGCCATCACCCACTCCACCACATTCCCAATTACCCCATCAAACATATACCCCAACACCAGATACGTCCCCACATACAACACCGTCCCCCCTAGGTTATACCGGCCAAACACCCACGGATTCATCTTCATGCTCCCCGCCATCGGCGGCGCCATCGTGTTGATCCCAGGAAAGAACTTCGCAAACAACAACGCCGCCCTCCCACGCCGCTGAAAATACGCCGCACTCGCATGAACGCACGCCTCCGGATTCATCGATAACCGGCACAATATCCCTAACAGCCACCACCCCGTCTTCTGCCCCAACAAATACAGAATCCAATCCGCCGCCAACATCGCCCCCATCGCCGCCCCCACCGCATCCCCAACCGGCAGATACCCCTTCGCCACCGCTGCCCCCCCTACCAACAACGCCGGCGCCGCAGGCACCGGAAACCCAAGCGCCTCCGTAAACACGATCCCCACCAACAACGTTACGTCGTACTTCTCCAGTACTGGCACCAATCCTTCCATCAATTGTGCCCCAACACCCCATGCGGCTCATAGCTCTCCTCGAGCAGCCTTACTTCCCCCTCCTCCAAACGCAAACTCAGCGCCCCCTCCGCATCCTCCAAATGCTTCTCCCGGCTCGCTCCAATGATCGGCGCCGTCACCGCCTTCTTCCCCAGCAACCACGCCAGCGCCACCGTCGCCCGGCTCACGCCCCGCCCCCCAGCTACTTCCCCCACCCGGTCCGCGATCACAAAATCACTCTCCCGCCCATACATCCGCCGTGCGATATCATCCGTCCGCGCCCTCTCACTCCCCAATCCCTCCCGCGTCACACTCCCCGTCAACAATCCCCGCGCCAGCGGACTCCACGGCAACACCCCCAGCCCCTGGTCCACGCAAAATGGAATCATCTCCCGCTCCTCTTCCCGGTAAGCCAGATTGTAGTGGTTCTGCATCGACACAAACCGCGCCCCGCCTGCCCGCTCCGCCGCATACTGCAATTTCCCCAACTGCCACGCATACATGCTCGACGCCCCCAAGTACAACGCCTGCCCCGCCCGCACCACCTGGTCCAATCCCTCCATCACCTCTTCCACCGGCGTCTCGTAGTCGAACCGGTGTATCTGGTACAAATCCACATAATCCATCCCCAGCCGCCTCAAACTCCCCTCCACCGCATGCCGCAGATGCTTCCGCCCCAGCCCTTTTTCGTTCGGCCCTTCCCCCATCGGGTTGTACAGCTTCGTCGCGATCACCACTTGGTCCCGCCGGATCCCCAGCTTCCGGATTGCCCGCCCCAATATCTCCTCGCTCACCCCCAAAGAATACATATCCGCCGTGTCGAAAAAATTGATCCCCATCTCCCACGCCTTCCGGATCAGCGGCAGGCTCTCTTCCGCCTCCATCACCCACGGCCGCCACTGCTTCGTCCCATATGTCATCATCCCCAAACACAGCCGCGACACCGTCATCCCCGTCCGCCCCAACTTTACGTATTCCATTTCTCAGTTGCCTTTCAAAACTTCCGCCAACTCCTTCTCCTCGATCGCCCCCTCCTTGATCACCCGCCAATACGGCTCCGTGATGTCGATCGTCGTCGCCCCAAGCCCCATGCACATCCCCCCGTCCAGCACCAGATCCACACTCCCGTCCATCGTCCCAAATACATCAATCCCCGCCCGGCACGTCGGCATCCCGCTCACATTCGCGCTCGTCGCAATCATTGGCATTCCAATCATTTCAAGCAGCGCATTCCCCACCGCGCTCCGGCTCTGCCGCAACGCCAGCCGCCCCGTGTTCCCCGTCAGCTTCAACGGCACCTTCGCGCTCGCCGGCACGATGATCGTCAACGGCCCCGGCCAGAACCGCCTCGCCAACACCTGAAACCGCTTCGTTAACTCCGTCGTCAATTCCTCCACCATCAGCACATCGTTCACCATCAACGGCAGACTCCGCGTCGCTTCCCGCCCCTTGGCCGCGAATACCTTCCCCACCGCCGCCAGATTAAACGGATCCGCCACCAACACATACAATGAGTCCGACGGAATCGCCACCACTCCTCCCCGCCGGATCACATCGGCGGCTCGGCGGATCGACTCCAGCTTCGGATTCTCTTGATCTACTTCAATTAAATCGGTGATCACGTAATGTAACTAAATATCCTACCAAGCCTGACACCGCCGACAATAAAACGTACTCCGCCCCCCCTGCACCATCCGCTCCACTCCCGTCCCACACCGCGAACACCTCTCTCCCTCCCGCCCATACACCTCCACCCCAAAACTCTCACTCTCCGCCATCTTCCCCGGCTGCGTATACTCCGCGTACGCGCTCCCCACCGCATGCTCCAATACCTTCCGGATCGCCCCGTGCAGCACCTTCACCTTCCCCGCCGCAACCTCACCCGCCGGCCGCCCCGGATGGATCCGCGCCCACCACAACGCCTCACTCGCGTATATATTCCCAATCCCCGCCACCCGCCTCTGATCCATTAACACCGGCTTCACCGGCGCCTTCACCCCCCGCAGAATCTCCCGCAACACCCCCACCGTGAATTCTTCCCCCAACGGCTCCGGCCCTAACTCCCGGTCCAACGCCTCAATCTCTTCCCACCCCACCACATGCACCCTTCCCAGCGCCCGCGGATCCTCATAAATCATCACCCGCCCATCACTCAACCGCCACCAAACCCGCGCCCCCACCGGCCGCAGCCGCCAATCCGGCAAAACATACAAATTCCCCGTCATCCGCAAATGCACCCGCAAATACACCCCCCCGCTGAACTCCATCAGAATGTACTTCGCCCGCCTCCACACCCGCTCCATCCGCCTCCCCGCCACCACGCCAATCTCTTCCATCCCCTGCGGCGCCACCGTCCCCGCCCTCTCCACCACCACGCTCTCCACCCGCGCCTTCTCCGCCGCTTCCCGCAGCCTCCTCACCACCGCATCCACTTCCGGTAACTCGGGCATCCTCTCTATCCTCCCACCGTCAACTCGAGCGGCGAGCCCGCCACCAGCCCCGTCCGCCCCGCCGCGCTCCCCTCCCGCAACACCACCTCAAAATACCCGCACGATCCCCCCACCACGCATAACTCCCCCGGCGGACAGTACGCATACGTCCGCGCATACAACTCCACTTCCTCCAGCCCCACCACCATCCGGAACCCCCGGTTCCTCACCTCCCCAAACTCACTCACCCGGAAGTTCGTAATCAGATTCCCAAACCGGTCCACATGCAGCACCGCCCCCGTCCACGCCCGCCTCGACAGCCTCACCGGCTCCAGTCCCGGGCTCCGCATCGCATCCTTCACCACCCTCCCCATCCGCGACGCCTTCACGCCCCGCGCCAAATGCGCCGCCACCGGCGCAAAAACATCCCGCCCATGAAATGTTTCGCTCCGCTCCCCCAACCAGTACTCCTCCCGCTCCAACACCCTCACCTTCCCCGCCCCCAACACAAACGAAAACAACCCGTTGTCCGGCCCCACGAACAAATGCCCCTCCGCCTCCACCACAATCCCCCGCCGCTCCGACCCCACCCCCGGGTCCACCACCCCCACATGCACCGTCCCCTTCGGAAAATAACGCCACGCCTGCTCGAGCAGAAACGCCCCCTCCCTCACTCCATACGCCGGCACTTCATGCGTAATGTCCACCAACCCCACCCCCGGCGCAATCCCCGCCATCACCCCCTTCATCACTCCCACGAAGTGATCCGCCGTCCCAAAGTCCGTCAGCAGTGTAATCATCCCTATCCAGTAGAATAGTGCCTATTGATGCACATTCGCGATATTCTGGCGGCCGATCAAACCACCCTCTCCTTTGAGTTCTTTCCCCCGAAGTCCGAAGCCGAGTCCCAAGCCCTCTTTGAGAACATCGCCTCCCTCGAAGCCCTCCAACCCTCCTTCGTCTCCGTTACCTACGGCGCCGGCGGCTCCACCCGCGAACTCACCCACAACCTCGTCACCCGCATCCAGTCCACCACCACCCTCGACCCCATCCCACACCTCACCTGCGTCTGCCACCAGGCCTCCGACATCGAAGACATCCTTACCAAATACGCCGCCGCCGGCGTCTCCAACATCCTCGCCCTCGGCGGCGACCCCCCGCGCAACCTCCCCTCCTACAACAAAGCCGACGACGCCTTCCAGCACGCCGCCGATCTCGTCCGCTTCATCCGCCAGTTCAACGAACGCAAACTCCACCCCGACCCCCGCGGCTTCGGCATCGGTGTCGCCGGCTTTCCCGAAGGCCACCCCTCCACCCCCAACCGCCTCGACGAACTCGACTACCTCCGCGCCAAAGTCGCCGAAGGCGCCCACTACATCTGCACCCAGCTCTTCTTCGATAACCGCGACTTCTTCGACTTCCGCGAACGCTGCGAACTCGCCGGCATCTCCGCCCCCATCATCGCCGGCATCATGCCCGTCACCTCCCTGGCCAGCATGAAGCGCATGGCCCAACTCGCCCTCGGCGCCCGCTTCCCCGCCAAACTCCTCCGCGCCCTCCACCGCTGCCAGGACTCTCCCGAGGCCGTCCGCAACGTCGGCATCCATTGGGCCACCGAACAATGCCGCGACCTCCTCGACAACGGCGTCAAAGGCATCCACCTCTACACCCTCAACCGCTCCGATGCCACCCGCCAGATCTACCAGAATCTCGGCCTCCGCGACTCCACCATCGTCCGCCGCCGCTAGCCGCGCGATAATACTCTTGTGCGCGCGTATTTCGACTACAACGCCACAACTCCCGTCCACCCCACCGTCCTCTCCGCCATGACGGAGGCTTACTCGTCCCACTTCGGCAACGCCTCCTCCATTCATACCTTCGGCCAACAGTCCCGCCAGCAGCTCGAGTCCGCCCGCCGCTCCCTCGCCACACTCCTCGCCGCCAAACCCGAAGAGATCGTCTTCACCTCCGGCGGCACCGAATCGAATAACCTCGCCCTCTTCGGCGCCCTGCCCCCCGGCGCCCACATCATCACCTCCTCCATCGAACACCCCGCCGTCCTCAACGTCGCCGAACAACTCCACCGCCTCGGCCACCCCCTCACCGTCCTCCCCGTCTCCTCCTCCGGCATCATCGATCCCGATGACCTCCGCCGCGCGCTCCGCCCCGACACCCGCCTCGTCTCCCTCATGGCCGTCAACAACGAAATCGGCACCCTCCAGCCCATCCGCGAAGTCTCCCGCATCACCCGCGAAGCAAACATCCTCCTCCACTGCGACGCCGTCCAGGCCCCCGGCCGCATCCCCATCGACGTCAACGATTGGGGCGTCGACCTCCTCAGCCTCAGCGCCCACAAAATCTATGGCCCCAAGGGCATCGGCGCCCTCTACGTCCGCAAGGGCACACCCCTGTCCAAGCACACCTTCGGCGGCCACCACGAGCGCGACCGCCGCCCCGGCACCGAAAATGTCCCCGCCGCCGTCGGCTTCGGCCTCGCCGCCTCCCGCCTCTCTCTTCTCGCCCCCACCCTCCGCGACCACCTCGAACAATCCCTCCTCCAACTCATCCCCGGCGCCCGCTTGAACGGTCACCCCACCCTCCGCGCCCCCAACGTCTCCAACCTCTGCTTCCCCGGCATCGAGGGCGAAAGCCTCGTCATCGCCCTCGACCTCCGCGGCTTCGCCGTCTCCTCCGGCGCCGCCTGCTCCTCCGGCTCCGTCGAGCCCAGCCACGTCCTGCTCGCCCTCGGCCTGTCCCGCGCCGACGCCCGCTCTTCTCTCCGCTTCTCTCTCGGCGAGGATTCCACTCCCCAACAGGTCGACGCCCTCATCCCCGCCGTCGTCGATTCCGTCGCCCGCCTCAGAAAGTTGTCCCCCGCCTATGCCTGATTCCCTTCCCATCGCCGTCGCCATGAGCGGGGGCGTCGACTCGAGCGTCGTCGCCGGCCTGCTCAAATCCCAGGGCCAGCCCATCGTCGGCCTCACCATGCAGCTCTGGAACCAGCGCCGCCTCCCCGAGGTCGCCGCCTCAGGCCCCACCGGCCGCTGCTGCTCCCTCGACGATGTCTACGACGCCCGCTTCGTCGCCCAAACCCTCGGCATCCCCTTCTACGTCGTCAACTTCGAACAACCCTTCGAGGACAACGTCGTCAAACCCTTCGTCGCCGATTACATCGCCGGCAAAACACCCATCCCCTGCACCCTCTGCAATAACTTCATCAAGTTCGACCAGTTCCTCGAAATGGCCGACGGCATCGGCGCCGATAAAATCGCCACCGGCCACTACGCCCAGATCCGCTTCCACCCCTCCCTCAACCGCTACCAGCTCCTCCGCTCCGCCGACTCCTCCAAAGACCAGACCTACTTCCTCTGGGGCCTCACCCAGCCCCAACTCGCCCGCACCCTCTTCCCCCTCGGCGCCATGGTCAAGTCCGAAGTCCGCCAACTCGCCCTCTCCCTCGGCCTCCCCGTCGCCGAAAAACCCGACAGCCAGGAAATCTGCTTCGTCCCCAATGGCGACTACGCCGCCTTCATCGCCGCTTACCTCAAGGAACAAGGCCTCACCCAGCCCCCCGCCGAAGGCCCCATCGTCGACTCCTCCGGCAAAAAACTCGGCGAACACTCCGGCGTCCACCACTTCACCGTCGGCCAGCGACGCGGCCTCAATGTCGCCGCCGGCCAACCCCTCTACGTCATCGAAACCAACCCCGCCACCCGCCAGATCACCGTCGGCGCCGGCGATTCCCTTCTCAAATCCTCCTTCCGCGTCTCCGGCCTCAACTGGATCTCCCTCCCTCCCACTCCAGAGCCCATCCGCGCCCACGTCCGCATCCGCAATCGCCATAGCCCCGCCCCCGCCACCATCACCGCCACCGGCGACCTCACTACCGCCACCATCACCTTTGACCAGCCCCAGCGCGCCATCACCCCCGGTCAGGCCGCCGTCTTCTACCAGGACGAACTCGTCATCGGCGGCGGCTGGATCGAGCGCGAACCTTGAGCCGCACCCGACACCCCCTCCGCAACCAACTCGAATCCACCCTCCTCGAGATCCTCCTCGCCGCCGCCGCGCGCCTTCCCCTCTCCGCTTCCCTCGCCTTCGCCCATACCCTCCCTCGCCTCCTCCCTCGCCTCGAGTCTTCCGCCCGCCGCAACCTCGCCCTCGCCCTCCCCAACGACGATCACAACGCCATCCTCTCCGGCCTCTACACCAGCCTCGGCCGCCTCCTCTACTTCTTCTCCCGTTTCCCCACCCGCAACTCCACCAACATCCACGATTGGATCGAATACGAAGGCTTCGAATACTACCGCGAAGCCAAAGCCCGCGGCCGCGGCGTCCTGTTCGCCACCGCCCACCTCGGCAATTGGGAACTCTCCGCCTTCGCCCATGCCCTCCTCACCGAACCCATGCACGTCGTCGTCCGCCCCCTCGATAACCCCCTCGTCGACGACCTTGTCAAACACTACCGTACCCTCTCCGGCAACACGATCCTCGACAAACAGGATTACCTCCGCGGCATCCTCCGCGCCCTCGCCGCCAATCAGGCCGTCGGCATCCTCATCGATCAAAATACCCTCCCCGAACACGGCTGCTTCGTCCCCTTCTTCGGTATCCCCGCCTCCACCGGCGTCACCTTCGCCAAGCTCGCCCACAAGTCCGGCGCCGCCGTTATCCCCGGCTACGCCCTCTGGTCCGACGCAAAGCAAAAATACATCCTCCACTTCGACTCCATCTTCCCCATCTCCGGCGACATCCCCGCCGATACCGCCCGCCTCACCGCCCACTTTGAATCCGTCATCCGCCGCCACCCCTCCCACTGGCTCTGGCTCCACCGCCGCTGGAAGTCCCGCCCCCCCGGTCAGCCCCCTCTCTACTAGTGCTTCTCAACCCCTTCATCAAAATACTAGTACTCTTTAGCTGCCCCATCAGTACCCCAACTAACTTAATTGGTATAAAACTTTAGCGAAAATCTAGATACTTATGGCATTTCACGATGTCCGTCTCGTCATTCGATTCACAAGACACTGGATTCATTATGGATGGCTTCTCCATATTCTCACCTGCACGCTCGTTGCCGGCCTCCAAGGACTTCTCCAGCCCTGATCACCCATAAAGATCTAAGGGTTTTTGCCGATCTCCCCTGTTATGGAGGAGATCCTCAACCTAGATCGGATCAAACACCACTTCCTCGCGGCCCTGAACCATGAGGTCCGCACACCCTTGAGCGGCATCCTTGGCATGACCACACTGCTTGAGCAGTCCAATCTTAGCCCCGGTCAGCTCGAATACGTTCAATTAACCCGCGCCTGCGCGGAAGAACTTTATTCCTCCCTCTCCTCTGCTCTCGAATTCGCCGCCCTTGCCGCCGGCAATTGTCAGCTCGGCGAATCAGATTTCCTGCTCCTCGGAGCCATCGAATCCGTGGCCGCTCATTGGCTCGTAAAGGCCCGACAAAAGGGGCTCACCTTTCTTCTCGAGCTGGCAGAAGATGTCCCCGAATCCGCCTCGGGCGACGAGATCCGCCTCCGCAAGGTTCTTGACTATCTCCTCTCCAACGCCATCAAGTTCACCGACCGCGGCGAGGTCGAACTGAGCGTCCGCGTCTCCGGCACCGCTCACCTCGCGGCTCCCTTCCAACTTCATGTCTCTGTCAGGGATACTGGCATCGGGCTCGACAGCGATCAGATCACTCGCGTCTTCGAATCTTTCGAACAACTCGATTCCGGCCTCTCTCGCCGCTACTCCGGCCTCGGGCTTGGCCTCACCATCGCCCGCGGCCTCACACGCATTCTCGGCGGTGAGTTGCAAGTCTCCAGCACCCCAGGCAAAGGGAGTGTTTTTTCTTTTTCGATTCCTCTTCAGCATTCCTCCCTCGACGCCCCCGTTCTCGCGCTCAAGCAGCGGAAAATCCTCGTAGTCGACGATAACGATGCCGCCCGCAGGATCGCCGACGCCTACCTCAAGCGCGATGGCTTCCATGCCACCCTGGCCGCCTCCGGTTTCCAAGCCCTCGAATTTGCCTCCAAAAACCACTACGACCTCATCCTCATGGACCTCCAAATGCCCGGCTTGGACGGTATCGAAACCACAAGCAGGCTCCGCGGCCTCTCCGGTTACGAACACACTCCCGTTCTCGCCCTCACAGCCAGTTCCGGCGACGAGTGGCGTCAGCTCTGTCTCTCCAAGGGCATACAGGCTTACCTCCCCAAGCCCGTCGACTCCGATCTCCTCCTCCGTACCATCCGCCAATTGCTCGATTCCTGAACTTTCCATCGTTTGTCCAACTCCCTCCACCGGAGAAGCTGCGTTTGCCGCCCCAGCAGCGCCTCAACAGACCCCTTGCTCGGCAACTGCAATCCCTCGCTCACCCATTTCAATTCCCCCCTTGGGGCCTGAATCCGCAACCCAGGGACTTGGCCACCCAAGCATCCCCTCCCCGCTTCTCGCACAGCCGAATCACACAACCGCTTCCGCCATTGCCCTCCCCATCAAGACCCGCGCGCAAAGCCGGAAATCGATGCCCAGACCTGCTTGTTTTCAATCAATCTGCGACCCACCTAGCGCCGTTGCCTCGGCATGACCCTCGCGCCAGTCAGCACCGCGATCGCAAAACCCATAATCGTCGCGATGATATCGTTCCAATCGAAGAATAGACGCCGCGCCGACTGCTGCAGAAACTCCCAACCAATCAAACCAACACATGCCCCCAACGCGGCGCCCAAGAACCATCGCCAAATTCGGCCTTCCGCTTCCCCCGGCCGCTCCTGCGGATAAATACTGATGAAGACGAATGGAATGATCATCGCCGCCAGCGCGTTCGGTAACACCCCCAGCAGAAAATTTCCCGGCAACCCCGCCCGCAACTCTTGAACAATCGTCAGGCAGGCGAGCGCCGCCACGCCCACCAGACTGCACTTCAGCGATCGCCTCACGCCAACCTCATGTCACCTTAAACCCGCATGCCGAATCATATTCAAATTTTACTCCGGCAATCTGAACAAGAAGGCGGTCTACAACATCCGGTTCAACACCAGCGCGCCAACACTGCTCTCCATCGCCCGCGATCACAGACACCTCGGCGCGGACATCGGCTTCTTCTCTCTCCTGCACACCTGGGGCCAGAACCCGCGGCATCCTCCTCACTTGCACTGCATTGTTCCCGCTGGCGGCATCAGCCCGGACCAGCATCGCTGGATCCCGCTTCGCAAGAACTTCTTCCTCAGCATGCGCGTCCTCCCACGGCTCTTCCGCGCAGTCTTTCTCGCGCAACTCGACGCATCAAGTACCTGGGCCGGTGCAGCAAAAGGTCACGATCACCAACCACCGCTTGCTCAGCGCCAGCAACGGAGCAGCGAGCTTCCGCTACAAACACTACAGTTCAGCGGCCGTGATCAGCAGCGCGGCTTCATCAAGGGCAAGCGCTGGTTGCCGTTAACGCGTTGGTTCCACCGCAACGGAAACAAATGGCAAATGCTCAATGAGTTGTTCCGGCATAACCGCGGATTCTTGAAGGCCTACCCGTGGAAGAAGAGCTTACACCGGCTGTGCACCTGCAAGCACGAAGCGGCGGAGCGACGTTACCTGAACCACTGGATCGACCAGTTGCAATAGCAGCGGCTCAAGCCTTTTGCGAGACTGGCGCGGCGGCTCCTGCGGCACGAGGAAGGGTTACTCAACTACTGCCGGATGAAGATTCCCTTTGGCGGGGTTATTGAGGCCGTCATCAGGATATTCAAAGCGCCCTAGCGGCATGGCCAGGGATACCGCACTTGGCCCAACCTGATATCATCACGTTGCCTTACTGTTGGCCCTCCCAGTGAACACAAGAATGCGGCAACGCGGCTATCTGTACATACTTACTTCGGCAAACTCCGAACTTGTGAAGATCGGTGGCACAAACTACCCGCCCATGAAGCGTATTCGAGAGATCAACGCCGCCGCGCCTTACCGGTCGCTGGGCCCCTGGACTCTGTTCGATTTCCGTGAGGTTTATGATTGGCGAACTGTCGAGTACGACTTGCACTACGCCTTTCGAAGCAAACAGGTAAGAACTCCGCCGGGCCAGAAGGAACTCTTTCGCTTACCACCTCAAATTGCCCGCGCACGACTGATGAACTTGAATCCCGAGCAGATCGTGAGTAAGCCAAGGATAGACCGAATGTTCCAAGACGAAGAGTTTGCGCGATTCTTAGCCCAGCTCTTCTCATTCACCGGAATCTTGAACTGGATCGATATTCAAGGCGCGTGGACCTTTACGCTCTTCCCCTCTACAGGGGGCGGGCGCTTCTATACGATTAACATCGGGCCACACGAAGTAGCATTTGCCAGCTCGCCCACCGCCGCAAGCGAAGTGGTCTGCCACACCATCGTGATGGACCTCCTGATCCGTGATTTCTCCAACGTTCGGCAGTGGCTGCACAAGCACGGCGGTTGTCTTCGCGAAAATACCTACGCGAGCGCCCTCCCGAGGTCCCTGTCCGTTGCCTTCAAGGGATCATTCGAGGCCGCGCTTGAATTCATCCATCTTGACGGTGTTCGCCGAGCCCTTCTTGCCTACTGGTGCGAAGGCCTGACCTTACTCAAGGAGAAAGGTCTAACCAGCTGCTACTCGCGGCATCACAACTGGAACGCCGTGGCAGCTCTCCGCATGCGGGTTCTTTCATGCTTGTAAAGCCATACTTGCTCGAGCCTGACCTGCCCCAATCTGCTGCTGCATCCTTCCTGTTCTGCTGGCTCCAATCGAATTCTCTCAAGCAAGCTTGATCCGGGAGGAGATTGCGCTCGCTCCTTGCCGCCGCGCCATCGACGGGTGGCGCGTCTGCAAATAATCGACACACTCCAGGAACTGGTTAAACAAAAACAAAAAAATATCTCCCCTCCCCTCAATCACTTACGCCCCCAACCCCGGCGCCCCCCTCCCCCCCCCGTGGCACTCCCTTTAATCCAGGCCCAAACCCCATCCCCATTCGGAAAGGAGTTTCCCCC
>JAINDK010000015.1 GCA_019931185.1 Bryobacter sp. CoA8 C33
CGTTGGCCCACGCCTCCAGGGTCGTTCGCTGTTCAGCGGAGAGTTCAATTGGCGGAGCAACGCGCATGAAAGTCCAGCACCTCAATTGTAGAGGCGTCGGAAATTCGATACTGGTTACCATTAGCGAAGCACTACACTAGAGGCAGGGAAAGCAAAGGCGAAGTTTCCCGGCTTGCGGCATCCGGCTTTTGAGAAGTTGAGTGGCGCGGCTTCCGAGTTGTCCGATTTGCAAAAGGCGGGTTTGCTCAACATTCACGCAAAGCTAGCCTCGCTCGATCTAGGCGATGCGGTAGGGACAATCGAGCAGGTATTGCCTTCGAGAATTTTTGCGCGCGTCGATGATCACCTGCTCGATCAGTTGCGGGAGTCGCCCGACTTGTTCAGCCCGGTGAGCGGGGTAAGCCACAGCTTTCCGAAGCCGTGGAAGCGGATCGAAACAATGGGCAGTTTCAAGACGCGGGAGGCGCAGGGGAACTTGCAGGTGACGTTTGCCAGCAACAGCGACAATCAGTTACTGGCCGATATTGATATCGATGACAACCGCGGGGTGGCGCATGCCTTTGATGTGAATGGGCACGCGTTGACTGGGGCGGATACGCATCCCTACAACATTCACCAGATTCTGCTGGCGTTGCAGGGGATTGATCCGGGCTACCAGTTGAGCTAGGAAGACGGGCGGATCAACAGGACAGTCACAATTGAAAACAGGGCGATGCTGGCGAAGAGACCGAAGATAACGAGCAGGGGCACCTGAGCATCGCGGAGCATGCCGAAGCCCCAATCGGCGAGTCCGCCGCAACTGATGCTGACCATGTTCATGACGCCGTAGCCGGTGGCGCGCAATTCCGGGCGGGCGACCTGGCAGAGGATGGGCATGTTGTTGGCGTCGAAGCTGCCCCAACCGATGCCGAACAGGACGAGGAAGGCGATGGCGACGGTGAGGGAACCGGTTTGTGGGGAGTAGCCTACGCCCATCATGGCGAGGGTGATGAGGGCCATGCCCATGGCGCTGGTGTAGATTCTGCCCCGGGGATTGACTTTGACCCAGCGGTCGGCAAGCCAGCCGCCAGCGAAGGCGGAAAGAGCGGCGGCGACCATCCAGTAGAGCGTGGCCGAGACGCCGGCGCGGCCCTGGCCGATGCCGAACTCGGCTTTGAGGATGGCGGGCATCCAGTCGCGCACGATCCAGCCGGCCATGGCGGGCAGAGTGAAGTAGAGGACAAGGAGGATGAAGTTGCGGTTTCGCAGCAGTCCGTCGAAGGCGGAGCGGGCCGAGAGGCGGACTTGAGCCGTGGCGGCCACGGCGGCATTGCGCAAGGTCCAGAACAGAGGGAGGGAATAGAGCATTCCGGCGATGCCGCAAGCGACAAACAGGGAGCGCCAACCGAGGCTGGGATCGTCGGCGACGTAGCCGCTGAAGCCGCCGAGGATGACACCGCAATAGATGCCGATCTGGTGCAATCCGACGGCGCGGGAGCGGGTGGGGCCGGGGTGGTAATCGGCGAGCAGGGCCAGAGCCGCCGGGATATAGAGGGCTTCGCTGAGGCCCATGATGGCCCGGGTCCATAGCAACTGCTCAAAGTTTGTCACCTGCCCGGTAGCCCAAGTGATCGCGGACCAGGCGAGCAGACTGAAGGAGATGACGTGGCGCTTGCTGTAGCGGTCGGCCAGATAGCCGCCCACCGGACTGAGGAAGGCGTAAGTCCATTTGAAGAGGGCAAGAATTTTGCCCCAGTTCGCCTCGGAGCCGATGCCGGTGATGTCGGTCATGACGGAGAACTTCATAGCCGCGAGCATCTGCCGGTCGAGGTAATTCAAGAGGGCGACGGGAACCAGCAGTGCAACGACAATCCAGGCGTATGGCATCCCTGCATCTTAGCCCGAATTGCGGAGGATGCCGGTGGCGCGGCCGCGCGGTTACACTCACGGTATGCGTTTTCTTAGCCTGCTTTTGTTTGCCTGTTTGTGGTCCGCGGCCCTGGAAGTGACAGTCAAGCTGCCTGCCCGCAGCGGGGGGCAAGCCTGGGATGGCCGATTGCTGCTGCTGTTCTCGACCGATGGGAGCGCGGAACCGCGGTTTCAAATCAGTGATTCACCGAAGACGCAGATTGTATTCGGCGCGGATGTGGAAGGGGTTCTCCCCGGGGCGAGCTACACGGCCGGAGCGGAGGCGGTTGGCTATCCGGTACGGCGGCTGGCGGATCTAGCCGCTGGTGAGTATTTTGTGCAGGCTGTCTTCGACGTTTATGAGACTTTCCATCGCGCTGACGGCCACACGGTGAAGCTGCCGACGGACCGCGGGGAGGGGCGGCAGTGGAATCGCGCCCCAGGCAACGTGTACTCGAAGCCGGTCAAGCTGAAGGTGACGCCGGGCGCCTCGCTGGCTTTGTCGCTGACGGAGACGATCGCTCCGATCACGCCCCCGGCGGACACGAAGTATGTGAAGCACATCCGGATCCAGTCGGAGCGGTTGAGCCGTTTTTGGGGTAAGCCGGTGTACCTGGGGGCGCATGTGCTGCTGCCGCATGGCTTTGAGGAACACAAGGAAGCCCGCTTTCCGCTGATGCTGTTTCATGGGCATTTTCCGGCCGACTTGGACGGATTTCGCCCCGAGGCGCCGGATGCGAACCTGAAGCCGGATTACTCGGAGCGCTTCAAAATTTCCGGCTACAACCGTATCGTGCAGCAGGAGGCGCACGATTTCTTCAGGAAGTGGACTTCGCCCGGGTTCCCGCGATTTCTGGTCGTGGAGATCCAGCACGCCAATCCCTTCTACGACGATTCCTACGCGGTAAATAGCGCCAATCTGGGCCCCTACGGGGACGCGATCCAGTATGAGCTGTTGCCGGAGATCGAGAAGCGTTTCCGGGGCATCGGGCAAGGCTGGGCCCGCTTTACCTATGGTGGGTCGACGGGAGGATGGGAAGCGCTGGCGGCGCAGATCTTTTATCCGCAGGAATTCAATGGCGCCTTCGGCGCCTGTCCGGATCCGATCGACTTTCGCGCCTATACAACGGTGAATCTTTATTCGGACCGCAACGCCTACTACACCGAAGGGCCTCACCAGCGCATCCCTCGCCCCGGCAAGCGTGATTATCTCGGGCACGTTTCGGCAACGGTGGAGAGCATGAACCAGATGGAACTGGCCCTGGGGAGCAGGACGCGCTCCGGGCAGCAATTCGATATCTGGGAAGCGGTGTACTCACCGGTGGGAGCGGACGGCTACCCGCAACGAATCTGGGACAAGGTAAGCGGAGAGATCCATCCAGAGGTGGCCGCTTACTGGCGCGAGAATTATGATCTGCGGCACATCCTCGAGCGGGATTGGGCCAAACTGGGGCCCCAACTGGCGGGTAAGCTGCATATCTATTGCGGGGACATGGACAATTTCTATCTCAACAATGCCGTCTATCTGATGGAAGATTTTTTGAAGTCGACGAAGAATCCGGCATATGGAGGCGAGGTGAAGTATGGGGACCGCTTCGAACACTGTTGGAACGGCGATCCGAATCTGCCGAACCACATCACCCGTCTGCGCTACAACACAATGTACGTGGACAAGATGCTGAAGCGGATGGAGGGGAATCACCCGCCGGGGGCGGACCTGAAGAGTTGGCGTTACTGAGAGGGAACCTGAAGTACTCTAACGAGTAATGGCATCTGTTCGGATTGGGATCATCGGCACGGGCAACGTGGGGTCGGGCACACTTGAGATTCTCGACAAGCAGGCGGGGGAACTCGAAGCAAAGCTGGGCTTTCGGCTGGAGGTGACGGCGGTTTCGAGCCGGAACATTTTGACGAAACAGGTGGCGCACTGCCCGGCCGGGGCGCGGCTGACGGAGCGCTGGCAGGAGGTGGTGGAAGCCGAAGACGTGGATCTGGTATGCGAATTGATCGGCGGCACCAGCACGGCGCGCGAGATCATCGAGGCGGCGGGGCGGGCGGGCAAACCTGTCATCACGGCGAACAAGGAACTGATGGCGCTGGCGGGTGAGGAATTGCAGAATTTGGCGGCGAGCCATGGCGCGACGATTCACATGGAAGCGAGCGTGGCGGGCGGCATCCCCATACACACCGTGCTGCGCGAGGGCATCGCGGCGGATTCGATACAGGGCTTTTTTGGGATTCTGAACGGGACGAGCAACTACATCCTGACGGAGATTGAAGCCCATGGCACGGCCTTCGGGGAAGTGCTTGCGGAGGCGCAGCGGCTTGGCTACGCGGAGGCCGACCCGACGGCGGATATTGAAGGCTACGATGCGCGCTCGAAGCTTGCGTTGCTGGCGCAGATCGCTTTTGGCGAGCGGGTGCAGCCGGCGCAAATTTATTGCGAGGGGATCAGCCGGATCACGCCCTTCGATTTCCAGTACGCGCACACGCTAGGCCATACACTGCGGCTGATTGCCGCAGCGCGGCGCACGGCGCAGGGACTGGCGCTATCAGTTCGTCCGACGCTGATTCCGAAAACGACGATCCTGGCCAGTGTGCAAGGCGCCTATAACGCCATCTGGGTGCGCGGGGCGGCAGGGCAGGATACGTTTTACTATGGCCGAGGCGCCGGACCCCTGCCGACGGGTGTGGCCGTGGTTTCTGACCTGATGCGGGCGGCGCGAGACTTGCGCGCTGGCGGCCAGGCTCGCGTTTCGCCGTTCAGCTTCCGGACACTGCGGCCGTCGCGGCTGGCGCCGATCGAGGATTTTCAATCGGGCTACTATCTACGCTTCCGTGTCAAGGACAGCACGGGGATTATCGCTACGCTGGGCAAGATTCTGGCCGACAATGGCATCTCGATCGACGCCGTGCTGCAGTTGCCGTCGGAGGATAAGGCCAATCTGCCGTTCGTGATCACGGTGGAGCCGGCCCGGGAGGCGGCTGTGCGCTCGGCCCTGGCGGCCATGCAAGCGTTGGACTTTCTGGTGGAGAGGCCGCTTGCGCTGCCGCTCGAAAAAGGCGTCTGATGCTGCTGTGGCTATTCAGCCTCGCCTGGACCCCACAGCCCTTGTCTCCAGAGCTGGTCCGGGGCTTTGATCATTTCTACAACATCGAGTATGAAGAGGCGTTGGTGATCTTCCGCCAACTCGCAGCCAGCGCGCCGGCGGAGCCGCAGCACCACAACCATGTCGCGCAGGCGATTCTCTATCGGGCCATGTTGAAAGCGGGGGCACTCGAGTCGGAGTTGGTTTCCGGCTCAAACCCTTTTTTGCGGCGGGAACGCATGAATCCGACCGCCGAAGAGCAGAACAGCTTTGATCAGGCCATACAGGCCGCTTTTTTCCGGGCCGAGCAGCAAATCGCGCGTGAGCCGCGCCATGCGGCGGCGCATTACTCGCTTGCCGTCACCCATGGGCTGAAGGCTAATTACAACTTTCTGGTGCGCAAAGCCTGGTATGAGGCGCTGAAGGATTCCACAGCCGCGCGGCGGCAGGCACAAATGGCCATCGACGCCGATCCGGGCTTTGTCGATGCCCGCCTGATCCTTGGGTTGCATGACTACATCGTGGGGAGTTTGTCGTGGACTTACCGTGTACTCGGTTTTCTGGCGGGGATTCATGGCGATCGCGAAGGCGGCATCCGCACGCTCGAGTTGGTCGCCGAGCGGGGAGCAAACAACCAGGCGGATGCCAAGGTGCTGCTGGCAGCAATTTACCGGCGGGAAAAGCGTTCCCATCAGGCGGTGAAATTGCTCGATTCGCTGATTGAGGCATACCCGCGCAATTATCTGTTCCGGCTCGAGTTGGCGCAGATGCTGGGAGACATTGGGGAGAGGGAGCGGGCCCTGAGCACGCTTGACGCCGTGGCGGAATTGCAGCGGCGGAAATCGCCGGGCTTCGCCCGCCTGCAGCCGGAAAAGATAGCGTACTTAAAGGGCAATTTGTTGTTCTGGTTTGATGAATATGAGAAGGCCGTGCCGGAGTTACGCCGCGCCGTGGCGGCCCATGAGCAACTCGACTTGAATACAGCCCTGATGGCCTGCCTGCGGCTGGGGCAAACGTTGGATTTAATGGGACAACGCGGCGGGGCCCGGCAGGCTTATGGGTTAGCGGCGAAGCTTGCGCCGGAAAGCGAATTAGCCCGGGAGTGCCAGCGCTACGGGAACCGTCCCTACAAAAGGAAACGCATTGAATGAAACGCCGTTCTTTTCTCGCCGCGGCCGCGGCTCCCTTGCTGGGGCAAGCGGCCAAGCCACGCAACGTCGTGCTGATCGTGGTCGATGACCTTGGCTACAAGGACATCCGTTCCTACGGATCGGAAACCCATCCGGTACCTTATCCGACACCGCACCTCGAGCGTCTGGCAAGCGAATCGGCGCTGTTCCGTCGATTTTACGCGGCCTGCCCGGTATGCTCGCCGACGCGCGCCAGCATCCTGACAGGCAAGTATCCGGTGCGGACGGGGATCACGGACTGGATTCCGGGCATGGCGGACCCGCCGGAGGCGAAGCTGGAGGCGCCGCGGACGCGAACGGAACTCGCACTCGAGGAGAAGACGATCGCGGAGTATCTGAAGCCGCTCGGTTACGCGACGGCTTCTTTTGGCAAATGGCACCTGGGCGGGGATGGTTTTCTGCCGACCAACCAGGGCTTCGACGTCAATGTAGGGGGAGATCACAAAGGGCAGCCGAATTCTTATCGGGCCCCTTTCACCATGCCGGGCCTTGGCGATGCGCCAACAGGCACGGAGTTGACCATGCACCTGACGGGGCGGGCGAATCGTTGGATCGAGGAACAAGCCGGGCAGAGCAAGCCGTTCTTTCTGTATCTTCCGCATTTTGGCGTGCACACGCCGCTCGGTTCGGATCCGGGCCGGATCCAGCGCTACCGCGATGAACCGGTGCTGAGTACCGTCTATGCGGCGATGGTGGATGCAATCGACGAGTCCGTTGATGCAATCCGGTCCCAGTTGCGCCGGTCCGGGGTCGACGGCAATACGATGATTATCTTTACCTCCGACAATGGGGCTCTTCTCAAGCCCGGACCGCGGACGAGCACGTCGCTTGCGCCGCTGCGCAACCAGAAGGGCTACCTGCATGAAGGGGGCATCCGCGTGCCTTGCCTGATTCATGATCCACTCCAGCCCAAGCCGCGCGTGATCGATCAGCCCGCCTGCTCGATCGACATTCTGCCGACGATTCTGAACTGGCTGGGGCAGCCCATACCGGGCGGCATCGATGGGACGCCGATCTTCGGGCGGACTGAGCAGCCGATTTATTATTGGCACTATCCGCACTACCATGGGGCGGGAGGCAAGCCGGGGGGCGCGATTCTGGATGGGGACTACAAGTTGATCGAGGACTTCGAATCGGGCCGCACCGAGTTGTACAACCTCAAGGCGGATATCGGAGAAAGCCGTGACCTCAGTTCGGCGGATCCGGCGCGGGCCTCGAACCTGTACCTGCGGCTGCGCCGCTGGCGGGAACAGAATCGCGCCATTATGCCGAAAGCTAGAACAGCAGCGGCTTTTTTGCCATCGCCTGCAGGAACGTCAGGATGAACGCGGCATAGTGAATCAGGGCCAGGACAAAGACTCCGCCGCCGGCTCCGATTTCGCTTAAGAGAAAACCGCCGAGGGGCAGTACCTGGAGACCGTGCAGGCCAATGAAATGGGCGGCGCGGAGGTCGCCAGCCTGTTTGCTCCAGTTCAGGATTGGCACTCCCGGTCCGCCATCGGGCGCGCCCACGGTGTGGGACGCCATGGAGGCCATAATGCCGCCTTCGATACTGGCCAGAACCGCGAGCAGCAGGCCCAGGCGGCAGCCCCATAAGGCGCCCAAGGGCATGGCAACGGGCTTGGTCAAGAACCACCAAAGCAGCAAGCCGAGCAGGATGGTGTTGATGAGGATCATGATGCCCATCAAGCTAAAGATGGATGCATTCAGGGCTGAAGTGACATTGAAATGACTGCGTTCCCCACGCAGAGCCTGCCCGGAGACGCCGGCGTTTTCAAGCAGAATCAGGATGCTGACAGCGGTTCCGAGGGCTGCCCGGGCAGAAGCAGCGGTTTCGACGAAATTCAACAGCCAGCCCACGGTCCAGAGATAGATAGCGCTCGAAATCAGAAACTTGGCGGGCTTCAACCAGATGTTGACACCGAGAAGTTCACGCGAATCGAACAACATCGCCGTCAGCACCATGGCCAGTGCGACCCAGTGCAGCAATCCGATATAACCGCAAGCCTGATTGCCATTCAGGACTCGCTCAAACCAGTAGAGAGGATTTAAACTTGAGGTCCCCATTGCCGTTTCATCAGTCCTTTCGTCAAGAAGTAGCCCGACAAACCTACAGGTCCGAGCAGGAAGGTGAAAACGAGGCAGGGCGCTTGTATCCAGCGCGGGACACCCGCCGCGGCCGCGTCGCGAACGATCCAGGCACCAATGAACAAATCGAAGGCAAGATAGTGAACCCAGCCGGCGAGAACCGCGCGCGGCTGGCGAAACAGCTTCATCACGTTTTCGAGGCTATCGAATCCGCCCTCGCCGAGGCCGGCCGACATGAGTCCGATGTAAAGACTACCGAGCAGAAGCGGCAGCGCGAGAGCACAGACTCGCTGGGTGTAGCGCCAGTGGGGGACCAGCAGGAGCAAGGCCCAACCGGGCAGTACCACCAGATTGGCAATACGAAAGAGATCATCCATGGATTACCGTCGTTTATCGTATACTAAGCGGCCGGATATCCAGGTACGCTGGACGTCGATCGTCCTGGTCTTAGCCTCGAAGCGGAACTCCACCAGATCGGCGCGCTCACCCGGATTGAGACCGCGCATGCGGCCGCCGAGCCTTCCGGCTCGCGCCGCGTTTATGGTGGCCATGGTAACGGCATCGCGTAGGCTCAGGCCGGCCAGCCGCATCAGGTTGGAGACACCGGCATCCATGCGCAAGGCGCTGCCCGCCAGGCGGTTGCCGTCCCGCAAGGTAACCTTGCCCGCCGGATGAAGCGTTACGGGAACCTCACCCAGTTGGTAGTCGCCGGGCTCGCAACCGGCGGGCATGACGGCGTCCGTCACGAGAACGCTTCGCTCGATTCCCTTGGCCCGCAAGGCCACTTTGAGGAACGAAGCGGGCAGATGGATGCCATCGGCAATGAAACTGGCGGTCAAACGATCCTCGGCCAGTTGTTCCCAAATGTAGTTTGGATGCCGCGGCAGGATGGCGTGAGCCCCATTGCCGAGATGCGTCGACATCGAGGCCCCGGCGCGAACAGCATCGGCGATCTGTTCGGCGGTGGCCTTGGTATGTCCAATGCTGACCACGACGCCTTCGCTCACCACCTGCTCGATGAAGCGCGCCGATCCTTCATATTCCGGGGACAGAGTGAGAAGGCGGATCTCGCCTTCGGCGGCGTCCTGCATGCGCCGCCATTCCTCGATGGCTGGCGGACGGCATTGGGCGACCGGGTGTGCTCCGCGCGGCCCGTCTTCGGCTGAAATGAAGGGACCCTCGGCATGGATCGCCTCAAAGACCTGACCGAGCGGCAGGCTGCGCTTAGCCCGGGCGAGGTTGCGGAAGGCGCCCTGCATATCGGCTTCCGAGCCGGTGATGACGGTGGGGAAAATTCTCGTTACGCCGGTTGCGAGTTGTACGTCGATCGAGCGCGCGATCTCCTCCAGCGGGGAGTGCGGCGAGCAATAGTCGACACCGGCAAAACCGTTGACCTGCAGGTCGATGAAGCCTGGGGCGAGATAAGTGTCGATGCCCTCAGTGGGACCTGTCCAGTCGTCCACGGTTTCGATCGCCTCGGAGAACTCGAGCAGCAGGGGAGAACCCGTGCGGTAGTCGAGGCCAAAACATTTGGTACTCATGCTGTTTTATTCACACCTTGTCCACAGAATCTTATCGCTAACCTTATCAAAACAAGACAAATAAAAGACGTGCAAAAACGCTTCAGCCGCACCTTTTCTCCTTGCCAGGCTTCGGGTGCGGCTGTTAAAACAGAGCAAGATCGTCGCTGCTCCCCGCGCCGTGCTGGAGAATCTCGGGGGAGGTGGCCAGCCCGGCAGGGGAGCAGAGCGGCGATCGAATTCCTTCTCGGCGGCTTATGTTTAGGGAACGGGTGTAAGCCAGCCGAATTCATCGGGCAAGGAACCGTCGACGATCCCAAAAAACTTCGTTTGAATCTGTTCCGTGATCGGACCGCGGCGGCCGGCGCCGATAGTAATACGGTCAATGCTGCGAATGGGGCTGACCTCGGCGGCAGTTCCAGTGAAGAAGACTTCGTCGGCAACGTAGAGCAGTTCGCGGGGAATGCCCAGCTCGACGATCGGATATCCCAGACCTTTGGCAATTTTGATGATGCTGTCGCGGGTGATCCCGGGCAGCACGCTGGTGGCGAGAGCCGGCGTGTAGATGACGCCGTCGCGGATCACGAAGATGTTTTCGCCCGAACCTTCACTGACAAAGCCATTGACATCGAGGGCGATTCCCTCGGAATAGCCATTGGCTTTGGCCTCCATGTTGATCAGCTGCGAATTGTTGTAGTTGCCGGCGCTCTTGGCGAGAGCGGGAAGGGTGTTCGGGGCCATGCGATTCCAACTGGACACGCAGACATCCACGCCTTCGGCAATGGCGTCCGCACCCAGATACTTGCCCCATTCCCAGCACGCAATGTAGCATTCCGTGGGGTTGGCCGAGCCATTGACGCCGATCACTCCGTAACCGCGCAAGACGATGGGGCGGAAGTAGCAACTCCGCATTTTGTTCACCTGCACCAGCTCGATCATCGCGTCGGCGATCTGCTTTTGGGTGAACTGGCTCATGTCGATCCGGTAGATCTTGGCCGAATCAAACATACGCCGCACATGCTCGTGTAAACGAAACACAGCGGGGCCTTGCCGCGTCTCATAACAGCGAACACCCTCGAAGACGGCGCTTCCGTAGCTGACTACATGGCTAAGGACATGGATCGTCGCGTCCTGCCAATTGATCAGTCTTCCGTTGTGCCAAATTTTTTCGGTGGGCTTCATGGGATTATTATAACTGTCACGCTTATGATCACCCGTCTTTTGACCGTCACCCTGCTGTGCGGAGCGATCCTCTGGGGCCAAGCCGCGAAGCTGAAAGAAATCAAGCCTGGCATGAATTTTTTCAAGCCGGATCAGGACATCCAGATGGGACGCGAGTATTCCCAGCAGATCGAGAAGGAAGTGGAGGTCCTGCCAACGGGGCCGTTGACGGAATACATTGCCTCGCTTGGGCAGAAGATTGCTTCGCAACCGCAGGCGGGCAAGTTTCCCTTCACCTTCAAGGTGGTCAACGATCCAACGATCAATGCCTTCGCCCTGCCGGGGGGACCGGTGTACATCAACACCGGGATTCTGTTGAACGCCGATAACGAAGGACAGTTGATGGGCGTGATTGCCCATGAGGTTTCGCACATCACCTTGCGGCACAGCACGAATCAGGTGAGCCGTAGCATGATGATCCAGATTCCGGCGATGCTGGCGGGAGCCTATGGCCAAAGTAAGGGCGGCCTGTCCGGCATGTTGGCCCAATTGGGTGTCGGTCTTGGCGCGAATGGTCTGCTCATGAAGTTTTCCCGGGGAGCCGAGCAGCAGGCGGACTTGCTGGGAGCAAGGATGATGGCCCAGGTCGGATACAACCCGATTGAGATGGCCCGCTTCTTTGAAACATTAGAAGCGCAAAGCGGAGGCAAATCGGGCCCGAGCTTTTTCTCGTCTCACCCCAACCCGGGCAACCGCAGCAAGTATGTGAGCGAGGAAGTTACCTTGCTGCCGCAGCGGGACTTTAGCGCGGACACGGGCAAATTCCAGCGAATGAAGCAATTGGCCAAAGCCCTGCCTGAGCCGAAGAAGAAGATGGGCCAGGGTGGGGGACAGCCGCCGGCTCAACCGCCGCAGAACCCCGATGGCTCAAGGACATGGAAAGGAGATGGGTTCAAGATCAACTATCCGGGGGCTTGGCTCGGGCTTGGGGAACCGAATGCACCCACCGTTACACTGGCGCCGCGCGAGGGTGTGCGCCAGGAGAACAACAGTGCTCCCCAGATCGGACTGGGAGTGATCGTAGCCCGCTATGAAGACGATGACAGCCGATTCAATCACCGCGAGGATACATTGCGCCTGGTGCAACAGATTCAGCAACAGAATGCCAGCATGAGCCGGACGCAGCCGCAACTGGATCAACATCAATTGAATGGACGAAACGTTTTTGTGGTCCGTCTGACGTCGAAATCACCGCTCGACGGCGGCAACGAAGTGGATACGCTGGTCACGATGGAACACCGGGGCGGCATGATGTATCTGGTATTCATAGCGCCCGAGCGGCAGATGCAAAGCGTTCAGCGCGACTTCGACAATATCCTCAACTCGCTGGTGCTGCAATAATCGACGCGATTCTGTTCGACTTCGACGGCACGCTGGTCGATAGCGAACCATTGCACTTTGAATGCTGGTCGGAGATTCTCACGCCATTTGGCATTCGTCTGAACTGGGAGGAATACGCCCGCAATTGCATCGGCGTTTCCGACCGGGCCATGATCCGGCAGTTGGCGGCCGAAGTGGGAATTGACTTCGAGACGCTCTATGCGCAATACCCGCGCAAGAAGCAACTGCTGCACGACCGAATGGTGGCGGCGCCGCCGATGCCCGAAGCAGTCAGGCAAGTCCTCAAGGAGTGTTTGCCCTTACCGATTGGACTGGTCACCTCGAGTGGACGCCTTGAAGTGGAGCCGGTGCTCGAAACACTGGGAGTGAGAGAGCTGTTTTCGACAGCGGTATTCGGCGAGGATGTCAGCCGGCTCAAGCCCGACCCCGAGCCTTATCTGCTGGCGGCACGGCGGATGGGGGTGGCTTCGCCGCTGGTGTTTGAGGATTCAGCGGCAGGCTTGGCCAGCGCGCGTGCTGCCGGCTTTGAAGCCATCGAGGTCGTTCATCCGGAATCGCTTCCGGCACTGCTCCAGCAAGCGCTTCGGCGCTAAACTGGAGAATTCCCATGGAATTTGAAAAAGTGTATGAGCCGCAGCGCTTTGAACAGCGCTGGGCTGACTGGTGGGTGGATTCCCGTCTTTATGCCGCCGACTCTGAGAGCGCGAAACCGGTATTCAGCCTTTGCATTCCTCCGCCGAACGTGACCGGCAACTTGCATATGGGCCACATGCTCGAGCACACGATGATCGACATGGTGGTGCGCTGGCGCCGCATGAGCGGCTACAACACGCTGTGGCTGCCTGGCACGGACCATGCCGGCATCGCCACGCAGATGGTGGTGGAACGGCAACTGGCCAAGGATGGCGGATCCCGCCATGATCTGGGCCGGGAGCAGTTTGAGGAACGCGTCTGGCAGTGGAAGGCGGAATCGGGCGGCGCGATTGTGCGTCAGATGAAAACCGTAGGCGTCAGCTGCGATTGGACGCGGGAGCGATTCACGCTCGACCCCGGGCTATCGCGGGCGGTGCGCGAGGTGTTCTGCGGATTGCATGAGCGGGGACTGGTTTATCGCGGCGAGCGGATGGTGAACTGGTGTCCCCGCTGTGGCACGGCGCTGTCGGACCTCGAAGTCAAGCACGAGGACAGCGAGGGCAACCTCTGGCATATCCGCTATCCGGTGACCGGGAGCGATGAATATCTGATCGTGGCGACCACGCGGCCGGAAACGATGCTGGGGGACACGGCCGTCGCCATTCACCCAGAAGACGAGCGTTATTTGCACCTGCACGGCAAGACCGTGCGGTTGCCGCTGCTCGACCGCGAGATTCCGATCATCCTGGACGGGATGGCGGATCCGCGGTTTGGCACAGGCGTCGTGAAGGTGACGCCGGCGCATGACCCGAATGACTTTGAAGCCGGCCAGCGCCACAAATTGCCCTCGATCCAGGTGATCGGCGAAGACGCCCGCATCAACGCCAACGGTGGCAGCTACGCGGGCCTCGAACGGTATGAGGCGCGCAAGAAGATTATCGATGACCTGAAGGCCCTTGGTCTGCTCGATCGCATCGAGCCCCATCGGCTGAGCGCCGGCAAGTGTGAGCGCTGCCAGACGGTCGTCGAGCCGCTGGTGTCCAAGCAATGGTTCGTCAACATGAAGCCCCTGGCGGACAAGGCGATCGCCGCCGTGGAACAAGGCCGTACGACGATTGAACCGGAACAGAGCCGGACGGTGTTTTTTCACTGGATGCGCAACATCCGCGATTGGTGCGTCAGCCGGCAGTTGTGGTGGGGACACCGCATCCCTGCTTGGCACTGTGGCGCCTGCGGCGAGGCAACGGTGGCACGGGAGACGCCGGCGGCCTGCGTTCATTGTGGCAGCACGGATCTGACCCAGGACAAGGACGTGCTCGATACCTGGTTCAGCTCCGGGTTGTGGCCTTTTTCGACTCTCGGCTGGCCGGACCAGACAGAAGATCTGAAGAAGTATTACCCGACGACGCTGATGATCATGGGCTACGAGATCCTGTTCTTCTGGTGCGCGCGCATGATGATGCTCGGCCTTGAGTTCATGGGCGATGTGCCATTCCGCCACGTCCACATACACGGGATTGTGCGTGACGCCCAGGGCAAGAAGATGTCGAAGACGCGCGGCAACACGGTGGATCCGCTCGAGATCACGGCCCGCTACGGGACCGACGCCGTCCGCATGGCGCTGTTGACGGCGTGCACGCCCGGCTCGGACATCCTTTGGACCGAGGATAAGCTGCCGAGTTCCCGCGGTTTTGCCAACAAGATCTGGAACGCTTCCCGTTTTCTGTTTTTGAATATGGACAAGGCGGGCATCACCCCGCACATTCCCGCCGCGAGCGAGCCTCGCTTTCTCGAGGAGCGCTGGATCCAATCGCGGCTGAATGACGCGGCCCGGGCGGCAAACGAAGCCATTGCCGCCAACCGATACCATGAAGCGGCTCAAACCATGTGGCATTTCTTCTGGGACGATTTTTGCGATTGGTACATCGAGATGATCAAGCTGCGCTTCCAGGACGAGGCGAACCGCGAGAGTCTCTGGGCCAATCTTCTGGGCACCTACGAGAAGGCCCTGCGGCTGCTGCACCCCGCGATGCCATTTCTCACCGAGGAATTGTGGCAGAGGCTGCGGGGCAGCGATTCGCCCGTCAGCATTTCCGTGACGGATTATCCGGTTTATGAAGCCCGGTTCGCGGACCGGGAAGCGGAAGCCGACATGGCGATCCTGCAGGAGGAAATCCGCCGTGCGCGCAACGAAAAAGCTGCCAAGCAGTTGGACCCGAAGCAGGAGATTGCCGGCCTGCTGCGGGGCGACGGCAGGGAATTCGCCGTGCTTGCGGCAAATCAGGAAGTGTTCCGGCGCTTGGCCGGCGTAGGCCTTCGCTTTGAGGCGGAGCCGGGCGCCAAGGGTGTTCAACTTACTCTGGAGGCTCCGGCGGGCCAAGCCGATGCGCTGCGCAAGCGACTCGAGAAGGATATCGAGCAACTCGAAAAAGTCATTGCCAACACCCAGCGGCAATTGGGCGATGAGAAGTTCCTCGGCAAAGCCCCGGCCCATATCATCGACGGCATGAAGGGAAAGCTGGTTGAATATGAGGCGCAACTGGCCAAGAACCGGGAGGCATTGAGTGCGCTCTGACTGGCGCCATCCAGAGATTGTCAACGCCGTGGAGCGGGCTCTGGCCGAGGACATCGGCAGCGGTGACATCACCACACAGCTCACCGTAGCGGCCGGGCGGCGGGCACGCGGAAAGTTTTTCGCGCGCGACACCATGGTGCTGGCCGGTATTGAATTGTTGCCGTTGATCTATGAGTTGCGCGGAGGAGTGGATCAGCTCACGCTGCATGCCGCCTCCGGGGACCACTGCGGCCCGGGGCAAGTAATCGCGGAAGTCGAGGGATTGGCCGCGACGCTGCTCGAATGCGAGCGAACCGCGCTCAACTTCATGCAGCGGCTGAGTGGGGTGGCGACGCTGGCGTCCCGCTTCGCCGCCGAGGTTGCGCACACGCGCTGCCAGGTGCTCGATACACGCAAGACGACACCCGGTCTGCGCCGGGTCGAAAAACTGGCTTCCGCGGCCGGTGGCGTCACCAACCATCGCATGGGGCTGTTCGACGCCATTCTGATCAAGAACAACCACATTGCCGCGGCGGGGGGAGTACGGGCGGCGCTTGAGGCTTCCCTGCCCCATGGTCTTCCGGTGGAGATTGAAGTGAGAACGCGCGAGGAACTCGATGAAGCTCTGGCCAACGGGGCCACTCGCCTGCTGCTCGACAATCTCAGTCCGGCCGAGGCGCGGGAGTGGATCGCCTATATCGCTGGCCGCGCCAGTTGTGAGATATCGGGCGGCGTTACCTTGGCTACGGTGCGCGCCTACGCCGAAGCCGGCGCGGATTTTGTATCGAGCGGCGCCATCACGCATTCAGCCGTGTCGATGGACCTCAACTTCCGGCTGGAGTTGCTTTGAGCCTGGTGCACTGGCACGACTCGCTGCCGAGCACGATGAGCGAGGCGGCGCGGTTGGCGAGCCTGGGAGCACCGCACGGCTCCGTTGTGGCTGCCCGGCAGCAGACGGCCGGGATGGGGCGCCATGGCCGGCAATGGTTGAGTCCGCCCGGGCATGGGCTTTATTGCACGTTCATTCTTCGTCCGGCTCAACCGCTCGGCCTGACACTCGGCTTGGGCGTGGCGGTGCGCGAGGCACTGGCGCCGCATGCCGGAGCCGAGCTCGATCTGCGCTGGCCGAACGATGTGCTCTGGCGTGAGCGAAAACTCTGTGGCATCCTCGCCCGGATGGAGCACGGCGCTTTGCTGGCGGGCATCGGGATCAATCTCAATCAGACGGAGTTTCCCGCCGGCTTGCGCACGCCCGCCGTTTCCCTGCGGCAGATTCGCAATCAAACATTTCGGGCCGAGGATGTCTTAGACCTGATTGCCCCGTCAGTGGAGGAAGTCAGCGCCCTGCCGCTGGGTGAACAGCTCAGACTCTTTGTCCGCTTCTCGAGCTACGCCGTGGGGCGGCGGGTTCGGATAGAGAATGAAGGAACGGCCCTCGTTGGCGTTACCGACGGGCTCGACGAGGCAGGTTTCTTGATGATTCGAAAGGAGGATGGTTCGCGCGAGGCGGTTTATGCCGGCAGTGTGCGTCCCCTTGACTGATTATGCTTCTAGCCATTGACGCGGGAAACACCAACATTACCGTGGGCGTATTTGACGGATCGGCGCTGGTTGCGAGCTGGCGGCTGCGCACGATTCGGGAGCAGACAGCGGATGAATGGGGCATCAGCCTGCGCAGTCTGTTTCGGGTGGGCGAGCTCGACGCCGCCTCGATCTCCGGGGTGGCCATCTCGAGCGTGGTTCCGCCGCTTGACCGTCAACTGGCGGAAATGGCCGACCGCTACTTTCACTGCCAGGCTTTGTTTGTCAGCGTGGATGTCGACCTGGGCCTGCGGGTAGCGATCGACAACCCGCGCGAGGCGGGCGCCGACCGATTGGCCAACGCGGCGGCCGCGTTTCATAAATATGGTGGCCCTTGCGTGGTCGTGGATCTCGGCACGGCGATTAACTTCGATGTCGTCAGCGAGCGGGGCGACTTTGTCGGTGGCGTCATTTGTCCCGGTATCGGCATTGCGATCAGCGGCTTGTTCGAAAAAGCGGCCCGCCTGCCGCTGGTGGATTTCCGCGAACCGAAATCGCTGATCGGCAAGAATACGGTCGATTGCATCCAGAGCGGGCTTTACTACTCGACGATCAGCACGATTGACGGGGTCTTGGAGCGGCTGAAGGCGGAGTTGGGGGAATCAACGCGGGTGATCGGTACCGGAGGACAGGCCAAGCTGATCGTCGCGGGATCACGACATTTAAAGCAGGTTGATGAGGATTTGACTCTCGATGGCGTGCGTCTGATCTGGGAGCGCCATGCAAGAAGAGCCGTTTAATTACTTCAACTACTTCACGGAGATTGAGGATCATTTCCGCGCTGCCCGCGGCACCGGTCTGTTCCTGTTGTCTCCGCTCGATTGGGCTCTGATCGAAACCTGGAAGGATAATGGAATCCCGCTCGAGGCGGTGCTGCGCGGCATCGAACGGGCTTTTGAGAAGCGGCGCGGGGGCAAGGGGCAATCCACACTGGTAAACTCGCTAGCCTACTGCGCGCAGGCGGTGATGGAGGAAGCCCGTCGCGCCGAGACTCCGCGTGAGCAAAAGGCCGTCAGTGCACCTTTTGAACAAAGTCAACTGGCGGGCCATCTGCGGGGGGCGGCCGGACGCCTGGGAGAAGGCTATGAGTCTGTTCGCGCCGGTTTGGAATCGTTGGCCGCGGGGGCAGAGGAGTGGATGGACCGGTTAGAGGAGTTGGAACAACGCCTATCGACGCTCGAGGAGATGATGCTGGCCGTGGCCCGCGGCCGCCAGACCGAGGAGCATCTTCTCGCCGCCCGCAAGCACCTGGACAGCCAGCTCAAGCCATACCGCGGGAAGATGAGCGCCGCCGAACTGATGCTGATCGAAAGAAAGTTTCTCGATCAGCGGCTGTTGGAAGATGCGGGGCTGCCGCGGCTTAGTCTCTTTTACCTGATCTGATACTGTCCTAGCCCCGGCGAGCCAACGGGAAAAGGTCGTAGCTGGACAAAATGCGTGTCGGCCAACTTCGCCTGGAGTCAGCTTCAGGCTGCCAGGGGAGGAGCAGCGAACCGCCCGGCCCAGCTGTTCGGTTGCGCCGGTTTGGATCCAGATCGAGGCAAATTGGCGGCGCTTCGTCAAATCGAAACGGCAGCTTCCCAGATCTTCGGGAAAGCATTCCGGTGCGGGAGGCGAAAACAAACTTACAACAGGATCGCATCGATTTCAGATTCTATTCGCATCTCCAGACGCATGAACAAAAAACGCCTATCGCGGGCGGATCGCCGGCGGGAATCAGTGATTATCGTTCCGGTGGCGAAAACAGCGGGAGGGTTGTTTCTGAGAGCTTTTTCGGACTCCACATAAAAGTTCTCAATGACCCACGAGGAACCAATTGATTTCGCCGTCCAAGAACCGGCTCAGGTCTTTCTCCGCGGGCAGGCGGCAGATCGCCCGTTTGCCAAACCAGCGGTAGCGATTACGCGCGATCCAGGCATAGCTCCAATCAAGGACCGGCGCCGGTACCAGCGAAAAAATCCGGAAAAGGCGCCAGGGCCAGCCCAGGCGGCCGGCGATCCGCAGACAAGCTTTGGACTGGGCATGTACGCCCTGCTCATCGACGAGGATGACGCTGTCGGGCAGATTGGGATAAGCGGCCAGCACTTGTCTGCCAGCGGGGGATTGCAAGCTCGCGAAGCGAAAGACCCCAGCCGGATCCCGGTTGAGAACCCAGTTCACCATGGCGCCGCAAAAGTTGCAAACACCATCGAACAGGATCACGGGCCGGAAGGTCTGCTCCATGTCTATTGGATGCAGCGGCGGGCCGCCGGATCCCCCCAAATCGCGTTGTAATAGGGAATGATGAGAACATTGGTGCTCGCGCTGGCTGCCGCCGGAATCATTTCCGCGCAAACCGCAAAGGAGGTTGCCCTACCGGTGTCGGCGGAGTGGGTCGATACGGGAATCAAGCTGGATACGGGGGATGCTTATTCAATCGAGGTCCTTGGGCAGATCATGCTGCGGGGCCCCAAGGGCGAAGATCAGCCGGCTAGTCCGGCGGGACTTGCCCGCGGCTTTCGGGATCTGATCCGCATGCTGCCACTGAATTCCGGCGGTCGCGGCGCGGTGATTGGCCGCATCGGGGATCGCGAAACCTCACAGCCCTTTCTCGTCGGGCCCAGGCGGGACGGAGAAGCCGCGCTCGGAGGCAATCTATTTCTTGCCTTGAATCTCGGAGGCGGGGAGGCTGGATCGGGTTCATTCCGAGCACGCATCACGATTCGCAAGGCGCCCCCCCGGCCGCGGGGAAGCGCCGATACCCCGATTGTGGAACTCACGCAGGCGGAATTGGACCGCCTGCCGACCCGCGTGGAAGATGCCGAAGGAACACTGGGAGACCGCGTGAATTTCCTCATCGTTGGCAGTGAAGCGGTGGTAACAACAGCGCTCAAGTCGGCCGGCTGGGTGCAGGTGGATCGCAATGTCAAATCGTCGGTGATCAACGCGGTGCTGATCAGTATGTCGAAGCAGGCCTATCTGACGCTGCCGATGAGCGAGTTGATGATGTTCGGCCGCGGGCAGGACTTTGGTTTTGCGCATGCCGTACCCTTTGTCGTGGTCGCGCAACGGCATCACTTCCGCATCTGGCGCGCGCCGTTCCAGGTGAACGGAACAGATGTCTGGGTTGGCGCCGGCACGCACGATATCGGCTTTGAAAAAGACCAGCGCAACGGCAGCGTCACCCATAAGATCGACCCCGACACGGACAAGGAACGCGACTACATCGGCCAATCCCTCGAGGAGAGCGGACTGGTGCTGCGCAAGACCTACATGACGCACAAGACGCCGGTGAAGGAGGCCAAGACCGCGCATGGCGCCAGTTTCTTCTCCGATGGACGCACACTGATTGTTTATCTCGAACAGAAGAGGAATGAAAATGCTGTCCGCTTTTCCAATCTCTTCTGCAGCGTGCTGAAGAAGAACCCGGATGGCGGGGAATGGGGGCCCTGCGACGAGTACATCGAGACAGCCCCCGAACGGGAGGTGGAACTGAAGCCGATTTCACGGGATTACCGCATCTTGATCGTTCCTGGGATTTTCTCCAGCTGCGCCTCCGATGCACCCGCTTTCGAGCGCGGCAGAGCCTATCTGCGGGAGGCGTACGGCGTTGATGTGGACTTGCTCAACATTCCCAACAATTCGAGCGAAGACAATGCGCGCCAGATTGCCGCTTACCTGCGCCAACAGGGGACCAAGGACCAGCGCAAGTTCATTCTTGTCGGCTATTCGAAAGGAACTCCCGACATCCAGACCGCGCTGGCGACGGAACCGGATATCCGCAACCGGATCGCCGCTTTTATCAGCGTGGCTGGGGCCAGCGGAGGCTCACCCGTAGCCGATGCCCTGCCGGATCGCCTGAGTGGAGTGTTGGGCAAGGTGAACGGCCGCGGAAGTTGTCAGGGAGACCTCAGCGATGGATTCAAGAGCTTGGCCGTGGAAAAGCGTCGTCAGTTTCTCGCTCAATACCCGAAGCCTTTTGTCCCCACATACAGCCTGCCTGCCGTCGCCGACGCCGACCGGGTCTCGAAGGCGCTGGTGCAATCCTGGAACATCATGAATGGGTTCTCACCCCGCAACGACGCCCAACTGACGGAAAACGATGCGGTTATCCCTTTCTCACTGAATCTAGGCGCTGCCCGAAGCGATCACTTCGCGCTCGCGCTGCCGCTCGAGGATATGCGCGGCGGGATGCTAAAAACCCTGCTCGACAAGAATCGTTATCCGCGCGCGGCGCTGCTCGAAGCTCTAATCCGCTTTGTTCTCGAAGATTTGAAGGCGCCTGCCCCTACCGAAGCCGCCCCTCGGAAAACGCCCACAAAATCGAATTCGTCCATCTTCCGGCCCTAAGACAAAAGGCCGACCCTGTGCGGGCCGGCCTTTGTTGATTTCGAGAATCGGATTAAACGCTGATCAAGCTGGCGGCGCCCAAGCTCGACTGATGCCGGGACATGCGCTGACGGAGTTCCAGACGTGCCCGCAGCAAACGGCTCTTTGCGGCGGCGATGCTGATGCCCAACTTGTCAGCCACCTCTTCCATGGGCATTTGCTGTACATCGCGCAGCACAAAAACGTTCCGCAACAGGGGCGGGATGCGGTCGATCTCCTGCTGAACCACTTCGGCCACTTCCAGACGTCCCAGTTCTTCTTCCGGGTTCAAATTGTCATCGCGCAACTCAAGCGTCACCACATCGTCGCCCACCTGTGTATCGTCCATGTAGAAAAGTTTGGCGCGCTTGGTCTGACGCAGGCGCATCAGGCATTGGTTCACCACAATGCGCGTGAGCCAGGTAGAAAACTTGGCTTCGCGGTTGAATTGAGCGAGGTGCTCAAACGCCTTCCAACAAGCATTCTGTACTTCATCTTCCGCATCGGACTTGTCGCGAAGGATGGATAAAGCCAGCTTCAAACAGGAATTGTAATGTCTTTCCACCAGTTCGGCGAAGGCTTGGTCGTTGCCGCCTTGAGCAAGTTCGACCAGGGATTCATCCGTGAAATTTACGAAAGCTTGCCGACGATTTTGAATCATGTTAAAATCCTTACAGAGCGAGGGGTCTCTCTACATGAACGAGTTTAGCACCAACTCTGAGTCAATGCTAGATGTGAATGAAAATCCATTTAGTATTTCCGAATCCGAAGGAGAACTGAACAGGGAAGATAAAGACAGTCTCAAAATGGCTGAAAGTTCAGAATCGACAATCCGCCGAGTTTTGTCCTCTTACGATCTCGGCAATAAACTTCGGCAATTGAGACTGAAAAAAAAGATTGCGCTTGTTGATCTCGGCAAGCACACGGGATTGAGTGCGTCGATGATCTCGCAGTTGGAAAATGGCAAATTGGTGCCGACTCTTCCTACACTGGCGCGCATTGCGATGGTCTTCGACGTCGGTTTGGATCACTTCTTCACTGATAAGAGGCGTAAACGACTTTTCAGCGTGGTGAAAGCAAAGGAGAGGATGCGCTTTCCGGAGCGCAGCGATTCCCCCGCCCCCGGTTACTACTTTGAATGTCTGGCATTCTCGGCGCAGGACAAAAGCCTGCAGGCTTATCTGGCGGAATTTCCGGTGCGGCCCGCCAGTGAAGCGAGTGAACACATGCACGAAGGAGCGGAGTTTTTCCATGTGATCGAGGGTGCGGTCATTATCCATTATCAGGATGAGGACTATGAGTTGGAGACGGGCGACAGCGTCTACTTTGATTCCTCGGCTCCCCATTCTTACCGGGGCGTGGGGGATGGCACGGCAAAGGCGATCGTCATCACGACGCCTCCCCGGGTCTAGGCAGGCGTGAAGAACTGGTGGTGGACGCCAGCCCTTCTGCTGGCTAGTAATCTATTCATGACCTTTGCCTGGTACGGCCATCTGAAGTTCAGGGACCGGCCGCTTTGGCTTGTGATTTTGGCCAGTTGGGCGATTGCTTTTTTTGAGTACTGCCTGATGGTGCCGGCCAACCGGATTGGGTCGGGCTATTTTTCCGGGTACCAACTAAAGATTCTGCAGGAGGCCATCACACTGGGGGTGTTTGTCGTTTTCGCCTGGCTTTATTTGGGAGAAAAGCTGAGCTGGAACTACGCACTGGCGATGATGTTGGTGCTTGCCGCCGTTCTGCTCGCCTTTTACCGGCCGGACTAAGGGCGGAGATTCTTCTCGGCTTGGCGCATGGGCATGGAGTCGATCAAACGGTAGAGTTCCGGATCCGCGGGGAGATGGGTCCACTTTGCCTTGACCCCGCCGTCTTTACCGATGAGCAGCCAGCATGGTTGTTCGAAGACAGCGAGACGGCGGGCCAGGGCCGGGTCTTCGGCGTGAAGGCGGATCAGATCACGCTCCGAGTAGCCCGGGGGGAGGGCGCCTTGGGGAGGAGCACCGCCTAGCTGCAGCAGGATGCGCTTCCGCCAGCGATAGGACTCGAGCTCGAGTGACATGAGAAGCAGCAGAGCTCCGGCGGCAAACATCAACTAGACCTTAACCCGAAGTTGCACTCCGAGTTCCCGCAGGTTCTTGTCGGGCACGGGGCTAGGGGCATCGCACATGAGGTCGGTACCCTTGCTGGTTTTCGGGAAGGGGATGACGTCGCGGATCGAAGTTTCTCCGGCGAGCATCATCACCAAGCGGTCGAAACCAAGGGCGATGCCACCGTGGGGCGGCGCACCGTACTCGAGAGCGTCCAGCAGGAAGCCGAAACGCTCCTTGGCCTCCTCCATGGAAAACCCGATGGCCGAAAAGATCTTGGACTGGACATCGCGGCGATGAATACGGATCGAGCCGGATGCGATCTCGACACCACTGATGACGAGGTCATATGCCTTCGAGCGAACGCGCGCGGGATTGGTTTCGAGCAAGGGGATGTCCTGCTCGAAGGGCGAGGTGAAGGGATGGTGAGCGGCCTGCCAACGGTGCTCCTCGGCGTCCCATTCGAACATCGGAAAATCGGTCACCCACAACAGGCGAAGATCCTTGGGGTCAAGCAGTTTATGGCGATCGTTGAATTTCTGCGCGAGATGGAGGCGTAACTGTCCGGCGGCGAGATAGACGGTTTCTTCGGGACGGTGGCCGGAGGGTTCGCTCGGCCAAGCCCCGATCATCAGCGTGTCTTCTTCAGTGGCCCCTGTGCGTGCCTTGACTTGAGCCATTGCCTCGGGCATGTCGCGCTCGAGACGCTTGAGATCGTCCAGCACGCGCAGTCCCTTCTCGACGCCGAAAGCTTTGACATCATCCCGCTCCTTGCGGGACAACTGCAGGTTGGGAATACGAACAGCCAGCATCGGCAACCCTTCCGTGCCAAGGCCCTGGCCCGCGAAAAGATCCGTCACATCCACCATCGGCGGTACTCGCAAATCGGGCTTGTCAATGCCGTACCGTTCGATTGCCTGCTGATAAGTCAAGCGCAGGAAGGGAGCTTCGATCGAACATCCGGCCGCCGAAAAGATCGCCACGACCAGGCGCTCCACGGTCTCGAAGATCGTCTCCTGTTGGGGAAAACTCATTTCGATATCGATCTGGGTGAACTCCGGCTGCCGGTCGGCGCGCAGGTCTTCATCGCGGAAGCAACGCACGATCTGAAAGTAGCGGTCGAAGCCGGAGACCATCAGCAACTGCTTGAAGATTTGCGGGCTTTGCGGAAGCGCGTAAAAGCTGCCCGGGGACATTCGCGACGGCACGAGAAAATCGCGCGAACCTTCGGGCGTCGATTTTGTCATGAAGGGGGTTTCGATTTCGAGAAAGCCCATGTCGTACATGGCCTTGCGGGCCTCTAGGGCGATCTTGGAGCGCAGCATAATGTTGTGCTGCATGCGCGGGCGGCGCAGGTCGACGAAGCGATACTTAAGACGCGCTTCTTCGCTGACATTGCCCTCTTCCTCCATGGGGAAGGGCGCGGGCTTCGACTCATTGAGAATCCAAAGCTGATCGACGACCACCTCCACCTCGCCGGTGGGGATGGCCGGGTTGATCGTGTCGGCGCTGCGTTTCTCCACCACGCCTTCGACAGCCACCACGTACTCGGGGCGGATCTGCTCGGCGCGAGCGTGGACCGCGGCGTTTTCCTCGATACGGAAAACACACTGGGAGACACCGGCGCGGTCCCGCAAATGGATAAAGATCAACGCGCCCAGATCGCGGCGGCGGTGCACCCAGCCCATGAGCAGGACGCGCTGGCCTTCGTGCGCCAGACGGATAGACCCACAATCATGGGTGCGCTTGAGGTCTCCGAGGAAATCGAGCGTTACGGCTTCTGACATATGTGTTTCTTGAGATCGTCCTTTGCCACCGGAGTCTGATCACCCGTGGCCATGTTCTTGAGACTGTACTTACCCTGAGCGATTTCGTTTTCGCCCACCAGAAGGGCAAAGCGCGCCCCCAATTTGCTGGCCAGTTCCATGGCCCGCTTGAGTTTCCCAGCCGGGTTCAGTTCGACGACGAGGCCGGCCTGCCGCAGCTGGCGCGCGATCAGGCTAGCGTGACGGAAGCTGTCTTCGTCCATGGGAGCGATAAAGAGATCGAGGCTATGGCCGAAGCGGCCGGGATTGGCTTGCTCGACGGTCATCACCAGACGATCTTCGCCGATCGAAAAGCCGATGCCCGGGGCCGGCACGCGGCTGCCGAGGCTTTCGGCCAGGCCATCGTAGCGGCCGCCGCCGAGCACGGAGTTTTGCGCCCCAAGCGCTCCTTCATGCACGATTTCGAACGTGGTGCGAGTGTAGTAATCAAGGCCGCGCACCATGCGCGGATTGACGCTGTAGGCGATACCGCGGTCCTCCAAATACTGCCGGACACGGGCGAAATGATCGCGGGAGTCTTCATCGAGGTAATCGTGGATCGAAGGCAGCGCCTCGATGTGAGGCTGATCCTCGGGGGCCTTGGAGTCGAGAATTCGCAGCGGGTTCGTCTCGAGCCGCCGCTGCGAATCGGCGCTCAACCAGTCCCGCACGGGATCGAGTTGCTTATGAATGGCGGCCACGAAACGGGGCCGCGACAAGGGCGTGCCGACGCTGTTGATCATCAGCTTGTAGCCGTTGACGCCGCAGGCATCAAGCAGCGTGCAGACCATCTCGATCACTTCCGCGTCGACAGCCGGCGAGTCCGAGCCGATCACTTCGGCTCCGATTTGAGAAAACTGGCGGTAACGGCCTTTTTGCGGACGTTCGCGGCGGAACATCGGCCCGATGTAGAACAATTTTTGCAGGCCCGGTATTTGATCGAGCCGGTGCTCGATGTAGGCGCGAATGACGCTTGCGGTGTTCTCCGGGCGCAACGTCAGGCTGGCCTCATCACGATCCTTGAAGGTATACATCTCCTTGGTGACGATGTCGGTTTCCTCACCGACACCGCGGGCGAAGAGAGCGGTTTCTTCAAAGATTGGGGTGCGGATTTCCTGATAGTTGTAGGCGCGGAAGGTATGGCGCGCTACTTCCTCGACATGGTTCCAGACGCTGATGGCCGGGGGCAGGATGTCGCGCGTACCCTTGACCGCGCGGATCATGCCGGCTCCTCCCGGTAAATGCCCCGGGCCTCGACATAGTGCTGAGCGTTGACACGGAAGCGCTCGGCTTCTTCCGGCGTGACGGCCCGCCGCAGCTTTGCCGGCACCCCCATGGCCAGCATTCCGGCCGGGATTTCCATGCCTTCCGGCACCAGAGTGCCCGCGGCAACGATCGCCCCGCGGCCAATCCGCGCGCCGTTGAGCACAATCGCGCCGATGCCGATCAGGGCGTCATCCTCGACGGTGCAACCGTGCAGGCAAACCTGATGGCCGACGGTGACACGGTCACCCAGGACCAAGGGAAAATCGGACGCTTCCACGTGCAGGACGCTGTTGTCCTGAACATTGGTTTCTTCCCCGATCTGAATGAAATGCACATCGCCCCGAATCGTGACCAAGGGCCAGACGCTGGAGCGTTCGCCGATCACGACGTTACCGATCACTTGTGCGCTGGGGTCAATGTAGCAGGACGAGGCAATCTTCGGCGTCATGCCGCGATAAGCCCGGATCATTGTGTAATTTTTCACTTTAGCATGGGCTTAGAATGAGGTTGATGCGTCGTTTCCTCGCCGTTGTACTCCTGGCCGCGGGCCCGGCTTTGTTTGCGCAAAAGAAGATGCTCTCGGCCCCTGATCTCTGGAAGATCGCCCGGATCAGCGAGCCTGCTCTGTCTCCCGACGGCAAGACAGTAGCCTTCACCGTGCGCCGCTTTGACGTGGAGAGGAACTCCTCCACACGCCAGATCTTCACCGTGCCGCTCGAGGGCGGCGAACCGAAGGCAATTACGGCTGAGGGAACGGTAAACGAAAGGCCCCGCTGGTCGGTGGACTCGAAGAGAATCTTCTGGATTTCCAATCGCGGCGGCAGCCCGCAGGTGTGGGTGATGAACGCCGACGGCAGTTCCCCGCGGCAGATCACTTCGCTTAGCACCGAGGCGGGGGGGCATCTCATCAGCCCGGACGGCAAGAGCATCGTCTTTCAATCGAGCGTCTACCCGGATTGCCCCGACGATGCCTGCAACAAGAAGCGGATCGAGGCCGAGGCCGCCGCCAAATCGAAAGCTCGCGTCTATACCGGCCTTCTCTACCGGCATTGGACCGAATACCAATCCCTCCGCCGCAACCATCTGTTCACGGTTCCAATTGAGGGCGGCAAACCGCGTGATCTGACACCCGGCCCCCGCGATGTGCCGCCCTTTTCCCTAGGCGGGCCCGACGATTATGCGATTTCCCCCGATGGCGGTGAGCTCTGCTATGTCGCCAATCTCGATGAGACCCCGGCGCTGTCGACCAACCACGATCTCTTTGTCGTCCCCATGGCCGGTGGCGAAGCAAAGAAGATTACCGTGAATAACGCCGCCGACGTTTCTCCGGTGTACTCTCCCGATGGGCGCTATCTGGCTTACCGCGCCCAGGCGCGCGCCGGCTTTGAGAGCGACAAGTGGCGGCTCGTGGTCATGGAACGGGCCACCGGCACGGCCACGATTCTCACCGAGGCCCTGGACCGAGCGGTGCAGTCGATTACCTGGTCGGCCGATTCGAAGCGGCTGTTCTACACCATCGAAGACCGCGGACGGCAAACCCTTCAGTTGACTCCGGTCGCCGGAGGCGGATCGCAAACCGTGGTCAGCGGCGCCTCGCACATCGACGACGTTCAGTTCACACCGGACGGGCGAGTGATGATCTACAGCGAGCATTCCGGCTCGCGGCCGGTCGAGATTTTCAAGACCGCGTCCCGCTCGACGCCTGTTCCCTTGACACGGCTCAACGAAAAACTACTCGAAAGCTTCGAGATTCCCGCGCTCGAGGAGATTTATAGCGAGGGTGCGGAAAAAGCACGGGTGCACAGCTTTCTTCTCAAACCTTCCGGCTTCGACCCGAAGAAGAAGTATCCTGTTCTGTTTCTGATTCATGGCGGCCCACAGGGTGCCTGGGGCCAGAGTTGGAGCTATCGCTGGAATCCTCATGTTTTCGCCGCGGCTGGCTATGTCGTAGTCATGCCTAACCCCCGCGGCTCAACCGGTTACGGACAGAAATTCACCGACGAGGTTTCCGACGATTGGGGCGGTAAAGTCTATGACGACATCATGGCCGTCGTCGACAAGATCGAAACGGAACCTTGGGCCGACAAAGGCCGCTTTGCCGCCGCCGGTGGCAGCTTTGGCGGCTACATGGTGAATTGGATCCTTGGCCGCAGCAAGCGCTTCCAGGCTCTGGTGAGCCATGCGGGCGTCTTCGATCTGCGCTCGATGGCCGGGGAAACCGAGGAACTCTGGTTTGTGAACTGGGAATTCAAGGGGATGCCTTGGGATCAGCCGGAAACATATGCCAAGTTCAGCCCCAGCTACTTCGTCAAGGAGTTCAAGACGCCAACTCTGGTGCTGCATGGCGAGCTCGATTACCGTGTCCCCGCCGGACAGGGCCTGCAACTCTTCACCGGCCTGCAAATGATGAAAGTGCCCTCCAAGCTGGTTCTTTTCCCGGATGAAGGGCACTGGATCCTGAAGCCACAAAACAGTCTGCTCTGGTACCAGAGCTTTCTCGACTGGATTAATGAATTTACGGCAAAGAAAGCAGAGTAGCCGCCACGCGGCTAGCCCTGTTTCACGGTCTTCCAGGAGCGTTCGCGCGCGCTCGCGAGAACCGCGTCGGTGACATAGTCGGTTTGCAGCGCATCGCGGAAATTCGGCCCCGCCGGCTGGCCCGATTCAAGCCCAGCGACAAAGTCCGCCACCTGATGCACGAAGCTGTGCTCGTAGCCGATTTGCAGGCCGGGCACCCACCAGTTCTTCATATAGGGTTGGTCGCCGTCGGTGATGTGAATCGACTTCCAGCCGCGCAGACGGCCCTCATCGGCGTGATCGAAGTATTGCAGCCGGTGCAGGTCGTGCAGATCCCAAAACACTGAAGCCTTCTCGCCGTTCATCTCGAGGGTGTACAGCGCCTTGTGTCCGCGGGCATAGCGCGTGGCCTCAAACGTTGCCAGTGATCCGTTGGCGAAGCGAGCCAGGAACAGGCTGGCATCATCGATGCCTACCTTCTCCACCTTGCCGGTGAGGTTGTGCATGCGCTCCTTGACGAAGGTCTCCGTCATCGCCGAGACCTCGACGATGGGGCCGTTCAGCCAGATCGCCGTATCGATGCAATGCGCCAGCAAGTCTCCGGTCACGCCGGAACCCGCCACGTTCACATCCAGCCGCCACAGCGCGGCGCCGCCCTGCGGCAGGTCGGCGTTGATCGTCCAATCCTGGAGGAACTTGGCGCGGTAGTGGAAGATGCGGCCGAGGCGGCCTTCCTCGACCAGTTGCTTGGCCATGGTCACGGCGGGCACGCGGCGGTAGTTGTACCAAACCATGTTCGCCACACCCGCCTTCTCGACGGCGGCCACCATTTCTTCACTCTCGGCGGAATTGCGGCCCAGCGGCTTTTCGCACAGGATCATCTTGCCCGCGGCCGCGGCGGCCAGCGCGATTTCCCGGTGAGTATCGTTGGGGCTCGCAATGTCGATCACGTCGATGTCCGGCCGATCGACCAGCTTGCGCCAATCGGTCTCTATCGACTCATAACCCCAATTGGCGGCAAAGGCCCGCGCCTTGTCCTCGGAGCGGGCGCAGGCGGCCTTGAGCACGATTTCATGTTCCAGCGGGAAGAAATTCCCCACCTTGCGAAACGCATTCGAATGAGCACGGCCCATGAAGCCGTACCCGATCATTCCCAAATTCAGTTTCTTTTTTGCCATGGTTTGCTTACTCCGTCCAGCCGTGCGCCTCGCGCACCGAAATCATCGCCGCCAGAATGCTGTTCCAGGTTTCCTGCTTCAACAGCGTCTCGTTGGTGAACATACAGCCGTCCCAGCAAATGTGCTGAAACTTCCGGGTGAGGTTCCCTTGACCGTCGCGCAACCAGTAGCCCGCGTCGCGCGCCACGTTGAGCTTGCCATTGGCGTCAGTCGGCAGACAGTGCCGGCCCGTCTTGTCATGCGAGCCCGAGCCTTTCACGGTCGCGTCGTTCTGCGCCACATGGAAGTCGAAGGTCCAGGGCCGCAGCACGTCCGTCATCTGTTTGAGGGCAGCATCGAGCACGGCACGGTCAGCCCAGTCATAGCCCTCGGGAAGAATGCGATGCTCCGGCGCGTTGTAACCCATCGTGTACAGCAGCGTGTGGGCCATGTCGGCCTGGAATCCCACCGTCTCCGGCTCAGCGGTCAGCTCAAGCAACTGTTGCATGTATTTCCAGGAGTGCATCCCGCCCCAGCAAATCTCGCCTTCGGCCGCCAACCTCTCCCCATGATCGCGGGCGATGCGCGCGGCTTCCTTAAACGTAGCGGCGATCTTCTTCTGATTGCCTTCGGGATCTTGCGCCCAATCGTGGGGCGAGCAAGCTGAATCGATACGCACAATGCCATAGGGCCGAATTCCAATCGCCCGCAACCGCGAAGCAATGTGGCAAGCCTTGCGAACGCTCGAAAGAAAGGCTGCCCTTTCCTCCTCGCTCCCCATAGCGGAACCGCCTCCGGTAGGCGGCCACACAGGCGCGACGACGCTGCCGACCTGGAAACCCTTGGCAGCGATCTTGTCGGCCAAGGCTTGGATGGCAGCCTCATCGGCGTCAATGCTCGTATGCGGTTCGAACAAAAACAGGTCCACGCCATCAAAGCGAACCCCGTTTACTCCGGCTTTCGCCGTCAGATCGAGCATCGTATCCAGATCGATTGGCGGCTCGGAATCAGGCCCTTTGCCCACCAGGCCGGGCCACATGGCATTATGCAGCTTGGGAAATGCATTCGACATAGCTGTTACAGCATATCAACGACGCGCGCTCCCTCCCGAAGGGCCGCTAATGCGGCTGATGAATTAGCATGAAAGGGGGAGAGTTTATTCATGCGTTGGGACCAAAGTCACGAAAGCGAAGATATTGAAGACCGCCGCGGAGAGAGCAGCGGTGGGAGTGCGCTCGGTTTTGGCGGCGGCTTCGGTGGGATGCGCGTTGGATTGGGCGGTCTCGTTGTTCTCGGCGTGCTCAGCTTTGTATTCAAGGTCGACCTCATCAGCCCCTTTCTCGGCCTCGGCGGAGGCTCTTCCCTGCCAGTGGCCGCCCGCCGCGAGCCCCGCGTGAGTTCCCCCGAGGAGGAGACACTCAAGCGCTTTGTCGGCTTCGTTCTCGACGATGCGCAAAACACCTGGACCAAGATCCTTCCTGAACAACAGGGTGTGTCGTACCGCAAGTCGAAGCTGGTCGTTTTTCGCGATTACGTGCGCAGCGGCTGCGGGGATGCACAAGGTGCGATGGGGCCGTTCTACTGCCCGGCCGATGAGCGCGTCTACATCGACCTCAATTTCTATGACGAATTGAAGCGCAAGTTCGGCGCCCCCGGGGATTTTGCGCAAGCCTATGTCATCGCGCACGAACTCGGCCACCATCTGCAGAACGTTCTCGGGATCGAGCGAAAAGTGCGCCTCGCCCAGGAACGCAATCCGCGGGCGCAGAAACAACTCAGCGTCCTCATGGAGCTGCAGGCGGACTGCTTTGCGGGAGTCTGGGCTCATTCGACCGGTCAGCGGGGCCTACTCGAGGCCGGTGACGTCGACGAGGCCTTGCGCGCCGCGGCCGCCGTCGGCGACGACCACATCCAGCAGAGGACCACCGGCCGAATCCGCCCCGAAAGTTTCACTCACGGATCCTCAGCCCAGCGCAAGGAGTGGTTCGGCCGCGGCTTTGAATCCGGTAAGGTTTCCGCTTGCAACACGTTCGCGGAAAACTGAAACAATCCGGGCCGAATTGTTGCCTACGGCTCGATCTCGAATACGATGGCAGCAAGTACAGCGGCTGGGCCGAGCAGCGCAATGCCCGCACCGTGATGGGCGAACTGCGGCTGGCAACCGAAGCTGTACTGGGCGTTCCCGTCGAGATGGCCGGAGCCGGACGCACCGACGCCGGAGTCCATGCCCGTGGCCAGGTCGCCCATCTGAAGTTCTTCTCGCCCCGGCCGCCGCGGCCGGAACAACTCCTCCAGTCGATCAATCAGAGGCTACCCGCCGAAATTGCCCTCCGCCGTATTTCCCAAGCTCCTCTTGCCTTTCATGCCCGGCACGACGCCATCGAGCGCGAGTACGTCTATCAAATCGCCACCCGCAAGCTGGCCTTCGAGAAGAAGTATGTCTGGTGGGTTAAGGAGCCGCTTGACATTGATCTCATGCAATCCGCCGCGCTTACCTTCGTGGGCCGCCATGATTTCCGCTGCTTCCAAGCGCCCGACCCGGCCCGCCCCCGCGAGTCTTCAATTGTGGTCGTCCATCGGTCCGAGTTGAGCGTTATAGAAGACCACGTTCTGTTTCGCATCGCCGCCTCACACTTTCTCTGGCGCATGGTCCGGCGTCTGATGGGGGTGCTGGTACGCCTGGGTACGCAGCAGATTTCCCCAGCCGACGTGGCGCTATTGCTTGCCGCCAAGCAGGATCCACGGCTCGATGTCGCTGCCTGGACCGCGCCGGCGGCGGGCTTGTTCTTCGAGCGTGTTCGCTACCGCTAGTGCACCTTGTCGTGGCAGAAGGTGCAGTCGTTGGAGACCTTCATCTGACGGTGACAATCCATGCAGGAGCCCATCGACAAGTCCTTCACCTTCGCCATTACCTCCAGTCCCACCACCTCTCCATGGCACTTCTCGCATGTCAATCCGGCATCGGAGTGCGACTTATGACTCCAGTAAACGAAGGTCGGCACCTGGTAGACCCGCACCCACGGCACACGCTTCTTTTCCTGAAAGAACCGCGCGAGCTTCTGGATTTCTTCGGAGTCTTTCTTGATCACCTGATGGCAGCCCATGCATTTCGCCTCGGCCGGAAAGGTCATCATTTCCCCCGGAGCCGGATTGACATGGCAGGTGGCGCACTTCAGATTCAAAGTGCCGGCGTGTTGCTTGTGGCTGAAGGCCAGAGGCTGCTTTGGCCCCTCCCCCGCCCAAAGCAAAACACAGCCCAGCAGAACGGCAAGATACTTCATAGGTTGCCCTTCCTTGATTCTCCCACCAGATACTCGCTGGCGCGCAGGGCGAGGGCAAGAATCGTCAGCGTCGGATTCTGCGCCCCACCGCTTACGAACGCACTGCCGTCGACGACAAAGAGATTCCTCACATCATGGGCTTGGTTATAGCCGTTGAGCACGCTCGTCTTCGGATTCGCCCCCATGCGGCAGGTACCGAGTTCGTGTATGCTTTCCCCCGGCGGCACAAACTCCCAGTGCTTAGACAGGATCTCGAAGCCGGACTCCCGGCAGAGCTCCTCAGCCGTTTGCATCGAATCCTTGGCCATCGCTGTCTCGTTGGCCGTGTACTTCTGGTTGATATGCAAAACGGGTATGCCCCAGTGGTCGGTTTTCTGGCGATTGATCCGCACGGCGCTCTCATAGCGCGGCAACACTTCCCCCATCGTGGTCAGAGAGAAACCCGCCCCCTGCGTCTCGGCCAGATCCTTCCACAACTTTTCGCCGTAGCTCGAAAAGTATTGCGGGCCCGGACTGTTGCCGCTGCCAAAGTCGTAGGCATAGCCGCGGATAAAGTCCTTCGATTTTTCCTTGAGATTACGAAAGCGCGGAACATAGCCGCCACCGCCGATCCGGTTCCGGCCGCCCTTGCCCGCTTTCGCTTCCGGCACCACCGCCTGCACCACGTTCTTGACATAGAACTGATCAAACAGATAGTGCCCCAGCACGCCGCTCGAATTCGCCAGGCCGCTGTTGAGCAGAATCCGGGTTGACTCAAGGCACGAAGCGCCGAGCACCACGGCCTTGGCCTTTACCTCAAACTCGCGTTTGCTTACACGATCGATGAAATGCGCCCCCGTAGCCCGGCCGGTCTTGCGGTCCTTCGTGATTTCGCGCACGACAGCATTCGGAACCAGCGTCAGATTGCCCGTCGCCAGCGCATCGGGCAACAACAAGTTCAAGCTGCTGGCCAGCGTACCCGTGCTGCGGCGTTGCTTCGTTGTCGGCACGCCGTGCTTGCGGCAGGTGGCGAGAAAGCGCGTTACCGTTTCGCTGTCGCGCGATTCATCGGGCAGAAACACGCCATCGGGTATCTGCTCGAAGCCCTCCTTGCGCCCGCTGACGCGGAACATGGGCTCGACGCGGTCATAGAACGGGGCCAGATCGTCATACGATATCGGCCAGTTCTCACCGAAGCCATCGTGGTCTTTGCACTTGAATTCATAGTTGCTGAGCCGCCACGAAGCCCGGCCCCAGGCCAGCGTCTTTCCGCCAACGAGCCGGATGCGTACCCAATAATAAGGGTCCGCCGGATCATAAGTGTAGGGATTGAGCTTCTCATCGGCCCACATGTTCGCGTTGAACTCATTGGCCTGGGTGACGTGAGGAAAACGTCCAGGCTTGCCAAATCCGCGATACGGCAGATCGGCGACCGGCTTCAGGACGCGCTGCCTGTCAGGGTCGATGAGCGGGCCGGCATCGAGCATCAAACACTTGACGCCGAGTTTGGTCAGCGTGTGCGCGGCCATGCCCCCGCTGGCGCCGCTCCCAATGATCAGTACATCGTATTCCGTTTTTGCCATGGTTCGTCGCTACTCCACCGGCAGCCAGTAGCTGCCCACACCCGCCGCCGCGCGGCTGCGCGCCGACATAGCCTCGGCCCACTGACGTGAATTCACCGTCGCCTGATAGAAGGCCACCTTGGCCGCGGCGAGAAACTTTCCGTAAGCCGTCTTGGGCCCCGCGTAGCTCCAAGGCTTTGATAACTCTTCGAGCGCCGCCGCCATGCCAGCCTTTCGCCGGAGCTGAAAAGTGGCAAGGCCTTGTTTGTACAAAGTCTGCGCGTCCGCTGGGCTCTGCCCCAGAAGAAAGTCGAGGAACTCGGCAGCCTCGGCCTCAATTGCCCCCGGACGTCCGTCATAGGCGGGGATCAAAGCCGCCCCCAACTCAGCAAAGACCGCAAATTCGGCAGCCGTGAAAAATCGCGGCAGCCCCATGGCTACGGCTTCACCCAGCGTTGCCGGAATCGCCGCTCCGCCGCTTTCCTGCCATGCCTTCGCCACCGGAGCGAGCCCGAGCATCGAATACAAAATCGCTCTTCTATTCATTTCTCTCTACCTTACGAATCGAACGCAAACCGGACTTCCCACCCTCACCGGCGAGCCCATCGGAATCAACTTTCCCTCCCCTAAATCCACGCGAAACGAAAAGAGCTGATCAGAATTCTGGCCGCCCGCCACGACATACCGGCCATCCGGACTCAACACGAAACCGCGCGGCACCCTCCCGCCGAGAGTTTGCTGACCCAGTGCTTCCAAGCCTCCGGCCCCATCCGGCCGGTACAAGGCCAAACTATCGTGCCCGCGATTGGAGCTGATCAGCAACTTCCCGCTCGGATGCAGCACAACTTCAGCCCCGGAGTTGCGCTCGTCCTTCATGCCCGCAGGCAGCGAGGACACGGTCCGCAATGCCTCCACCTTCGCTTCACCTTTCCACCGGAACACGCTGACACTCGAACCCATCTCGTTCAACACGTACACCAACCCGCCGTTGCCAAGCGCCAGATGCCGCGGACCACCCCCCTTCGGAGTCTCCAGTTGCGCTTTCTCCGCAAGGGCCCCCGTCGTCGCGTCAAAGCTGTAGATCTTTACTTGATCGAGTCCCAGATCCGCGACAAACAGATACTTGTTGTCCGCCGAAAAATTGACAGAGTGTGCATGCGGCCCTTGCTGACGGCGCGGGTCTACGCTTTTGCCTTTATGTTGCACCATGGCCACAGCCTCACCAAGGCTGCCATCGGGCTTGACCGGCAACACCGACGCTGACCCACTTGTGTAATTCGCCACGGCCAGCCACTTTCCCGTTTGGTCCAGGTTCAAGTGACACGGAGCATCGCCCTTGGCTTTCACTTGATTCAACAAGCGGAGCTTGCCCGATGCCTCGATGGCGAAGGAACTCACATTCCCATTGTTGATTTCGTTAACGGCATAAAGAAACCTGCCCCCCCTGGCAATGGCAAGAAAAGAAGGATTTTCGCTTTCCGCCGCCAGTTCCGGCTCCGACAGCAACCCGGTTGCAGCGTTCAGTTGAACGCGGTAAATTCCCTTGCTGCCGCCAGGCTTTGTGTAGGTGCCGATGTAGGCCACCTGCCCGCACAAAGGAACGATGGTTATCAAAGCCATCCACCCTAGCCTGCTCATCTTCTTCATAACTCTAAAGCCTCCATTGCAAGTTTCGTGCCGCGAACCTGTTCACGCAGCAGTTTAATGACGGCGATCGCCATGGAAAACACCAGGGGACCCGCGAAAAGCCCCACCAATCCGAATGCATCGATTCCGCCCAGCAGTGCAAAAAACATCACCGCGGTATTCATCCGTGCCTGTTCACTCAGTACAATCGGCCGGATCACATTATCCGCCATGCTCACCACCAATAGGCCCCACACCAGCAGAATCACCGCCGGCCGGATCTGCCCGGCCGCCAGGAGATAAAGCACGCCTGGCATCCAAATCAGACCCGCTCCCAACAGCGGCAGAATGCTCAGCAAAGCCGCGATCGCCCCCCAAAACACCGGCGACGGCAGGCCGCTGAACCAGAAGCCGAGGCCGGTCAAGGCCCCCTGCGCCGCTCCGACTGCCACCACGCCGTAAACATTGGCGAACATCAGAGTCTTCACTTCGGCGAATAACCCATCCATCATTGCCCCCGGCAAGGGGACCCAATGCTTGCTCTCTTCGAGCAGCCCGGCTCCGCCGCGAAATAAAAAGAACATCGTTGTCAACGTGACAATGCTTGAAAACAGCCAACTTCCCAGCCCCTGCAAGCTTTTACCCAGCCCGGTCAACAGGCCCGCTCCCAGCGCTCCCAGCCGCACCCGGATCATTTCCTTCAGCGCCTCCGGTTCCATGCCCGCCTTGGCGCCCACGCTACCCAGCAGCCGGTCGAGCCATTCCAGCCCGGCCGGATTGGTGCGCGCTTCGTTGAGCACGTCAACAAGCCCGCGCGCCTCCTGGGTGATGACCACGGCCAACACCGTGACCGGCAACAGAAACAGGGCGCCGCTCGCCAGCGTGCAAATCCAGGCCGATAGCGTCGGACGGCGCGTGCGCATGAGCAACCATGCGTAAGCGGGATAAAACACGATCGCTAGCACCACAGCGAGAAAGATCTCACTGAAAAACGGCGCCAGCACGAGATAGCAGCCATAGAGCAACATTAGCCCCAGGGCAGCCAACACGCCCCACGTCATCTGCCGCGAACTCAAAACTCAATCCTCGCAAGAAGCTTTCTCATTGCCCACCCGGTATTGTTTCATGATTACCGCGCCGTAAACCGGCCTCGCCGCCAGTCGAGGTCAAATTGCTACGTCACTGCGATAGGATGTTACTCCAGTATGGCCAAGGAAGTTTTTGATGTAGTGATTGTCGGCTCGGGAGCCTGCGGTGGCACGGCGGCCGCGCATCTGGCCCGGGCGGGAGTGAATGTCTGCGTGGTCGAAGGTGGGCCCAAAATCGAGACACGGACCGACTTCAACACACACGCCATGCCCTACGATTTTCCCAATCGGGGCATTCCAAAAATGCGCAATAACAAGCCTGGATTCGATACGGAGCGCTCTCGCGGTCTCGGCGGCAAGTCGATGCTCTGGAACGCGGTTGCCTGGCGTTTCGGCCCGCGTGATTTCGAAGGCTACACGCGGGATGGCGCCGGCTACGATTGGCCCATCTCGTACAAGGACCTCGCTCCCTGGTACGAGACCATCGAGCGCGAGGTGGGCGTCTGCGGCAACCTCGACGGCCTTGAAGATCTGCCCGATGGCCTCTTCCTGCCGCCCGCGCCCATGAAGTGCTCCGACATCCTCATTCAACGGGGCGCCGCCAAGCTCGGCCACAAAGTGATCCACGTCCGTAAGTCCACTCTCACCCGGCCAAAATTCGGCCGGCCCGCTTGCCATTACTGCGGAAACTGCATGGCCGGCTGTGACGTGGCCGCGAAGTACAACTCCTGGGATGGACACATGCGCCCGCTGATGAAGACAGGCAAAATTACGCTTCAGCTTGACAGCGTGGTCTACGACATCCCGGTCAATTCCGAAAATCGCGTCACGGGCGTCAAGTTTTTGAACCGCACGACGCTCGCCCCCGGCGAAGTGCACGGCAAGGTGGTCATCCTCGCGGCGGCCTGCGTGCAAAACGTCGCGCTGCTGCTGCAGGCCCGCTCCAACCGCTACCCCAATGGCCTCGCGAATTCCTCCGGCCGCGTTGGCAAGGACTTCATGCCCCACTTTACCGGCGGCGTCGAAGCCTTCCTGACTAAGCTCATTGGCAAGCCCATCACCAACGACGAGGGTTTTCTCGATCACGCCTATCTGCCCAGCTTCATGCACCAGCGCAAGCGCGATTACGCCCGCTCCTGGGGCGCCCAATTCAACTACCAAAACCGCCGCAGCGTCGGTTGGGCCCGCGCCCTGCCGGGCATGGGCGCCGCCTATAAACAGTCCGTCAAGGACCGCTATCCCTCCTATTTCGTCTTCTCCCCTTACGGAGAAAAAATGCCCGACGACAAGAGCTATATCGATCTCGATCCCGGCAAGAAGGACAAATTCGGACTTCCTGAAGTCCGGCGCTTTCTCTACTGGAACGCGAACGACATGCGCATCTTCCGCGACATGCAACAGCAGTCCCGCGCCATTCTCGAGGCCGCCGGCGCCGAGATCCATCAGGTCTACACAGAACCCCGTCCCAACCATGAAATCGGCGGCACCATCATGGGCAAGGATCCTCGCAAGAGCGTCACCGACAGCTACGGCCGCACTCATGACGTTGCCAACCTCTACACGCTCGGCGGGAATATCCTGCCCTCGGGCTCGGAGAAAAACCCCACTCACACCTTCATGGCTCTCTCGGCCCGCACCGCCGCCCACCTCATTGAGCAAGCACGGAAAGGAAATCTCTAATGTCGCAAAATGTCTTCGGTGACAACCGGCGCGAAACCATCAAGATCATCGGCGCTATTGGCGTGCAGTGCGCCTTTCCCTTCGCCGGCGATGAATTGTACGGCCAGCACGAACATCATGAGCCGGGCCGCTCGGCTGATCCCGGCCCGCCCCAGTTCTTCAATAAAGACCAGTTCGCCGCCTTGTCCCGTCTCACGGAACTGATCCTGCCGGGATCGCTCGCCGCCAAAGTCCCCCATTACATCGACTTGGTCGTCCGCAACAACCCCATTCACAAGCAGACTTACACGGAAGGATTGGCCTGGCTTGCCTCCGTCCACTTTCTCACTCTCCCAGAGAAAGACCAACTCGCCCTTCTCGAACCTCTGTGCGCCGAAGTCGACCGGGGCGAGACCAACACACTGCAACAGAAGTTTTTCCGCCTGACGAAGAACATGACCGCCGACGGCTACTTCACCTCCCGCCCCGGTCTTCTTGAATACCTCGGCTATAAGGGCAATCAGGTCCTGGCCGAATTCCCGGAGTGCAAAATTGATGAACACTAAATGGCTCTGCCTTCCTCTCTGCGCCGCCATGCTCGCTCAAGCGGGCCGGCGCCCGGCTGAATTGAATTTCAATAAGACCATGCTCGACAATGGCGCGGCCGAAACAGCCTGCTTGGCCGACATCAACGGCGACGGCAAGCTGGACATTGTCTCCGGTGAAAACTGGTACGCCGCCCCGAGTTGGAAGAAGACTCACTGGCGCGAGTTGAACTTCGACAATAACTACGTCGATGCCTTCTCCGACCTTCCTCTCGACGTCGATGGCGACGGTCATGTCGATATCATCACCGCCACTTACTTCCAGAAAAAACTCAGCTGGTACAAGAACCCCGGCAAGGGGAACGGCGCCTGGATCGAGAACGTAATCGACACCGCCGGCCCGATCGAATTCGCCTTCCTGGTTGACCTCGACAACGACGGCAAGGCCCGCGAAATCCTGCCCCAGTTTGGCGGCCGCACCGAAACCGCCTGGTACCGCTGGTCCGGCACGAAGTGGGACAAGATCATCGCCCACCCCGCCAACATGGGCCACGGCATCGGCTCGGGAGATCTCAACAAAGATGGCCGCACTGATATTCTCACGCCCCTCGGCTGGCTGGAGGCGCCCGCCGATCCGCTCAAGGGCCCCTGGCAGTTCCATCGTGACTTCCCCACGCTCAAAAGCCTCAGCTTCATGCACGTCATCGATGTCAACGGCGACGGCCGCATGGACATCGTCACTGGCAATGCCCACGACTACGGCTTCTTCTGGCTGGAACAGAATACCGGCGGCACCTTTGAGATGCGCATGATCGATGATTCCTGGTCACAACCCCACGCCATCGAGATGATCGACCTCAACAAGGACGGCAGGCTCGACTTCCTGACCGGCAAACGCTACATGGCTCACAATGGCCGTGACCCCGGCGAGCGCGAGCCACTCGGTGTCTACTGGTTTGAATTCGCTAAGGAGCCCTCCGGCAAGATCCAGTGGACCAAGCACGTCATCGACTACTCCACGCGCACCGGCGGCGGCATGCAGATGCCCGTTGCCGACTTGAACGGCGATGGCCGCCTCGATTTCGCCGCCCCTGGCAAGAGCGGGCTGTTTCTCTTTCTCGGTGCGCCTACTTTGTAATCCCGTGGCGTACCAGCCACTTCGCCAACAGATCGGCCCAACTGTTTAACACCCAATCTCCAGGCGCCAGCCCCACTCCGTGGCGCCCATGCTCAAAGATGTGCAGTTCGGCTTCGACGCCATGCTTGCGCAGCGCGGCGTAATAAGCAAGAGCGTTCTCCACCGGCACCACGGCATCGTCCGTCGTGTGAAACAGAAAGGTGGGTGGCGTCCGCGCCGTAACCTGTTTCTCGTTGCTCATCAGCTTGGCCAGTTCCGCGTCAGGCTGCTCGGAGCCGAGCAGATTCCGGCACGAGCCCTTGTGTTTCCATTCCTCCGTGCAGGTGATCACCGGATAACTCAGGATGGAAAAATCGGGCCGCGTCTCCGGAGTGAAGTGCGTCGAAATCGTCGAGGCCAGATGCCCGCCCGCGCTGAAGCCCCACACCCCCACGCGCCTGCTGTCCACACCCCACTCCTCTGCCCGGCGCCGCACCATCCGGAACGCCTCGCTCACGTCATCGAGCATCGCCGGGTGTTTGTGCCGCGGCCCCAGGCGATACTTCAACACGAACGCATGCACCCCCAACGAGTTTAACCACCGCGCGATCTGCACCCCTTCATGGTCAATTGCCAGGTTCTGATAGCCACCTCCCGGGCACACCACCACCGCCGCACCGCTCGCCTTGCCCCTCTCCGCCAGGTACGGGGTCAGCTCCGGCCGGTCCCGGGCATCTTCAAACACACCTTTGGCCGGATAGAGCGGAACCGGCGACTGCGACAACGTGGCTAACAAAAGGATACTGACCATCACTCACCCAAACTAGTGCATCCGCCGCGCGGGCCGCAACTGTATGCTGGTGAACATGCGTCGCCGCCATGTCCTTCCGGTGCTGTCCAGCCTCGGCCTCCGCGCCCAGTCGATCGAAGTCAAGCGCATCACCAATCCCCCCGGCTTCCACTGGTTCGGCTACTACGACAAGCTGCAATTCGATCCCACTGGGCGCTTCCTCCTCGGCCAGCGGGTGAACTTCGAGCACCGCTCTCCCCGGGCTGAAGATGAGATCGTCATTGGGGTAATCGATACCAGGGAGGCCAACCAGTGGCGTACCATCGGCTCCACTCGCGCCTGGAACTGGCAACAGGGGGCCATGCTGCAGTGGCTGCCCGGTTCCGCCACGCGCATCCTGTGGAACGACCGGCACGGCAACCAGTTCGTTTGCCGCATTTTCGATCTCGCTACGGGCAAGACCGAAACGATCCCCGCGCCGGTCTACACCCTCAGCCCGGATGGCCGCTCGGCCATCGCCCCGGACTTCCGCCGCCTCAACGATTGCCGCCCTGGTTATGGCCATGCCGGTATTCCTGATCCCAACGCCTCCCATCCCGCTCCCGATTCCGCCGGTATCTGGCGCATTGACCTCCGCTCCGGTAAACAGCGCCTGCTGATTCCCTTCTCTGAAGCCGTCGCCATCGCGCCCCGCGAGCCCTACTCGGCCGGAGCGAAACACTGGTTCAACCACCTGCTGTACTCGCCGGACGGCAGCCGCTTCATCTTTCTCCATCGCTGGCGTGGCCAAAAGGAAGGCGCCGGTTTCTCCACTCGCATGTTCACCGCCGGCGCCAACGGCAAGGATCTCTTCATCCTCGACCCCCACGGCCGCACCTCCCATTTCATCTGGCGTGACCCGCGCCACGTCCTGGCCTGGGCCGGCCATCCCATGCGCCCCACCGACCGTTTCTACCTCTACCAGGACCACACGAACCAGGTCGAAATCGTCGGTGAGAACATCATGACCGTCAACGGTCATTGTTCCTATCTTCCCGGCAACCGCTGGATCCTGAACGATACCTACCCGGATCGCAATCGCCTCCAGCACCTCTATCTCTTCGAGGTCGCAACTTCCCGCCGCGTACCGCTCGCCAGCCTGCTTTCCCCCAAGGAGTACACCGGCGAATGGCGCACCGACCTGCACCCCCGCTTTTCCCCCGATGGCCGCAAGGTCTGCATCGACTCAACCCACGAAGGGCTCGGCCGGCAACTCTATCTGCTCGACATCAGCTCCGTGCTTTGATTCGCAGGTCTTTGTACTCGATCCAACTGCCCTTCTGGTGCGCCTGGATCAGGATCGTTCCCGGCTCCACGCGGTCCAGCTTCTGGCAGTCCACCACCGTCTCGCCATTGATTCGCACAACGCAGTGCCGTCCCTCGGCGAATAGTTGGAACAGAAACCATTTCTCCGGCTCAATTCGCGGATAGGGCCGGGCCCGCTCCAAGCCATAAAGCGAACCGGTCGGATACACGGCTCCCTCCACGTCGTGCACCTGGATCTCATAGCGCGGTTCCGCCCCCGTCTGCCCGCCGCGAAATAAAACGCCACCGTTCGAGTGGCGGCTGGCCCGCACATAACACTCCAGTGCGAAATCCTGGTACTTCTTGCGGCTCACCAGATAACCAAGCCCATCCGCCCGCAAAACATTGCCAATCGCTTCCCAACTGGCCGCCTCCGTCGGGGTGAATTTCGTCAGATCCTCCGGCCGCCCATAGAGCACTTCCCACTTCTCCTGATCCGGCAATCGCGTCAAGCGGAAATTCCGGTAGCGCAGCGGATAGCTCAGACTTTCAATACCTAAAAAACCCCGCCGCAACCGGTACTTCAACTCCTTGTGCTCCTCGAGATTCAGCTGCTGCACGGGCGTGCCGTTCCACCACACGTCCAACCGCGGCCAGTCCAGCCGGATGCGGAACTGATTCCACTCTCCCTTGCCCTTCACCGTCACCGCCTTGGGCGCCACAACCGGAAAGACCGCCCCCACGCTTTCCGCCAGCGGCGGATCATCCTGTTTGTGAAAGATGTTGATCTTGAATCCGCACTCCGTCGGCGGCCCATGATGCGGCGCCGCGAAATAAAGTCCCCCATTGGCCCAACCCTTCAAGAAAACTTCCCCGCTCCAGTCGAAGTTCTCGTACTGCTCCGGGCTTCGCAGCCAGGTCGGAAAATTCGCCCCCGGGTGCACTACTACCTCGCCCTGGTCCACGTAAAAGGCCGTCTCCGGCCCCTCGACGATCTGCCAGCCGGAGAGCGTCTTTCCATCAAATAATCGCCGTTCTTCGGCGGAAATGGTGGCAACTGCCCCCGCTGCCAGTACAATAAAGTGACGGCGCGACTTGTCCTTTTTGACGAGTGTCGATCTCATGAACTGCGATTGTACAAAACCTGCTCAACGTGGAACCTGTCATCCAACATCTCCATACGTATTTCCTGTTCTCCTTCGCGGTGGACCGGGGAGAAGTGTTGGCGCGTCACGGAGAAATCTGGCAGGGCCGCTATTGGATTGACGGCCTGGACGACTGGATCAACTCCCACCTCGTTCAGGATTCTCCCGTAGCCACCTCGATCGGCCGCTGGGAACGCGCTTCCTACACGCAATTCGACCTGGAGTCCCCCGCCTACCAGGACATGATTTTCTTTCACCCCTTCGTCCGCCGAATCTTTTTTGATACGGCCGGCATCGGGGCGAGCGACAACGAAATCGAAGCCCTGCTGCGCTGCTATCACATCCCCCTTTCCAAGGAAAACAAGCTCTTCTTTCTCGCCGAGGACCGCCGCGAACGGGAGGCCGAGCTTGAGGTCACCGACCTCCGCCTCTTCCTGTTCGCCAATGGTATCGGCATCCTTGCCATCGGCGTCGAAGCCTTTGACATTCCGCTATCCAAGGCGCTTTGGATCAACGAAATGATGCGCAAGGTTTATCCCAGCTCCGGCCGTCAGTTGCGCGAAGGCCGCAGCCCCTCGAAGGTCACCCTGTCGGTGGAAACCCCCTACGGCCGCACCAACGTCATCGAAGCCGGCTTTGAGAACAGCGCCATGATTGGCTTTCTCCCTCCGGTCTCCGAAGTCATCACCTCTCTGCTTTATTTCGCCGACTACCGCCACGAGGAATACGAACCCGTCCTCGATGAACGCGCCATCGTCTATTCCTACCTCGCCCTCGACCCCGCGAGTGTGCCCGAGAACTTCCACAAAACCGAGGAATATGACATCCTGTTTTCCCGTGCCCTCTACGTCGACCATGCCGGGGACGATTACCGCTATGCCCGCGGCTTCACCAAGCGACTGATGGAGCAGCAGGTCTACCGCCGCTGGGCTCATCAGGGCACGCTTTACGGCTTCACCAGCTACTCGAACGTCACCATGTGCTTCGGCACCTTTGATTGCGATGACCACCAGTTGAGCGAAGGCTTCCTCATCCATCGCATGTTCGACTCGCGTTACTACCTGATGGCCATCATCGCCCTGTTTTACCGCGCCACTCTACTCGACTTCGCCGAACGCGTCGCCCTCGTCTCCCGCCGCCTCTATGTCGACTTCCAGGACGGACGCCTTTCCGACGCGAACATCGAACGGGCCAATTACCTGCGCTACGAGTTCCTCGTTTTTTCCAACTACTGGCACTTCGACGAACTCGCTAACAAGGATGAGGAATCCGAGCACTTCCGCATGCTCAGCGCCGTCTACGACATCACCTCGATGAAGCTCGAGGTCGAGCGTGAAATCGACAAACTCAACGCCAGCCTCCAGGAATACTACTCGGCCCGCAATACCCAGGCCGTCAACCGCTTAGCCTTCGTATCCACCATTCTCGGCGCCGGCGCCGTGGTGACGGGCTTCTTCGGCATGAACTTTTCCTCCAGCTTCGAAAAAGCTTTCTTCGCGCCAAACGAACACACCCTGTGGCTTCACTGGCTCGCCATTTTTGGAGTCGTCGGCTTCTGCCTTTTCGCCCTCGGCATCACGTTCTACCTCTTTACCCGCAACTGGCAGGACTACCGCAGCGTTCTGCGCAACGCTCAAGAAGTCGCCCCAGGCGTCGCCCGCAAGCCCGGAGTCCGCAGAAACACCAAGTCGTAAATCCGCCGCCAACTCTGGCCAAACGGACGTTCCCAGGCCAAGTGCACCGTCACCCCGATCGCAATGCACAATAGCGTGGTCAGAATCGCGTAGCCGATACCGCGCACACGGTCCACATACATCCCTGCGTAGACCAACCCAATCTGCTGGCAAACATAGATTGCATAGGAAGCATCCCCCAGAAATACGGCAACCATCGGCATCTTCGCCTGCCGCCACGGCGGCAGCACCACGCCCGCCACAATCATCAGCGCCGGACCGCCCAACCGCTGCACGCGCCACCAGTGATTGCCAAATGCCGCATCCCAGTTAAAGGCCGTCCCAAAGCTTTCCCCCTGCCACGATAGGCCCAGCCACCAGGCCAGCCCACCCAGCAGCAGCACCACCCCCAACCAAACCGGCGCAACCACTCGCTTGGACAACTCCCCCACCAGACAGCCGCCTGCAAACAGCAGCAGCAGCGGCCACTTCCACCAGCCCAGCACCGTCATCGCCACACACCCAGCCCACCCCAATCGCCTCAGCCCGAACAGCATCAACACAAATAGCACCGTGTAGAACCACATCTCATAAACCAGCGTCCAGCCATGAATCAACACCGGCCCGCCCGGCTGCCTCACAAATAGCAGACTCTTCCAAACCTGCTCCCATCGCGGCTGATGACCATCCGCCGTCTTCCAGTAGTACTCAATCAGCGTCACGGCGTAATACAGCGGCACAATCTTCCAGATCCGCTTGAGATAAAACCGCGCCGCGCTCGTTTCCCGCTCCGCCACCGTCGACACGATGAATCCGCTAATCACGAAAAATACGTCGACTCCAAACACCATGCTCTTGCTCCAGGCCGTGTGCGTGCACAGCCAGCAGGGATCCCGGTGGTATTCGAGCGCGTACAAGGTGTGGTAGAAGACGACCAGAATGGCAGCCAGCGCCCGCAGCACTTGTAGTCCTTCCAGCCGTTGCATTTCCTCAGGATATGACTTTCCCCGTCCAATCCGCTAAAATGAGAGCTTATGGCAACTGACAAGCTCTACAGCGCCGAGTACATCGGCAGCGGCACCTTCATCATCTCCAAGCCCACCCGCAAGAAGCGCAAGCTCCGCCAGAGCCGCGTCAAGAGCCCCCAGCGCGGCGCCCGCAAGTAGCCTCTCTCCCATCCTCCTCACATGACGATCAAAGAACTGCGCCTTCACCCGCAGGCGATCGCTGATGGCCCGTTGCGCAGTTCCTATGGCTTGCACGCCCCTTATGCTTTGCGCACGATCGTCGAGGTTGTCACGACCGACGGCATCACCGGCATCAGCGAAACCTATGGCGGAGAAAAACCCTTGGCCGCCCTCGAGGCTGTGCGTCAGTACGTCGTCGGCATGAATCCGTTTGACCTCACCCGCTTCTGGCAACACCTCCACGACGGGGCCGATCGGGTTGTGGACCCTTCGGGAGCCCGGTCGCAAACAATGCTCGTTCCCGGTGAAAATCCCCTTGACGAATCCACCCGTACCTTTGCCGCTATCGAAGTGGCCTGCCTCGACGCCATCGGCCAAGCTGTGGGCAAACCGCTGTGCGACCTCACCGGCGGCCGCGCCCGCGATGCCGCGCCCTTCTCGGCTTACCTGTTTTATAAACATGCCGGCGGTGGCGGTCTCGGCGAGGACACGCGCGAAGACAAATACGGCGAATGCCTCAGCCCGGAAACGATCGTGGAGCAGTGCCGCCGTTTCATTTCCGAATACGGCTTCGCCGAAATCAAGCTCAAAGGCGGTGTCCTCGATCCCGAAATCGAAATCGACACCATTCGCGCACTGCGCTCCGCGTTTGGCCCGTCCTTTCCGCTGCGCATCGACCCGAACTGCGCCTGGAGCGTCGAGACCAGCGTTCAGGTCGGCCTCGCGCTGCGCGAAGAACTCTCCGGCGGCGGATACCTTGAGGATCCCTGCTCCGCCCTGACCGGTATGGCGGAAGTCCGCCGCCGTCTCCTCGCCGAAGGCATTTCCACCTTGTTCGCCTCCAATGTCGCCACCACTTGTTTCGCGCATGTACCCCAGGCGCGCGACCTCGACGCCGTTCAAATCATCCTCAGCGATCCCCATTACTGGGGCGGCATCCGCAAACAAAAGCAGTTGAGCGAACTCTGCGAGGTACTCGGCCTTGGCCTTTCCATGCATTCCAATAATCATCTCGGTGTCAGCCTGATGACCATGGCCCATGCCGCTTGTGCCTCCCCTCACCTCACCCACGCCTGCGACACTCACTACCCCTGGCAGACCGAGATCGACGAAGTCGTCGAAGGTGGCCGCATCCACTTCACCAATGGCGCCGTGCCCATCCCCGATCGGCCCGGCCTCGGTGTCAAACTCGACTACGACCAACTTGCCCGCGGCGTGGAGCGTTACCACAAGATCCCCTTCAAGAAGCGCGACGATGAGGCCGAAATGCGCAAGCATGTCGACCCCAACTGGAAGCGCGTCCTCCCCCGCTGGTAGTCTTGGCTCCATGCAGGTGAGTATCCTCTACCCACAATCCCGTGAGGACTTCGCTGTTGCTCTCAGGCGCCACCTGCACTGGCATCAGAGCCTGGAGATCACTTGGATTGCCACAACTCCGGAATCCTTCACCGAAGATTGCGACCAGCCCGGCGATCTCCTGCTCTGCCTCGACGCCGCCCTGCTCGCCCCGCTCAATCGCCCGCCACGCGAGATCTGGTCGCCCCTGCTCGAGCAGATCCACACCTCCCGCCGCGCCGCCTTCTTCACCTGGGATGAACTCAAGCTCCCCACTCTGCTCCAGCGCTATCCCCAGTCCCCCGCCACCGTCCGCGCCCTAAGGCTTTGCCTGGGCCTCTGGCAACACTCCCTCACCGCCGCCCCGCCTCTCCCCTCGCTGCTCGATCCCACGATCGATTCCCCGGGCGATTTCGACATCGAAGGTGACCTGTCGCTCGCCCCCGCGCTGTCTGCCGCCGCCCAACCCTGGTTTGAACAAGTCACTGTGCTCGAGGCCCATCACTCTGTCGAGGCTCTGCTCACAGCGGTCCTGTCGAACATCGTGCCCGCCGGGCGCTGCCTCTACCTCGTTACCGGCTACTCCGGTCCGCTCGACTCACCGCCGGCCGGCGCCTCCCTAATCCGCATCCGCTGCGCCGCTCCCGCCCCTCCCGCCAACCCCGCCGCCCGCGCCCTCGAATTGATTCCCCTCATTCCCGCCCACCCCGATTTGCCGCTCCCCTTCTCCACCTTCGAATTCGAACAGTTGCTGCCCGGCTTGTTCCACACACACTGGCCCATCGCCGAACGCCTCGCCCAACGTGCTGGCGCCTTCTTCCGCTTCAATCACCGCGTGCCGGAAGCGATTTGGCTCTACGGCCTCTTTGCTGCCGCCGCTCGCCACATGGGCCACGCCGGCCGCGCCCTCGATTGCGACTCCGAGTTGTCCTGGCTCGAGGCTGGCGGCGTCCGCAAGCAGCAGTTCCTCGAGGCCAGCCAAACCACATTCGACTTTTAAGCGATACACTCTCGATTGGTGCGACAACTACGCTCTCTCGACTGGTTCGATCCCCGCGAATACTATTCCTTCGCGCGTAAATCCACACTCCGTGCCCAGGGGCTCACCCGGGCCGCAACCGAAGGCAAGCCTGTCATCGGCATCTGCAACACGGCCTCCGAGCTCAATCCCTGCAATCGTCACCTCACCCAGGTCGCCGAAGCAGTCAAGCGCGGCGTCTGGGCCGCCGGTGGCTTTCCCTGTGAATTCCCCGTCATCAGCCTCGGCGAGATGTTCTTGAAGCCCAGTGCCATGCTCTATCGCAACCTCATGAGCATGGACGTCGAAGAGATGATCCGCGGCAATCCCCTCGATGCCGTCGTTCTCCTCGGCGGCTGCGACAAAACGATCCCCGCCCTGCTCATGGGCGCGGCCAGCGCCAACATCCCCGCTCTCGTTGTCCCCGGCGGACCCATGCTCTCCGGCACCTTCCGCGGTCAAACCCTCGGCAGCGGCACCGACGGCCGCAAACACTTCGACCTCTACCGCACCGGCAAGCTCAACGACGACGACATGGCTGAGCTCGAATGCTCCATCGCCCGCTCTCCGGGCCACTGCATGGTTATGGGCACGGCCAGTTCCATGGCGCTCGTCGCCGAAGCCCTGGGCATGACCTTGCCCGGCGCCGCCGCCTGGCCCGCGGTCGATAGCCGCCGCATGGCCATCGCTGAACAAAGTGGCGCCCGTGCTGTCGCGATGGCTACCGCCGGCCCCGAACCGCGCGAAGTGCTCACCTCCATCGCCTTTCACAATGCCATCACGGCTCTGATGGCCGCCGGCGCCTCCACCAACGCCGTCATCCATCTGCTCGCCATCGCCGGCCGCGCCGGCGTCCCCCTCTCCCTCGATGACTTCGAGCGCATCTCCGCGCTGTCCCCGCTGCTGGTCGACCTCAAACCCCACGGCCGCTATCTCATGGAGGATTTTGCCTATGCCGGCGGCGCGCAAACCCTGCTCACCCATCTCAGCCCTCTGCTTCATCTCGATGCTCTCACCGTGAGCGGCCATTCTCTGGGCCAAAACATGGCCCCCCACCGCCTCCACTCCCAGGACGTCATCCGTCGCCTCGATCAAGCCCTCTCCCCCGATGGCGGCATCAAGGTCCTGCGCGGCAATCTCTCCCCCAACGGCGCCCTCATCAAGGTCAGCGCCGCCTCGCCCCATCTGCTCGAAAGCCGCGGCCGCGCCATCGTCTTCAATTCCAAGGATGAGATGCTCGCTCGCGTCAACGACGAAAGCTTCCCCGTCGAGCCCGACAATGTCCTCGTTCTCCGCCATGCCGGCCCCCACGGCGGACCCGGTTTCCCGGAATGGGGCCAGATCCCGCTTCCCAAATCGCTCATGGCCCGCGGCATCACCGATGTCGTCCGCATCTCCGATGCCCGCATGTCCGGCACCAGCTACGGCACCGTCGTGCTGCATATCAGTCCCGAAGCCGCCATCGGCGGCCCGCTTTCCCTCGTCGAAACCGGCGACCCCATCCACCTCAGCGTCGCCTCCCGCTCGCTCACCCTCGATCTGCCCGAAGCGGAACTGGCCCGCCGCGCCGCCGCCCGCGTCCCCTTCCAACCCCACTACACCCGCGGCTACGGCCAGCTCTTCCTCCGCCACGTCGAACAGGCTCACCTCGGCTGCGATTTCGATTTCCTCAAACTCAACCCATGATGCGGCGCATCCTCATCGTCCTCGCCCTCATCGCCCTTTTCCTCATCGCGAACCGCGCCGCTTTTGAAGGCTATTTCTCCGACGACGATTTCGACAACCTCTCCTGGGCCACCGTCGCCGGCATCGATTCCTTCACCCGCGAGCTCATCACCCCCCTGTTCTCCAATAACAACACCCGCCCCACGGGCGGTCTCTTTTATCGCTTCACCGGGCTTGGCTTCGGCCTCGACTTCCCCCGCTACATCCCACTTCTCTTTCTTCTCCATTGGGCCAATACCGGCATGATCTACCTGCTCTTGCGCCGCAAGCAGTTCTCCCCGCCCTTATCCGTTGCCACCGCAACCTTCTTTCTTTTCCACTCCGCCCTGCTCGAGGCCTGGTGGAAGCCCATGTACATCTTCGATCTCCTCGCCGCCACCTTCTGCCTGCTCACCTGGCTCCTGCACGGCACCCGCTTCTGGGCCGCCGGCCTGCTCACCTTCTGGCTCGCCTACAAATCGAAGGAGATCGCTCTCTTCCTCCCCGTCCTCCTCGCCTTTGACAACTGGCGCCGCGCCCTCCCCTTCTTTCTCATCAGCCTCAATTTCGGCCTCCAGTCCCTCCCCGTCAATGCCGGCCGCAATAACAACTACACGCTCCGCTTTCACCCCTCCTCGCTCCTCATCACAATCCCCTTCTATGCCAAACACTTCTTTGTCTACAAATGGGGCGCCCTTACCCTCGCCCCCCTTCTTTACTTCGCCCGTGACCGCCGCCTCCTCGCCCCCCTCGCCTCTTTCTGTGCTCTCCTCATCCCCCTCCTGTTTCTCCCCGGCCGCCTCTTCAGCGTCTATCTCTACGTTCCCCTGATCGCTCTCCTCCCTGCCCTCGCCGCCGTCCTCGCCCGCACTCCCTTCCGCCTCGCCCTTGCCCTGCTCACTGCCTTCCTCGTTCTCGATTACGCCAAACTCATCGAAAAGCGCCGCACCGAGCTCGCCCTTGCCCACGAGGCCAAAGCCTGGGTCGAGCAACTCCGCGCCGCCCACCAGCACACTCCCCTTCCCTCCATCGCTTACTACGAAAACTCCCCCACCTCCTTTCTCCTCCACGGCATGACCGGAGCCCTCCGCCTCATCACGGCCAACCCCGCCGCCCGCGTTCTCAATCCCGAAATCGAAGCCAATCGTCTCCTCGCCACCGCCCCCCTGCCCACTCTCTCCTGGTTCCGCCCCACCCACACCCTCACCCTCAACTACCACCGCCACGGCGAAGCCGTCCGCGGCTCCCTCACCCTCGCCGAACCCTCCAGCGCCTGGCAGCTCGGCGACGGCTGGTACGATCGCGAAGGCCATTTCCGCTGGGGCGCCCGCCGCGCCACCCTCTTGCTGGCCGCCTCACCTCAGCACTCCCACCTCGAGCTCACCCTCAACAATGGCCCCGCCCTGCTCGAGGCGATCCGCGCCCTCGATCTCACCGTCAAGGCCAATGGCCTGCCGCTTGGCCAATCCCGCTTCACCACTCCCGGCACGCCCACTCTCAGTTTCCCCCTGGCCCCAAGAACAGAGGGCCGCCTCGAAATCGAGCTTCTCGCCTCCCCCGGCTTTCGTCCCCCTGGCGACGACCGCGAACTCGGCTTCGCGCTTCTCTCCACCCGCCTTCGCTAATCTGGATCTCATGCGCTGGGCCCTGCTTCTGATCGCCACCGCCCTCACGGCCGAGACCACGCTCGTCGACGGCAAGCGGATCTTTTATGCCGTCTCCGGCGCCGGCTCCATCCCCCTCGTCTTTATTCATGGCTGGGGCGCCGATCACACCGTCTTTGCCCAGCAAACTCAGGCCTTCGCCCGCACCCACCGCGTCATCACCTTCGACCTGCCCGGCCACGGCCAGTCCGACCCGCTCCCCAAACCATCCATCGAAACCTTCAGCCGCGTGCTCGACGCTGTTCTCAAAGCCACTCACTCCTCCCGGCCCATTCTCTGCGGCCACTCCCTCGGCGCCGTTGTCGCCCGGCAATGGGCCCGCCTCCACCCCAATCAGGCCCGCGCCCTGCTCCTGCTTGACCCCGCTATCTACCAACTCCCCCCCGGCGCCGCCAACCGCGAACGCTGGGCCGAAGGTATTCGCCGCCTCGCTCAATCCTTCGGCCCCACCCAGGAAAAAACGGCCCGCGAACGCGCCATCAGCGTCTTCCTCTCCAACCTCTACGTCGACTCCACACCGCGCGACCTCCGCATGTCCGTCCTTCGTCTCGCCCTCACTCCCTCACCCCAAACCGCCGAGTCCACCCTCGCCGCCCTCTCCGATCTCTCCCTCTGGACTGAAGACTCCCTCCCTCTCCCTGTCCTCGTTCTCCGCGCCGGCCTCCGCCAACCCCCCGGTGAAGACTTATTCCTCAAATCACTTTTCCCCCAACTTTCCTATCGCTTTTTGCCCGGAGTGAGTCATTATTTGATGTGGGAAGATGCCCCTCGTATCAATAGCGAACTCCGCAAATTCCTCGAAGAAAAGAAACTGCCATGAGCCTCCTCATCCGCTGGGCCTCCAGCGCCACCGCCCTCTACCTCATCACCCTCTTTGTTCCCGGCGTCAGCGTTACGGGTATCACCGCCACCCTCCTCGCCGCCCTGGTCATCGGATTGATCAATGCCACCCTTGGCAACCTCCTCAAGATGCTCACCTTTCCCATCGGCTGCATCACCCTCGGTATCTCCCGCCTCATCATCAACGCACTCATGTTCTGGCTCGCTTCTGCCTTGATCAGCGGCTTCCACGTCACCGGCTTCTTCCCCGCCCTGCTCGGCTCGATCGCCCTCGCCGTCGTCAGCACCGCCGTCGACTTCCTGCTCACCCTAATTTTCACCAGCGACAAGAAAGACAAGAACGACTAACCCGTCACTCGATTCCGCGCAACGCGATCAAAGCCAAAACGCTCAGAAACCCGGCTTGCGACATTGTTTCATTTTGGCCCATGTGTTTTCGGATAATACAAGGGATGTACGGGTATAGGGGATCGGCAAGGCCATCCCCAGTCCGCTAAATCACCCCATCTTTTGACGCCGCTGCCAGCCGCTTGGCGTCTGGACATTGACTGCGACGAAGCGTACTGTATGGACAAGTTCACTGAATGCATGGTGGGGAATCGCTCGCGGTGAGTTGCTTCGCCGAGGTCTGAAAGGATGACGGCCTCCACTTCTTTTTTGTGGAGATCAAAGGCGGCAAATGGCATTCTGGATTCACTCCAAAAAGATGCGGGAGAGCAGGCCGGGTGGTCTCGGCGCAAAGACCAACGCGCTCCAGACTGGCTGGATTTCCTTGCGGAAACAAGGAAGAAGAAGCAAAGGGCAAAACGGCACCTACCTATCCGAGCTCTTGGCTCAACCGGGTGGACCGGAGGGGCGGTCAATTATGACGGCGGGCTCATAGCCCATAGCTGTACTCGACCGGCCCCGAGATGTTCGGCCCTGCTCTCCTCGCATGGATTTCGGTTCTTCACACCTCGTCCCAAGCCCGGTGAGCATTAGTAGATCCCAAAGGACCGCGCCGTCGCAAGTTGCGGCCAACAAGC
>JAINDK010000004.1 GCA_019931185.1 Bryobacter sp. CoA8 C33
GAGGCAGACTCGGCAACCCTTTAAACTCTTCACCCTTGGGGTGAGCCACTTTCCCGCGTCTTCGCTTCGCCATGTGCCTCATTATGCAAGCCTTTCGCGTCACATGCACCACTGGCGGTGGGTTCAACTGCCGTTTCTAGGATGAATATGATGGGGTATGGCTGATGATGAAGAACACGTTGAGGACGCTGGCGGCACGAAGGCTTGGCAACGTGTCCAGAGAAGGGATTTTCAGCCGCACCACATTCCGAATGTCACTGTGAAAAAACAAGATGTAGAAACCCCTCCCTAACTGCGGCTCACTGGGTTCAACTTACTTACTCATACCGCAACGCCTCGATCGGGTTCAACTGGCTCGCCCGGTTTGCCGGCAACATCCCAAACACCAGCCCCACGGCAAACGACACAAAAAACGCCACCACCACCGAGATCGAAGAAATCGCCACCCCAAACTCCGGCACAAGCCACTGCGCGATCAGCGGACCGCTCACGCCAACAAGAATCCCCAGCAGTCCCCCGCCGGTGGAAATCAGGATCGCCTCCATCAGAAATTGCGCCAAAATCACCCGCCGTGACGCCCCCACCGCCATCCTCGTCCCGATCTCCTTCGTCCGCTCCGTTACCGTCACCAGCATGATGTTCATGATCCCAATCCCGCTGATCACCAGCGCAATCGCCGCCACCATGATCAGCACACCCGTCAGGATCAGACTGATATTCCGCGCCGTCTCAAGGATCGCCCCCAGGTTGTCGACAAAATACTTCGCCCCCTTCCGGTGCCGCCCCTCGAGGATCCGCTTCACCTCCCCCGTCAACGCCTCCACGTCCTCGGCCCGCTTCGCCTGTATGTACATCGGGTCGATCCGCTCCACCCGGTTGTAATAGCGCACCACCGTGATCGGGATCACCGCCGCCCGCTCCGCCAGCTCGCTCAACCCAAAGCTCTGCACCCGTTCCCGAAAAACACCCGTCACTGTAAACTGGTGATCCTTCAGCTTGATCGTGCGCCCCACTGCCGCCTCCGCTGTTCCATACAACAGCCGCGCCAGCCCCTCGGTCAGCAGCGCCACCTTCGCCCGCTGCCTTACCTCCGTCCCGTCGAAATAGCGCCCCTGCAACAGAATCAGATTGCGCACCATCGGATAATACTCATCCACCCCAAGGATGCTTGTGTCCTGCGGCCGGCCCTCCACACTCAGGCTCGCTGAACTCGACATCGTCGCCGTCACGGCCACGATGCGGTCGGCCAACTGCGCCCGCACCGCCTCCACATCGCTCAGCTTGACGAAATCCGCGTCCGACTGGTCCGACTCCCGGCTGCCACTCTCAAAGTACGCCCAAACCACGTTCGAGCCGATTCCCCGGATCTGATCGAGGATGAACTCCGTCGAAGTCAGCGAGATCGTCACCACCAGAATCACGCTCGCGTTGCCAATCACCAGGCCCAGCGCCGTCAACAGCGTCCTCACCCGGTTCGCCTTCAGCGCCTCCCAACTCGACTTCAGAATTTCAGCAATTCGCATTGCAGCCTCAAATCCCCTTCAGCCGGCCCAGCAGCCGCCGTGCCTCACTCTTATGATCGTCCTCCGGCTTTACTGCCACGCTCAGATATTGCTCAAGCAGCCGCCGCGCCTCCCCAGGTTCGCGCTTCTGTTCAATCAGCAAATTGGCCCGCTCCCACAGATACACCGGTGAATTTGGCTCCAGCTTGCGCGCCTGTTCAAAAACACTCTCCGATTCCTGTCCGCGCCCGCGCCGGGCCAGAAACTTCGCCAGGTCGACAACTCTGCCCGCGTCGCGCGGCGCCAACTCCATGCCGCGCCGCAATTGCGCCTCTGCCGCGCGATAATCCTTCCTCTCCTCCGCCAGCCGCGCATTCGCCCAGCAGCGCTCCACCGGGTCGACGGCCCCGATCTTCTCCACTAGCCCCTGCGCCTTCTCGAGCCCCCCTCCGAGAAAGCCCGGAGCCTGCATGTAATACTCGAAAAGATCGTTCAACGCCTCGATGTTGCGCCCATCGAGCGCAACAGCCCGCTCCAGATGCTGTCTCGTCTTACTCGCATAGCCCGGCGCCAAAAACACGCTGGCCAACTCCGCCCGCCGCCCATAGCTCCGCCCCAGCCACAGCCAGTGCTCGCTGTTGCCCGGCTCAAGCGCCGTCGCCCGCTCAAACGCTTCCGTCGCCTTCCGGTAGTCTTCCATCATGAATTGATTCCGCCCCAGCAGGTTCCACACCCCCGCTCCCCGCTCCTTCAGCGATTCCAGCAATCGCAAACTCCCCGCATAGTCCGCCTTCTCATACAAGAGCCGGGCACGCTCAAGCCCCGGGTCCGCGGCCCAGACCGCCGAAACCAGCAAAACCAAGGCCACCCACAGTTTCAACATAGTAAGTATTCCGGAGCCAACCAACACGCCATCAGCCGGCCGCGCTTTCCCCCGGAGATCACCCCCGAATTTCGTTCAACTGCTTCGTGGCGATGCCCACCGGCCGGTCATTCGGGATACCCGCACAGGCCAGCAGCGTCGTCAACAGGTCTCCCTGGTTGCCCTTCGTATCGGGGAGAAAGCGGCCCGTCTGGATGGCTCCGCCGCCTTTGCCCGCCAGGATGAAGGGCAGGTTCTCCCGCTCATGGTGCATCCCGTCCTCAAGGCCCGAGCCCCACATCATGATGCAGTTGTCGAGCAGCGTCCCATCGGCTTCCCGCAGACCATGCATCTTCTTCACCATATAGGCAAACTGCGCCACGTTGAATTGCACAATCGCCGCCACCTTGCGGATCTTTTCAGAATCGCCCTGGTGATGCGTTTGCGAGTGGTGCTGGTCGTTGAAGCCGAGCTCCGGATAGGAAGCCCCATTCGGCGTGGAGCCAATGTACGTGCTCACCCGGGTCGTATCGGTCTGGAAGGCCAGGATGTTCAGATCACACATGATCTGCATGTACTCGCTCCGCTTATCGCCTTCGGGAATCTTGATTTCAATCGGCGCGGAATCGGTGTCGTACCGCTTGCTCGCGCGCTGGCCCGCCTTCTCAAGCGCCGCCTCCTTCTGGCGGTGTTCGACGGCGGCGATCCGCCGCTCCACCGAACGCACACTGTCCAGGTACTCGTCCAGCTTGCGCTGGTCCGATACCGGCAGGCTGCGCCGCAGTTCCCGGGCGCCGCCGAGGACGATGTCGAGCAGACTCCGGTCGAGCGGCTTCAGCTGAGCTGATTGTCCCCCCGCCCCCTGCTTCTGGAACAGACGGTTGAGCACGTTGCGCGGGTTAACTTCCGCCGGCACCGCCTGCGTCGGCGAGCGGAAGCTGCAGTGGGAGTAGTATGCCTCGTTCAGGCCCTCCTGATTCTCCTTCCAGGTTTGCGGCATCGTCGCCAACTCGAGCGAAGGCAAAATCGTGAACGAGCCAATGTGATTGGCGGCGATCTGATCCGCCGAGATCGCGATGCTGATCTGGTTGCGCTTATCGGCGGCCGGCAGCGTCGCCGTCAGCCAGGTCGAGAGTTCAAGCGCATGCGGCGCGCCGTTGAACGGAGAAATCGGCACACCCGAGATTCCCTTCATCATCAGGCATTGGTCCAGCACCGGCTTGAGCGGCTGCAGCGCATGCGACGCCGCGCTCAGATAGCTCTCGGCGCTGGCCGGCCAGAATTGTTCCATGATCACGCCATGCGGCATATACATGAAGCCCAGCCGCACCGGTGGCTTGTATGGCTGTCCCTTCGTGTCCGCCCAACCCATCGTCTCAAGCAGCGGCAGGCCAAGCGACACGCCCAGCCCTTTCAGGCAAGCACGCCGGTTCAATCTTTTGCTCTGCATCATGGCTGTCTCCTGTTGTCTTCAATACGGCGGTGGGTAAATGGATAACTCGTGACCACGGCGTTCACGATCGACCGCATGCGGTGGTCATCCGCGGCGATCCCTTCCATCATCTTATCGACCACAATTTCGTCATAGCCCTCCAGCCGCCGCCCAAGAGCGTAGGCCAACAGCCGCTCGACGAGATTGCGGCTTATGTCGTTGGCCCGCCCGGCGAGAATCCCCTTGAGATCTTTGGGGCTCGAGAATGATTGGCCCCCGGGCAACTGACCCGCCGCGTCGATCCGCTCGCCGTTGCTTTCCTGCGTCCGCCACTGGCCAATAGCGTCGAAGTTTTCGAGGCCAAACCCGATCGGGTCCAGAATCTGATGGCAATTCGCGCAGACCGGATTCGTGCGGTGCAGTTCCGTGCGTTGGCGCGTCGTGAGGCGGCTGATGGCGGCCCGGTCCTGCTGGTCGAGGGCCGGAACGTTCGGCGGCGCCGCCGGTACGTGTTCACCAAGAAGTTGCTCGAGCACCCACACCCCCCGCTTGACGGGGCTGGTGCGGTTGGGAAAAGAAGTCGCAGCCAGTATGCCCGGCATCCCCAGAAGCCCGCCACGGTTCGGGTCCCGCAATTGTATTCTGCGCATCGCCGGGCCCCTTACCACTTTGTCCAGGCCATAGACCGCGGCCAGGCTCTGGTTCAGATAGGTGTAATCGCCGTCAACGAAGCGCAGCACGCTCTTATCCTCGCGCAGGATGCTCTCAAAAAAGAGGCGCGCCTCGTCGTACATCGCTGCTCGCAGTGCCGGCTTCATCTGCGGAAACACCGCCGGGTCGAAAACCTGTTTGGCGAGTGCGCCGACGCCCAGCCACTGTGCCCCGAAGCCGTCAAACAACGCTCGCGAGCGCGGGTGGTCGAGCAGCCGCTTGGTTTGGGCCTTCAAGACCTCCGGTTCGTGCAGGGCGCCACGGTCGGCAAGGCCCAGCAGTTGATCGTCCGGCATGCTGGCCCAAAGCAGATAGGACAAGCGCGAGGCAAGCTGGTAGTCGTCGAGCCGGACGAGGCCGCTGCTCGGGTTGGCCTCCCCGGCGGGCGTGATGAACAGAAACTGCGGCGAAACCAGAACGGCCTTGAGCATCAGGTGCAGGCTTTGCTGATAGCTTTGCTTGCTCCTCCCGGCAAGGTCATAGGCGGCAACCAGCACATCCACTTCCGCCTCCGTCGGTGGCCGGCGGTAGGCCTTGCGGGCCAGCCCGCGGGCGATTTCGCGGGCCGCCGCGCGACGCCTGGCCGGACCCTCGGGCGCCGTTCCGAATAGCCGTCGCTCGATAGTCGTGGGGGGCGCGCCTCTTGGGGCGGCGATACGTTGCACCACCTTGTCGGCGATCGCCAGATACTGTTCCAGTTGCAGCGGAGACAGCGAATTGAGATAACCCTCGCCGCTAACCTCATCCGGCAGGCTGTCGGCAATCGACGTAGGCACGCCAAACAGATCGTGAAGCGTGTTCGCGTATTCGGTCTTTGTCAGCCGGCGGATGACAAACGGTCCCGGGTCCTGCGGGCTCAGATACTTCACCTTGCCCATCCAGTCGATGATCACCTGCCGCTCGGCCTCGCTCGGCTGCGGGGCTTCTTTCGGGGGCATATCATGCGCCTTCACCCGGGCCGCCGACCGCTTCCACTGTTCCGTGAACGCCGCATGCCCCGGCGCCTTCAGCGCCGGGTCGAAGTTGACACCCGCGCGCGTCGGGCGCCGGTTCTGGTGGCACGGCGTGCAATAAGTCTTGATAACGGGCGTTACGCTACCCCGAAAGTAGGCTTCCGCCTCCGCCTTCCGCGCCTCATGATCGATGGCCTGCCCCAGCGCGCCAGTCGCAAGGCAGAATAGAAAACAGAACGCCCGGGATCGGCTCACGCCCTTAGGTCTATCACAATGACGTGGGTCAGGAAAATCCAAAAACAGATTTCCACTCTCCTCAATCATTTATCCATTCTCTCCGCTCCCACAGTGAAAGTCTTTCACGGATTGAGCGCGCCGCCCTTCTTGCCCTGTCCATCCTTCCAGAGTGGCTTGTTAAACTTGTGCAAAAGTCAATCATGCGCCGCATACTGATCTGGATCGCCGTCATGGGCATGCTCGGGGGGGCTCAGGACAAGAAGCCAAAAGGGCCGGAACTGGAATTCGTTCAGGTATCGGTGCACCGCGTCGACGACCAGTTGCTCGCCGCCGACGGCAGCATAAAGAATACCAGCATCAAGACCTTGAACAAAGTCCAATTGGTCTTTGAGTTCTTTGCCCCGGGCAAACAGTCGATCACCATCCAAAAAGGCGCCCCGGAGCCAAATTCCATCGGCCCAGGCGATCTCGTCGAGTTCCACCTCCAACTGCGTGCCCCGGCGCGGGCCGTCGAGGTTCTCATGGGCGCCGAAGAGGGCTCGGGCCGCGATCTCAGAGTGGGCAAACCGGGCCCTTATCCGGTGGAATAGAGAGATAAAGCACGCAACCATGTTTGAAACGATTCACCCCGCCGAAGCTGTCTCCGGCGCCATCCGCCTCCCGGGCGACAAATCGATTTCGCACCGCTGGGCGATGATTGCCGGCATCGCCGAAGGCAAGACCACAATCCATGGCTTCGCGACCGGCGAGGATTGCCATTCCACTCTCGGCATTCTCCAAGCCCTCGGCATCCCCGTCGAAGACCGCGGCAGTGAAGTCATCATCGAAGGCCGCGGCCTCGATGGCTTGCGCGCCCCCGCGGGCATGCTCGATGCCGGCAACTCCGGTTCCACCATCCGCATGATGAGCGGTATCCTCGCGGCACAACCCTTCGTCTCCCGCATCCACGGCGACGAGTCCCTCGCCAAGCGGCCCATGCAGCGCATCATGACTCCGCTCCAGTTGATGGGCGCCCAAATCGAGGCCACCAACGGAAAGTACCCCCCGCTGACCATCACCGGCTCTCAATTGAAGGCCATCGATTACACCCCGGCCGTGGCCAGCGCCCAGGTCAAGACCTGCATCCTCTTCGCCGGCCTCTATTGCCAGGGCGAGACGATCGTTCGTGAGCCCGTGAAGACGCGCGACCATACCGAACTGGCCCTGCGCATGTTCGGCGCCGACCTGCGCACCGTCGGCCCCGTCATCACCCTCAAGGGCCGCCCCAGGCTCGAAGCCAAGGAACTCACCGTCCCGGGCGACCTCAGTTCCTCGGCCTTCTTCCTGTCCGCCGCCCTGATGGCCCGGCAATCCAACCTCGTCATCGGCGGCGTCGGGCTCAACCCCACCCGAACCGCCCTGCTCGACTACCTCGTCAGCATAGGAGCGGAAATCAAAATCCTCAATGTCGGCGAACAGCATGGCGAACTCGTCGGCGACATCCTCGTGCGCGGCTCAGTCAAGCGCCCGGGCCAGATCACCGGCGCTCTGACAGCCGCCCTGATCGACGAAATTCCCACCCTGGCCGTCCTGGGCGCCGCCACCGAAGGCATTGACGTTCGCGATGCCGCCGAGCTCCGCGTCAAGGAGACCGACCGCATTGCCACCGTCGCCGAAAACATGAAACGCGCCGGGATCCGCATGGAGGTGCGCGAGGACGGCTTCACCATCCCCGGCCACCAGAAGTTCCATGCCGCCGCCTTTGACAGCTTTGGCGATCACCGCATCGCCATGGCCTTCGCCGTAGCCGGCCTTTCCGCCGACCGACCCTCGACCATCGAACGGGCCGAGGCCGCTAGCGTGAGTTTTCCCGAATTTTACGATACGCTAAGGCGCATCACCTCCTAGAACGGCTCACTCATGCCGGAACGCTTCGAACAATTGACGCTTGCCGGTATCGTACACGACCTCAACAACGTCTTCGAGACTCTCTTCGAAGTCCATGACGTACTCAAAGCCGACCCCCGCAACGCGCGTGTCTGCGCCTCCATGCGCCGCACCCTCAAACACGGAGCACGCATCGTCAAGAGCCTCGAGGAACAGGGCGGGATGACCGACCCCGTCCGCCTTCTGGACCAAGTCGAGGCCTTGGTGCGAGACTTTCTCCTCGGCTCGCGCGGGCCCGGCTTGGAAGTCTCCTGCCAGGTAACCGAAGGCTTCCTGCTGCCCGGCAATCGCGGCGCCTGGGAGCGCGTACTGCTCAACCTGCTGCTCAATGCCGCCCGGATGATGCCCCAGGGTGGCAAGATCGAGGTGAGCATGTGGCGCGATGGGGCCGACGTAAAGGTCGAGGTGCGCGACAACGGCCCGGGTATCCCCGCAAAGCTGTTGCCCCGGCTCTTCGAGCCAGGCTTCAGCACCACCCCGCGCCATAAGGGGCTGGGGCTGCATATCGTGCGCACGATCGTCGAAGGCCTCGGCGGCACGGTGGCGGCAACGAACCGCGAAGACGGCCTGGGCGCCGTCTTCCTGATCCAGGTGCCCGCTTAGCCGGTTGAATCCGGCAGCCCGCGGTAGCTCGTGAGCGTGATCGCCGCCGCGGCGAGCGCCGGCTTGAGCCGGGCGTCGGTGAGAGCGGCAAGTTCCGCCGCCCGCGAGTGTTTCAAGCGTGTGCGGGCAGCCAGAAGTTCCGGGCCCAGCTCCCCCGGATGGCACATGAACTCAGTCGAGCCTGCCGGCAGCCATGCCAGCAGAGCCAAGAGATCGTCGGCCGTATAGGCGCCGGTCCAGAGAAAGCCAGCGAAGTGATCGGTCGAGCGCGCCCCATGCGCCGCAAGCACCCGGGCGAAGTGGGGCCGCATGCGCGACATCAGACGATTGGCCAGCCGGGTCTTGAGCGAGGCCGGCCGCGTATCGAGCGGCAGGTCGAAAGGGCGGCGGATGAACGGGATCGCGTATTCCCGGCTGAGCCGCGCTACCGCCTCGAGAACCGGCGGCAGGATGTGTGTGTGCTTGTGCGTATCGAGGTGCGTGGGCCGGATGCCGGCGGCGAGCACCCGCTCGATCTGTGCCCGCAGTTCGGCGTGTATGTCCCAGACGGGCAGGCTCAGCAGTAGCTGGAGGATCGTACCCGGCAGTTCCCGCCCCGGTTGGCTGAGGCTCGCCCCCTGCACCATCTGCAGGTGGACGCCAATGTCAAGCGAGGGATGTTCCCGCGCGAGGGCCACCGCATCGGCAAAGGCCGCGCCGTTGGCCATGAGCGTCGTCGCGGTAAGGATACCTTCGCGATGAGCGCGAACGATGCCGGCATTGGTGTCGCGCGTGAATCCGAAGTCGTCGGCGTTGACGATGAGATAGCGCACTAGAAGAGGGCGAGCTTGATACGGAGGAACTTCTTCGGGTTGGCGCGGAAGTCCTTCATGAGGCCTTTCATCTCCACCGCCGTACCGTCGAGGTTTTCATAGAGCGAGGGGTTGACCAGCAGTTGGCCCAGCGTGCCTTCGCCCTTGTTGACGCGATCGAGGATGCGATCGACCTTGGTGAGGGTGGCCGACAACTGATTGGCGAGGGCCTCGTCCTTGAGCAGCTTGCCGGCCGTGCCTTTCCCAGCGTTGACATCGGCGAGCATGCGGCGCAGCTCGCTGATGCTTGCCTTCGCCTCGGTATAGACAGAGTCGTCCTTGAGCAGCTTGCCTGCTGTCCCCTGACCGGACTGTATGTCGGCGACGATCTGATCCATGCGCGTGAGAGTCTTGCGCACATCGTGATACAGGGCGTCGTCGTTGAGCAGTCTGCCCATGGTGCCTTTGTTCGAGTTCAGCGCCGCGGAAACGTTTTCGACGTCCTTCAAGATGCTGAGAAATCGCCTGTACAGCTCCTCGTCGACCAGCAGCTTGCCGATCGTGCCCTTGCCGGCCTCCACTTGGCCGACGATGCCTTCGGCCTTGATGAGGATGTTCTGCAGTACGGCGATGGTTTGCGATGCCTGCTTCTGGATGTCCTCGAGCTCGGGGGTAAAGCCGGAAGGCAGTTCGCCGTTCTTGCTGATCGGCGTGGCTGACTTACCTTTCTTGATGGCGACGAGCTTGGCGCCGAGCAGGTTTTCCGCGCCGACCATAACGGTGGAATCGCTCGGGATGAGAGGCAGCATGTGGTCGGCGATCTCGAGCGTGAGACGGATGGCGCGATTGGCGCGGTTGTCGCTGGAAAGCGTGATGTCCTCGACCTTGCCGACCAGGACGCCGTTCAGCCGGACGGGGGCGTTTTTAAGGAGTCCGCCCGTGGTCTCCAGGTAGGCATAAATCCGGGAGCGCGTCTCGAACATGTTGTTCGAACTCGTGATGTAGAAAATGAGAGAGGCGAGCAGCAGAAAGCCGGCGATGGCTAGAAGGCCAACCCGCAACTGCGCCCAACTGGTTTTCTTAGAAGTCATGCCGGCAGGTACCCTTGATACAACTCCGCACCCGGTTTGGGCGCAGGCTGACGCAATACAAATTGTGACACATAGGGGTCACGGCAGGCTTCGAGTTCCTGCTGTGTACCGCGGAAGACGTTGCGACCTTCGTTCATGACGAGGAAGGTGGTGCGGAGATTGGCATACTCGCCCCAGGGGGCGGCTCGATAGACAGTGTTGCGGTTTTTGTCCCAGCGGTAGTTAGCCATCATGGCGCCATCCTGGTAGCGGTGAGTAACCAGGACGGTGGTGGTGTGACGGATTTCGCGCTCCTTGACGATGAGAGACATGATGGTGTGCGCGGTGATGGGATCAAGGCCGGCGGTGGGGGAATCGTAGAGAGAGAGTTTGGGGTTGGTGACGCTGGCGCGGGCGATGCCGACGCGGCGGCGCATGCCGCCGGAGAGTTCGCTGGGGAACTTGTCGAGCGTATGGCCGAGTTCGACGAAGTCAAGGGAGGCTTTGACGCGCGCTTCGATCTGGTCTTCGTTGGTGTTGGAATTTTTTTGGTTGCGGAGGGGATAGCCGACGTTTTCAGCGATGGTGAGCGAGTCGAAGAGGCCGCCTTCCTGAAAGAGGATGCCGACTTCGGCGCGGAGGTCGAACATCTCGGATTCCCGGAGGCGGGTAATGTCGCGGCCGAGGAGGCGGATGGAGCCTTCATCGCACTGGAGCAGGGAGATAGCCAGTTTGAGGAGGAGTGTTTTGCCGGAGCCGGCGGCGCCAAGCAAAATGTACGTGTCTCCAGGCAGCACCGAGAAGGAAACGCCGGAGAGGACCCGTTTGTCATCAAATGATAGCCCGACGTTGCTGTATTCGAGGATGGGTTCGGCCATTACTGGAGACTCACGAAGATTTGAGTAACAAGCACGTCGAGGACGAAGACCCAAACGCTCGCGACGACAACAGCCTTGGTGGTGGCGAGGCCGACGCCCTGCGTACCGCCGGATGTACGCATGCCGTAGAAACAGCCGACCAGCGAGATGACGATGGCGAAGACGAAGGGCTTGAGCAAACCCTGAACCATGTCGTTTAGCTCGAGCACGTCGATGGCGGAAGTCCAATACTGATTGGCGGTGTTGCCGATGACGGAAACGGCAATCAGCAGGCCGCCAATGAGGCCGACGAAGTCGGCGATGGCGGTCAGCAGAGGCTGCATGAAGGCAGTAGCCATAAGGCGGGGGACGACGAGTTTCTGGATGGGGTCGGTGCCGAGAGCGCGCATGGCGTCGATTTGCTCGGTGACCTTCATGGAGCCGAGCTCGGAAGCGATGCCGGAGGCGTTGCGGCCGGCGACGAGGAGGGCGGTGAGGACGGGGCCGAGTTCGCGGATGATGCTGATGGAGACGACTTGGCCGGTTTGGGAAGTGGCGCCATAGGTGGACAGGGCTCGAGACATCTGGAGCGTCATGACGATTCCGGAGAAAGCGCCGATCAGGGCCACGATGGGGAGGGAGCCAACGCCGATGGAGTCCATCTGCATGAGGACGTCCCGCCAGTAGATAGGGGGTCTGGTGAGATTGCGAACGCTTCTGCCAGTAAGAACAAGGAAGTCCTGAAAGGTTTGGACCGGAGATTTGAGGTAATCGAGCAATCCAATAGCCTCTCAGAGGGATGCTAGCATACACATCGTGAACGGCCTGAGCGCGATCGAAGGACTGAAGGTGGGGCATGCCACGGATCTAGAGGGATTGACGGGCTGCACGGTGGTGTTGTGCGAGAAGGGAATGACGGCGGGGGTAGACATTCGGGGAGGGGCGAGCGGGACGGCGGAGATCGGGGTGATGGATCCACTGCATGTGACGCCGGTGGTGCACGGGATTGTTCTGGCGGGGGGAAGCGCCTTTGGGCTGGAGGCATCGAGCGGGGCGAGGCGGATTCTGGAGCAGCAGGGAGTGGGTTTCGAAATGCCGGGGGCGCGGGTGCCCATTGTTCCGGCGGCAATACTGTACGATTTGGGGATCGGCAGCGCGGCGGCGCGGCCCACACGGGAGATGGGAGAAGCGGCAGCGGCGGCGGCGCTAGGCGCGGAGCCGGGAGCGCGTACCGGGGAGGGAAACGTGGGGGCCGGCACGGGGGCGACGGTGGGCAAGTATTTTGGTATGGGGCAGGCGATGAAGGGGGGGCTGGGCTGTGCCGCCTGGAAGCTGGGCGGGAAGTGGAATGGGGTTACCGTAGCGGCAATGGCGGCGGTGAATGCGTTCGGGGATGTGCTCGATGAGCGGGGGGCTGTACTGGCGGGACTGCGGCGCAGCGGGAGTGGCCGGGTATTCGCCGGCACGACGCGTGTGATGCTAGACGGGCTAGAGCCACGGTATGAAGGTGGAAACACGACGCTGGTGGTGGTGGGCACGAATGCGCGCTTGACGAAGCTAGAGGCAACGAAGCTGGCGCAGATGGCGCAGGCGGGGGTGATGCGCGCGGTGTCACCGGTGCATACAACGCGGGATGGGGATACGCTGTTCGCCGTGTCGACGGGGGCGGTCGGGGGGATTGATTTGAATTCCCTGGGTGTGGCCGCGGGAGAAGTCGTGGCGGAGGCGATCCGGCGCGGCGTGAGGACGGCGAAGACAGCCGGAGGCGTGTTGGGATTGGGGTAAGCGGGGCTAGGACCGGAGGACGCGGAGCGTGACAGTGAGTTGCCCGAGGTGACGCTGAGTGTGCTCGGCAATGTGAGCGAGCAGGGCGCCAAGGGGGACGGGGATGCGGGCGCGTCCGACGTGGCGGAGTTCCGTTTGTGGAGAATTGAGCACAGCGATGCGGGCGCGCCCCTCAGTGAGGCGCTGCTTGAGAAGGACGATCAGGGTTAGCAGGGGGAGCTGCTCGGTCGTTTCCGTGTCAAGGATCGCGAACTGGCCGGGGGAGAGGGGCTGCGATTCGGCGTAAGTGAGGAGGCGGTCGAGGGACTCGGCGATGTGGCGGATGTGAAAACCGGCGGAGGTGAGGCCGTGCGGATTGCGCCAGAGGTCCTCCTCGCCTAAGCCGCTGGTTTGCTCAACGATGTCCTCCTCGGCCTGCTGCAGGGTACAGAGCAGGAGATGGCGCAGCGGATCGAGCGTTAAGGGTTTGTTTCTTAGCCAGACTTCCACGCCTTTGACTGTACCTCCGAGCCGGACACGATCAGGAACAGTACCGCGAAAACATCGTTAAGAAGCCATCAGAACTAGACTTCCAGCCGCAAATCACCCTCGGCGAGTGGCATGACATGAGGCAGTAGCGCCTGACGAAAAAACTCTTCGCGGTCGGCACAGGGCTTCCAATTCAGGGTCTTCTTCGCAAGGGAACAGTCCAGCGGCGCCGACATCGCCAGACTGGAAAAGTCGCGCAGCGGTGGAAAAGACACACGGCCACGGCGCACGACGTACTTGACGAAATAAATGAACAATTCACGGGTTTGGATTCGCCAGACAGGCCGTGCGATGAAGCGAAAGGGACGGTGCGTGGCCGCGGCGATACGCCGTAGATATTCCGCCGCGGTGGGACGAACATCACCGGCGAGATTGAAGGTCATGCCTTCTATGCCTGGGGCTGTAATGGATAGAAACAACGCCTGAGCTACGTCCAGAGCGAGTACACAGGGTAGGGGATGGCGACCGGAACCATAGCCGAGTACACAAACATCGTTGACGGCGTCGCCGAAGGCTCCATGCACCAGACGCCCACCAGGCCCGAGCACGATCCCAGGCCTGTGTATTACAACAGGCAGCCCACGGGAGCGGTGCAGCGCGAGCAGCGCTTTTTCAGCCTCCAGTTTCGCGCGGCCATAGAAACCGCGGGATGCCGGTTTGGCGTCGCAGCCATCCTGCTCAGTGACCGTTGCTGAGCCGCCAAGGTAGATTGCAGAAATGGAACTGGTGTAGATCAGCCGGCGGACGCCATGAGCAAGGCAAGCCTCGGCGACGTGAACTGCGCTGTCGACAACTTCTGATTTCCAGCTTTCCCAGTCCAGGGCGCCGAAAGGCATGCTCAGGTCAAAGACGACATCAGCCCCGGCGACGGCATCGCGCACTTTGGCGGGATCGGAAACCGACGCCGGCAAAAACTTGAGCCTCTGATGGCCGCTTGTTCGCTCACCGGCCGAACGGCTGACGGCGACCACATGATGACCGGCTTCAAGCAACAGAGAACTGAGCGTGGACCCGATAAATCCAGCACCTCCGAAGATTACTACTTTAAGGGACATGGGAGAAAGCCGAATCGATTATTTTCTGGCAGGCCTCGACAACTTCCAGACCCTGCTTGCCGGATACTCGCGGTGATTCGTGGCGCGCCAGAGAGGCATAGAAGTCAGCAAGGCTATTGCGTACGGAGATGTGTTGAAGCAGGTAGGGGTCAGCGAGGCCAAGCGCCCCACGGCCCCAGGCAATGAGATTGCGCCACGCTTGGCGGCGTAGCGTAGCCGCGCGCTGCCGCGCGTCCTGGAAGTCATTGGTCTGGATATAGTGCGTCTTGGCGGACAGCACGCAAGTGCCGCGGCGCAGATCGACCTGGGCTTCGCCGTCCTGGCCGAAAACTTGGACGGTAGCGGCGTAGTTGTCTGCTGAGAAGCTCAGGTGCAGAGAGGCCGAGCCGCGCGTGCAATCTAGGACGGCGTTCCAGCGGCGGTGGAATATGACGCCGTTCCGCAGTGTGGCGGGAAGCGACGCAAGAGCGCGGGCAGCACGGACGGGCCCAAGTAGGCGGGTGACGGCGGATACAGGGTGGGGGCCAATTTCCATCATGAGAAGTCCCGGGGCTGAAAACATCCATCCCCGGGGAGGGATGGTTTGTGGCGGCGGACCAGGCAAGGAATAGGTGACGGCAACATGCTCCACGCCGCCGAGCTTGGCGGCGCGCAGGGCCGCTATGAGCTCAATCATAGCCGGCATGTAGGTGAGGTTGTGGTTGACGCCAATTTGGCGGTTGGCGCGGGCTGCAGCTTCCATTACCTCGTGACACTCGGCGACGGTAGCGCAGAATGGTTTTTCGACAAAAATGTGTACGCCGGCCGCAAGGCAGCGCAGAGAGGCGGCAGCGTGGGACGCAGGGGGCAGAAGGATATGAACAATGTCGGGTTTAGTTTCAGCAATCATCCGTTCAAGATCGTTATGAATAGCCGGAGACGGCAAACCCATTGCAGCGGCTTCACTGGCAAGCTGGCTGGCGCGACCGGAGTCGAGATCGCAGACGGCCACCAGCGAAATCCCCGGAAGGCGCGAAATCGCAGCCAGATGGGTACTGGCAATAGCACCAGCCCCAAGAAAGGCAACACGGAAAGAATTTTTTGACAAGCCCTTGTTTCATTATCATGCCATGAGGCGCAGTGGGGCGAGAATGAAAGATAGTGAGACGGATTCTCGAGGCGCTTCAACGCGCCAGAAGCCATCGCGTGGTGCGCAATGCGGCGCTGCTGTATCTCGTGCAAATGACGAGCTATCTGTTTCCGCTGTTGATCCTTCCCTATTTGTCACGTGTGCTGTCGCAGGAAAAGTTTGGCTTGATCGGCTTCTCCCAGATGTTTCTGTTCTACTTTACGATCCTGACCGACTATGGGTTTAACCTGACCGCAACGCGAGAAGTGGCCGTGGAGCGTGGTAAGCCGGGGCGAGTGAATGAGATTTTTGGCGCGGTGATGGTGGCCAAGGGTTTGCTCGTTGCTCTGGGCTGGGCGATCTTGTGGGTGGTGGTGGCTGCAACGCCCAAGCTGCGCCCCGATGCGCCACTCTACTTTTGGTCTTATCTGGGCGTGGTGGGCAACTGGTTATTCCCGCTGTTTCTCTATCAGGGGCTGGAGCGGATGGATCAGGTAGTGAAGCGCGACATAGCCGCCAAGCTACTGGCCCTGCTCCTGATTTTCGGGTTGGTGCGCGGAGATGATCAGTACTTGCTGGCAGCCGTGGCGCAGCCCGCAGCCGCCTTGCTGTGCGGGTTGCTGGTATTGGGGCGGGTCAAGGGGCTGGGTGTGAGCTGGGCTTGGCCGCAATGGGAGGCAGTGCGAGATCAGTTGCGGCGGGGGTGGGTACCGTTTCTCGGGTTGGTGGCCGTATCGGGGGCGAGCGTATCCAATGTGGTGGTGTTGGGCCTGATAGCCACACCCGTGGAAGTGGCGGTGTTCAGCGGCGCGCAGCGCATTATTATTGCTCTTCGCACACTGGTCGCGCCGGTTTCGACGGCTCTTTATCCTTATGCCAGTCAGAAAGCGAGCGAGGGAGAGGCGGCTTCGCGGGCGTTTGTACGGCGTTATGTCTGGATGCTTGCCGCGCCGTTTATCTTGTGCGGGGCGCTGTTGCTGGTGGGCTCGCCGCTGTTGTTACCTTGGTTCTTGGGCGAAAAGTATCGGGAGTCCGTGCCGCTGTTGCAGATCATGGCCATGATTCCGGCACTGCTTTCGATTGTGCAGGTTTACTCGACTTATTACATGCTGGCCTGCGGCTACGATAAGGAATGGAGGAAGATTACGCTCGCGGTGGCCGTGTTCAATCTAACACTCATGTGCTTGCTGCTCCATGGCATGCGCGGGGCCTTTGCGATTGCCTGGACGTCGCTGGGCACTGAGGCGCTGGCAGCGTTGCTGTACTGGATGTTCTACCGCCGGCAGTCGCGGATCGTGCTGACTCGTGAGGGTGTGAATTGAGCACATCGCGTTTGAAAGTGGCCTTTCTGGTGGGCGGTGATACCCAGAGTACGAGGGAATCGATCACGGCTGTTTGCGCCGTGGCGGGTGTGGAGCCGGTCGGAATTTTGCTCGATACCCATCAATTACCACTCAAGTCTCGGCTTCGCAATCTGCGGCGTAACATACGCCGTGAGGGGATTGGCTATATCGGAAAACGTCTGCTCGGAGTAGTACGCGACTGGCTCGACGGCATTGCGGATCGTCTCGTTGATCAAAACGAAGTGGAGCAACTCATGCGGCGGGCCTTTCCGCGGGAGGCCTTTACGCTGCCCGAACTGGCGGACCAGATCGGATGTCCGCTCGAGCGGGTCGGCAACTTGAACCACTCATTGGCGGCTGAGCGATTGCGGGCGCTGGGGGCGGATCTGGGTGTGGTGTTGGGGACTCGGGTCTTGAAACGGTCGACTTTTGGTGTGCCGCCGCGGGGGTCGATCAATCTGCACAAGGGCGAGGTGCCGCGTTTTCGCGGGTTGCCACCGGCGTTTTGGGAACTATTCGAGGGTGTTGCCGAGGCGGGCGTCACCGTGCACTATGTTGATGAAGGCCTCGATACCGGCACCGTGATTGGCGCCGGCCGGGTAAAGCTGCATCCTCGGGAGACCTGGATGTCTTTACGTAGAAAGCTGGATGAGCTGGGTAGCGCCGTGCTGGCCGATACGGTGGCGCGGCTCCTCGAGGGTGAAGTTGCTGGCCAGCCACAACCCGCCGGCAGTTGGCCCACCCGGACCCGGCCGACGGCTGCTCAATTGCGCGAGTTTGAGGCGCGTGTACCAAGCGATGGCGCCGACAGTGACCTGCGGCGTATCCTCAAAACCGCCCTGCATCTGGGGCAGTTTTACACGGGCATCTGGTGGATGCTGCGGCACTGGCGAACCGGGCTTACCGGCCGCGGAGGCATCATTCTGCATCACCGCGTGAACTCCCGCAGTTGGGATGCTTTGACGACGCAAACTCGAGTACTGGCCGAACAATTGGTCGTGCTGAAGCGCTATTACCAAGTGGTGAAGACGACCGAGCTCGTGCGCTGCATCCAGGAGCGGCGCAAGCTGCCGGACGGGGCCGTGGCGATCCATTTTGATGACTGCTACCGCGATGTCTACCAGTGTGCCGCACCGTTGCTCCAGGCAGCGGATGCCCCAGGGACGATGTTTATCGCCACGGGATTCATCGATACGGACCGTATGTTTGCCCATGACGAGCAGAAGTATGCGCTACGCTTTGATAACTTGCGCAGTGAGGAAGTAAGCCGCCTTGCGCGCTATGGTGTCGAGGTAGGAGCTCACACCGTGAATCATGTGGATCTCGGAGTGATTCCGGCTGAGCAGGCGCACTGGGAATTGGCCGAAAGCAAGCGGCGGCTGGAGGAGTTGACTGGCCAGGAGATCCGGCTGTTTTCCTTTCCGTTCGGCAAAGAAAGCAATATCCGCGACCAAGTGCGACGGATGGTACGGGAAGGGGGATTTGATGCATTATTCTCGGCACATGGGGGAGGTGTCAGCAAGGATTCAGACCCTTACGACATCCACCGGTTTGGCTGCAATTCCCGCTACCGTGCGATTGATTTGATGATGGAACTCGAAGGGATCTCCCTCCATCACTGGGCACAAAAGTTGTTGCGCCTTCTAAAATGAGCGTAGCCCCGGTTGCAAGCTAGGGCAAGTAGTATCGCGCCATCGAAGCACAGCGTCGAGGGTTCAGGAGCCGTTACGATAACTTCTTCACTGGCGAGCATAACGGGCTCGCCCTCAAATAGTTCTATGGGTATGTCGGAGGTAGCGATCGAGTCCGGAGTGGAGATGCGGCGGAAAGCCTGGACTTCCACCCAACTATAGGAACCAGAAGTGTACATCATGTTTTGTGCATAGCTTGAAAAAAGGCTAATGCGATAATCACTGCCGAGAACATAAGGTATGGTGCTATTGCTGAATTGAGGACTACTGTGCGTACTATCGAAAAAGTGGCGCACGTTCAGGAATGTCTCACCTTCGACGGGATCTGGTAAAGTGTAGAAAATAAGATCGATACTGGCGGAGCAATAAAACTGAGTGGGGGTAATCGAGTAAGGCCCATTCAAACTGGCAGTATAGCGAGTCCAGCCGGAGTTATATGTCGGTCCATAGGGAAGAAGAGTACAGCCTGGATCTCCCATCAACTGCGTTGTCGCCGCGGAAAGGCCGGTGATGCAGGCGAGCATCATCCAGATGGTACGAAATGGCATTCGTTTCTCCTATGATTGGCAGAAATGACAAAGTTCGTCAGGCATAATAAGCAAGACTTTTTCCCTGCGAACAGTTGTCACTTAATAGTATATGGTTTTTTCGCTTAGCGGCAAGAGCAACCCCAACTTGAGGGGCGCAAACCGGAAGGATGGTTGACAGAATAGACCGGCTTCCAGTATCCGCGCAATCGCCTCACGGCCGCCCACGGTTGTCCTCGCACCGTTTTGGGCGCCGGATTGGCTCCCATTGAAACGGCAGTTGAACCCACCGCCAGTGGTGCATGTGACGCGAAAGGCTTGCATAATGAGGCACATGGCGAAGCGAAGACGCGGGAAAGTGGCTCACCCCAAGGGTGAAGAATTTCAAGGGTTGCCGAGTCTGCCTCCGGCGCACCGGGTAGACACCTTCGGCGGTCCGCTGCATGTAAAGTAGGAAGCGGATTCCGAAGTTACAGCGCACGGTTCGATCACTTATTTCATCGAGTTTCTAAAAGTGAGCGGGCTGTGGGAAGAATGGGTGCGGGACTGTCCGTTGGCCTACACTTCGACGAACGCTCCCCGCAAGGAGGAGATCCCCGGTACGATCCTGCCGAGCGTGCTGGCCGGACACAAGCGCTACTCGCACATCACGAGCATGCGGCAGGACCCGGTCTTGCCGCAGTGGCTGGGGCTGGCCTGCCTGCGCAGCGAGGACAGCATCCGCCGCGCCTTCGCGCACGTGGACGGGGACGCCGCGACGCTGTGGTTGGACCTGCATCTGAACCGGACTTACGAACCGCTGCTGGGCACGGGCTGGATTCTCGATCTCGATGCCACCGTGAAGCCGCTATACGGCGAGCGGGAAGAAGCCCGGCTCGGCTACAACCCGCACAAGCCGGGACGGCCCTCACACGTCTACCAGGCCTTCCTGTGTTCGGCGGCCAAGCTGGTGCTCAATGTCGATGTGCAGGCTGGCAATCAGACGGCGAGCGAGTATGCGCAGCCGGTGTTGTGGGGCTGGCCGTCGCTGCTGCGCGGAGATCTGGCGCATGGTTCGGAGAACATGATGAAGGAAGCCGAAGCCCGCAATCTGCCCTATCTGTTCAAGTTGAAGCGTTCGCCGGGCGTCTTGAAGCTGATTGCGGAACTCGGGGTCCGGGACGTGGGCTGGCAAGATGCGGGCGGACACTGGCGGGGCATCGAGAGCAGCATCCGCTTGCAAGGCTGGAGCAGGCTCCGCCGCGTGATCGTGCCGCGGCGGAAGGTAGGAACTCCGCCGGAGCCATTCGAAGATCTGGAGCCGGGCAATGAACAGATGGCGCTACCGGGCCTGGAGTGGCAGGACCGGCAAGGCGAACGCTACGAGCATGCGGTGCTGGTCACCAGTTGGGCCGAGCAGAGTGTGCTGGCCGTGGCGCAGATGTACCGCGACCGGGCCGATGCCGAAAACATGTTCGACGAGTTGAAGAACCAGTGGGGCTGGACCGGCTACACGACGCGCGACCACAAGCGGAGCCAACTGATGGCACGGATTGTGGCGCTGGTCTTCAACTGGTGGAGTATCTTCACGCGGATGGCGACGCGCAACATGCATCGCGAGGCGCTGACAACCCGGCCCTTGTTCCTGTTCAGTCTGGCCCGCAAGACGCGCAGCGGCAATCAGAGCTTTCTGACGATCCAGAGCATGCATGCCAAAGCGGGCAAAGTGGCGCACTTACTGGCGAGGATAAGTGGGTGGTTCAAAAGGTTCAAGATAATGGCGGAGCAGTTGGCGCTGAGTCAGAGGTGGTGCGTGATGCTGCGCTGGATTTTTCAGTATTTCACCGCGGAAAAGCGGTCAGGGAAGCTGCTGGAGGGGACTGCGTGAGGGGGGGCAACTGCCGTTTTCAGGATTACTTCCAACCGCGGCTCATGTAACATTGTGAGCGGTTTTCAAGGGGAACTTCTGGCACAAGAAGTTGCCGTTGAGCCTCCCAAACGAGATATATTCATTTTCCGGGGCAGTGCGCGGAGGCAGTGCGCGGACTGCCCGGATGCTTCGATTGTGATAGGCTTTCCAAGCAATGGGGACCCGACTTGTTTACTTGTGTGTCGTGGTTGCCGCGGTAACCGGCATGGCGGCGCCGAAACAGCTTTGGTCATTGCGGCCTGTGTTAAGACCGGATGTGCCGCAAGGAGTAACTTCCTCGCGCAATGCGATCGATGCCTTTATTGCCGCCAAGCATCAAGAAAAGGGGCTGCGGGCCAGCAGGCCGGCTGACAAGCTGACGCTGTTGCGCCGTCTGCACTTCGACCTCACCGGGTTGCCGCCCACGCCGGCCGAGCAAGATGCCTTTTTGGCTGACCGTTCAGCTGACGCCTATGAGAAGATAGTCGACCGCCTACTCGAAGACAAGCAGCACGGCGTGCGCTGGGCAAGACACTGGCTAGACGTTCTCCGCTACACAGACCTCGACAGCTTTGATGGTTCGATCATGCCCTCGGCGCAGGGCATCCATCGCTGGCGGGATTGGGTGATACAGGCCCTCAATCAAGATCTTCCTTACGACCGGTTTGTGCGGGCGCAAATTCTTGGCAACCGCCACGGCGGCAGGAATAACACCACTCCCGCCGGCCTCGTTCCGCAAGCCGCCGCAAACCCGGCGGATCAATTTGCATTGGGCTTTCTGGCACGGGCCGCCTTGACGGGAGCAGACAAAGAGCAGGAAATCCCGATCGCGGCCGTGGAGACGATTTCCTCGGCCTTTATCGGGCTGACATACGGTTGCGCGAAGTGTCACGACCACCGCTTTGATCCGATTTCGCAGCAGGATTACTTCCGCATGAAGGCGCTGTTCGATCCCCTTGTTTTGCGGCGCGTGGTGCTGGCTGGCCCGGCCGAGATCGCTGCTCAGGCACAGGCCCTCGAAGACTACTACGCCCGCAAGAGGGCGATTGACGGCGCTATTGAAAAGCTCACCGGCGCCTACCGGCAAAGGTTGTACGACGAACGGGTGGCGATGCTGCCGCCCGATGTGCGCGCCATTGTGGGCAAACCGGAAAACAAGCGCACGGCCGCTGAACAGAAAACCGCCGACGATTACTTTCCCGTTCTGCGAATCGATCCGCCTAAGATCAAGGCCATCATGACGCCCGCGGAAGTGGCCAGCTACCAGAAGTTATTGGATCAGGACAATGCTCTACGGCGGCCCCCGGAATTGCCCGCGCACTGGATCGTGGAAGAGGACAGTGCCCGGCTTCGTGACAAATCTTACATTTTGACCTCAGGGGATCCGTCTCGTCCGGAAAAAGACAAGCCTGTTGAACCCGGCTTTCCCTTCCAACTGGAGGGTACTGACTTGCGGGAAGGCCGCCGCGAGGCATTTGTGAACTGGCTGACGGCGCCGGAAAACCCTTTGTTTGCCCGCGTCGCCGTGAACCGGATCTGGCAGTGGCACTTCGGCGAGGGCCTGCAGAAGGTTTCGAGCGACTTTGGCCTGCTTGGCGGGCGTCCGTCGGATCAAAAGCTGCTTGATTATCTGGCGGCCGAATTCGTCGCCAACGGCTACAGCATGAAATGGCTGCACCGTTTGATTCTCAACTCGGATACCTACAAAATGTCCTCGCGCGCCGACGCCGCCGAGGAGGCGGCCAACGCCCGAATCGACCCAGCGAATACCTATCTGTGGCGGTTTCGCCTCCAGCGGCTGGAAGCCGAACCGCTTTGGGATGCCCTCCTGTCCAGCGCCGGGCAGTTGGATTTGTCGATTGGCGGCAAGTCCTTCGACATGGTGACGCACCCGGAGGCCCAACGCCCCTTTCTCCCGCCTGCTGAAACATTTGATTCGCGCAAGAACCGGCGCGGCATCTACATGGCCCGCGGTTACCTCTCGAGCGCTGAAATGATGCCGAGTTTTCTCACCACCTTCGACGTCGACGACGGGCGTACCGTCTGCCCCGTGCGCGGCCAGACGATCACCGCTCCCCAGGCTCTGTTCACCATGAATCACGCCATTGTCGACAAGGCTGCCGAGGGGTTGGCCCAACGGGTGTTGCGCGATAGCGCCGGCGATCTCAAAGCGGCCGTGGAATTGCAGTTCCGCATTGCGCTCGGCCGGCCGGCCACGGCATCCGAGCGGGACCGCGCCCTGAGCTATGTCGCCTCCGAAGCCGCCAGGCTCAAGGGCCTGGCCTGGCTCATCTTGAATCTGGATGAGTTTGTTTTCGTGAAGTGAATACGAATCTCCAGCACTTGTTCCCCTGCGGCCGCATCAGCCGCCGCAGCATGATGCTCACCGCCGCTCATGGCTTTCTCGGCGCGGCGGCAGGCGATCTCTGGGCTGCCGACGGCAAACTCGAAGACGCACGTCTGCCCGGCAAGCCGCCGGCAACATCGGTGATCTACCTCTTCCTGTGCGGCGGCATGAGCCACATCGACACCTTCGACCCCAAGGACAACCGGCATGCCGGCAAGATGATGGATGCCATTGGTTTTGGTGACAACATGGCGCCGATGAAGCGCCCCGTCATTCCCATCCTGCGCACCTATCAGCGTCACGGCCAGTCCGGAATCCCGGTTTCGGACTGGTTTCCCGAAATCGGTTCGGTGATCGATGAATTTGCCGTCGTCCGTTCGATGTTTTGCCATCAGACGAACCACTTTCCCGCCGTGATCGAACAGACAACGGGCAAGCCTCTGCGGCAGTTTGAGCACCCTTGCCTCGGCAGTTGGGTGACTTACGCTCTGGGTACGGAGAACAAAAATCTGCCGGCATTCGTCAACATCGGCCGGCCCTCCTCCCCGGTCCAATTGATGGGCGGCTACTTGGGCACGGCATATTCGGCGACTCCCTTTCAGGCCACCGGCGCGCCGATTCCCGACCTGCAACCTCCGGCCGGCATGTCGCGCGCCGAACGGGACCGGCAGATGGAAGCCTTAGCCGATTTGAACCGGCAGTTCCGTGAAGATTATTCGGCCGAGATGCAAATCGCTGCGCGTCTGCGCGCCTACGAGTTGGCGGCGAAGATGATGATGACAGCGCCGGGTATCGTCGATTTCAGCAACGAACCCGAACACGTTCGGGGTCTTTACGGCATCGGCGCCAAGGACACGGATGACTTCGGCCGGCAACTGCTGCTCGCCCGCCGGCTTGTTGAAAACGGCGTGCGCTATATCCAGATTTGTCATGCTGGCGGCGGCAACGGCTCCTGGGACGCCCATGGGGATATGAAGACGCACGAGCCCTTATGCCGCTCAATTGACAAACCAATCGCCGGCTTGATCCGCGATCTCAAGCAGCGCGGCTTGCTCGAACGAACCCTCGTCGTGCTCACCAGCGAATTCGGCCGCACCCCCTGGTCGCAGAATACGACCGGACGCGACCACAACGGGAAGGGCTTCTGCACGCTTCTTGCCGGCGGCGGTGTCAAAGGTGGCGTCGTCGAGGGGGCCACGGACGAGGTCGGCTACAAGGCCGTCGAAAATCCCCACTACATCAGTGACCTCCAGGCCACCATCCTGCGCCAGACCGGCCTCGACTACAAGAAGATGGAATTCGTGCTGAATGGCCGGGCGTTTCGCCTCGTCGAAGAAGGAACAGGCCCCATTCTCAACATCCTCTCCTAGCGACGCGGCGCGACGCCCGAAGAAGCCCGGCTTAGCGCGTGAACCAAAGCGGATTTTCTTGCTGCATCAGTGATAGAAACGAATTGGAATGCCTCTCACTTCCCGCAGACACATCTTGAAACAGACCGGCTTGGCCGGGGCTCTCGCCGCGGGGCAGGGAATTGCCACGGCAAGCACTCTCCGCTGTGATGTCAGCATCCATGCCGCTACCCCCGCCGGCATCGCCGCCGCTGTTGCCGCCGGCAGACTGGGACGGTCCGTGATCCTCAGCGAATCCGAGGATCACATCGGGGGCATTGTTTCCAATGGTCTCACCAACGCCGATATCGGCAAGCGCCAAGCCGTCGGCGGCTTGTTCCACGAGTTCACCCGCCGCGTGCTCAAGCATTACCAGCAGCAGGACCAGGGGAATCCCGATCAACCCAACGTGAAACTCTGCCGCGATGGCTACTGGTATGAGGCAAGCGTCGCCGAAAAGGTCTTTCACGATCTCATAGGCTCGGCCGGAGGCCGAGTTCGCCTCCTGCTGCGCCATGAATTGCGGAGCGCGAAAGTCTCCCGTGGCCGGCTGACCGCCATCACCCTGGGGGATCTGGCCGGCGGACCGCCTGTTGAAATCCGCGCCAAGGTCTTCCTCGACGCCACCTACGAGGGTGATTTGGCTGCCCTCTCCGGCGCCCCCTTTCGCACCGGCCGTGAGGGGCGCGACGAGTACGGAGAACCCCACGCCGGCCGCATCTACATGAAGTTTCGCGGCTCCGAATTGCTTCCCGGTTCAACGGGCGAAGCCGACGAAGCCGTGCAGGGCTACTGCTTCCGCTTTCATGTCACCAACGTTGCCGCCAAGCGCGTCCCGATTGAAAAACCGCGGGGATTTGAACGGCTGGACTACCAGGCTGTTCTCGACGATCTCCGCGCCGGCCGCGTCAAGCGTTTTCGCGATGTGATTCAGATTTTTCCCCTGCCGAACGGCCGCTTTGAGTTGAACAGCAATCACCCCAACCCGGATACCGGCGTTCCCAGCGAGTCGCTCGACCTGACCGAAGACAACTGGGATTGGCCCACCGCCACGCCTGCCCGGCGCAAGGCCCTTTACCAGCGCATTCTCACTCATAACGTGGGTCTGATCTGGCTTCTGCAAAACGACCCGGAAGTGCCCGAAGCGATTCGCGCCGATGCCCGCCAGTGGGGCTGGCATCGCGACGAGTGGCCCGGCAACAATCATCTGCCGCGGCAGGTCTATGTCCGTCAGGGGCGGCGCATCCTCGGCGAGGCGATCCTGACGGAAAAAGACGGCGAGATCGATCCCCCCATGCAACGCACACGGCTGAGAAAGGATTCCATCGCCATCGTCGAATGGGACTTTGATCCCCATGGCCATCACAAATACGATCCTCGCCATCCGGGTGTGCGGGAGGGCTATTTTTTTGTTGCCCATCCGCCGTTTCAAGTTCCATACGGCATATTGGCGCCCCGCGAAATCGATGCCTTGCTCGTGCCCGTTGCCTGCTCCTGCAGCCACGTCGCCTACAACGCCTTGCGGATGGAGCCTGTGTTCATGGCTCTGGGAGAGGCCGCCGGCATCGCCGCCCATTTGGCGGTGAGCCGGAACACGCCCGTTCGACGCGTTCCAGTCCCCCTGCTGCAGAAGATCCTCGTTGAACGCCGCGGTGTGATCACCTTCTTCGAAGACGTGCCCTTCGATCACCCCGCTTTCGCCGCCCTGCAATTTCTCGGAGCACGCGGCTTGAACCTGGGTTACACGGCTCAACCCGAGGCGGCCTGCAGCGCCGCCACCGCCTGGGATGCACTGGAGCGCATCCTGCGCATCGAGGCTCGCCCTTGGCGCCGTCCTCCCGCCGAGCCGGGCGCGCCGCTGTTGCTAGCCGATCTGGCCGCGCAACTTCACCGCGCCGGTTATCGCGTCCACCTCAACCGGCCCCAGGACGGCGGAGTTCTCACCGTAGCCCAATTTGCCACTGTGGTTTATCAAGCGCTGCAACCGGCGGAAATTTAAAATGGGGGAATCATCCCCCTCACTATGTATCTCCGCACAGCAATCGTCCTCCTCGCGGCTCTCCCCTTGAGCTTTGGACAGAACCTCACTTCCGCCATCACCGGTACCATCTCGGACGCCTCGGGCGCACTCGTTCCCGGCGCCGCCATCCGCGTTTGGAACCCCAGCACGGGCGTCACCGTCTTCCGCGGGTTCTCCAATGAACGCGGCGTTTACAATGCTCCCGCCCTTCCCGTTGGCGTGTACGATGTGCTGGTGGAAGCCCGCGGCTTCAAGCGCGCCGAAATCCAGGGCATCACCGTGCAAGTGGACCAACGTGTTCGCGTGGATGCCCGCCTCGAGCCAGGCGCGGTCACGGAATCGATCACAGTTACCGCCGATTCCATTGCTCAGCTACAGACGGAAACTTCTTACATGGGAGATAACATCAGCACCACTCAAGTGAAGGATATGCCGCTGCCAAGCCGGGCCATCCTCAACCTGCTTACTCTGGTCGGCGGCACCTCAAGCGGCGGCTCCGGCTCGGCGATCAACGCCAGTCAGTTGTCGATCAATGGCAGCCGCACTCTCAACAGTGAGTTCACCGTGGATGGCGTCTCTGTCGTCAGCGGCTCCACCGGCGGCCTCACCCGGCTGCCTTCCGCCGAAGCAATCCGGGAATTGAAAGTGTTGACCTCCGGTTATTCCGCCGAATACGGACGCACCTCGGGTGGCAGCATCAACGCCGTGATCGATTCCGGGACAAATGACTTCCACGGCGGGCTTTACTATTTCTTCCGCAATGAAGCAGCCAATGCGAACAACTACTTTCGCAATGCCCGGGGCGAGGTAAGGCAGCGCGACCGCTGGAATCAATTCGGCGGCAAATTCTCCGGTCCCGTTCTGCTGCCCAAACTCTATCAGGGCAAGGACCGCACCTTCTTCTTCTTCAACTACGAGGGCCTGCGCCGCACGCAGCCGGTCTCGAATTTATCGAGCGTTCCCGATGAACAATTCAAGGCCGGCAACTTTTCGCGTTCTCCCATCCTCCTGAATGACCCGCTGAGTGGTGCGCCCTTTGCCGGCAACCGGATTCCCGAAAGCCGACTGGATCCGGCGGCACGGCGCGTGATGAATCTTTTTCCCAATCCAAATACCCCCGGTATCTTGGATGCCGTCACCAACCGCTTCACGAATAACTTTGTAAATAATGCTCCAGTGTCTCCGGCCAACAATGAATTCACAACCCGAATTGATCACAGCGTGTCAAACGCAGCCCGGCTGTTTGGCCGCCTGACACGCTATACGGGCAACAATCCCTCGCAATCGGTAATTCCTGGCCCGCTGGACCCGGCAGAAGGGGACAATCGGACCCTCGGCTGGCAGACATCCTTCGGCTGGACGCATAGCTGGACACCGACTTTTCTCACCGAATTCAACGCCGGTTATCTGCGCGACGACCCCCGCATGCTTCCGCCCAGCCTCGGCGTGAATGTGGCGGAGACGCTCGGGATCGCCCGTTCCGTGGGTGGGGCCACGCCACGCATGGCCATCTCCGGCTTTCGCGAGGTGGGAATCAATACAAATACCTACCGCCTACAGATCAATAACAATTACCAGCTTGGTGTGGCCGCCACGAAGATCCATCGCAACCATGTCATCAAGTTCGGAGGCCAGTTACGCAAGAATCAATTCAACGTCTTCAATCCCGGCGGCTTGTGGGCGGGCCTATACAGTTGCAATGGTGAAACCACCTCGCCGGCCCGCGTCGGCGGTAACGCCGTTCACGCCCTGGGTGAGTTCCTCCTCGGCAATGTCAAGACGGCCGAGTATGAATTGCCACAACCCATGACGGGCCGCCGCAACTTCAATTGGGCCGTTTTCCTGCAGGATGACTGGAAGCCGCGGCGAAACCTGACTCTTAACATCGGCCTTCGCTACGAATACGAGTCCCCGATGACCATGTCGAACCGGATTTACTCCCGCGTCGAACCCGCCACGGGCAAATTGCTCGTTGCCGGCAAGAACGCCACCAATTCACTGAATCATTCCGGAGACCGCCTGAACCTCGCGCCGCGAATCGGCTTTGCCTGGAGCCTCGACGAAAACACCGTCATCCGCTCGGCCTTCGGCCTGTTCTTCAGTCAGATCTTTTCCAATCTCGGCGGCGTCGTACTCTATCCGGGTTTTACCGTGCGCCAGCAATTCCTCAATCTCGGCCCCGGTATCGCACAGCCCTTTCGCCTCAGCGAGGGGATGCCGCTTCTGGCGGCCCAGAACCTCGACGATCCCTTCTTCGTCGAGCGCACCGCCACCGTCAACAACCCTTTGACGAGTGGTGCGAACCTCGGACAAGTCAACCCCCTTCCTTATTCCGCCCAATGGAACTTCGGCATCCAGCGGCAATTGCCGTTTCGCATTCTTCTGGATACCAGCTACGTCGCCACCCGGGGCGTGAACCTACCCTTGAGCCTGCCCTTTAATCAGGTTCCCTACGACAGAGGAGTCGAGGCGGCCCGCGTCAATCAGGCCGCCTTCTCGAACAGTCTGCGCCCCTTTCCCACCGTGGCCGGCTTCGGCAGCTTTGTGCACGCCGGCACCTCCACCTACCACTCCCTGCAGATTCGAGTAAACCGTCAGGTGAGCCGTTCGGTTTCCTTCGTCTCCAACTACACCTGGTCCAAGAGTCTCGATGATGGCTCTGGTCTGTTCAGTTTCTCTCAACCGAATGACGTCGACAGCGGCCAGTTCATCAACCTCTTCCGGCGCCTCGACCGCGCCGTCAGCGCCTTTGACCGGCCCCAAAACTTCACTGCCGCCGCGCAGTACACAAACGGCGGTCCGAAGTGGCTGCGCGGTCTGCAGATCAACCCGATCTTCGTGCTTCGCAATGGATTGCCCGACACCATCAGCCAGACGAATCTTCATCCGACAGCTTCGCAATTGCGCCCGAATCTGACCGGTTCCAGCAGCATTTACGCCCCGCGCCGCGAGCCCCAGGGCGCCGGCATTCGTTATCTGCGCCCCGTCGCCGATCCCGACTTTCCTCTCACTCCCACCGGCCCTCTCTTTGTTGGCTCCGGCGCCTCCCGGCAACAGGTTCTCGCCTTCCAGGGGCCGGGCACGCTGGCCCGCAACTCCGTTCGTGAGCCAGGGGAATTCACCGTGGACGTTTCCGTCGTTAAACGCATCCCGGTGCGTGAGCGCCAATACTTCACCCTTCGCGCCGAGGCCTTCAATCTCTTCAATCGCACCAATTTCAACGGTCCGGCAACTGCGCTCAGCGTCCAGGCCAATAGCCAGAATCAGGCTTTCTTCAATTCGCCGAATTTCGGCCTGATCACCTCGGCGCGGGCCGCTCGCCTCATGCAGTTCGTCGCCCGCTTCGACTTTTAAACGGGGAGCCGTTAGGCGCTCGCCGCCATCGGGCTCATCACACCCTCATTGAAGCTGTAGCCAAATCCCCGCACGCTGCGGATATAGTCCGGGGCTGTCGCGTCGGTTTCGATCTTCTGCCGCAAACGCAGAATGTACACATCCACCGTCCGGTCCGTCACCGCCCGGTCGTGTCCCCATACGGCATCGAGCAGTTGCTCGCGGCTGAACACCACCCCCGGCCGCGTCATCAAGAACTCGAGCAACCGGAACTCGGTCGCCGTCAGTTGCAGATCCTCGTTCTTGACCTTGACCCGGCAAGCCGTCCGGTCTAACTCGAGATCTCCCGCCTTGAGCACCTTGGCGGCCGATTGCTGCCCCCGGAAATGAACCTTCACCCGCGCAATTAACTCCCGCACGAAAAAGGGCTTGACGATGTAGTCATTCGCCCCCAGTTCCAGCCCAAGGATGCGGTCGGTTTCGCTCGCCCGCGCCGTCAGGAAAATCACCGGGATATTCGCCAGTTCCGGATGATTCCGTATCCCTTTGCAAATGTCCAGCCCGTCGGAATCCGGCAACATGATATCGAGCAAGATCAGGTCAGGCTTCTCGCGCCGGCACAAATCAATTGCCCCGCGGCCGGTCTGTGATCCAACCAACGCGAATCCTTCCTTTTCCAGGTTGTACTTCAATAGCGAGAACAGGTCCGCATCATCCTCGATCAAAACGATTTTCTTCATCCAAGCCTCTGCATCGATTCTGCCTCAATTCGATAGGGATCCGATTACGATTTCGTTACAACTTGATGAAAGCGATGCGAGTACCAGTGCCAAAGGATGCCAACGCAGAGCCAGCCGGCGCCGTACAGCTTTGCCGTCAGCGAAAGATTCCACCAGAGGTAGGCACAAATCAGGAATCCGCCCGCGGCCATGAAGCGCGACAGTGCCCCTTCGGCCCGTTTGAAGGCGGCCAGATTCACACCCATGAAGCCAATAAACGCTCCAAAATTGAGCAGTTCCGCGCCGCTTTGGTAGCTGAGCAGAAAACTGCCCATCAGCGCCGCGCCCCCAATCAGAGCCACGTTGCGGGCGGGAATCGCGCTGTCAGGATGAATATAGGAAAAAAAGGAGCGGGGCAGCGTGCCCTCACGGCCCATGCCATACATCAAGCGCGCCCCGGCAAGAACGCCCCCGGAGCCCGATCCAACCGTGGCCAGAATCAGCGTCAGGTTGATGATTTGAAACAGCCAGGGGCCGCCGGCGCGCCCGGCGATATGGACATAGGCCGTATCGACATCCGGCAGAGCTTCTCCGTAAGGCCAGACGAGTTGAGCGGCGTAGGCCTCGATCGCACTGAGGATGCCGATGATCAGACAAACCAGAACGGTGCCGCGCAAGATGTTGCGCCGGGCGTCAATGACTTCTTCCCCGAGCGTGGAAATACCGTCGAAGCCGATATAGGTCAGAACGGCCAGGCTGGTGCCGGCCGAAACGGCGGCAAGAGAAAATGTTCCAGGATCGTAGAACGGGCGCGTGAGATCGGCGAGGCCCGCCGCGGGCAGAGCGAAGAAGTATCGCGCTGAGAAGTAAAGCATGGCGACGATCACCAAGCCCATGACAAAGGTGAGTATCTGATTCGTTCGGGCCGTTGCCTGGATGTTGCGAAGGTTCAACCAGGTAAACAATGCGGCAAAAACAATGCGCCACAACTCCTCGGGTACAGCGGCGCTGACATTCGTCATGGCCCGCGCGCACCAGATTGTGCAGATCACCGGATTCAACACATAATCCATCAGCATCGACCAGCCGGCCAGAAAGCCGAGCGTGGGATGGAGTTCCTGGCCAACGTAGGTGTAGGCGGAGCCGGAATTCGGATGGAGGGCCGCCATACGGCCGTAGCTGAAAGCGGTCAGCAACATGCCGCACATTGCGATGAGAATGGCAGTGACAACATGGCCCCGCGCCGCCTCGTGTACGACGCCAAAAAGCGGCATCGGCGCCGTTGGCTGGATCATTACGATTCCGGTGAAGACCAGGGCCGGCAGGGTGAGGGTTCGGCGCAATTGGTTCGAGCAAGACACTGGCTCGCATTTTATTACGAGCCGCGCTCCGGTATCGTGGAAAAGCGTGGGCTTTGCCGCTAAATGGATGGAAAAGGCGAAAGAGCGTTGGCGCGAAGGGATTCGCCACCGCGTGACGCCGCTCGGAGCGATGATGCTGTCGCTGTTGTTCGCCTGTGGCATTCTCGCCTTCGCCACTGGGCAGAATGTCTTCTTTCTGCTTTTGAGTTTGCTTCTGAGCAGCATCCTCATCTCCAGCTTCGTGAATCGCCTGATGTTGGCCGGCCTTGATCTGCGCCTCGACTTGCCCGAGCATGTCATGGCGGGTGAACCTGCCGCCGCCACCCTTATGGTCGAAAATCAGAAGAACGGGCTGCCCAGCTTTGCTCTTGAAATCAACGCGCCGGTGGATCGCCGTTTTCACATCCCCGTGGTTGGCGGCCGGACTACGGGTGAGTTGCCGGTCGAAGTGGTCTGGAGCCAGCGCGGCCAGCCGAATCCAATCGTCGTAAATCTCTCGACGCGCTTTCCCTTCGGCTTCAGCGTCCGGCGAACGCTTGTCAGCGTGCCCGTACGCGGTCTGGTTTATCCATCGATCCGGCCACAGCCCGGCTTTGAGTCCTATCTGGAGCGGTTGTGCTCGCCAGGCAACGCAGCGCGCTGGCCGGGGCAGGATGAACCGGACCAACTGCGTGATTATCAACCGGGGGATGACTGGCGGCGGCTGGCCATGCGCCCAAGCGCGCGAGCGGGCCGCTGGATCGTGCGCGCCAGCCATCGCGCTCACGAGGATATTCTCCATTTGGCTCTCGACCCTTACGCTCCCGACTGGGAAGCCACGATTGATCTTGCCGCCTACCTCATCTGGGAGTTGCACGCGCGGAGTATCGCCTTTCAACTCCATCTGCCAGCGGCGATGCTGACCGTCGATTCAACCGCCGCTGCCTATCGAGGCCTGCGATTTCTTGCCTTGCTGAGCCGGGAGGAATGTGCGTCGTTTTATCCGGTGCAAACGGTTTTTCTGCTTCGCTTTCCGCCTGCGACGACCGCAGACGCCGCACCAGGCAGCTAGTGTAGTACTTCACACAGAGTGACCAGTAAGCGCCGATGCTTTGGCACGCATCACTTTGGCAAGAATGCCGTTGGCCTTAGCGGTCCAAATGAACGGCTTGGGGCTTTCGTTATGGACATCGACGTATTCGTCGAGC
>JAINDK010000060.1 GCA_019931185.1 Bryobacter sp. CoA8 C33
GCTCGACGAATACGTCGATGTCCATAACGAAAGCCCCAAGCCGTTCATTTGGACCGCTAAGGCCAACGGCATTCTTGCCAAAGTGATGCGTGCCAAAGCATCGGCGCTTACTGGTCACTCTGTGTGAAGTACTACACTAGCGATCAGGGTTCGAAGGGTCGCAATCGAATGCGGGTTATGACATTGCGCTCGCCCCGCGCGGCTTCCAGTCGGGTGGAACTTCGGGTAGGGCAAGTTGGAGCTGTCCAGCGCGGGCCGAGGGGAAAAACGACTTCGTTCCGCGATCAGAAAGCCGTATGCGGCAATGCAAAGTGTGGCGTGATGATGGAACCCTCGCCAACCTCGCCCTTCATAGTGCCCCAAGCCAACTTCCTGCTTCAGTTCCTCCTAGTCCCGCTCGATGATCCAACGTTGCTTGGCTGTCGCCACCAAGGCCGTCAAGCTGGTATCCGCCGCAAAGGATCGATCTCGGTTCCGCAGTCTTCCGTGACCTTCCGCCAACCCACTGGAACCCTTGGGAAAACTGCGACTTAATTCCGCACCCTGCCGTTGGCGTTCTTCGATGGCCGCCATATTATGTGGGGATGAATGTGGGGAATTAAACTTGGGTAGGCTGACTGCTACAAAGGTCCGCAACGCCAAACCGGGAGTAAGCGCTTCCGGGAAGGTAGTGAAGCGCGCCTATCAGGATGGTGACGGGCTGTTCCTGCTGGTATCGCCCGGTGGGGCGAAGTCGTGGATGCTTCGCGTGCAGGTCGACGGCAAGCGCCGAGACATCGGTCTTGGGGCTGCGGACGTTGACGGCCTGGGTCGCGAAGCGTTTGGCGTCGGCGACACCCATTATTCTGATGCCCCTCTCATGCTGCGTCGAGATCTGTCTTTGGCTGAAGCAAGGGAAAAGGCTGCGGCATTGCGCAAACTCGCCAAGGCAGGAAGTGACCCGAAGGTCGAGCGGGATCGGCAGCGGGTGAAGGTGCCCAGCTTCGCAGAGGCGGTGACTGAAGCACACGAAGCGCTCAAGTCGGGGTGGAGCGACCGGACGGCGAAAGCGTTCAAAGCGTCGTTGGAAGAGCATGCCAACCCGAAGCTGGGCGCATTGAAAGTGAACGCGATCGGCAGTGCCGAGGTCATCACCGCGCTTGCCTCGATCTGGACAGAAAAACCAGTCATGACTCGCAAGGTGCGCAGCCGTATCGGGCAAGTCCTCGCTTTCGCTAAAGCGCGGGGTTGGCGTGCCGACGCACTGCCCGATGCGCGCGACTTGCGCACCGGACTGCCGAAGCAGGCACGTGGCGGCAATTTTGCTGCGATGCCTTTTGGCGAAGTTCCTGAGTTTTTCGCAGATCAGCTTTCGAAGGGAGCAACTGCCAGCCGCCAAGCCTTGCTGTTCGCCATTCTAACGTCCGCAAGGTCAGGCGAAGTGCGTCAAGCGACATGGGAGCAGATCGACTTCGAAGCGCAAACATGGACTCGCCCGGCCTCGATTATGAAGATGAGGGATGGTCACGTAGTCACCCTGTCCGATGCCGCCATTGAGCTGCTCAATTCCTATGCGCCGAGGGAAGAACGCAACGGTCTCATTTTCAAGGGCCTACGCGACGGAGCGCTGTCCGATATGTCGTTGACCAAAGTATTGCGAACGGCTGGGCGGCCGGAGACCGTTCATGGCTTTCGCTCGGCATTTCGCGATTGGGCAGCCAAGAAAATGCCGACCATCCCCGCGATGGTCGCTGAAATGGCGCTAGCGCACAAAGTCGGCACGGCAACCGAACAGGCTTATCTGCGCAGCGACGTGCGCGACATGCGCCGCGCCCTGATGGAAGCATGGGGCCGATTTGCCGCGCCGTCGCTATCGGGCGTGGCGGAGAATGTAACGTCGATACGAACCGCGTCGACGAATTGAAACGACAGGAGACCCTATGGGAGAGTCAAATGATTGTGTAACGCGAGGTCTGGAAATTCGTTGAAGCTGCCCGGCAGATTCTGGCGCCGCGCATCAGCCCTGCTCATGACCGATGATGGGTGGGAAGCGGAAGCTAGGTCAGGGGGAAAATCGTTACCTCGTCATGCGCCATTGAGCTGAGTGCATCCTGCCATTGTTCACCTTCTGGAACTTGTCGGCGCGAGGCACTGAACGTTTCGGTAGCGATTGACCCGGAGTAAAATCTGACGAACAAGCCCGCATAGGGCAGCTTCAATTCTCTGCCGAGTTGGTGAAGCGCAGCATTCCAAAGTTCGAGGCTATCCGACTCACCACCATCGGGGCGTGAAACAGCTTTCCGCCTGTCTTCAATCGCTCGGGCGATTTTGGTCGTTGACCATCCTTTGCGCTTCATTTTGGCCGCTTCCTTGGCAAGCTTATCCTCGGATGACTCGTGCCGGGGAGCTAGGACCGTGCCGCAATCACAATGCCCGCTAGTAGTCAGATATTGATGCTCCCCGTCGCGTAGGACGTTCCTTATTGATGGATTGTCAATTGGACTGGCGGCGCGACCGTGCCGCTGCATCACGGCGCGGACCGCATCGGCATTTTTGGTTGGCACAATCAGCGTGACAAAGTGACACATGCAACGAGGTTAGCGGTTCTTCTGTAATGTCCGCCATGGGGTCGATTGCTGAACGGCAGGAATTTTCCAGAAGCGAGGCAAAGCAGCCATTCGCCGCCCGATCTGAGCCGCTACGGCTCCCGACCAGGCTCGATCATTATTCAGCAGCCGCTTGAATGCATGCCTGCGGCAAATCGTGCCAACGACCGTTGCCTCAGCATCCCAGCCAACGATGCTGGGTCGCGGAGCAGCGAGCCTCCATTACCTTGTGGATCAATCAAAGGCCTCTTCACCTTCCCCCTCACATCCACGCTATTGGTTCGCCCATTGCTTCAGCTTTGCCACTTGTTCGTAGGCCCATGATCGGACGTCGCTGTCCGGGTGATCTGCAAGCGAGCTCAAACATCGTGGCGCTTATCGCTGAAAGCAGCGGTTTAGTATCGCTATGGTTGCGCTGGATCGCTGGGTACGACTCCATCCCGCCTATAGGTCAAGACACTTCTGAGACGTAACACTGGCCCGGCTACTGGATGGTCAGCGTAGCCCCGGACTGGCTCGTTTCCGTGCCTACTTTGATCACCACGGGAACGTTTCCCAACGGCGCATCGGCCGGAATACGGACATTGATCTGGATCACGCCCGCCACCAGGTCCGGCGCCGCCCCCGCATAGAGCACTTCCGCATCTCTACCGCCTACCTGGGCCGTCACATTCGCCACCGGTTTCGGGTACACGCCCACCGCAAGTTTTCCATCCGAGCCCGGGGGCATGGTTGGGCCTTCGCCTGTGCCAAACAGCATCACGATCGAACCGCGCGACGCCGGTCTCGACGCGCCGTTCAAGCTGTAATCCGAATTCAACGCCGCCACCTGGTTTCTCCCGGTCTGGTTGAGCGTAAACAGGCCGGGCACCGAAGCCGACACCGGAATCGTCAGGATATTGCCCTTCTCGCCTTTGAACTCGGCCTGCACCCGCGTCGTCTGGCGGCCGGTGACCGAATAAGGCACGATGCAGCTCAACTGGCCCGAAGCGCTATAGATCATCGGTGCTGGGACATCATCGAAATAGACGCGCGTTTCACCCGCCGACGTCGTGAAGGCACCGTTTGAGATCGTGTAGCCCGCCACCTGTTCCGGCCCGAAATCCGTCCCGTACACCACCAGGATCTCTCCCGCTGAAACCTTGCCCGCGACATAGCTGGCGGCGTTGCCCACGCCATCGATGGTGATCTGCGGCGGCGCTGTCAGCACCAGAGACATCTCATCGGCATAGGCGAGCATGTCGTCAACCACCGTCGAACGCTTGGTCAGCACAATCTCCACCAGGACACGCCGCGTCCCCGCAGGGAGCGTCGCCGCGCCGCCGCCAACACCAACGGAACGCAGCGCTGGCGCGCCGGACTGCCCTTTCAGCGTCGCCGTCTCCACGGCGCCAATCGTGCCGGCAGGCGTCCTGCCGTCCTGGAACACAAGCCGCATCCTGATCTCGTCTTCAACACCCTCCGCCACGCCGAGCCACCCTTCCAGGCGATAGCCCATCTGGCCCGCATCGATCACGGCCAGGTATGGGCTGCGCGTCACCTCGATCGTCTGCCAGATCCGTTTCTGGATGCCCGCGTCCCCCCCCACGTCAAAGTACATGTAGTTCTTGCCCCGCGCGGCGGGTCCCGGAGAGGCTGTGACCAAGTCCCATCTGCTGGTCGGGTTGGAGTAATCCTTCACCTTCAGACTGTCCATGTGCCCGTTCCACCCCCGCACCGGGGACGCCGCGGGAGAAGCCTCTAGATTTCCATTGTTCAGAATGTTCGCGCCGGTAAGGCGGTCCCGGGTCAGCACCAGTTCGATGTTGTCGGCGGCAAGGGAACTCCCGTTCGTTTCATTCAGCGCGGTCAACTCAATAATCACCTTCACCTGTGTCACGTTGGGCAGCAGATAGCCTGAGATCGAGCGCGGCTGCAAGCCGCCCGGAATGCCGTAGTCCACCGCAGTATCCGGGCCATTGATCGTCGTTTCCTGAATCGTCTGGCCTCTGTCGTCCTGAAACGTTGCCGTCAGCTTCACGTCCTTCGGATTCTGGTTGCCGTAGTTCTTGCCCATGAAGGCAGTCATGTGGAATTTCGCTCCCGGAGTCACGCCGTTCAGGGCGATCACCTGCTCGGCATAGGAGCGGCCGGCATTTCTGCCGCCGATGAAAAGTTGCTTTCCGCGATCCGCCGGCCCATCGTCCTCCATGGTGATCCCGTCCGGGTTGTAGGTCGTCACGGTAAAGCCACCGTAGGCCCTCCATCCGGGCAGGTTCGAGACGGACTGTTCCGTGCTGGGGGCCGCGGGTCCGGCCTCCGCGCCTCCATTTACGACCAGGTTCCGGTGATACAGATCCTGCGCCTCCGCCGGCAACACGGCGGCGCAGACCAACAGAGCGAGCAACTTCACGGCAAACTTTCTACCAGGCATAGCGGGTCCCTCATTCTTTTGACAGATTTTCAGATGTGAACTGATGAGTGTAGAATAGCCGAAGTCAACCTTGAAGATAGGCGGAAAGACGCTGTTCGCGTGGTCTTGGCGCGGGGGGAGGTTGCGGGGCCACGCCGAGGGTGCATCAAATTTCATGACACAGTAGAAACAAGAAGTAGAACTGGATCCATGTGGGAAGCGTGGAGGAGGGACCGAAGGTGGCGGCGATTCTGAGAGTCATCGAGACTTACCGGAGGGTGAGGATGGTCTTACGGATACGCTTTAGACGGGCTGCTTGAGGCTCTTCCAATAGCTGCGGCTGACATTCAGCTTAAGACCGCCCTCCAGCGCGACAAAAGCATCGCCGCGCGGCCGCGGTTCGATGGCGGCGATGCGGCCGATATTGACAATCGCGCCGCGATGGATGCGGCGAAAACGATGTGGATCCAGTTTCGCCTCCATCGCCCTCATTGATTCACGGACCAGATGTCCTCCCCGCCTGGTGTGAAGCAGCACATGGTTGTGCTTTGCTTCCACCCAATCGACTTCCTCCGGCTGGAGAAACAGAATGCGGCCCTTGGAGCGAACGGCAAGCGGGGCAGATTCCGCAGCTTGCCTGATTTGAGTCTTCAAACCAGCGATGTGCGCCATCAACAGGTGAGACGGCGAGGCCAGGGAACCGTTAGCAGTCCCAGCGATTGCAGGGCCGCCGAGGGGCTCGCAAGCCCCCAACGCCAGGGGGTACTTTTGCGGAATGGGCGGCAATTCTTAAGACAACCGGGATCACTTGGCCCGGGCCGGATTCATGGCGAGGTTCGATTGAGGGGGTTTGGGCATGGCTGGCGGCCGCGCCAGGAGAAATCATTCCTGACTTAGGTTGCGGCGAGGGATCGCTCACGGCGCCAATCGTGGAGACGGGAGCAGAAGTCCTGGTGCTGAACAGATCCGCATGGATGACCGCGGCGACCCGCCACCGGTGTCCCGACTTTATCGAATCCGACATGGTTGACGTCGCGCTCCCGCGCCGCTGCGAAGCCGTATTCAGGAACGCCATGCCGCAAGGATCTACCGATATTGAAGCGGTGATTCAAAGAGTGAGAGAACATCTCCAACCGGGGTGCCAGTTTGCCTGGGAATTCGTTGTTTTGGCAATGCGGCGGCGTTCACGGTGGCCGTCTAGGCAGCTCTCCAATTCAAGGATGGGAGGAAAATGGCTTCCGCTGGTACTCCCTAACCCAGAAGGAATTTCCGCAAGGGTTGGAAGAAAGCAGATCCCTCCTTGAGCGGCGTAAGGTCTTCCTGATCGCTACGAATCTGTTGCGCCGAGTTCTGAGCGGCGGCCAGAGCCGCTGGCAGGCAGACTACTGGGGGCTGCGCTTCCAGGCCACCTTGCGCCCAGCGGCACAGGACTGAAGCAGCGACCGCACGCGATCGAGCGTCATGGATGCAATCAAATTCAAGAAGAGCGCGTCATCTTCGCGGACCGCCGGGCGGGAACGGTCCAGTTGCCGGAAATCCAACTCAGCCAGATCGGAAAAGCTGGTGGAGTCCAGACCGTAGGCGGCGTTGAGCCGGGCGATGTTGTAATCGTAACGGTCCTTGAGCCAAGCAACATAGAACTGCTTGGAGTCGCTGGCGGAAGGTTGCGCGGCAAGCAAGGCAGCCGACACTTCCCCGCCCCAAACCAACTCAAGGTGTGCCTCGGGAGACTGCCTTAGAGCCTTACAGGATCTCTCAACGCGTTCGCGGACAGACGCCTGGACATCCGCATCGAGCAGCCTTGGCGCCGTGGTCGCGTCGAGCAAACTGAGAGTGAGCCAAATCTCAGCAAGATCAATCACTTGAGCCCAAGACCCCCTTGTTTCGATTTCTTCATTTTCATAGAATGACGATTGGCCGGAACCTGTCTTTAATAGAACGTATCATGCGCGCCCTACTTGCCTTAACCCTAAGCCTCAATCTGACGGGAGCCAACATCGCTCCGCTGGGAAAATACACGGTCGCCGAACGGCGGCATTGGGCCTTTCAACCGCGGTCGAATCCAGTCGTACCCGGCTTTGAATCCCCGGCTGACCAAGCCTTCGCTACCACTCCCATCGATGCCTTCGTGTTGGCTCGCTTGAAGAAGGCGGAATTGGCTCCATCACCAACGGCAGCAAAAACCATTCTGGTTCGGCGGTTGTACTTTGACCTGACCGGCCTGCCCCCCAGCCCCGAACAAGTGGATGCGTTCCTGCGGGACCGTCGCCCCGACGCCTGGCAGCGGCTCGTGGACCAATTGCTCGAAAATCCGCACTACGGTGAGCGTTGGGCCCAACACTGGCTTGATGTCGTGCGTTTTGCCGAAACCGATGGCTTCGAATACGACACCCACCGCACGGAGGCCTACCGTTACCGGGACTACGTCGTGCGGGCGTTTCAAAACGACAAGCCCTATGATCGCTTTCTGCTGGAGCAATTAGCTGGCGATGAAGTCGCTCCCCAGGAGCAGGAAACACTAATCGCCTCGGGCTTCAATCGCCTTGGGCCGCTGCGCAAAAACGCCGGCAATCAGGAAGTCGCCTCCAGCCGCAACGAAGTATTGACCGAGATGACCAACGCGGTGGGGGCTGCCTTTCTTGGCGTGACGCTGGGTTGCGCCCGGTGCCACGATCACAAGTTTGACCCAATCCGGCAAAGCGACTATTACCGCATGCAAGCTTATTTCGCCGGCACGCTTGAGCATGACTTTCCACTCTCTAGCCGCGAAGAACGCAGCGCCTGGGAAGAGACGATCAAGCCGATCGATGCCCGGATCAAGAAAATGCAGGGTGAAATGGCAAAAGCCGATGGCCCCCGCAAGGAAGAACTGGAAAAGGAGATTCTGAAGCTGGAGTCGAGTAAGCCAGCTCCGCCGCCCACGCTCTACAGCGTTAAAACGGACCTGGAGAAGCGCTCCCCGATTCATCTGCTGACGCGAGGCGAGTATACGGCCAAGGGGGATTCCGTGGGGATGAGGCCGATGGGCGTGTTGTTGCCTGACGGCGCGGCCGAGATAACGGCCGTCGACAAGCCGAGAACCAAGCTGGCCGAATGGATCAATTCCAAAGACAACCCCTTGACGGCGCGGGTCATGGTAAACCGTATCTGGCAGTACCACTTCGGACAGGGCATCGTGGTCACCCCAAATGACTTTGGCCGCATGGGGGGCCGCCCCTCCCATCCGGAACTGCTCGATTATCTGGCCAATGAATTTGTCCAAAGCGGCTACAGCGTGAAGCATATGCACCGCTTGATTCTGAATACCAATACCTGGAAGCAGGCAAGCGACACCATCAGCGCCAAGGCGGCGGAAAAGGATCCCGACAATCGCCTCTTGTGGAAGTTCAGCCGGCGGCGCCTGAGCGCGGAAGAATTGCGCGATGCCGTGCTTAGCGTCTCCGGCAGCTTGAACCCGAAGATGGGCGGCCCAAGTATCATGATCCCCATCGAGCGGGAACTCGTGGATGCTCTCTACAAGCCAACACAGTGGCAGGTTCACCCCGATCCGGCCGAGCACCGGCGGCGGAGCATTTACCTGATAGCGAAGCGGAATCTGCACCTGCCCATGATGGAAGTTTTCGATGCGCCTGACGGCTTGGTGAGTTGTCCGCGCCGGGAAACCTCGACTCACGCCCCACAGGCACTGGAATTGCTCAATGGCCGGTTTAGCAACGAACAGGCCGAGGTGCTGGCGGCCAAGCTCAACAAGCTGAGCGGAGGCAAACCGGAACGAATGGTCGAACAAGCTTATCGATTGCTCGCTGGACGCCGTCCGAGCCCCAAGGAGCGGCAAGTCGGAATTGAGTTCGCCCGGCAGGTCGGCGCGAAGGAATTCGCCCTGGGGATGCTCAATCTGAATGCATTTCTGTATGTCAACTAGAGAGGTTCCGCATGAGTGAACATATACGCTACACAAGGAACCGCCGGGAGTTTCTCACGGAAGCGTTTTGCGGCTTTGGAGCGCTGGCCTATGGAGCGCTGCAAGCTCAAGGGGCGACCGTCAACCCGCTAGCGGCCAAGGCCCCGCACCATCCCGCCAAGGCCAAGAGCGTCATCTTCCTGTTCATGGCCGGTGGCCCAAGCCACATGGAGACCTTCGACCCCAAGCCCCTCTTAAACGAGTTGCACGGGCAAAAGCGTCCCGCTGAATTCGGCGAGGCGAAGTATCAATTTGTTGCCCCCAACGCCAAGCTTCTCGGCACGAAACGGACCTTCAAGAAGTATGGCAAGAGCGGCATCGATGTCAGCGATCTGCTGCCATGCACGGCGGAGTGCGTTGACGATCTGGCTGTGATCCGAAGCTGCCATGGGGATATGGTGGTCCATTCGGCGGCCCAGTACCAGATGATGACGGGCCGCATCATACCCGGCTTTCCGTCCATGGGGTCCTGGACCGTGTATGGACTGGGCACGGAGAGCGATTCCCTTCCCGCTTATTGCGTCTTGCCCGATCCCCACGGTGCGCTCGAAGCAGGCCAGCCCATGTACATGCATGGCTTCTTGCCCGCCGTTTATCAGCCGACAATGATGCGGCCGGGCAACAAGCCGGTACTGAATCTCGGACTGCCGCCAGGAGTCCAATTGGAGGAACGGCGCAAGACAATTCAATATCTGAAGGCCCTCAATCGGGCTGGGATTGCCGGAGAGGATACGGAATTAGAAGCACGCATTTCCGCCTATGATCTCGCCTTCAAGATGCAAATGGAGGCGCCCGAGGTTTTCGATCTCTCCCGTGAGGACGACAAGACCAAGGAAATGTACGGCATTGGGCAGCAACCGACGGACGATTACGGACGCCGCTGCCTGCTCGCGCGGCGCCTTGTCGAAAAAGGTGTGCGCTTCGTGTGTGTCACCTCCGGTGGAGGGCCTGGAAATCTTCAGTGGGATGCCCACGACGACATCGAGGAAAACCACCAGCGGATGGCCCGGCAGACCGACCAGCCCGTGGCAGCCTTATTGAAGGATCTCAAGCGGCGCGGCTTGCTCGATCAAACTTTGGTGCTGTGGGGCGGCGAGTTCGGCCGGAGCCCGGAATCCCAGGGCTCAAAGGGCCGCGACCACCATAACCTCGGCTTTACGATGTGGATGGCCGGCGGTGGAATCAAGGGCGGCACCGTCGTCGGGGCCACCGACGCGATCGGATTACGCGCCGTCGAGAAGCCTTATCATTTCCGTGATATCCACACCACCTTGCTGCACCAGTTGGGCCTCAACCAGCATGCCCTCAGCTTCATGCACCTCGGCCGAAAAGAAAGGCTAACCGAGATCGAGGGAATGGTGATAAAAGAGATCGTTTGATCTCATGACCACCACCGACACACTTACCGCCCGTCAACGAAGCCAGCTCTTTCACGGCAGCTCCGTCGCCTTGATTGCGACCGCTCTCTGCTTTGCCATCCGGGGCGACGTCCTCGACGCCCAGGCAGCGGACTTCGCCCTCACCAAGGAGGAGATCGGCTGGACCGCCTCGACTGCCTTCTGGGGATTCACCGTGGCGATGATCCTCGGCGGGCCCCTTTGCGATCGCGTCGGCATGAAGCCACTGCTTGGCGCGGCATTCGTGATGCATCTGGCAGGAGTTCTTGGAACGGCTTTATCGCAAGGGTTTTGGAGCCTATACGGCGCCACCCTGGCCATCGGCATCGCGAACGGCTTTGTCGAGGCAGCCATCAATCCTTTGGCCGCCACCCTGTATCCAGAAAAAAAAGTTGAAAAGTTGAACCTGCTGCATTTGTGGTTCCCTGGCGGGATCGTCATTGGCGGTCTGATCGCCTGGTGGCTCACCGGAATCGAGATTGGATGGCGTTGGAAGACCATGGTCATCCTCGCACCGACGCTGGTTTACGCTGGCATGCTCTTCCGCTTGCCCTTCCCCGCCACGGAGGCCGTGGCTCAAGGTGTACCGTTGAACGAGATTTACAGTGAAGCGCTGCGGCCCCTGTTCATTCTTCTCTTTGGCGCGATGATCTTAACGGCGGCAACGGAATTGGGGCCAAATCAGTGGGTGCCGTCGATCCTGTCGAAGACGACGGGCTTACCGGGAATTGCCCTCCTGGTCTGGATCAGCGGCATCATGGCACTAGGACGGGGATTCAGCGAATCCGTTTTCGCGCGCTTAAGCGCCGTTCCGCTGATGATGGTCAGCACGCTGACAGCAGGTATCGGGCTCTATGCCTTGAGTTATGCCCAAGGGATGGCCGAGGCGCTGGCGGCCTCGGCGGTCTTCGCGGCGGGCGTGACCTTCCTCTGGCCGACCATGCTCGGGCTCACGGCGGAACGCTTTCCGCGCGGCGGCGGATTTCTGCTCGCTTTAATGGGGGGCGTGGGAATGCTCAGCGACAGTTTCGCTGTGCCGCTGATTGGAAGGGTTTATGACGCGTCGGGACCTGCCGCGGCCTTGCGTATGGTAACCATACTGCCGCTGATTGTCTGTGTCCTGTTTGCTGGATTATGGTGGCGGGAAAGGATGGTGACGAATGCTCAGGCGTAGTTTTCTGGGAACGATGGCGGGATCGTTGCTGGCGCAACCATCGGCGCCGAAGATGAATGTGCTGCTGGTGGTGGCCGACGATTTGAATACGGCGCTCGGCTGCTACGGCCATCCCCTTGTCAAGACACCCAATGTCGACAGTCTGGCGCGGCGCGGCGTCCGTTTTGACCGGGCCTATTGCCAGGTGCCTTTGTGCTGCCCAAGCCGGGCCAGTTTTCTGACTGGTATGCGGCCGGAGAAGACCGGTATTTGGGACAACGACATGGACATCCGCGTCCAGCATCCTGATGTCGTCACTCTGCCGCAGCAGTTTCGCAACAACGGCTGGTATTCGGCGCGCGAAGGAAAGATGTTCCACATGAACGTGCCGATGGGTGTCGGCACGCCCGATTTCCAGGATCCGCCCAGTTGGGACCATAATGGCAGCCCACAAGGCCTCGAAGACAACAGCCCAGGCCAGTTGCATCAATTGACGCCCAAAACGCGGCGCGGGGCCGCGATCGACTGGATGAGCGTGGCGGAGGCCAAAGGCCAAGCCGACGAAGACGCCGCAAGCCGGGCGATTTCCCTGCTCGAGCAGCGGCAGGGGAAGCCCTGGTTTCTCGGCCTTGGCTTTGTGCGCCCACATGTCCCCTTGGTGGCCCCAGCGAAATTTTTCGATATGTACCCGCTCGCCAAGTGCGAGCCGGTCAACAACCCGCCGGGAGACGAGGAAGATCTGTCGCGCTTGTTCCGGGCTATCCGCCCCGACTTATGGAACAACATGGACATGGACGAGGCCAAACAGCGAGAGGCGCTGCGCGGCTACTATGCGAGTACCTCCTTCATGGACGAGCAGTTGGGCCGCGTGCTCGGAGCGCTCGACCGCATGAAGATGAGAGAAAACACGATCGTTGTTTTCACAAGCGACCACGGCTGGCATCTCGGCGAACATACGCGTTGGCAGAAGCGCAGCCTGCTTGAGGAATCGGCGCGTGTCCCGTTGATTGTAGTCGACCCCCGAACCCGGGTAAGTGGACGCTCTTCGATGGCCTTGGTGGAGTCGGTCGATTTGTATCCGACGCTCTGCGAACTCGCCGGCCTGCCAGCGCCGGCACACCTGGAGGGTCAAAGCTTCGCGCCGCTGCTGCGAACTCCCAAACGCCGCTGGAAGCGGGCGGCCTTTACCCAGTTCCGTACTGATGGGGCTTGGGGCACGGGAGTCCGGGCGCCGAATTGGCACTACATTGAGTGGCGCAGTCCGGACGGCAAGACCGTTGAAGAAGAACTTTATGATTCACGGCGGGACCCGCGCCAGTTCCACAACGTCGTTGCCGATCCGGCTTATGCAAATCAGCGCGAACAAGGCCGTGTTCTGTTGGCGGAGGGATGGAAGGGGGCAAAGGCATGAAGCGCAGGGAATTGCTGGGTCTGGCGCCCCTCCTGCTGAATGGGGCCGGCTCCCCGCGGGCCGGCTTCGCGGAAACTGACATCACACCTCCCATCGGAAGCGAAATTCCGGGAAACTACCTCAAGCAGTATCACAAGGCATTGCACGACCCTTGCAAGGTCCGCGCCGGCTATTTTGAACAGGGAGCGAAGGCAGTCTGCCTGGTTGGTCTCGATGCGCTCATGGTTCCCCGGCATCTGGTGCAAAAGATTCGCGCCAGAGTGCCTGGCGTGGAGGTGATGATCGGCGCTTCCCACTCCCACTCCTCCGGTCCCGTGGGGATGGTGCAGCCAGGTGAATATGACCACGCACCGGCTGAAGTGCGCGAATTGGCATATCAACTGAGCTCCGGCGCCGATTCGGCCTATCTGCAACTGGTCGAAGACCAGACGGTGCGCGCCATCGAACAGGCCCGCCGCAATGCCACCGGCAGCTTGTGGGGCTTCGGTGCGGGAGAGGAAAAAAGCACCATCTTCAACCGCCGGTTTCGCATGAAGAACGGCAAAGTGATGACGCATCCCCGTGCGGGTAATCCGGATATTGTCGAGGCCGCGGGACCCGTGGATGGAACTGTTACCGTAGTGGGAGTCTTCAACGAGTCGCGGCAATTGACCGGCTGTGTCGTGAATTATTCCTGCCATGCGACGACGAGCCCGCGCGGGATCTCAGCCAACTGGATCTACTTCATGGAGCGGGTGATTCGTGGCACTTTCGGCGAAGGGGTGGTGGTGGTCTTCTTGCAGGGATTCTCCGGCGACGTGACGCAAGTCGACAACCTCGACCGCGGCCCGGCGCCAACCGGTTTGGAATCCGCCCGGCTCGTTGGCGGACGCGTCGGCGCCGAAGCCGTCAAAGTGCTGCTGTCGATGAAGCCCGGCCAGCCACAGGCTGTTCAAGTCGCTGCCCGGATTTTTGTGGAGGGCCGCAGAATTCCCGGCGAGGAACGCGTCACCGCCGCCTGGAAGACGGTCCGCGACCCTGGCATCAAGCGCAACACGGCGGAATGGGTATTCGCCAAGGAAGTTATCCTGCTCGACGCATTGTTGGCCAACCAGCGCAGTGTTGAAGTCGAGCTGCAAGTGATCGCCATCGGACCCGCGGTCTTTGTCAGCGCTCCCGGCGAGATGTTCGTCGAATTGGGGCTTGCCATCCGCAAGGGCAGCCCGTTCCCCTTCACCGCGCCGGTCAGTCTGGCGAACGGCTGCGTAGGATACGTTCCAACTCCGGAGGCACTCAGCGAAACCGGTGGCGGCTATGAACAACGGCTCAGCAGCTACACCAACCTCGTGCCCGACGCGGGGCCGCGCATGGTGCGCGAAGCCTTGCGCCTGCTTCGTTCGCTCACTCCCATGGAATTGAACGCGGCGCCCACGGGGCCAGACTTCACCGCCCCATGGGACTACGGCAGCGTGCCAGGCGACAATCCCGCCCTTACCGTCACGAAGCCCTTGGTTCTGTTCAACGGGCGCGACCTGACGAATTTCTATCACTACACACGCGAGAGTAAAAGGGAAGATCCGAATCGCGTCTTCACCGTAATCGGCGGGTTGCTGCGCATCTCAGGTGAGGAATGGGGCGGCATCACAACGAAGGAAGTTTTTCGTGACTACCGGCTGATCGTCGAATGGAGGTGGGGTCAAAAGACTTGGCGCGAACGCGAAAAGCGCGCCCGGGACAGTGGAATCCTGATTCATGGCCACGGGCCCGACGGAGGCTACAATGGCATCTGGCTCGAAAGCTTTGAGTCCCAGATCATCGAGGGGGGATCGGGTGACATCTTGGTCGTTGCCAAGGATACTCCCATGTCGGCTTCCTGCCTTTGCCTCGAGGAGGGCAAGGAAATGTACTACACGCCGAAGGGTAAGGTCATGACACGGACCAAAGGCCGGATCAACTGGCATGGCCGCAGCCGCGATTGGAAGGATGAACTGGGCGTGAGAGGAAAGGCGGATGTGGAAAAAGCAGTCGGGCAGTGGAACCGGCAGGAAGTAATTGCTGCCGGAGACAGGATGGTAAATCTGCTAAACGGAAAAGTCGTCAGCGCAGCCTTCGATTTGTCACACACACAGGGCAAAATTCAGGTACAGAGTGAGCTAGCGGAAATCTACGTGCGCCGTATTGAACTGCAACCACTAACGCCAAAAGATTGGAAGCTCGCTGAATCGGTATCAGCATGACGCCGGGCCGCCTTTCCCAAACCAATCCACCAACTGGAACCGCGCTGATTTGTCACCTTGCGCCGGCTCATGTGTAGACTCTCCACCGCATTAGTGGTGTAGATGATCTTGCGCACCACCTCCCTTTGGTGGCGCAACGACGTTACCGGAAGACCACAGGGAATTGAAGCCTCCATCGAGTACTTGCCAGGTGAAGTTATGGTTATTGAGCCAGCCGGCAATGCGAAAATCGAGAATAGAGACCTTGAATCCAGGGTCGGCATTAAAGCGAAACCCAAGATGCGGCTTGTCTCGATCGCCGAAGACGACGTTTGAGCCTAAATTCGGCATTTGACAGCCACCAGCGCCCCCTTTTTGGGGTCTGACTGGAAGGCAAACCTACCAAAGTCCTCGAAGATCCTACGCAGCATGAGGCCCCATCTGCTTGAGTCCGGCAACTGCTCCGCGGGTTTGACAAA
>JAINDK010000023.1 GCA_019931185.1 Bryobacter sp. CoA8 C33
GCGAGTTTGTCGGCTGGGCGGGCGGTTTCGGGCAGGAGGTTGGAGATTTCGCGGCCGGACTGGCCGTGGTGTTGAAAGGAGAAGGGGGAGGCGACGAAGCGGCGGGGGCGGGCGAAGAGGTTGGGCTGGTCGGTTTTCTTTTCCTTGGACCAGTCCATGATTTTGCCGTCGAGGTCGCGGAGTTTGGGTTTGGGGTCGAAGGTATCGACCTGGCTGACGCCGCCGAGCATACCGAGGAAGATGCAGGCATCGGCCTTGGCCTGGTGATGGGGGCCGCGGCCCTGTTCGGCGGCGAGGAGGTGGCCGAGGGCGGCGCTGGAGACGCCGAAGGCTCCCTGGTAGGCGAATTGTCTGCGGTTGATCATGGCTACTCCACAAAGAGGAATTCGTTGAGATTGAACAGGACAGCGGCCAGGGAGGCGAGGCCATCGGGGCCGGAGGCGGTGAGGTTGGCGGCGGATTGGCGCTCGGCGGGGGAGGGGTCGCGGGCGAGGGTGAGCCAGAAGGCTTCGGCGAGGGGGTCGGCGGCGCGGGCGAGGCGGGCGGCGAAGTGTTTGGATTCGGTGCGAGTGAGTTCACCGTGGAGGAGGGTGAGGGCCTGGGGGGCGACGATGGTGGTTTGGCGGCGGGAGCAGGAGGTGCTGAGGTTGGGGGCGTCGAAGGTTTCCGACAGGGGGTGGAGGACGCTGCGGCGCTGCATGAGGTAGATGCTGCGGCGGAGTTGTTGGGGTTCGGGGGAGGGGAACCATTTGAAGAACTCGAAGCCCTGGGCGACGTCGTCGGGGACGGGGAAGAGGACGGGTGGGCCGAACATCTCGGGGTTGAGGCGGCCGCTTAAGGAGAGGACGGAATCGCGGATGACCTCGGCGTCGAGGCGGCGCCAGTTCATGCGCCAGAGGAGTTTGTTGGTGGGGTCGGCGGCGGCATAGAGGGATTGTTCGGGGTGGACGCTCGACTGGCGGTAGGCGGCCGAAAGGAGGATGAGTTTGTGGAGGGCCTTGATGCTCCACTTGTTGTCGACGAAGTGGACGGCGAGCCAATCGAGGAGTTCGGGGTGAGTGGCGGGCTCGCCGTTCTTGCCGAAGTCACTGGGGGTGCGGACGATGCCTTCGCCGAAGTGGTGTTGCCAGACGCGATTGACGATGACGCGGGCGGTGAAGGGGTTGTCCTTGGAGGCGATCCATTCGGCGAGGGCGACGCGGCGTCCGGTGCTGCCGCCGGCGAAGGGGATGGCGGCGGGGGCGGTGCGGCCGGTGACGCAGGAGAGAAAGGCGGGTTCGACTTTTTCGCCGCGGGCGTCGAGATCGCCGCCGGTGAGCACGAAGGTATCGGGGATATCGGGGGCGGCGGGCGGGGCGATGTCGCGGACGGAGTAGGCGAGGGCCTGGTAGCGGCGGGCGAGTTCCTGTTCGCGCTGCATGCGGTCGCGGGTGTCGAAGTAGGCGTGGATGGGCTCCTTCCAGCCGGGTTCCTTGACGAGAGGCAGATCCTGTTCGAGGAAGAAGAGGTTTTTGATGTTGAGGCGATTGAGGAAGCGTTTGAGTCCGTCGTCGTTTTCGTTGACCTGGAAGAGGGAGAGATAGCGTTTCTTGAGGAGGTCGCGTTGTTGGTCGAGTTCTTGCTGGGCGGCTTCGGCGGCGTCTTCGTGAGCGCGCTGGCGGCGTTTCATGGCGGCGGGGTTTTCGACGGGGTCGAAGGGGGCGGGGAGGTCGGCGGTGGCCGTGGCGGCGAAGAAGGCCTGGAGGCGGTAGTAGTCTTTTTGCGGGATGGGATCGTATTTATGGTCGTGGCATTGGGCGCAGCCGGTGGTCAAGCCGAGGAAGGCGGAGCCGACGGTGGCGGTGATGTCGTTGAGGAAGTCCTGGCGGAGGAGCTTTTTGGAGTTGGCGTCGGCTTCCCAGGGGGCGAGGCGGAGGAAGCCGAGGGCGACGAGGCGTTCGGAGAGGGGGGCGGGTTTAGGGCCGCGGTATTCATCGCCGGCGAGTTGTTCGAGGATGAACTGGTCGTAGGGCTTGTCGTCGTTGAAGGCGCGGATGACGTAGTCGCGGTAGCGCCAGGCGGTGGGGCGTTCGCTATCGATGGCGAAGCCATCGGATTCGGCGTAGCGGACGAGGTCGAGCCAGTGGCGGCCCCAACGTTCGCCGTAGCGTTTGTCGGCGAGGAGTTTATCGATGAGTTGGGGATAGGCATCGGGGGCGGGATTGGCGAGGAAGGCGCGGACTTCGCCGGGGGGAGGGGGGACGCCGAGCAGGTCGAAGTAGAGGCGGCGGATGAGGGTGCGGCGGCTGGCTTCGGGGGCGGGCTTCCAGCCGCGGAGATCGAGTTTTTGGCGGAGGAAGGCATCGATCGATTGGGGACCATCTTTTGAGGGGAGCGGGGGACGGAACAGGCTTGGGCTAGCGGTGAGGGTGGTTGTGGGGGGCATGGCGTCGATGGACTTTTCGACGGTGGCGATGAGGGCGGGATCGAGGGCGGGGGCGCCGAGGGGCATGCGGGGTGTTTTGAGGCCCTTGAGGTAATCGACGAGGGAGGACTGGCTGGCGTGGCCGGGGAGGAGGGCGGGGCCGCGCTTGCCGCCTTTGCGCAGGGCTTCGATGTTTTCGACGGAGAGGCCGGCCTGGGGAGAGGGACCGCTGTGGCAGCCGGCGCAGTGTTGGCGGAGAACGGAGAGCAGGGCGGTATCGTCGGCCCACAGGCAAAGACCCGGCAGGATCCAGAGAAGTTTCTTCATTGCACCTCCGTGGCGCGCAGTAGTGGCGGGGCGAGAGCCCCAAGACGAAGATACTGTAAGCGGGCGGCGATGTCCAAGGGGGGTGGGGAGTTAGTTGGGACGCCACAATTGGCGGATTTGGGCGACGAAGTTGTGGGGGTCGGCTGTGTCGAGGAGAATGGGCGTGCCGTCCGGTTGGGAGGGGGGCAGCAAAACGAGTTGCTGGGCACCGGTGGAGAAGAGCTTGATGGATTGGCCGTTGGCGGTGCGGAAGTTGCCGGCGCTGAAGTAGAAGTTGCGGAATCCGTTGGTTCGCAGGACGGACTTCCAGCCGGGCTCGACGGTCAAATCGACGACGCGGATACCGGACGGCTGGACGGTGGAGGCGGGGACGGTGAGGCCGTAGAAGGGGGAGAGGATGACGAGGGCGTTGCGGGTTAGCTGGAGCGGCGGTTTGCCGGGGTTGTAAAGGAGAGCGGCGGGGAGAGGGAGCAGGAAGAGGATTATGACGAGGAGGGTGGGTCTGATTGCTGGAGCGGGCCGCGGCGTGGCGGGGGGAGGGGCGCTGGCTTGAGGCTGCTGGAGGGCGGCGATGAAGGCTTCCTGGTTCTCCGGGCTGACGAGGATAAAGCGTTCCTGATTGCTGAGGACCAGGGCTTTGTGGCGATCGGTAAGATACCAGCGCGAGCGGCCGAGCGCGTTTGACCAGAACAGGCCGTAGTAGCCAAAGAGGCCGTCGCTGCCCCAGAAACGGACGCAGCCGTGGAGGTCGTTTGGGCTGGCGTCGCGGACAAAGCGGATTCCGTCCAAGGGGAACACGAGGTCGCCGAGGAGCCGCTTGATGCGGAACTCGCTGCCGGAAATTTCATAGCCACGGGGTGAGTAGGCGTAGGCGAGGGCGATGACGAGGATGGAGAAGAGGGCGAGGAGAGCCGCGGCGAGGGGATTGGAGCGGAGGGGGAAGAGGGGGGCGGCGGTGAGGAGAGCGATGACGAAGGCGGAGGTGAGCTTGGCGCGCCGGTCGAGTTGGGCCGGGAACATGAAGTGAGCGAGTTGGGCCGGGAACATGAAGTGCGAGCCTTCTCTGAATGCGACCCTAGCATGAGGTTTTGTGCCGCGTCAAGGGGGAAGGGGAGCGGGAGGGTGGGGGTTAAGCGCCGGGCCAGCCTTGGGTGCAGAAATGAGATTCGCGAGGGGGCTGATAGCGGATGGCGGCGAGGCTGGGGGTTTCGAGGCGTTTGTGGCCCTGGATGCGAGACTCCAAGGCGAAGTCGAGGATGCCGCTGGTGAGGAGAGTGCGTTCGACGGGATAGGGGGCGCGGCCGGTTTCGAACATTTGCTCGATTTTCTTGACGAGGCAAGCGAAGTGGTGGTGAGGGGGGCCATTTTGCAGGTGCATCAACAAGGTGAGTGGTTGGGGCTGTCCTTCGATGTCTATGGCGAGGGTGAAGTCGGCGACGAGGCCGGTCATCAAAAAAGCGGCGCCTTGTGTGCCGTCAGCGTAATCGACAACAAAGACGGAGGGGTCTCGAACGAGATCGCGGGGGTTACCGGGCTTGCGTGTCCTGCTACGGGAGAGGGCGGCGTCGAAGAGGGAATTTCTGGCGGCGAAATCCCAACAGGCCTGGCCTTGGAGGCACTGAACGGCGCGGACGCCGGTCTCGCCGCCGCGCCGGCGTTCGGTGATGCACTGGAGGGATTCGAGAACATGGAAGCCGTAGATATCGAGGCCGCTGTAGGAGATTGCGACCGTGCTGCGTTGGCGGGCGCCGAGGGGAGCGTCGATGGCGGGGACGCGAAAGGCGACGGGCACGGAGCTGCCGGCGAGCATGGGGAATTTGAGTTCCTGGGAGATTTCGACCATGCGCCGGGCCTGACGGAAGCTCCAGGAGAGATGCTTGTCGTTGAAGATGGGGACGGAGCGGCGCGATTGGCGGAAGACATCGGTGATTTTGAGGAACATTTCAAAGCGGGGGTAAAGCTTCTGTTGTTTGTCGTTGGTTGGGTAGTCGCCGTGTTCACCGATGAGGATGACGCCGTCGACGCTCAATTTGCCGGTGCCGAGAGTGAGGGCCTCTTCGACGGTGCGGTAGATGGGCACGTTGAAAGCGGCGGCGCGATCACGGCTGATATCGGATTTCGGCACCTGTTCGGTGAAGAGGGAGACGATTTTCGAGCGGGGGTAGGGGGGCTTGGAGTTCTGTTCAAAGCCCTGGAGATACTTGCCGATGATGACGTCGGCGTGGGAGCCGGGAGTGTATTCGGTGAGGATGGCGGCGATTCGCTTGGGCGGGGCGGACTGGGCCAGGAGAGCGGCGGGGGCGGTGAGCAGGGTTCGCCGCGCGACTGCTTGGAGGCCATTGTTGCCGATTGGATTTTGGGGAGTGGCGAGGGGCCGCGAGGGCGGGTGGTGGGGGAGTGAGCTTTTGAGTCGCTGATTCACTTCTTACACGATAAAGGGATCTGGGCCGCAGGGGGTGAGGCCGTTGGTGGAATTGTGTGAAGTTGGGTGGACTGGGGTGTGCGACTCGTGCCGGGCTGCTGGGGTTGTAGGGAGTGGCCCGGAGTATTCTCCGGGCCTTTGTTTGTCAGAACATCAGCTTGAGGGAGAGCTGGATGTTGCGGGAGTCGCGGGCGGAGGTGATGACGCCGAAGGCGCCGGATTGGTTGAAGCCGTTGGGGCCGGGGACGAAGGTGGTGTTGGGGGCGCCGAGGTTGACGTTGTTCATGAAGTTGAACATTTCGGTGCGGAACTGGAGATTGAAGCGTTCGGTGATGCGGGTGTTCTTGATGAAGGAAAGATCCCAGTTGAAGGTGCCGGGGGTGCGGACGTCGGGGATGACGCGGCCGACGTTGCCGAAGGTAAAGGGAGCGGGGTTGATGAAGGCGGTGGTGTCGAACCAGCGCTGGGCGGTGGGATTGTCGATGGCGGGGGATTTGCCGGTGGAATCGGGCCGGTCGGCGCGCTGGTTGTTGGCGCCGCGGATGAGCAGGGGCAGGCCGGTTTGCATGATGCCGATGGTGTTGATCTGCCAGCCGCCGGTGAGGCGGCCGAGGCCTTTTTGGCTCTTGCCGAAGGGAAGCTCGTAGAGGAGGCTGACGGTGGAGCGCTGGCTGACGTCGGCGGGGTCAACAGAGCGTTCGGCGGCGCGATTGAATTTGCCGTTCTGGTAGCCGACGACGGAGGCCTGTTCGATGGGGCCGAAGTTGACCGGGGTGGCGATGGAATCGGAGATGATCTTGCCGCCGGTGTAGGAGAAGAGGAAGGTGAGGCCGCGGCTCATGCGCTTTTCGGCGCTGAGGAGGATGAGGTGCGAGTTATAGGAACCGAGGCGGGGGTTGCGCACGGTGATGCCGGTGAAGTGGGGGAAGGGCCGGAGGCTTTGTTCGCGGGAGATGGTGGCGGCGCCGAGGGCGCCGGGGACGAGGCCGGCGTTGGGGTTGGGCACCTGCTGGGTGAGGGCCTGGCCGAGGGAGAGGAATTGGGGATCGAGCTGGTTTAAGTCATAGCCGCCGGCGGTGAGGCCGCGGCCGAGATTGCCAGCGTAGGAAGCTTCAAAGAGCCAGGACTTCCAGAGCTGCTGCTGGAGGCTGAGGGTGAACTGCTGGATGCGGGGGATGCGGCCGTCGGACTCGTCATAGGCGACGCCCTGGCCGAGGAAGGCCGCCGGCCCGAGGGCGCGGCCCTGGGGGGGCACGGGGGCCGAGGGGAAGCCAATGCGGAGGGCGAAGGCAGGGCGGAGGGAATCGTTCTGGGGATAGGTGGTGTTGGTTTGGGCGAAGCCGGCGGCGTTGCCGTAGTTTTCACGCCACATCTGCGAGGGGTACATCATGCCGTAAGCGCCGCGGACGACGGTTTTGGTGTTGCCGAAGACATCATAGGCGAAGCCGAGGCGGGGGGCGATGTTGGAGAAGTCCTCATTGCGCCAGTTGCGGGGCTGGCCGTCGACACCGGCGAAGACGGTGCAGCCGGGGAGGCCATTGGGGAGGCGGCAGGTGGGGTCGAAGTTGGTGATGCCGTTGTTGCGTTCGACGGCCTGGGACTGGTAGTCGTAGCGGACGCCGAGGTTGAGGGTGAGGCGGCGGGTGATCTTCCAGTCGTCCTGGAAGTAGCCGGAGAGGCTGTGGGTGACCTGGGATTCGCCGAGGTGGGTGGTGACGCTGGCGTTGGAGACGGCGCCGGTGAGGAAGCTGGCGTAAGCGCTGCCGGTGCCGGCGGGGGCGGTGGGGTTGCCGGTGAGGCCGGCGGCGAAATTGAAAGAGCCGGAGGGAGCTGAGCGCTGGAGGTTGTGGCCCTGGAGGAGGCGGAGGTCGACGCCAATCTTCATGGAGTGTTTGCCGCGGACGATGTTGACCTGATCGAGGAACTGCCAGTTGAGACTGCCGCGGAGGCCGGCGGTGCCGGTATTGAAGCCGGTGAGGCCGTTATTGATCGCGGGGAAGGTGTCGGCGGGGACGATGTTGGGCATGCCGAGTTTTTGCGGCCAGCCGCCGCCGAAGCTGCGGACGACGAAGGGGAAGTAGCCGCGGGTGGCGCCGAGGCGGAATTCGTTGACGACGGTGGGAGAGAGGGTGTGGGTGTCGGAGAGGACGATGTTCCAATTTTTGAGATCGTCGTCGCGCTTGCCGACGACTTCATTGGGGTAGAGGGCAGCGCCGCCGCCGCCGTTGTCGGTCTTGTGATTGAAGAAGGAGTAGCGGGCGAAGAGGGAGTTTTTGTCGGAGAAGCGGTGGTCGCCCTTGAGGGTGTACTGACGCATGGACTGGACTTCGCTGGCGTTATTGATGAAGTTATTGGCGTTGGTGAAGCGATCGGTGGGGGTGCGGTTGGGGAGAGGGTAGAACTCGTTGATGGCGCGGGCGACGGGGTCGATCTGGCTGGGCGGAACGATGTTGCCGGGGTAGATGGCGCGGGTGGCGGCGGCGCCGGAGCCTTGGGTGGAATAGGGGTCGTAGATGGGGATGAGAGCGCCGCCGGCGGTGAAGAGATCGGAGAAGTTGCCGATGCGCTGGCCGGCGGTGGGGAAGCTGGCGATGAGGGCGCGGGAGCGGCGGTAGCGGTATTCTTCCCAGTTGCCGAAGAAGAAGGTTTTGTCCTTGATGACGGGGCCGCCGACGGAGGCGCCGAACTGGTTGTAGCGGAAGGGGGGGCGCGTGGCGGCGAAGGTGTTGCGGGCGTCGAGTTTATCGTTGCGGAAGAACTCATAGACGGAGCCGTGGAGCTGGTTGGTGCCGGAGCGGGTGACCATGTTGATGACGCCGCCGGCGGTGAAGCCGTATTCGGCGGACATGCCGCCGGACTGGACTTTGAACTCTTCGACGGAGTCGACGCCGGGGTTGATGGCGACTTCGCCGATGTAGGACTGGATGTTATTGCCACCGTCGAGGAGTTGGCCGTTCATGGCGTTGGGGCCGCCATTGATGGAGATGCTGGAGAGCTGGATGCCGCGGTCGGCGAAGCCGGAGGCGGTGGGGCCGGCGTTGGACTTGACGCTGGGGGTGAGGAGGGTGAGGGCGAGGGCGTTGCGGCCGTTCAAGGGGAGTTCGGCGACGCGCTTTTGGTCGACGACCTTGCCGATGGAGGTGTTGGAGGTATCGACGAGGGGGGCTTCGCCCTGGACCTCGATGGTTTCGGCGAGCTGGCCGACTTCGAGGCGGATGTCGACCTGGGCGCGCTGGTCGACCTGGAGTTGGATGCCGGAGCGGACGACCTTACGGAAGCCCTGCTGTTCGACGGTGAGGGAGTATTCGCCGACGGCGAGGTTGGAGGCCTGGAAGAGGCCGTCGGAGGTGGTGCGGGTTTCGATCGTCTGGTTGGTGGCGCGGCTGGTGACGCGGACGGCGGCATTGGCGACGGCGGCGCCGGAGGAATCGGTGACGGTGCCGAGGATGGTGCCGCGGCCCTGCTGGGCGAGGGCGAGGAGGCTGGACAGGAAGAGAGAAAGGAGGAGCTTGTGCAACATAGAAAAACCCTGAAATCTGAAATAAAGTATCACAATTTGGTGGCGGCGGGTATGGTCTTTACGTGTAGATAAATTCACCCGAGAGAGTGGCGGCGGTGCTGGAGGTGAGGCGGACCCAGTGGGCGGAGAAGCCGGTGGGGAAGACATGGTGGGCATAGCGGGAGAGGGTGATCTTGTCGTAGGGGACCCAGGAGCCGTTACCGAGGAAGTCGATTTCGATGGAGATGATGGTGGTCTTGTCGGTGGCGAGGTGGAGGACTTTGTGGCCGAAGCCGGTCATGAGGAAGGGGTCGGAGGGGGAGTTGGCGGCGACTGGAGTTTTGCGCCAGGGGCCGCCCCAGCCGGAGGGTTTGCCCCATTGCCAGAGGTCGTCGGACTTGCCGAACCAGATGCCGGACTGGGGTTGGCCAACGTAGCGGTTGTTGTCGTTATTGGGAGAGGTCTGGTTGCCGGCGAGGGCGAGGAGGCCGCGGAAGGCGGTGAAGTCGGGGATGATGCGGAGGTGGTTGCAGATGGGTTTGACGCCCCAGATGGAGTCTTGCCAGGCGATGGGCTGGAGTTCATAGAAGAGGCCGTGGATGTCCATGAGGTAGTGTTCGGTTTCGACTTCGCGGATGCGCATCCATTCGGTTTGCCAGGCGTGGTTGTGGACATGGCCGCCCTTGGGGAGGCGGTAGCGTTGCCACTTGCCCTTGATGAGGGCCCAGAAAAGGACGGAGCTTTCGTCCCAACCGGTGCAGAAGATGACATTGCCCATGTTTTCGCGGCCCATGCATTCCATGTGGGGCTTGCGGGAGAGGACGTTCCATTTGGCGCCGTCGAATTCGGCGAGGCCGGGGTCTTCTTCGCCGAATTCGTAGAAGCCGTTGTTGGCGACGAGGACGCGGCCCTGGCCGGTGAAGGCGCCCTTGAAGTGAGCACGGCGCTTGCGGCCGAGGCGGGTGGTGAGGTCATCGAGGAGGCGGGCCTGGAGGGTGGAGACGTCGACTTCGTAGAATTCGCCTTCCATGCCGAGCATGTAGATGAGGTTGGCGGGGTTCTTGAGGTGGGTCATGGCGCCGGTGAGGCGGACGTCCTTGAGGGCCTCAATGAAGCGCCAGTTGCCTTTGGCGTCGATGGCGTAGGGGCCGATGAAGGCCTGGGAGGATTCTTTGTGGAGGTAGCGGTTGGCGTGGGTGCCGTTGTGGATGTGAATTTGTTCTGTCTTGAGATCGGAATCGATGCGGTAGAGGGCGAGGCCGGTGCCGGTGGGGGCTTTATGGGAGTTGTAGGTGACGGCCCAGAGGGCATCGGCCCAGGGCATCAGGGCACCGACGCCGCACTCAGAGCGGGTGGGGACGGCGTCGGATTTGAGGCCGACATTGGGGAGGTTGGCGGTCTGTTGAGCGGGAAGAGAGGCGGCGCCGAGGAGGGCGGCGAGGGATTGGCGGCGGGAAAGCGACATTGCATTGTGACTGTAGCGAAAAAGAGGGATTTTGTGGAGTCCCGGGTGTGTTGCAGGGAGAAAGCGAATGGGATGAATGAGTTGCCGGGCGTTACGAGAACGTTATATGGTGGCCAGTGGATGTTGAAGACTGCGGTGGATAAGCGGCGGGTGGTTGAGGAGTTGCTCGAGAGCGAGACGTTCCGTCGGGCTGAGCAGATGAAGCGGTTGTTGCGTTACCTGGTGGAGCAGGAGGAGGCGGGGCGGAGCCACGAGGTGACGGAGTATGAGTTGGGGGTGGCGGCGCTGGGGCGGCGTGAGGACTTCAGCCCGGAGACGGACTCGAGTGTGCGAACGCGGTTGCATGGATTGAGGCAGAGGCTGGAGGAGCATTACGCGGGCCGGGAAGGATGGCGGCTGGAGGTGCCGAAGGGGAGCTACCGGCCGGTATATGTGAGGGTGGGTGAGGACAAGGAGGTGGAGCGGGGGAAGTGGTGGGGAGGGGCGGCGGTGGTGGCGGGGGTGGTGGTGTTGTTGTTGGCGGCGTGGTGGGGCTGGCCGCGGGAGAGCGCGATGGAGAGGTTGTGGCGGCCGGTGGTGGGGGCGGGGGTAAAGCCGGTCTTGCTGGTGGGCCAACCAGTGCATGTGTGGGTGAGGGACATACAGGGGCAGGCGGAGGAGGCGCTCGATTATCCGCACTTTCCGGATGCGTTGCCGGAGTCGGAGTTTTTTCGCCGCTACTGGAAGCCGCGGATGAACGAGGGGGCACGGCTGGTGTTGCATCCGAGCCCGAACGCGACGCTGTGGGGGGATGCGGTGGGGGCGGCGGGGGCGGCGCGGTTTTTGGGACTGCGGATGGTGAATTCGGAGATGGTGCCGGAGTCGGCATTGCGCAGTGAGGTGGCGCTGAAGGGCAAGCCGGTGTTGGCGTTTGGGCGGCCGGAGTATAGCTTGGCCATTGCGCGCTATCTGCGGGCGGCGGGGGGCTATGAGGTGGGGATGGTGAATGAGTTGAAGCGGTATGCGATTTACCGGGGGGCGGAGCGGTATGTGAACGAGCGGGGGGCGAATGAGACGAATCATGGGCTGGTGACGGTGATGCGGGATGGAGGGGCGCGGGTGATGGTGTTTTCCGGGATCACGTCGGACGGGTCGGCGGCGGGGATCGAGTATTTGACCGAGGAGCGGATGGTGGGGGAACTGTGGGAAAAGCTGCGGGGGGAAGGCTACGGGGACTGGCCGGCGGTGTTTCAGGTGGTGCTGAAGATCAGCTCAAGCAATGGCTATGCGATGGCGGCGCGCTACGAGAAGCACCTGGTTTTGCAAAAATAGGGCATGTTCTGGCTGGCGGCAATGATGGTGGCGCAGGTGGTGGAGTGTCCGCTCGAGCGGGAATTGCGGCTGCCGCCGGGCGGGGACTGGAAGAGTGTAGTGTTGCGGGCGGTGAAGGCGGAGAAGGGTTTTGAAACGTGGAGCGGGGAGGGAATGGAGCTGACGCGGCGGGGAATGGACGGGGCGATTGGATTGAAGATGGAGGGCCGGGTGGTGGCGTTGCGGGCGATGGGGCTGGTGGGGGTGGAGGGAGTGGGAGAGATGCGGGTGGGGGAGATGGGATTTATGAGTGGGCCGGTGGCGGTGCGGGTGAGGCGGGGAGCGCTGGGATTCGGGGCCAGAGAGGTGGTGGTCGAGCGGAGCGGGAGCTGGTTTGTGGGGGCGCGCTGTGGCGGGAAGCTGGTGGTGAGCGAGTGGCGGGGCGAGGGGGGCAAGGGAGTGGATGTGAATGGAGACGGGAAGGTGGATGTGAATTCGCCAGCGGAGTATGCGCGGGGGAAGGGAGGGATGGCGAAGTTTGCCTGGGAGGGGAAGGGTTATGTGATGGAGGGTGTGGATTGGGCCAAGCGAGTGATGGTGATGCGGGAGACGGAGGTGGGGCCGGAATTTCGCGTGGGTGAGGTGGTGGAGGACTTTGCTTATGTGGACCGGCTGGGGGTGGCGAAGCGATTGAGCGAGGGGGCGGAGGATTTTACGGTCATTGATTTTTGGGCGTCGTGGTGTGGGCCGTGTATTGCGGCGTTTCCGCAGTTGCAGGCGATGGGGGAGCAGTACCGGTTGCGGGTGTTGGGGGTGAACGGGGATGAGGACCGGGAGGCGGCCTCGAAGGTGTTGGCGCAGTTTGTGGTGATGTGGCCGGATGTGCAAGAGACGCGGCCGGGGTGGTTATATGAATACCGGTTGCGGGTGGGGTTGTATCCGACCTATTTGTTGCTGGACCGGGAAAGGAAGATTGTGTGGCGGGGGGAGAGCACGGTGGAGTTGCTCGAGGAGGTAAAGCAGCGCGTCATGAGACGTTGACACGTTTGTAACAACTTTGAAACAATTTGGGGGTGCGCTGGTTCGCCTTATTTTTGCCTGTGATCGTGAGTGCCCAGGATTGGGGGGGGCTGCATGTGGTGCAGGGGGATGTGGATGTGAGCAAGCGGTTTACGCTGCAGTTGCATGCACGGATGCGGACGAATGACCACTTTGGGCAGTTCTTTCAAAGCCGCGGGGGGCCGATCGGGTTTTTTCTGCTGAGCAAGAAGGTGTCGCTGGTGGGCGGGTATTACTTTATTGGGGAGAAGAGCCGGAGCGGGGCGTTGAACGATTTTCACCGGTTTTTTGGCGGGGCGCAGTACCGGTTGGCGGAGGGGCGGAAGTGGAAGCTGGACGGGAGGACGCTTGTGGAGCAATTCGCGGGTGTGGCGGCGGGAAACTTTCAGCGGGGGCGGCAGAGGATGACGATGACAATGGGGCGGGGCATGGTGCGGCCGTATTTACAGGGCGAGGGATTGAGGCAGGAGGGGCGTTGGCTCGGACGGCTGAGCGGGGGGGTGAATGTGAAGAATTTCGCAGTGGGTTATGAGTTGAGACAGGGGGCGCATGGGGGTTACATGCATCTGATTACGACGACGATGACGATGAGGTTGAGGACGGTAGAAAAGTAAAAAGCGCTGGAGCGGGGTTGGCCCACTCCAGCGCTTGGAATCGTTGCGGATCAGAAAGCGTACTTGAGAGCCATCTGCCACTGACGGGGTACGTAGGCTGGGAAGGCGCCGAAGATACGGCCGGCAACGCCGGGGCAATCAACACAGGCATTCGGGTTAGCGAGGTTGGTGTGATTGGTGAAGTTGAACGACTCGGCGCGGAACTGAATCGAGTGGCGTTCGTTGATGGCGAAGGTCTTGAAGAAAGACATGTCGAGTTGGCCGAAGTTGGGGCCGTAGATACGGTTGCGGCCAACGGTGCCGAAGCGGGCGCGTTGGGGGCGCTGCCAGGGGCCATCGATCTGACCGTTGGCGACAAGAGGGGTGCTGGCGGTCTTGAACCAGCCGAACTGGCTGGGATTGGGGACGGAGAAGTCGCCGATCAAGTCGGGGCGGCACCAACCCGTATCGCGGTCGGCGTTGCAATCGCGGTAGCTGGGGGTGAAGGGTTGGCCGGCCATGTAGTTCCATGTGCCATTGAGCTGCCAGCCGCCGATGAGGAAGTCGAGGGCGCGGGAGGTGTTGCTCATGAACTTGCGGCCCTTGCCGAAGGGGACTTCGTAAAGGGAGGCGAGGAAGAAGACATGGCGGCGATTGTTGTTGGAGACGCCGCGGGCGAGGCGGGCGTCGCGGGGGTAGTAGGTGCCGTCATAGTCGATGTTCTTCGACCAGGTGTAGTGGGACATGACGTTAAAGCCGCTCGAGAAACGCTTGTCGAAGCGGACCTGCATGGAGTGGTAATTGTTGCTCGCGTCACTGCCGTAGTAGCGGAGGTTTTGCGACCAGCCGAAGAGGTTGAAGAAAGGCCGGCGCTGGTTGGTATTGAGAGTGCCGAAGCCATTGATGTCGGGCTGATTGGGGTCGTAGTCGCCACCGGTGCCGGCGAAGACGTGGGTGCCCTTGGTGCCGACATAGGCGACCTCGAAGGAGGAGGAAGCGTTGATCTGGCGCTGGATGGTGAAGTTCCAGGCATCGACGGTGGGGAAGCGGATGGGGTTGGTGATGACGAAGGCGGTGACGCCGTTGGGGAGGATGTTGCGGCCGTTGGGACCCTTGCGCTGCGCGGCGAGGATGGTAGCCGGATCGAGGGCGGTGGGTCCGTTGGCGAGGGTGAAGACGGCATCGAAGTTATTGGTGGGCTGGTTGCTCTGGATGCCGAGAATGGGGAGGTTCTGGGTGACGTTGTGGCCGAAGATGGAGCCGAAGACGCCGAGATTGAAGCCGCGTCCGTAGCCGGTGCGGATGACGGTCTTCTGGTTCAGCTGGTAGGCGATGCCGAGGCGGGGGGCGAAGAGCTTGTTGGAGGTCTTGACGTTGAGGTCGAGACCGACGCCGTCGCGTCCAGCGACGAGGACTTCACCGGTTGAGATATCGACAAAGCCACCGTTGCCGGGAGCGTTGACGCGTTGGGGCCGGTAGTTTTCCCAGCGGAGGCCGTAGTTGACGGTGAGTTTGCTGGTGACGCGCCAGGAGTCTTGCGCGAAGAAGAAGAAACGGTTTTGGGTTTCGCTGGCGTCGAGGGCATTGGAGACGTAACGTTCGAAGCGGGAGACGTCACCGACCAGGAAGGAAGCCAGACCGGAGCCGCCGCCGGTGGGGCCTTGGGTACGGGCGGGGTCGAAGTTGAGTTCACCGGAGCGGTGACGGTCGGAGGGGACGCGGAGGTTGCGGGCGTGGCGGACGTCGGCACCGAACTTGATGGTGTGGTTGCCCTGGATCTTGGTCCAGTTGTTGACGAACTGATACTGCTTTTCGTCCTGGATGAGGGGGCAGTTGCAGCCGTTGACGCCGAGGGCGTAACCGAAGCGGAAGAGGTTATTGCCATAGCCATTGATGAAGAAGGCGGGCATACCGGAATTGAACTTGTCGTCGACGTTCAAGCCGGGGATGCCGGCATCCTTGGCCGGGGCGGTGCCGAGGCCGTTGGGCTGGCCGAAGACGTAGTAGCGCATGAAACCGAAGCGGAAGTCGGTGAGGAGGTTGGGGCGCATGTTGTAGTCGAAGCCGCCGGCGACGGAGTGGTTTTGAGAGTCAGATGCGCCGGCGTAGGCATTGGTGGAGCCGGAGGCGTCGAGGCCGGGGCCGCCGGCGACCAAGCCGAAGGAACCGGGAGCGACCATCGCGAAATCCTGGATGGAGTAGCGGCCGAAGAGGTGGAGCTTATCGGTGGTGTAGTGGTCGACGCGGACGTTGAAGGCGTTGTCGTTGAAGCGGACGCCGCCCGAGGAGGCGAAGTTGGGCTGGTCGAGAATGGCATTGATATTGGGGCCGGGGATGAAGCGGAGGAGGGCCTGAGTTTGTGGAGCGAGGCGATTGGCGGGGATGATGTTGCCGGGGAAGGGCGCGCGGGAAGCGGGCGCGGCGCCGGAGGCGGGATCGAAGATGTTGATCCCCGTGGCGCTCATGTCGCCGGCGCGTTCAGCCTGGGAGGGGACGCGGAGAAGCGTACCGCCACCGGTGTTACGGCGCGTGCCCTGATAGTCGCCGAAGTAGAAGAGCTTGTTTTTGATGATGGAGCCGCCGATGGAGCCGCCGAACTGATTCCACTGGGTGAGGGGGATGAGGCGCCCGTTGGAATTGGGAATGGGGCGGGACTGGGTGAATGGATTGCGGGCGATCATCCTGTCGTTGCGGAGGAACTCGAAGAGGGAGCCGTGGAGTTGGTTGGTGCCGGACTTGGTTTGGGCGCTTACGACACCAGCGGAGGCGACGCCGAACTCGGCGTCATAGTTGGCTGTGGTGATCTTGGCTTCGGTGACGGATTCGAGAGTGGGGTTGATGACGATCCAGCCGAGGACGGCGTCGTGGTTGTCGGTGCCGTCGAGGAGGTGGGAGGTGCCGGCGAAGCTCTGGCCGTTGACGAGCATGCGGTAGGAGCCCTGGGGATTTTCCGCCGAGGCGGCGGTCATGGAGGTGGGGAAGGCGACGACGCCGGGGGTCATCAACTGGAAGTTGGTGAAGCGGCGGTTGAGGACGGGGAGTTCGGTGACGGTGCGCTCGGTGTAGGTGGAGGCAACGTCGGAACGCTCGGTTTTGAGGACGCTGGCTTCAGCGGTTACTTCGAGGGTTTGGGTGACATCGCCGACTTCGAGTTTGGGATCGACGCGGATTTCGGTATCAACGGATACAGGGATGTTGTCCTGAACAAAGGCCTTGAAGCCGCCGGCTTCGACACGGAGACGGTAGCGGCCGACGATGAGGAAGCGCTGATTGAAATTGCCGGAATCGTTGCTAGTGGTGGTTTGAGTGACTTGGCGGCCGGTGTCGGTGATGATGATCTTGGCGTTGGGTACGGCAGCGCCTGATCCGTCGGTAACGGTGCCGACAATTGAACCATAGACGGCTTGGGCGAAAGCGGCCGGGGAGTTAAGGAGTAGCGCCAGAATCGACAACAGGGGCAAGGTAAAGCGTTTCATGACTATTGGGTCCTCAGAAAAATAAGGTCATACGACATTAACAGCGAACGATTTGGGCGTCAAGGGTAGTTTCACTTGTAAATCATGGTGGAAGTGATGAGAAATCGAGAGTTATTCGTGATGCCTGGGATCAGTATGATGAGGAGAGAGCCGGGAACGTTTGAGAAGCGGAGTGAGGGATGGGGCTAGCGATAATGCCGATAGTCATGATGGTGTTGGTGATGGGCATCGACTGGGCCGCGGAGGGCAAGGCGCGTAAGGCGAGGGGAGATGCAGCGGGAGCTTTGGAGGCGTTTGGAGAGGCGGCGCGGGAGAATCCGCGGGCGGCATGGTTGCATGATGAGATGGGTTTTTTGCTGGCGGTGTTGCGGCGGCCGGAGGAGGCGATCGGGCAGTTTGAAGAGGCGGTGAGGCTGGATCCGCGGCTAGGGGTGGGGCATTACCATCTGGGGGTGGCGCGGTGGTTGAAACAGGAGCGGGAGGCGGCGATTGCGAGCTTAGGGCGGGCTGTGGAGGTGGAGCCGGGCAATGGGGAGTACCGCTACCGGATGGCGGGGATGTTGTACGAGACGGGGCAGTTGGAAAGAGCCGCCAAGGAGGCGGAGATGGGGACGCGCCTGGAGCCCAGGCGGGCGGAGGCATGGAATCAACTGGGGATGATCGAGCAGGCGCGGAATCGGAACATGGGGGCGCGGAAGGCGTATGAGCGGGCGGTAGCGTTGAGGCCGTTGGAGAACGATTACCGGAACAATCTGGGGTTGATGCTGGTGGAGACGGGGGACGCGGCGAGGGGGATTGCAGAATTTGAGCAGATTCTGAAGCGGGCGCCGGGGGATCGCAGCGCGCGAATCAACATTGCGTTTGCGCTGCTGCAGAAGGGGGATTACGACGCGGCGCTCGAGCGGCTGCGGGGATTGGCCAAAGAGTTTCCGGACGTGGGGGTGGTGCGCTACAACCTGGGGCTGGCGCTGAAGCAGAAGGACGAGCTGGCGGAGGCGAAGAAGGAGTTTCGCGAGGCGTTGCGGCTGCAGCCGGATATGGCGGAGGCTTATTACACTTTGGGGATCACGGCGTGGCAGGAGGGGGAGTTTGAAGAGACGATCGCGGCGATGCGGAGCGCGGTGGAGCAGCGGGCCGAATATGGGCCGGCGCATTACATGTTGGGGACGGCTTTGAAGCAGAAGGGGGATCTGGAGGGGGCGGTGAAGGCGCTCGAGGAGGCGATCCGGCTGGATCCGACGACGCCGGGGCCATTCAACACGCTGGCGCAGGTAAGGCAGCAGCAGGGGGATGCCGGGGCGGCGCGGGAGTTGTTCGCCAAGGCGGCGGAGGTGAAGAAGAAACTGGAAGCGGACCAGGTGAGGCGGTTATCGACGATGGGGGCGGGAGGGGCGGCGATGCCGTCACGCCGGTGAGGACCCTTCGACGACTTTGACGATTTGATTGACGGGTAGATCGGTGAGGCGGTCATGGAGGCCGCTGGGCCAGAGGATCTCGATGGTGGCGCGCTCGGCGGAGGCGAGGCCGAAGTGGACGCGGAGGTCGTTTTGGGAGAGGTAGCTGCCGCCGCTGGAGACTTCGGCGATGAGGCGGCGTCCGGCGGCGTGGCAGATGACGCGGGCGCCGATGGCGCTGCGGTTGGAGCGGACGCCGACGGCTTTGACTTTGATCCAGTTGTGTTTGAGGGTGGACTGGCAACGGAGGAGCTGGGGAAGATCATTGACGCAGTTGACGAGGACGTCGAGGTCGCCGTCGTTGTCAAAATCACCGATGGCCATGCCGCGGCCAGGGACCTGTTCGAGGATGCCGGGGCCGAGGGAGGCGGAGATTTCGGTGAACTTGCCGTTGCCGAGGTTGCGGTAAGCGACTTTGCGCTGGCGGTAGCCGGACTCGGTGCTGGATTCGCCGACTTCGGGGAAGACATGGCCATTGCAGAGGAGGATGTCGGGGTAGGAGTCGTTGTCGAAATCGAGGAAGGCGGCTCCCCAGCCGAGGAAGCGGGTGACGCGGCCGAGGCCAGCCTGGAAGGTCTGATCGTCGAAGATGCCTTTGCCGAGGTTGCGGTAGAGGCTGGTGGTGTCGCCGGCGAAGTTGGTTTTGACGATGTCGAGGAGGCCATCGCCGTCGTAGTCGGCGGTGGCGACGCCCATGCCGGCCTGGGGCTTGCCGTCGGCGGAGTAAGCGGCGCCGGCTTCGATGGCGATATCGGTGAAGGTGCCGTCGTGGTTGTTCTTGTAGAGAGTGGAAGAAGTGGAGTCGTTGGCGACGTAGATGTCGGGCCAACCGTCGTTGTCGAGGTCGGCGGCGATGACGCCGAGGCCATAGGTACCGGGGGTTTTGAGGATGCCGCTTGAGGCGGAGACATCGGTGAACTTGCCGTTGCCCTCGTTGTGGAAGAGGATGTTTTTGCCACCCTGGAGGCCGGGGGGGCCGCAGGCGACGAGGATGCCTTTGTACTTGCAGGGGCCGGATTCGGGAAGAGGAGCGGTTTTGGGATCGAAGTCGATGTAGTTGGCGATGAAGAGGTCGAGGTGGCCGTCGCGGTCGTAGTCGAGGAAAGCGCAGCCGGTGTTGTGGCGTTTGAGGCCGGAGGTGGCGCGGGTGGTGACGCCGGCGGAGGCGGCCACGTCGACGAACTTGCCGTTGCCGAGGTTTTTCCAGAGTGAGCAGTCGCCCCAATAGGAGACAAAGAGGTCGTCGAGGCCGTCGTTGTTGTAATCGCCGACGCAGCAGCCGGAGCCCCAGCCGGTGCGGGCGATGCCGGCGGGGATGGTGACGTCGGTGAAGGTGCCGTCGCGATTGTTCTTGAACAGGCGGCTGACGGGTGCGCCGCCGGCGGGCCAAGTGGTTTCAAAGCGGGTGCCGTTGACGAGGAAGATGTCGAGCCAGCCGTCGTGATCGAAGTCGAAGAAAGCGGCGCCGCAACCGGTGGTTTCGATGAGGAATTTGTTACGGGCCTGGCTGCCGTAGATGGTTTTGGCGCGGAGGCCGGAATCTTTGGCGACATTGACGAATTCGACGCCAAGGGGGAGGCCGGCGAGAAGGTCGGCGCCGGTGAAGACGGCCGCCGAGCGGGAGAGGGAGCGAATTAGAGTCCTGCGGGTCAAGAGTCGGATTCCCGGGAAAGCCCGTGAGGGAGACGGGGTGGAGTTAAATGCGGTTGAAGCGCTGCACGGTTTGGGTGAGGCTTTTGAACTGCTTGATGAAGGGCACCATTTTGGATTCGCGGTCGTCGATTTCCTGAGCGCGCTTGAGGATGGCATTCTGTTGGGTCTGGGGTACGACGACAACGCCATCTTCGCCGGCGATGATGATGTCGCCGGGGGAGACGGAGATGCCGCCGCAGGTGACGGGGATGTCCTTGGCGACGCTGGCGAAGCGGCTGACACTCGAGCCGGGGCTGACGGAGCGGGCGAAGACGGAAAGGCCGAGGGAGCGAATTTCGGCGAGGTCGCGGACGCCGCCATCGAGGACGATGCCGGCCATGCCGCGGGCTTTGGCGGCGGTGGCCATGAGGCCGCCGAGACCAGCGAGATCGAGGCTGTCTTCGACGACGATGATGCCGACTTCACCGGGTTTGGCGGCGTCAATCATGGCGACGCTGTGTTGGGCGGAGAGGGCGGCGGTGGCTTTTTCCCTGGGGGCGGCTTTGAGCAAGGCCGTGGTGGCGCGGCCGACGAAGGCGCCGCCGACGCGGGGGCGCATGTCGTGAGACATATAACCGCGCTGGCCGGTGATCTGATCGACGGCATCGGCGACGGAGGCGACCGTGGAGCGGGCGAAACCGGCGAGGAGGGGGTCGGAGTAAGCGGGCTTGGTGGCCTGCGCAAAGCTGACGACAAGAAGGGCGGCGAGGGGGATGAAGTAGAGGAGCTTTTTCATGTGAGTTTACTTTCCATTGAGGAAGTGGGACCAACGGTATTCGGTTTGGGGGGGATCGTCGGAGAGGGCCTTTTGGACGGCGAGTTCAGCGACGTGGTGGACGATCCATTTGAAATTTTCGGCGCCGACGGATTCGAGGCCGGCGTCGGGGGCGGGATTCATGAAGTCGATGGCGTAAGGGATGCCATTCTCGACGGCGAATTCCACTGTGTTGAGGTCGTAGCCGAGGGCGCGGCAGAGGGTGAGGCAATCCTTGGTGAGACGGTCCTGGAGAGGGGGGGAGATGGGAGCAGGATCCTTGACGTAACGCTCGGCGTGGGGGGCGCGGGGGTCATAGGGCATGATATGGACATGCTGCTGGCCGACGACGTAGCAGCGGTAGTATTCGGTGAAATTGACGGCGGCCTGGAGGGTCATGCAGAGGGTGCCGGTGCGATCATAAGCGGCGAAGAGTTCTTCGGGGGAATTGACCTGATAGACGTCGCGCCAGCCGCCGCCGTCGAAGGGCTTGAGAAAGGCGGGGAAGCCGACGTAGTCGAAGATCTCCTGCCAGTTGAGGGGAAAGATGAGATTGCGCATGGACTGGGAGGTGGTGCCGGGGGGGTGGGAGTGATGGGGAAGGATGACAGTGCGCGGGATGGCGATGCCGATCTTGGAGGCAAGGGAGTAATTGAAAAACTTGTCATCGGCACTCCACCAGAAGGGATTGTTGATGACTTGAGTGCCGGTGAGGACGGCGTTCTTGAGGAAGGCGCGGTAAAAGGGAATGTCGTGGCTGATGCGGTCGACGATGACGCGGTAGCCGGAGGGCTCGGCCATTTTGATGCCGCCGATTTGAAGGTGTTCGGCGAGGACGCCGGGAACCTTCATGGAGTTAATGTAGTCGACGAGGGCGGGGGGGAAGCTGGTCTCCATTCCATAGACAACGGCGATCTTACGCATGGTTGACTCCTAGGTTAAGCGAAATAGGCGCGGGCCATGAGGCGCCACAGAGGCCAGTCGTGAGGGAGGTTATTATTCCAGACATCGAGGCGGTGGGGGATGTGCTTGCGGCCGAGGATATCGGCGAGGCGGTAATTGTCGCCGAGGCAGATGTCGTGATTGGAGGCGGCGAGGATGATGTGCCAATCGCCGTGGTAATGCGCGTGGAACCAGGCATCGTCGAGTTGGGGGAGATAGTCGACGGGGTTGTGGAGGTAGGCGAGCTCGTCGAAGTGGCCGTGGAGGAAGGGACGGTTATCGAAGGCGCCGGATAGGGAGACGCAGCGGGTGACGGCGTCGGGGTGGCGGAGGGCGAAGTTGACGGCGTGATAGCCGCCGAAGGAGCAGCCGTGGACAGTGAGGTCGATGCGGCCGGAGCGATGGCGGATAAGGGGGAGGACCTCATGGAGGATGTATTGTTCGTAGGCGTCGTGACGGCGGACGCGATCGGCGGGGTGGGCGGATTTGTTGTACCAGGATTCAGCATCGACGCTGTCGACGCAGAAGAGCATGAGGTGGCCGTGGTTGAGGCGGTCCCAGAGGGTTTCGACCATGCGGTTGTCTTCGTATTCGTGGAAAGAACCCATCGAGGAGGGGAAGACGAGGACGGGGTGACCGGTGTGGCCGAACTGGAGAAGCTGCATGTCCTTGTGCAGACGGGGGCTTGCCCAGCGGTGATACTCGCGGTGCATGAAAGGATCAGGATAGCAAGCGGAGTATGCTATTCGAATGAAGCTTGAATGTCTGCTACTGGTTGCCGCGCTGGGGATGGAAGCGGCGCCGCGGGGCGTGGAGATCCTCTGGGACAAATATGGAGTGGCGCATGTTTATGCACGAGACAAAGAGGGGATGTTCTACGGGTATGGATATGCGCAGATGCAAAGCCATGCGAATCTGATCCTGAAGCTGTATGGGGAATCGCGGGGACGGGGGGCGGAGTATTGGGGGCCGAAGGGACTGGAGCTCGATCAGTGGGTGCATTTGAACGAGGTGCCGCAGCGGGCCGAGCAGTGGTACCGGATGCAGACGCCGGAGTTCAAGAAGTATCTGGTGGCCTTCGCCGAGGGGATGAACGAGTATGCAAAGCGGCATCCGGAGGCGATCGGGGAGGAGTACCGGCAGGTGCTGCCGGTGGAGCCGGTGGACAGTTTGCGGCACGTGCACAGGATTGTGCATTTCAGCTATGTGTCGTCGCAGATGCGGGTGAAGGCGGCGGCGACAGGACGAAGCGGTGAGGCGGGGGGGATTGGGTCGAATGCCTGGGCGATCATGCCGAAGAAGAGCGCGGCGGGGACGCCGATGCTGCTGATGAATCCGCACTTGCCGTGGCAGGATTGGTACACGTATTGCGAGGTGCACCTGAACGGGCCGGGGATGAATTTGTATGGGGCGAGCCAGGTGGGATTCCCGGTATTGCGATTTGTGTTTTCAGACTATCTCGGGTTTACGCAGACGGTGAATTCGATTGACGCGAGCGATCTTTACCGGATCACGCCGGATGGGGAAGGATACCGGTTTGATGGGGAGAAGAAATCATATGAGAAGACGAGGGCGGTGATCAAGGTAAAGGGTGGGGCGGATGTGGTGATGGAAATCAAGAAGACGGTGCATGGGCCGGTGGTGTGGGACGAAGGGGGGAAAGTGATTGCAATGCGGACGGGGGGACTGGACCGGCCGTATCTGTTGGAGCAGTACTGGAAGATGGCGATTGCGAAGAATTTCGCGGAGTATCAGGCGCAGGTTTCCCGGCTGGAGGTGCCGACGTTTAATATCACGTACGCGGACAAGGACGGGCACGTGATGTATCTGTTTAACGGAACACTGCCGAAGCGCAAGAGCGGGGATCTGGCGTATTGGGCGGGGATTGTGCCGGGCGATCGGAGCGAAACGCTTTGGACGGAATATCACCGCTACGAGGAGTTGCCGAAGGTGGTGGATCCGCCGAGTGGCTGGGTGCAAAACACGAATGATCCGCCGTGGACGGCGACGTTGCCGTCGCTCGATTGGACGAAGTATCCGGAGTATGCGGCGGGCAAGGACTATACGATGCGGTCGCGGAGTTCGCTTGAGATGTTGACGCGGGAGGAAAAGCTGAGTTTTGAGAAGTTGGAGGAGTATAAACATTCGACGCGGCTAGTGATGGCAGACCGGATGTTGGATGACCTGCTGGCGGCGGCGCCGGAGGGCGCGGCGAAGAAGGTGTTAGCGGGGTGGGACCGGAAGGCGGATAACGGGAGTGTGGGGGCGGTATTGTTTGAAGAGTTGATGAAGGGATTCCGGCCGGAATGGAAGCTGGCGGCGGACCCGAAGCGGCCGCTCGAGACGCCGATGGGGCTAAAGAACGCGGCGGCTGGGGTGGCGGCGCTCGAGAGAGCAGCGGCGGAGGTGGTGAAGCGGCACGGACGGCTGGATGTGCCGTATGGGGAGGTGAACCGGTTGCGGTACCGCGGGGCGAATCTGCCGGGTAATGGAGCTGATGGAGGATTGGGGGCGTTTCGGGTGATCCGGTTTGGCCCGAAGGGGCCGGTGCATGGAGAAACGTTCGTGGCGCTGGTGGAGTGGCAGAAGGGAGGGCCGCGGGCAAAGGTGCTGGTGAGCTACGGGAGTTCGTCGCAGCCGGGGACGAAACATGATGTGGATCAATTGCCGCTGCTGAGCGAGAAGAAGATGCGGAATGCGTGGAGGACGCGCAAGGAGGTGGAGCGGAACCTGGAGAGCAAGGATGTGTTTTGAGGGGTGATTGTAAAGCGTGCCAGAGTGAGAGCGGAACGAACTCAAACCTGCACTAACTTCAAGTCTGGGGAAATTCGGCGGAGATCGCCGGCATCGCTTGTGACCACAGCCTGCTGAGTTCGTTGCGCGCAAACGAGAACGTGGGCGTCGACGATATCGACCGTTGCGGTTTTGGCCAGCAATCACCCTACGGCAGTAGCGTCTGGACCATGTAATGGCATCAGGTCCGTGCCGGGTTGGCGAATTAGCCGGGAGAGTCTGGCCTGACGCGCGGGGTTGCGCATGGCCTGAGCTAATGCTGTCGCGGGTATTGTGATTCGAAGGCCCCGCTCCATGGTTCGAGCCAATAAGGCCAGAACTTGGCGGTTGCCGCGCTTGATGGCGATCAAGCCGCCGGTATCCAAGGTCAGCCCGCTCATGCTGCTTTTCGCTTGCGCGCATGGGCCCGCCGAGGTGGCGACAGAATCGAATCAGCCCAATCTCGTTCCTTCCCAGTCAGGGGGCCGCCGGTTTGTTGAAGTGCTTCGGCGAGCATTTCGCGCCATCCCGCGGCGTCGTTCAGGGCAACTCCAAGGGCATGCTTTACGAAGGCCGAGATCTTCGCTGCTTGACCGGCTTTGACCAGAGCAGGAATTTCTTGCAGCTGGTCTTTGGCCAATGTGGTTGTAACTTTCGCGGTCGCTATACCAATGACCATACTATTTGGGGTGGCCGGCGTAATTAGGGAATAGTAAGGTCGAGCGCCTGGTAACGGTGTTGGTGTGTATCGGGGTGGGCGCGGGGGTGAGTGTCGATGTGGAGGACGGGATTGTCTTTGCCCTGTAGGGATGGCCAGGGGGGGAGACCGGGGCCGTTGGGGTTGCCGGACTTGATGAAGTTGACGAAGTAGGACTGCAGGAGGTGGGAGACTTTGTAGTCGTCGGGCGTCCAGGCGAAGACGGTATTGGTGGAGAGGGTGCCGAGGGCGTATTCGATTTCGGCGGAGTGGGAGGCGCCTTTGGCGCCGGGGCGGGGATGAGCGTAGTAATAGCGGTAGACGGGCTGAGTGCTGGAGTGGGCGGCGAGATGGAGCCACTGCCAGGTGTTGTGGCCGATGAAGTTGTCGCCAGCGAGATCGGTGGCGGCTTGTTGGGCTTCGGCTTCGGTGGCGGGGAGATAGGCTTTGAGGACAGCGGGAGCATGGTCTAGAAAAAGCCGTTCGATGGCGGCTTTGAGGTTGGCGAGGGTGGCGGGTTCGCGGCCAAGGACGGCGCGGGGATTTTGTTCAAGAGAATTCCAGCCGCCGAGGAGGGGGACCTGGGCCTGGCGGCCGGCCTTGAGGATTTCGCGGGGGTGCTCGGGGAAGAAGTGGCCATCGACGATGGGCCAGAACCAAGGAGTGCCGGGTTTGCCGGCGGCCTCGAAGAGAATTTTGGTATCGGCGGAGCGGAGTTGTTCGAGGGTGGTGAGGCCGAGGTTGGCGGCGAATTTCCCGCCCTGCTCTTCGGCCTGTTTTAGGGAACCGGTAGAGGGCCGGGCGAGAATGGAGCCGCTCTCGCCGATGACGCCGGAGATGAGGCCGCGGGAGAGGGGGCTGATCATTTGGGCGGAGGCGGACATGGAGCCGGCGGATTCTCCGGCGATGGTGATGCGGCTGGGGTCACCGCCGAAGGCGGAGATGTTGGCAACCACCCAGTGGAGGGCGGCGCTTTGGTCGAGCAGGCCCCAGTTGCCGGAGGCATGGTGGGGGCTCGAGGCAGTGAGAGCGGGATGGGCGAAGAAGCCGAAGAGGCCGAGGCGGTAATTGACGGTGATGGTGACGATGCCCCGGCGGGCCATGGCCGCGCCATCGTAGCGGGGCTCGGAGCCGTCGCCAGCCTGGAAGCCGCCACCGTAGAAATAGACGAGGACGGGGAAACGTTCGCTGGGGGATTTGGCCGGCGTCCAAATGTTGAGGTAGAGGCAGTCTTCACTCATGCCGCGGGAGCGGAAGACCATGTCATTGAACAGGGGCTGCTGCATGCAGCGGGGGCCGAAGTTGCGAGCGTCCTTGATGCCCTCCCAGGCGTGGATGGGGGCGGGCGGGGCGAAGCGAAGTTCGCCGACGGGAGGTTGAGCAAACGGGACGCCGCGGAAGATGCGAATGCCGGCGAACTCGGCGCCATCGAGGGCGCCAAGGGGGGTATGGACGCGCGTTTGCGCCTGGAGCAATAAGGGGAGAAGGAGGAGGAGCAACATTTACTTCAAAGCTTTCTCGATCGTTTCGAAGCGGGAGCGGAGACGGTCGATTTCAACGCGGGTGTTGACGTTGAGGTGGAGGACGGGGGCGTCGGCCTTGCCGGTGAGGGAGGGCCAATTGGGTAGGCCGGGGCCGTTGGGGTTGCCGGTTTTGATGAAGTTGGCGAAGTAGGCCTGCATGAGATCGGAGACTTTGTAGTCTTCCGGTTGCCACTGGTAGACGCGGTTGGAGGAGAGGTTGCCGAGAGCGTATTCGATTTCGGCGGAGTGGACGGCGCCTTTAGCGGGAGGAGGCGGGGGCGTGGTGGAGTTGCGGATGATGCCACCGGCAAAGCCGGCGGTGGCGCCGGAGAACTCATCGGTCATGGCGGGGCGGGGGCGCTCGTAGTAGTAGCGATAGACGGGTTTGCCACGGCCGGTGTGGGCGGCGAGATCGATCCACTTCCAGGTGGAGAAGCCGGTGAATTCGTCACTGGCGAGGTTGGTAGCGGCGAGTTCGACATCGGCATCGGCGGCGGCGGGGTAGGCCTTGAGCATGGCTTCGGTGTCGTGGGGGTAACGTTTGGCAACGATGGCTTTGAAGTGATCGAGGGTCATGGGTTCGCGGCCCATGAGAGTGCGGGGAGGCTGTTCCTGGGAGTTCCAGCCGGCGAGGAGGGGGACCTTGGCCTGGTCGCCACGGGAGAACAGGACGAGCGGCGCTTCCGGGAAGAAGTGGCCGTCGATGCACAAATTAAAGCGGGGAGCGCCGGGTTTGCCATAGGCCTCAAAAAGGGTTTGGACGTCGGCGGAGCGGAGTTGCCCGGCCGTGGTGAGGCCGAGGGAGGAAGCGAACTTTTCGCCGGTGGCTTCGGCTTCCTGGAGAGTAGTGCGGGCGCGGCTGGACAGGACGGAGCCGCTTTCGCCGATGGCGCCGGCGATGAGCTGGCGAGACAGAGGGGAGACCATCTGGGCGCTGACGGAAGAGGAGCCGGCGGATTCCCCGGCGATGGTGATGCGGTTGGGGTCGCCACCGAAGGCGGCGATGTTGGCTTTGACCCAGTGGAGGGCGGCGCTTTGGTCGTGCAGGCCCCAATTGCCGGAAGCCTTATGGGGGCTCGAGGCGGTGAGGGCGGGGTGGGCGAGGAAGCCGAAGAGGCCGAGGCGGTAATTGACGGTGATGGCGACGATGCCGCGGCGGGCCATGGATTCGCCATCGTAGCGGGGCTCGGAGCCGTCGCCGGCCTGGAAGCCGCCGCCGAAGAAGTAAACGAGAACGGGGAGGCGTTCGGAGGAGGATTTAGCGGGGGTCCAGATGTTGAGGTAGAGGCAATCTTCACTCATGCCGCGGGAGCGGAAGTTCATGTCGCCGAATAGAGGGTGTTGCATGCAGCGGGGGCCGAAGTTGCGGGCATCACGGATGCCTTCCCATTTGGTCATGAGGACGGGAGGGGCGAAGCGGAGATCTCCGACGGGGGGCTGGGCGAAGGGGACGCCGCGGAAGAGGCGGATGCCGGCGAACTCGGCGCCGTCGAGGGTGCCCGAGGGGGTGGTGACGCGAGTCTGTGCGGCGAGGAGAAGGGGAAGAAGCAGGAGAAGCAGCATGATTGCGAGTACTTTATCGCAAAGAGGGAGGCAACTGACAGGGGGGGCGACTCAGGTTTGGCCGCCATTGTAGGCTGAAGCGTGGACGAGTTTATCCGGCGGTTTGAAGCAGGGACGCTGCGCAAGGAGGAGTGGACGCATGCGGCGCACCTGCGGATGGCGCACTGGTATGTGTGGAGCCATGGGGAAGCGGAGGCGGGATTGAGGATCCGGGCGGGCATCCGTCATTTAAACGAGTGCATGGGGGTGGCGAACACGGAAGAGAGTGGGTTCCATGAGACGCTGACGGAATTTTGGATCCTAGAGGTGAGGGCTTTGGGGCCGGTGGCAGTGGAGGAAGCGATGAAGCTGCCGGCGGATTTATGGAAGCGGGATTACGGGAGCGACATTGTGCGCAACCGGCGGGCGCGGCGGGAATACGTCAGGCCAGGAGAGGCTTGACAAGGCGGCCGTGCACGTCGGTGAGGCGGAAGTTGCGGCCCTGGAACTTGTAGGTGAGGCGGGTGTGGTCGATGCCCATGCAGTGGAGCAGGGTGGCCTGGAGGTCGTGGCAATCGACCGGGTCCTGGGTGACGTTGTAAGAATAATCGTCGGTCTCGCCATGGACGAGGCCGCGCTTGATGCCGCCGCCGGCCATCCAGACGGAGAAACAGCGGGGATGGTGGTCGCGGCCGTAATCCTCGGGGGTGAGGCGGCCCTGGCAATAAACGGTGCGGCCGAATTCGCCGCCCCAGACAACGAGAGTGTCGTCGAGCATGCCGCGTTGCTTGAGGTCCGTAACGAGGGCGGCGGAGGCGCGGTCGACCTCGGCGCAGCGTTTGGGGAGGTTTTTCTGGAGGCCGCCGTGGTGGTCCCAATCGCGGTGGAAGAGCTGAATGGTGCGGACGCCGCGCTCGGCGAGGCGGCGGGCAAGGAGGGCATTGGCGGCGAAGGTGCCGGGTTTGCGGGCATCCTCGCCGTAGAGGTCGAAAGTGGATTGCGGCTCTTTGGACAGGTCGGTGAGTTCGGGTACGGAGGCTTGCATCTTGAAAGCCATTTCGTACTGGGAGATGCGGGTGGAGATTTCGGGATCGCCGAACTCATTGAGCTGGGTTTCGTTGAGCTGATTGAGGGTGTCGAGGTAGGAGCGGCGATCCTCACGCGTCATGCCCTTGGGGTCGGAGAGATAGAGAACGGGGTCACCGACGGAGCGGAACTTCACGCCCTGGTATTTGCTGGGGAGGAAGCCGGAGCCCCAGAGGCGATCGTAAAGAGGTTGGCCCCCGACGCCTTGACCGGGGGAGATCATGACGACGAAGGCGGGGAGGTCTTCTGTTTCTGAGCCGAGTCCGTAGCTGAGCCAGGCACCGAGAGAGGGGCGGCCGGCGATCTGGGCGCCGGTGAGGAGGAAGGTGACGGCGGGATCGTGGTTGATGGCTTCGGTGTGGAGGCTGCGGATGATCGTGATGTCATCGGCGATTTTGGCGGTGTAGGGAAGCAGGTCGCCGATCCAGGCGCCGCTCGAGCCGTATTGTTTGAAGCCGAAGCGGGAGGGCACGACGGGGAAGCTGGATTGGGTGGCGGACATGCCGGTGAGGCGCTGGCCGTTGCGGATGGAATCGGGGAGGTTCTGGTTGGCGTATTTGACGAGTTGAGGCTTGTAATCGAAGAGTTCGATTTGGGAAGGGCCGCCGGACTGAAAGAGGTAGATCATCCGCTTGGCCTTGGCGGGGAAATGGGTGGGGAGGCCTTTGCCCATGAGATTGGAAAGGGCGGCGAGGGCTGGGGCGGAGGAGGTAAGGAAGCGGCGGCGGAGCATGGGTCTCATTGTTTGGTGATGGTTTCGTCGAGGTTGAGCAGGAGGCTGGCGACCTGGGTCCAGGCAGCGAGTTGGGGGCGGTTGATTTTGCGGGGGAAGGGGGCTTCACCCTGGTCGAGGAAGGTGTCCGCGTCGCGGGGGGATTGCGAGAAGCGGTTCAGGAAGCGCTGGTGAGTGGAGGAAAGGAGCTGGCGTTCGCGGCTGGTGGGGGGACGATTGAGCACGAGGGAGTAAGCGAAGTCGATGGGGTTGGAGCCGCCTTCGCGGAGGATGCGTTCGGCGAGTTTGCGGGCGGCCTCGAGGAAGGTGACGTCATTCATGAGGTTGAGTGCCTGCAGGGGGGTATTGGTGCGGGTCTCGCGAACGGTGCAGGCTTCGCGGGTGGGGGAATCAAAAGTCATCATGGAAGGCGGGGCGATGGTGCGCTTCCAGAAGGTGTAGAGGGAGCGGCGGTAGAGGTTTTCGCCGTGGTCCTGGGGGTAGCCACCGCCGCCGGCGAGTTCCTGCCAGAGGCCGGCGGGCTGATAAGGCTTGACGCTGGGGCCACCGGTCTTTTCGACGAGAAGGCCGGAGACGAACAATGCGTTATCGCGGATCATTTCGGGGGAGAGGCGGAGGCGGGGGGCGCGGGCGAAGAGGCGATTCTCCGGGTCCTTGGCGAGCAGCGTGGGAGTAACGCGAGAGCTTTGGCGGTAGGTGTCGGAGAGAACGATTTGGCGGATGATTTGTTTGGTGTTCCAACCACTTTCTATGAAGTCGACGGCGAGGGTGTCGAGGAGGTCCTGGTGGAGGGGCCACTCGCCCTGGGAGCCGAAGTCCTCGACGGTCTTGACCAAGCCGAGGCCGAAGAGCATTTGCCAGAAGCGGTTGACTGTAACGCGGGCGAGAAGGGGATTATCGCGGGAAGTGAGCCAGCGGGCCAGAGCGAGGCGATCGCGTTTGGCGTCGGGTGGGAGGGGCGGCAGGAAGCTTGGGGTGTTGGGGTCAACCGGTTCGCCGTGGGCATCGTAGGCGCCGCGCTTGAGGATGTAGGCCTGGCGCTTGGGGCCTTCGCGGAGGATCATGAGCGTGGGGATGGTTTTGTAGAAGGCATCGCGCTCGGAGGAAGCGAGGCGGAGGGCGGCGAGTTCGGCGGGTTTGGCTTGGTCGAGCCAAGCGAGGCGGAGTTTTTCCGGGCTGGGCGTGGGGGCGAGGGCGATGACCTCCTCGCGGGTGAGGGCGCGCTTGTAGAGACGCAGATCGCGGATTTCACCGCGGTAATTGAGGCCATTGCCGGCGCCGATCTTGAGGGGATACTTGAAGTTCATCGGCCAGTTGAGTTCGTCGAAGAGGATGTTGAGTTCCTGGGGCTGGCCGTCGACGTAGATGCGAACGCCCTTGGCGTAGCGACTGCCGTCGTAGGTGGCGACGATATGGCGCCACTGGTTGAGGGGGAGGGTGTCCTTGGTTTCGATGCGCATGCCGATGTCAGTCCAGCGGAAGACGACATTGAGGCGGATGTGGCCATCGCGCAGGAAGAGGCCATGGCCGGAGCCTTCGGCGTAATCTTCAGAGATGGAAAGGACGGCGCCATCTTTTTCAGCGGGCTTAACCCAGGCGGAGAAGGTGAAGGGGGTGAGGTAGTCGAGGGCGACGGTGCCGGCTTTCTCCTCGACGACACGCTTGCCATCGAAGACGGGGTCGGTGAGGGGATTGGCGTAAGCGAGGTCTTCGTGGGGGACCCAATCGGTGGTGGGTTTGAACTTTGCGATTTCGCGCTGCCAGCGGGATTCGGCGCGCTCAACAGCGCGGCGGGCAGAGGCGAGCTTGGCGTCGAGGGTGGCGAGGCGGGCCTGTTGTTCGCGGGTGGGGGCTTTCATCAGGGGCTCGTCGTTGCCCCAGTTGTAGACGAGGCCTTTTTCCTCGAGGTTGTTAAAGAAGCCGAAGAGGGAATAGAAGTCGCGTTGGGTGATGGGATCGTATTTATGGTCGTGGCAGCGGGCGCAGCCCATGGTGAGGCCCATGAAGACGGTAGCTGTGGTTTCGGCGCGGTCGGCCACGTATTCGACACGGAACTCCTCGGGGACGATGCCGCCTTCGGCGCTGGTGCGATGGTTGCGATGGAAAGCAGTGGCCATTGTCTGATCGAGGGTCGCGTTCGGGAGGAGGTCACCGGCGAGTTGTTCGATGACGAACCGGTCGAAGGGTTTATTGTTCTGGAAGGATTCGATGACCCAATCGCGCCAGCGGTACATGTCGCGGACGCCATCGGACTGGTAGCCGTTGGTATCGGAATAGCGAGCGGCCTCAAGCCAGCGCCAGGCCATGCGTTCGGCATAGCGGGGAGAGGCGAGCAGGCGGTCGACCTGCTTGGCGTAGGCGTTGGGAGAGGTATCTTTTTCGAAGGCAGCGAGGTCGGCGGGGGAGGGCGGCAGGCCGGTGAGATCAAAGCTGAGGCGGCGCAGGAGCGCGGCGCGGGAGGCGGGAGGAGAAAGCGCGAGGCCGTTTGAGGCGAGGCGGGCCTTGATGAGGGAGTCGATGGTGGCGCCGGGGGAGCGCTTGGGGGGGATAAAGGCCCAGTGGGATTCATAGCGGGCGCCGGAATCGACCCAGGATTTGAGCTTGTCGATGTCGGCGGCGGGGAGGGCATCCTTGCCGGAGTAGGCGGGAGGCATGCGAAGGTTTTTGTTCGCGTGGGTGATGCGGGCGAGCAGCTTGCCGTTGTGGAGGGCGGGGTTATCGGTGTCGAGGCGGAGGTTGGCTTTGCGGTTGTTGTTGTCGGGGCCGTGGCAGTGGAAGCAATTCTCCGAAAGGATGGGCCGGATGTCCCGGTTGAAGGAGAGGTCCGCCGCCAGGGAAGACAAGGGAAGTAAGAACGACAGGATCCACATAAAGCCGCCTTAACTTTATCGTAGTGGCTATCCTAGAAGAATGGCGCTGACCGAGATCGTGGAAGCCGAAGGACATCTGATTGATTCGCACATCATGGAGCGGATATTCGACACGGTGGTTGAATACCAGGGGCGGTTTGAGGTGGAGCGGTTTCATATCGGAAGGACGAACAGCGACCCGTCGCACTTGAGGCTGCGGGTGGAGGCGCCGACGCGAGAGGAGATGGACCAACTGCTGAGCCAGCTGTTGGGTTTAGGGTGCGTGCCGGTGGATGCGGGGGATGCGGTGCTTGAGACGATCACGCGGGACAAATGCGCGCCGGAGGATTTTTATTCGACGACGAATCACCGGACACTCGTGCGGATTGAAGGTGAGTGGGTGGAAGTGGGCAAGCAGCGTATGGATGCGACAGTGGTGGTGTCGGGGAAAAAAGCGGAGTGCCGCAAGCTGCGGGACTTGCGGGTGGGGGACCGGGTTGTCGTGGGTATGAGAGGGATCCGTGTGGTGCCGGACGCCAAGGACCGGGACCGGCTGAGCTTCAGTTTCATGTCGAACGAGGTGTCGAGCGAGAGGCAAGTGGAGACGGCGGTATCGCAAACGGTGGCGATCCTGCGGCAGGTGCGGGAGCAGGGCAAGAAGGTGGTGGTGGTTTCGGGGCCGGTGGTGGTGCACACGGGTGGATCGGGGCCGTTGTCGGAATTGATCCGGATGGGGTGGGTGGATGCATTGCTGGCGGGTAATGCGCTGGCGGTGCATGACATCGAGGCGGCGCTGCTGGGCACAAGCCTGGGGATCCGGCAGAAGGATGGGCGTCAGGAAGAGCATGGCCACCGCAATCACATGCGGGCGATCAATGCGATCTACAACTGCGGCAGCATCGTGGGGGCAGTGGAGCAGGGGCGGCTGACGACGGGGGTGATGTATGAATGCGTAAAGGCGGGCGTGCCGTTTGTGCTGGCGGGAAGCCTGCGGGATGATGGCCCGCTGCCGGACACAGTGACGGACATGAACGAGGCGCAGAATCTGTATTCGCACCATCTGGAGAACGCGGGGATCGTGCTGTGTCTGTCGAGCATGCTGCATTCGATCGCGACGGGAAATATGTTGCCGAGCTGGGTGAAGATGATTTGCGTGGATATCAATCCGGCGGTGGCGACGAAGGTGAGTGACCGCGGGAGCGCACAGACGGTGGGCGTGGTGACGGACGTGGGACTGTTTTTGGACCTGCTGGTGCGAAAGATCAAGGAACAATGAAGCAATACACTGATGACCACGCGGCGAGCGGCGTTGCGGCCGAGTTGCCGGAGATTGAGACCTGGCCGAATCAGTTTCCCGGCCGTGAATATGAGATCGAATTTGTCAGCCCGGAGTTTACGAGCGTGTGCCCGAAGACGGGTCTGCCGGATCACGGGACGCTGATTGTGCGCTATGTGCCGGCGGAGTTGTGCCTGGAGCTGAAGAGCTACAAGATGTATTTACTGGGGTACCGGAACCTGGGTATTTTCCAGGAGAACATCGTGAACCGGGTGCTCGAGGACATTGTGAGGGCAACGAAGCCGCGCAAGGCCGTGGTGGTAGGAGATTTTTGGGCACGGGGCGGGATTACATCGAAGATCACGGCGAGCTATGAGCGAAAAGACTAGCCCGCGGCAGAGGACGCACGAGGAAGAACTGGAGCAGGCGATCCGGGAGATTCGCGAGCGCGTATTGGCGCGGTATCCGAGCGGGATGTGGCACGGGTTGGAGCTGCCAGATTTTACGCCGGTTCTTGAGGCGCGGGATCAGGCGAGCGCGAAGGTTGCGGCCATCGGGCGAGTGAACCCGCGGCAGGGCGGTGTGTTGAACGGGTTGATCCAGGGAGTAAAGAAAACGATCGCGCGGGGCCTGGGATGGTTTGTGCGGGACCAGGTGGAGTTCAATCATGCGACGGTGCGGAGTCTGGATGCGGTGCTCGAGGGGCTGAATGCGATCAACCGGACGCTGAGGACGATACCGCCGCGCTTTGAGCCGCCGATGGAGGAGATGCGGCGCGAGGCGGCCGAGCTGCGGGACATCCGGTCGAACTGGATCGTGTGGAAGCGGGAATGGGAAGAGCGGCTGGGGCGGAACGAGATTCAGTTTTTGCGGGCCGTGGCGGATTTACAGGCAGCGTATGCGCAGCGGACGGCGGTGCTCGAGCAGCGGTTTGAGGAGCGGGTGGAGGGGCAGCATCGTGATTTCGAGGGGGCGCTCGAGAGGGCGAATTTCGCGATGCAGCAACGGTTCTGGGCGGAGTTGGAAAAGGTACGGGTGGAGTATGAGCGGATCATTTACGCCGAGATTCGGAGTGTGAGGCAGCAGCCGGCGGAGGTGGGTGGACGGCTGAGCGGGGGCGGGGATGTGCCGGTGGATATCGACTGGGTGCATTTCGCCAATAAGTTCCGCGGGGATGCGCCGAAGATTCGGGAGCACTTTGCGAAGTACACGGAGCGGTTTGCCGGCTGTGAGCGGGTGTTGGATATTGGCTGTGGGCGGGGCGAGTTTCTGAGCTTGATGCAGGAGCGGGGCATTGCCGCGGTGGGGGTGGATCTGCATGAGGAGAACATTGCGCTGCTGGCGGGCCAAGGCATGGATGCGCGGCGGGCGGATGTGTTTGAGTTTCTGGCCGGGGAGGGGCCGGGGGCGTTTGACGGGATCTTCTGTGCGCAGGTGATTGAGCATTTGCCGCCGGGGATGGTGTGGAAGCTGGTGGAGGCTTGCGGGCGGGCGTTGCGGCGGGGCGGGGTGATCGTGTTCGAGACGCCGAACCCGGAATGTCTGGCCATATTCTCGACGCATTTTTATCTGGACCCGTCGCATACGAGGCCGGTGCCGCCGGCGCTACTGTGCTTTTATCTGGAGGAAGCGGGTTTTGGACGCCTGGAGGTGGAGCGGTTCGCGATGGCGTTTGAGGAGCGCCCGGAGTTGCGGGAACTGCCGGCGAGCCTACGGGAAGGATTCTTTGGGGGGCTTGACTACGCGGCGTTCGCGCGGAAGCTATAGCGGGAGGAAGGCGGGGATGTTAATCGGGTGACTGCAGAAGCTGCTGGTAGAGCGTGTGCTGGCGGCGGGCAATCGAAGACCAGGAGTAGCGCGAGACAGCGCTCGAGCGGGCTTGCTGTTCGAGGGATTGGCGAAGCCTGGGGTCGGCCATGAGGGATTGAATGGCGGCGGCGAATTCAGCAGGGGAAGAGGCGAGGAGGAAATCCGAGCCGGGTGTGAGATCGAGGCCGTTGACACCGCCGGGGGTGGCGACGATGGCCTTGCCGCAGGCCATGGCCTCCATGATCTTGATGTTGGTGCCGGCGCTGGCGAGAAGGGGGGCGATGACAATTTCGGCCTGTTGGTAGGCGGGGCGAACGTCAGAGACGAAGGCTTCCAGTTCAATGCCGGGCTGGTTGAGGTTGATCTGTACGCGGTCGCGGTAGAAGTCGAGGTAGTAATCTGGCTTGTTGCCGGCGATGATGTGGAGCGTGGTGTGGGAGAGGCGGGGGAAGACCTCGTTAAGGAACCAGGCGAGGGCCATGAGATTGGGAAGATGGGCCAAGCTGCCGATGAAGAGGAGGCGGCGAGAAGTGGGGGGGGTGGTGGACGGGGTGAAGCGCTCGATATCGACGCCATTGGCGATGACGGTTACATTTCTGGCGCCGGTGATGAGTGCGGCATCTTTCTGGCTCATGACGACGACGGAATCGACATCGCGCCAAGCCTGGTGCTCGAAGGCCTGCCAGCGGTCAAGCTCGAGGCGGGTGTCAAAGTCGTCGTGGGCGGCCAGGAGCTGGGAGTAAAGATCGAGGGTGATGTCGTGCTCGACGAGGATGGACCGGGCGGGCTTGACGGCGGCGGCGTATTGGGCCATCTGGGTGAATTCGAGTTGGGCGAGGCATGGTTGCCAGCGGCGCTGGATCCAGCCGATGGCGGCGGCAAAGGCCGGGGAATCGAAGTCCTCGACAACTTTGGGCCGGGCAGTAGTGCGGCGATAGTGGGAGCCGGAGCGGCGGACCGTGATGATTTCGGTGGTGAGGGTAAGGAGTTCGGGGGGAGGGGGATGGTGGGAGTCGACGAAGCTGAGCAGGATGAGGGAGTAATCGCGGGCGGCTTCGCGCATGAGATTGTACATGCGGACGGCGCCGCCGTGGGAGAGCGGAAAGGGGAGATAGGAGGTGGCGATGAGGAGGCGGGGTTTCCCGGCGGGTGCGAGGCCAGGAAAGCAGGCGATCTCGCCGGAGCCGAGAGCGAGGATCTGGTCTTCGGGGAAGACGGGTTCAGCGGGGCGGTCCCAGGAATAGTAGGGTTTGTCGAATGCGGCGAAGCGAAGGCTGAAGATGGCGATGGGGGCGGGTTCGGGGATGGCGGCGAGGAGATTGAGACGATGTACGGCGGGCCGCCAGAGGGATTCGTAAACGGTGGGTGTGGCGACGGAGGACTGGATCCAGCGGAGAAAGTTTTGCTCGATGGCGAGTTCGATGGTGGCGGCCGACAGGAAGCGGGAAGTAGTGGAGCGGTGGTGGTGGACAACCCGGGCGGCGGCGACAAACACAGTGGGCCAGCCTTGTTGCCAGCCGCGCCAACCGATATCGAGGTCTTCGACATAAGCCGGGCGGAAGCTCTCCTTGAAGCAGCCAAGGGTGAGGAGTTTGGCGGTGTCATAAAGAGAGCAGCCACCGGAGCCGTACAGGACAGGGGAGAGGTCTTCACCCTCGACGGGGGTGTCGCAGCGGAGAGGGAAATCGCTGGGGGCCTGGGGAGAATAAACGGCTTTACCGGTCTCCTCGCGGCGCTTGCCTGGCGGGAGAAAGATCTGGGCTGTAGCGCAGAAAAGGTCTGGTATCTGGCGGAAGGCGGTGTCGAGGGCCGCAAAAAAGCCGGGCTCGATGACCATGTCGTTATTGAGCAGGCAGGTGTGGGTGGTACGGGAGGCGCGGATGCCCCGATTGACGGCGGCGGCGAAGCTAAGCGGGTGATCCGAGGACAGAACGCGGACGAAATCGCTGGCCAAGGAGTGTGTGGTGTCGGAGGAGCCGTTATCAACAAGGATGACTTGTTTGACGAGACCAGGGGAGATGAGGGGTAGCAGGGTTTCGAGCAGCGCGCGTCCGTCGCGGGTGGGGATGACGACGGTGATACCGGGGGAGAGGGCAGGAGCGGGTTCGGAGCGGAGCGGCTTGGTGGGGAGGGCCGGACGGCGGGCGGCGATCCAGGCGTAGAGGGGGCGCTCGAGTGAAAAGGGATGGCCGAGGCGCCAGAGCCATGTATAAAGAGGGCCACCGGGATGGATGTGGTGGCGGATGAGATTGCGGGCGCGCCAGAAGAAATGCCGGAGCAGGGAGGGGATACCGCGGGGATGGAGGGGGAAGTGGCCGTAGTTTTCGTTGAAGAAATAGACGCGGGTGGGGAAGAGGCGCAGGGCAAGAAAGCGCATGTTCCAGTAAGGCTGGCGCGGCTGGACGAGGATGCAGTTGAAAAGAACGCGGTGGGCGCTAAGGTGGAAGCGGATGCGATTGCGGTTAACTTGGAGTGATTCGAAGGGTTGCCAGGGAATCCAGTGGCAGGGAGTGGAGGGCTGGAATTCGGAGACGCAGTAGACGGGCAGAGAGGGGTTGCCCATGCGGGAAACCTCTTCGACGAATTGATCGATGAGGTCGGGGGAGCAAGCGGCGAAGGCGAGCTTGACGTTAGATGAGTTTTCGCCAGTCGGCACAGCGGGGTCTGTCCTTGGCTGCTTCGAGGAGGGCCTGGAGGCAGAAAATGGTGGAAACAGGGTTGACGTGAGCGGTCATTTGCCCGTCGCGGCGGCCGAAGCCGAAGCCGCCCCGGAGGGTGGGATCTTCGGAGGCGTATTGGAAGTTTTCGATACTCAGTAGCTCGGCGGGTGAGGGGGCGAGGCCGAGGCGGAGGCGGATGCGGAGCAACTGGGCGCAGACGTCGCTACGGAGAAAACGGGGAGCCAGCTTTTCGCGCAGTTGTTCACCGTGGATCAGCGCGCTGCGAGTGAGGAATTGGATGGGTTCGCGATCGGAGACGGGGGTGAGGCCTTCGAGGAAATAAGCCCAGGCATGGAGGCGGTCCATTTTACGGGGCTCGTCGGTTTCATTGTCGAGGGTCTCGGCGTAGTGCTCAAGGGAAAAGGCGAGGACGCGTTCGTAGAGGTCGAGGAAATGGGTGTCGGCGAGGGTTTCGCCGAGGTCGCGCCAGGCGAGGGCGGCCTTGAGCTGGAAGGCGCCGGGCATGCGGGACCACCAGATGGAGTAAGACTCGGGGATCTTTTCCGGCAGAAGGAGGATGGGGTGGAAGCCGCAAGGGGAGGCGAAATCGCGCTCCATCGAAAGGCCGATGTCGCGGGCGTGAGCGAGCCAGAGCTCTTCGCCAGTAAGCCGGTAGAGCCAGAGGAGGGAGCGGGCGATGATCCCACAATCGAAAAAGTAGCTGTAGCGGGCGGGGGGGCCGAGCTCGAAGGGCATGGTAAGGCACTGGGCGTCCCAGGCGGTGTGGACGAGGAAGGAAGCGGAGCGGCGGGCGGCGTCGAGAAAACGGCTTTCGCCTGTTTCTTCGAAGAGATAACAGAAGCCGGAGACAGCGTAACCAGTGATTTCGGTTGAGACGGGAAGGTATTGCCGCGAGTCGGTCAGGCGGTAACGGGAAACACCACCCTGATCGTTCTGAATCCCCGAATGCAACAGCCAATCACCTGCTTGTAATGCGGGTATTAGGGCTTTTGAATGCAACTCAAGATTATACTTTGAGACAGGGATGGGGTGGCAACTGAAAGTAGTGGTGCTGATGTGGGCGCTCACAGCGGGCCTTTGGGGGCAACCAGGAATTGTGGAAGGGCGGTTGGTGAGGGTAAAGGAGGGGGCTGTGGAGGTGGAATTGGGAGCGGACCAGCGCAGGGAGTGTGCCGTGGATGGGCGGACCTATATCGACCGGGAGCGGCAGCGGATGGAACTCGGGGACCTGCGGGCGGGAGACTTACTCGAGTTGGTGACGGAGAAGCAAGGGGTGGGCGGGCGGTGTTTCGCCCGGATGATACACGTAGTGGGGCAAGAGAAGCGATTTGGCGGAAGGGGAAAAGTGGGTGTGGTGAAGCGTTCGACGGAGAGTTTCGCGCCGCGGGGGAGCCTGGTATTGACGGGTCTGGTGAGGAGTGTTGACGGGGTGTGGCTGGAGTTGAGGACGAGGCAGGAGGGGACGATGCGGCTGCGGTTGCGACCGGACACGGCCTTTGTGAATGAGGGCCAGGAGGTGGGACGGGAGGGGTTGGAGCGGCAGACGGCGGTATCGGTGCGGGCCGGATATGACTTGAGTGGGGAGTTGGAGGTATTTCAGGTGAGTTGGGGCGGGATTGTGCAACCGCAAGGGAGGATTCCCCGTCAGTAGGGAGAACCGGTATACTAGAGGTTTACTCTCACCTGATCCAAACTTAGGAAAAATGTTGATTTATCAGCTTCTAGCAAGCCTGTGCGTCTTTGCGTGCCTGGTATCGGCGCAGGATTTTTACACGGGACAGGCGGCCCGCCTGATTATCGGGCAGAAATCGTTCACGGCGCAGTTTCCGGGAAACAGTGATGAAATTCTGGGGGCGGTCGGGGGGATCGCCGTAGCCGGGAACAAACTGTATGTAGCGGATTCGAGCCGTATCGGCGCCTCGCCGGCGAACCACCGGGTGGTGATCTTCGACAACCTGGACCAGACAGTGCCACGGCCGGAGGACCGGCCAGTGCAAGGTGCGCGGTGTCCGGCATGCGTGGGGAAAGCCTCGATGGTACTGGGCCAGCCTAACTTCAATGTCAAGCCTGAAAACATGTTTCCCTCGCGGGTGGCTGCGAACACGATGCGGCTCGCCACAGCGGTGGCCAGTGACGGGCGAGTGCTGGCGGTGGCCGACACCGATTTTAACCGTGTGCTGATCTGGCGAAATATTCCGTCTTCGAATGGGCAGCCGGCGGATGTGGTGATCGGCCAGGAGAGCCTAGACCGGTTGCGGCCGATTGCGACGGATAACAAGAGCCTGCGCGGGCCGCAGGGGGTTTGGGTTCAGGATGGGCGGCTGTTTGTAGCCGATACGCAAAATCACCGTGTATTGATCTGGAACCGGATTCCGACCTCGAACGATCAACCGGCGGATATTGTGCTGGGGCAACCAAACTTCACGACCGTGCCGCAGGTGGATATTTCGCGGGCGACATTTGATCCGAAGCAGAACAATCTGCTGAATCCGGTTTCGGTGACGAGCGATGGGCGACGGCTGTATGTGGCCGATCTAGGGCATAACCGTGTGCTCGTATGGAATACCATCCCGACTTCGAATCAGGCGCCGGCGGACCTGGTGCTGGGTCAACCGGACTTTACCAGCGCAGTGGCGAACAACACCACCAAATTGTGCGCGGCAACAGGCAAGGATAATGACGGCAAGGACACATTCCCCGGGCGTTGCGGGGCGACGATGAACTTTCCGCGGTTCGCGCTGAGTGATGGGCGGCGCCTGTTTATTGCTGATGGTGGAAATGACCGGGTGTTGGTTTACAACACGATTCCCACGGCGAACGGGGCGAAGGCGGATGTCGTGCTGGGGCAGCGGTCCGATTCGTTGAACCTGACGAGTGACGGGGCGTTTCCGAACTTCGTGTCGGCGGCGGACGTGATCCGGACGCCGACTTCGCTGGCCACTGACGGGCAAAATCTCTATGTGGCCGACCCCTACAACCGGCGCGTGCTGGTATTTACACCCGGGCCGAAGCTGATCGTGGACACGGGTGTGCGCAACGCGGCGAGCCGGGAGATTTTCGCCGTGGGCAACATCGTGTTTGCAGGCACGCCGACAGAGAATGAAACGATTCGTGTTCGTGTGAACTACGACGAAAAAGATAAGGACAACACGCAATACGAATACAAGATCCCGAAAGATGGAACTCTAGCGGCGGCTCTGAACGAATTGGTGGTGTTGATCAACACGCGCAATGGTGGCAATAAGAATGTGATTGCGACGCCATTGATCCGGCCTGGATTTGTGGTGATGCTGCTGACGGCGCGCACCTCTGGAGAGGCTGGCAACCAAGTGGCGGTCGCGGCTGAGGTGCTGCCGGCAAAAGAGGGTGAGACGGCGAAAACAGCAGTGACGGTCTCGGGGGCGAACCTGGCGGGCGGCCAAGACGCGGCGCAGATCGCGGCCGGATCGATTGTGACGATCCTGGGTGATAACTTTACGGACGAAACCGAGACTCGTTCCGTACCGTTGACAGCCAGTTTTTGGCCGCGAGGCTTGGCTAACGTGGAAGTGTTTTTCGATGGTATTTCCGCGCCGATCCAATCGGTGTCTAAGACACAGATCGTGGCGCAGTTGCCGATTGAGTTACGCGATACCTCGGGCACGAACTGCTGGGTGAGAACGGTGCGGCGCGATGGGAGCATCACCTTTAGCGTGCCGGTGGGGGTGCCGGTGATTCTCCAGAATCCCGGTATTTTTGCCGAGGAAGGCGTAGACCCACGGCCAGGCATTATCACGCACTATTCGAGCGCGGCGACGGCAACGATTTCGATCGACGGCACGGCGAAGGCGAATGATGTAGCGACGGTGGTGATCAACGGGCGAGAGTACAGCTACACGGTGCAGGCAGCGGATGTGGTGACGGATCAGCCGACAGCAGCGAACTTTGTAGTGCGCGACAAGCTGGTGGAGCTGATCAATGCGCGGGACACGGAAGTGGAAGCGTTCCGGAGCGGATTTTTCACGCGTCTGCGCTTGCGCTCGAAGAAGCTGGGACCGGACGGCAACGGATTGCCAATCGCGGTGAAGACGAACAGCGATGCGGGCGTGATTCTGACGGCGTTCAACAACGAACTGTGCTGCGCGAACGTGGCCGGGGCGCGTGTGACGGAAGAGAATCCGGCGGTGCCGGGCGAAACGATTGTGTTGCTGGCGACCGGCTTGGGCGACATTTTGCCCGACAGTGCGAATGGGATCTTTTTCACAGGCATCGGCTTTGAGGGGCCAGAGTTCAACGAGCCGAAAGAATTTGTGAGTTCACTGGCGGGCGGCAAGACGGCGAACGTACTATTCGCGGGGCTGCGGCCTGGGCTGATTGGCCTGTACGAGGTACATCTTGAACTGAACACGGATCTGGACACGAACCCACGGACACAAGTCACGATCGCGCAGAGCTTTCAGGTGAGCAACATCGTGACGTTCGCCTTGAAAAACGTGAAGAAGGATGCAGGAATTCAGTAGTTACAGATCGAAAGGTTTGAGATGGAGGCCGCGAATGACCGATTTCGCGGCCTCTGTCTTTTCCGGCAGGACGTAGAAGAAAACGCCGGTGCGCTCAGAGCGGAACAGAAGGCCGCCGGAGTAGGTATCGAGTTCAATGGCGAAATGGATACCGGCCTGGGTGAGGGCCTGCTCGAGCGGCAGGGACTCGCGCAGTTTTTTGGCGATAAAGACGAGGTCGAGTTCGGCATCGCCGAAGAATTCAGGTTCCTGGCGCACGGGATCAGGACATGCGGGCGACGATTGCGTCTTTGGCGCCGGGGCCTTTCTGGTCAAACCAGGCGAGGAATTCTTCGCCGACGGATTCGAGATTAGCGTAGGCGGTGGGATTCTTGACGGAATCGCGGAAGGCGGCGAGGATGGGCCTGAGGCGGAGGTAAACGAGGAGGAGTTCGCCGCCGGAGGCGAAGTAGAGCTGTTTGTTCAGGACGCCGGAGGTGATGAAGCTGGCAACCATCTCGAAGTAGCTAATGACCTGGCGCATGTGGGCATTCTGGGAACTGCCCGGGGGGGCGATGGTGTTCATCTCTTCGAGGGACTGGGGACGGAAAGAAGAGGCGAACCAGGAGCGGGCTTCGCGCATTTTGTCTTCCCGGCGGAGTTCATAGAGGCGGAGAATCAGATTCGCGTCATCGTAGGTCGCTTGAGAGGCCATAGATCGAATATCGCACAGGGCGGGATTTGGGGGAGAGAATTGGGTGGGAGGGGCGACTATTACGGTATATGGCGGTGATGGTTGAACAGGAAGAGGTGCTGTGGCTAGCGTTGCGGATGACGCCACAACTGGGGGCGAGGCGTGCGGTCGAACTGGTGCGGCGCTATGGCTCGCCCGGGGCGATTTTCCTGAAGGATGCGCAGGAGTTGATGGCGGCGGGGCTGAGCGCGAGCGTGGCGCGGTCGATCGAAGCTGGTTCAGCGATGGACGATGCGCTCGAGCAGCAGCGGTTGTTGCGGGCAACGGAGACGGAAATCGTGACGCTGATGGATGAGCGTTATCCGGATGGATTGGGTCAGATCTTTGATCCACCGCTGCTTCTTTTTACGCGTGGAAACGCGGAGTTGATGCAGAATCCGGCGGTGGCCGTGGTAGGGACGAGGCGGCCGAGCGCCTATGGAACGGCGGTGGCGGAAAAATTCGCCCGGGACTTGGCCGAGGCGGGGTTGGTGGTGGTAAGCGGCATGGCGCGCGGGATTGATACGGTGGCGCACAAGGCCGCGCTGGCCGTGGGAGGCAAGACGGTGGCGGTGCTGGGCTGTGGAGCGGATGTGGTGTACCCGGCGGAGAACCGGCAATTGGCGGCTCAGATAGCGCGGGATGGCCTGATTTTGAGCGAGTATCCGTTGAGGACACCGGGGTATCCGCAGAATTTTCCGGTGCGAAACCGGATTGTGAGCGGGCTCAGCCAGGGGGTGCTGATTGTCGAAGGGGCGCAGTATTCGGGATCTTCAATTACGGCACGGCTGGCGATGGATCAGGGGCGGGAGGTGTTTGCCGTGCCGGGCAACGTTACGTCCAAGCAGAGCTGGGGGCCGAACTTGCTAATCCGGCAGGGAGCGCGGCTGGTGCAGGAGCCGAGCGATGTGCTGTCGGATCTTCCAGAGGAAACGAGGCGGAGATTGAAGATGCAGGGGCGGCAGAGGCTTCTGCTCGATGAGATTCCGCACCCGATGCATCAATTGCGGGAGCGGGTGATGCGGTTGTTGTCGCCAGATGAACCATTGACGATTGATGATCTGATTCCGCGGTTGAACGCAAGCGAGGTGGTGAGTCCGTCGGAGCTGATCGCGATTTTGTTCGAGTTGGAGTTGGATGGGGTGGTGCGGCAGTTGCCGGGCAAGGCGTATGTGAAGGTATGGCAATAGACTGAAGGGATGGTGGATTTGCGGCGGTTGCGGGAAGAAGATGCCGGAGCGCTGTTTGCGCTGCTGGAAGGGACGGGGATGGGGGAGGCGGAGTTCGTGGCGGCGATCGCGGAGCGGGTGAGTCTCGAGGAAGCGGGGATGGTGAGGGCGTACACGGTGTGGGAGACGGCGAGCGGGGAACTGGCGGGGACGATCCGGATGCTGTACCGCCAGGGGTGGGGGGAGATCGGGTTGTGGTTGGGCCGCGCGTATCAGGGCCGAGGATTGGGCGGAGAAGCGATCGAGCAAACGCGTGAGCTTGGCTTTTGGCAATTGGGGCTCGAGCGGATCGAGGCACGGATTACTGTGGGCAATGAAGCGAGCCGGCGGGCCTTTGCCGGCCGGGGATTCCGGTTGCGGGAAGTACAGAGCCGGGCCGTGCTAGAGGGTGGGCTTTGGCGCGATGTGTTGGTGCTGGAGGCACGGCGATCAGACTTTGGCTGGCGCTGATCGCTTGCGGGCAGACTTTTTTGCTGGGGCACGGCGGGCCTTGGCGGCTTTTTTCGCGGCTTCCGGGCCGCCGGCCTCAGCGATTTGCTGGGCACGGGCGGCAAGGAGCTCATAGGCCTGTTCGTTGGTGAACTGCATCGGGTCGGCGCCGCGCGGTACCGTGGCATTGACTTCGCCGTCGGTGATGTAGGCGCCGTAGCGGCCGCTGAGCAGCTTGACGGCTTTGCCGTTGGCCGGGTTGGCGCCGAAATCCTTCAATGAAGTAAGGCCACGCACGCCACCGCGGCCGCGAGCCTTGGGTTGGCGGATGAGCTCGATGGCCTGATCGAGTGTAACGTCGATGGGAGAAATGTCGGCCGGGAGGCTGCGAGTTTCGCTGCCCGATTGAACGTAGGGGCCGAAGCGGCCGTTGGCGGCGATGACGGGCTCGCCGGTATCCGGGAACTCGCCGAGGGTGCGGGGCAGGGCCAGGAGTTTGGTGGCGTGCTCGAGGTCGACATCCTTGAGATCGGTGCCCTGGACGAGGGAAGCCATTTTGGGCTTGGAGCCATCGCGGCCGTCGCCCAACTGGACATAGGGGCCGTAGCGGCCAACCTTGAGATAGACCGGCATGCCGGATTCGGGATGGAGCCCAAGGCTTTCTGGCTCTTTGCTAGCCTGGGCGAGCATGTCGAGCGCCTTGGCGAGGGTGAGTTCGTCAGGCGGCATCTCGTCGGGCACGCTCGAGCGGCGTTCGCCATCACTGATGAAGGGACCGTAGCGGCCGATGCGAACTTCGACTTTCTTGCCCTCCCATTCACCCAAGGGGAGCCCATTGATGATGCGGGGATCGATTTCTTTTTCGCCATTAGAGACTAGGTCTTTGAGGCCGGGCAGGCCGTCGCCGAAGTAGAAAGCCTTGAGATATTGAGTGGACTTGCTTTCGCCGCGGGAGATGGAGTCGAGATCGTCCTCAAGCGAGGCGGTGTATTTGTAATCGAGAAAATTGCTGAAGTGTTGCTCGAGCAGGCCAACAACGCCCATCGCGGTGAAGGTGGGGATGAGGGCCGTGCCTTTCTTGAAGGCGTAGCTGCGGTTGAGAACGAGTTCGACGATCGAGGCCCAGGTGGAGGGCCGGCCGATACCGAGTTTTTCCAGTTCCTTGATGAGGGAGCCTTCAGTGAAGCGGTTGGGGGGCTGGGTGGAGCGCTCGAGGGGGTCGGCGGTGAGCGTTTTCAGGCCGTCGCGGGCGGTGAGGGCAGGCAGCACACGATCTTGTTCGCCGCCGGCGTCCTCATCGACATCCTCGGTGTAGGCTTTGAGGAAGCCGGCAAAGGCAATGGTCTTGCCGCTTGAGCGGAGGGTAGCCTCGCTCGCGTCGATGAGCACGGTGGTATTGGTGCCCCGGGCATCGGCCATCTGACAGGCCACGGTGCGCTTATAAATGAGGTCATAGAGGCGGAAGGCCTCCTGGCCGAGCGAGGCCTGGACCTGTTCGGGGGCGGTGAAACGGTCGCCCGCGGGGCGGATGGCCTCGTGGGCTTCCTGGGCGTTTTTGACCTTGGTTTCGTAGGTGCGGACCGAGGGGGCGAGATATTCCTTGCCGTATTCGGACTCAATGAGATGGCGGGCAGCGCGGATGGCCTCATCGGACAGCGAAGTCGAGTCGGTACGCATGTAGGTGATGAAGCCGTTTTCGTAAAGCTGTTGCGCTACCTGCATGGTGCGCTTGGCTGGAAAGCGGAGCTTGGAGTTGGCCTCCATCTGAAGGGTGGAGGTGACAAAGGGCGCGGCCGGGCGCTGAACGAAGGGTTTCTGCTCGACGGAACGCACGACGACTGGCCCGGCGTTCAGCAGGCCGACCACGCGTTCGGCGCCGGCACGGTCGAGCAGGATGAGTGCCTCGGGGTCATCCAGCTTGCCGGTGTCGGGGTTGAAGTCCTTGCTGGTGGCGACGCGCTTGCCGCCAAGTTGGAAGAGTTCTGACTCGAAGGCAGGCTCGGTGCCGGGTTTAGTCAGTTTGGCTTTGACAGACCAATAGGCGGCTGAGCGGAAGCGGATGCGGGCCCGCTCCCGTTCGACCAGCAGGCGCACGGCCACGCTCTGGACGCGGCCGGCGCTGAGGCCGGGCGCCATTTTCTTCCAAAGCAGCGGGCTGACCTCGTAGCCGAAGAGACGGTCAATAATGCGGCGGGTCTCCTGAGCGCGAACGAGATCTTCATCGATCTCGCGGGCATTCTTGAGAGAGTTCAGAATGGCGTCCTTGGTGATCTCGTGGAAAACAAGGCGGCGAGTGGGGATTTTCGGTTTCAATACCTCGCGCAAATGCCAAGAGATGGACTCGCCTTCGCGGTCTTCGTCAGTGGCCAAGTAGAGGGTTTCTGAGCTTTTCAGAAGGTCCTGCAGTTCCTTGACTTGGTCCTTCTTGCTTTTCGGGACGACGTAGATGGGTTCGAAATCCTGTTCGATGTTGACGCCGAGGCGGGCCCAGGGTTCTTTTTTGAGTTTGGCGGGAACTTCCGAGGCATTTTCCGGGAGATCCCGCACATGCCCCATCGAGGCTTTGACGACGAAATCCTTACCAAGGAATTTCGTGATGGTCTTTGCTTTTGTCGGAGACTCAACAATCACCAGTGACTTCGATGCCATTCGCAATATTAACCGTTCTTCAGAATTTTGCCGTAAGAGATACCCAAAAGATCCGCAACCGTTCGGCTAGTGAAAAGTGTACAACGAAAACTGGACATGTTCAGTGATGCCATGGAATGCCCCCGTTGCGCGACAGGGCGTATCGTTCTGAAACAGGCACGGGATGGGCGGTCGTTTTTCGGCTGCAACAGTTATCCGAGATGCACGTTTAGCGCCAAACGCAAGCCGATCGGGGAGAGGTGTGGGGAATGCTCGAATCCTTGGCTGGAGGAGCACGTGGTGAGAGGGGTGAAGTGGGCGCGGTGTCCGGTGACGGGGTGCCGTTTTGAAAAAAGATTGAGCCAGTTTTGAATCACTGGGGCGAGATTAGTGTCTACTAAGTTAGTAGGCGCTAGTAGATGGCTATAGCAACTAGACTCAGTGGTCAAGATCGCCGCTCGATGATTCTCAAGGAAGCGATCCGGCTTTTCAGTGAAAAAGGGTTCCGGGGCGTGACGACGCGTGAGCTGGCGGCGAGTATCGGTGTCAGCGAGCCCGTGTTGTACCAACATTTTCCAAACAAGAAGGATTTGTACACGGCGATTCTCGAGGCATCGAAGGACGAGTATTACGTGGAGGCGCTTGAGCGGCTGCGGGCCCTGGGTGAGGGCGCGGATGATGAAGCGTTTTTCCGACATTTAGCCGAGTCGATGATCGAGTGGCACCAGCAGAAGCCGGAACTGGTGAGGCTGAAGATGTTTTCGAGCATGGAAGGGCATGAGCAGATGCAGGAGTTTCACGATAAGCAGGCCAAGCCATTCTTGGAAGTAATTGTTGGCTATATCGAGAAGCGGCAAAGGGAGGGGGCTTTCGCGGCGGTGGATCCGCTGACAGCTGCCTTTGTTTTCGCGGGGGCCATTGCGAACTACTGCCAGTCGACGATCGTATTTCGCTCGCCGTTGTGCGCCGGGATTGGTCAGGTGGAGATGGTGAATTTGTCGGTGGGACTTTTCTTGAATGGAATTCGGAAGGGATAGGACATGAAGCGGAATTGGATTTTGTTTTTGGCGCTGGTCGCGCTGGCGGGTTGCGGAGCCAAGCAAGAGGCGAAGAAGGAAGAGAAGAAGGCGCCGGAGGTGATTGCCGTGCGGGTGGAACCGGCCGTGGCGCGAACGTTGGATAAGTCGATTGATGTGACGGGGACGCTTGAAGCCGATGAACAGGTGAACCTGAGTTTTGAGATACCGGGGCGGGTATCTGGGCTGCGGGTGGATTTTGGCCAACAGGTGAAGAAGGGAGATGTGATTGCCGAATTGGACCGGCGGGAGTACGAATGGCAACTGGAGCGTGCGAAGGCGAACGTCGTGAACCTGTCGGCGCGGTTGGGGATGAAGAGTCCAGAGGAGGCATACCCGACCGTGACGGCGGCGATGCGGCAGGCGCGGGCGAACTATGACGACGCGAAGTCGAAGTATGAGTCGGCGGCGAAGCTGGTGCAGAGCGGGGATATATCGCGGGAGCGGGCCAATGAGCTTGAAAAAGCGCTGCAAGCGCGGCAGGCGGTGATCGATTCGGCGCGGGATGAGATGAACGGCTTGATCGCCCAACTGCGGGCGCAGAAGGCGGATCTGGAGATCGCGACGAAGCGCTTGGCCGATACGGTGATTCGCGCGCCGTTTGATGGGGGGATCAGCGCGAAGTTGATCAGTCCGGGGCAATACATCAAGGACAATACGCCGGTGGCGACACTGGTGAAGACGAGTCCGCTGCGGCTGCGGGTGGAAGTGCCGGAGAGCTATTCGGCGTTGATCCGTGTTGGGAGTGTGGTGACGTTTACGACGGATGCGGCGCCGGGAAAGGAGTTCAGCGCGGTGATTCAGAAATTGAACCCGGCCTTTGAGGCAAAGAGCCGGACGCTAATGGCGGAATCGAAGGTGGCGGCGACAGATGGGCGGCTGCGGCCGGGGAGTTTCGTGCAGGTCAAGCTGGTGACGAAGAAATCGGATGCGGTGGTGATGGTACCGCGCAGCGCGGTGTACAGTGTGGCGGGGTTAAACAAGGTTTATGTGATCCGCAACGGCAAGGCGGTGGAGGTGAGGATGGCTCCGGGAGCGGAGGTGGACGGCTATGCCGAGGCGCCGGCGGGGGCCGTGGCGGCTGGTGAGGCCATCGCGGTGAGCAATCTGTTGAACCTGGTGAACGGCGCGGCCGTTCGGACGCTGTAGGAGGCCGAGAGAAATGCAGAAACTAGCTGAGATTTGTATCAAGCGTCCGGTCTTCGCCACGATGTTGATCATGGCGCTGGTGGTGCTGGGGCTGGATTCCTACCGGCGGCTGGGCGTGGATTTCTTTCCCAAAGTGGAGTTTCCGTTCGTGACGGTGACGACGCTGTTGCCGGGAGCGGCGCCGGAGGAAGTGGAAAGCCAGGTGAGCAAGCGGATTGAGGAAGCGGTGAACACGATTTCGGGGATCGAGGAACTGCGATCGGTCTCGAGCGAAGGCACCTCGCTGGTTTCGATTCAGTTCAGTCTGGATAAGGACGGGGACGTGGCGGCGCAGGAGGTGCGGGACAAGGTGAATCAGGTGCTGAACCAGTTGCCGCGGGACGCCAAGCAGCCGGTGATTCAGAAGGTGGCGACGGATGCCTCGCCGGTGATCAGCATCGTGGTAAGTTCGCCGCGGGATATTCGCGAGACGACGAAGCTGGTCGATGACTTGGTCAAGAAAAACATCGAGAGCCTGAACGGGGTGGGCGAGGTGCGCTTTGTCGGGGATCGCACGCGGCAAATCCAGGTGGTGCTCGATGGAGAGAAGCTTTACAGCTATAACCTGAACGTGGACCAGATCCGGGCGGCGCTGGTGGCGCAGAACGTAGAGATCCCGGGGGGGAGGTTGGACCAGGGATCACGCGAGGTGAGCGTGCGGACGCTGGGACGGCTGACGCGCCCGGAGAATTTCGCCGACATCACGATCGGGACGCTGAACGGTGCTCCGGTGCGGATCCGGGACGTTGCGCAGGTGGTGGATGGGGTGCAGGAGCCGCGGTCGATGGCGCGGCTGAACGGAGTGGCGGCTGTGGTGATGGAGGTGCGCAAGCAGGCGGGCACGAACACGCTCGATGTGATCGGCGTGGTGAAGGAGCGGATCGCGACGCTGCAGGAATCCGGGTTGATCCCGGCGGATTTACGAGTCGATTATTCGCGCGATCAGAGTTTCTTCATCCGTGGGGCGTTCGAGGCGGTACAGGCGCATCTGGTGGAGGGGGGGCTCTTTGCGGCGATTGTGGTGCTGCTGTTTATCCGGAGTTGGCGGGCGACGATAATCGCGGCGATTGCGATTCCGACATCGATTATTTCGACCTACACGCTGATGAACCTGATGGGCTTCACGCTGAATCAGATCTCGATGCTGGCGCTGGTGCTGATGGTAGGTATCGTGATCGATGACGCGATCGTGGTGCTGGAGAATATTTTCCGCTTCCAGGAAGAGAAGGGCATGGGCCCGATGGAGGCGGCTGTGGAAGGGACGCGGGAAATTGGTCTGGCGGTGCTGGCGACGACGCTGAGCCTGGCGGTGGTGTTTATGCCGGTGGCGCTGATGTCGGGTATCGTGGGCCGGTTTATGTCGAGCTTCGGCTTCACGGCGGCGTTCGCGATCATGGTGAGCCTGCTGGTGAGCTTCACGCTGACGCCGGCTTTTTCGGCACGGTTTTTGAAAGCGGCGCCAAAGGGAGCGCATGAGGGGACCAAGCAAGGATTTCTGTTCCGGATCGTGGCGCGGCCCTACATGGCACTGCTGGGCTGGAGCATGAGGCACCGATGGGTGATTGTCGTGGTGTCGCTGGCGGTGGTGTATTCGACGGGACCGTTGTTCATGAGCATGGGAAAGGATTTTCTGCCCGTGGATGACCAGAGCTATTTCGAGGTCACCGTGAGGACGCCGCCGGGGTCTTCGCTGGAGGGGACGACGAAGGCGATCGATGCCGTGGAGGCGGAGATGAAGAAACTGCCTGGCCTGAAGTATCTGTTGACGACGGTGGGCGCCGATATTCAGAAGCGAGTCGACCGGGGGAGCATTATTGTGCAATTGGTGCAGCCAAAGGAACGGCAATACTCGCAGCAGCAGTTAATGGAGATGTCGAGACAGATGCTGAGCAAGATGCCAAAGGAGATGGTGGTGGGGGTGCAACTGCCGGCGCTGATCAGCGGCGGTGCGAGCGACCGCGACTATATGTACTACGTGCAAGGGCCGGACCTGGCGCAATTGGAGAAGTATTCGAAGGCGATCATGGGAAAGCTGAAGGATGTGCCCGGCGTGGTGGACATTGACTCGTCCTATGAGCCAGGCAAGCCAGAGTTGCGCGTGGATATCAACCGCGACAAGGCGGCGGACCTGAACGTGAATGTGAACAGCATCGCCGGCGCCCTGCGGACGCTGGTGGCGGGTGATGACCAAGTGACCACATATCGTGAGGGGGATGACCGCTACGACGTGCAACTGCGGGTGGACCGGGCGTTCCGGACCTCGCCGCGGGCGCTGAACCGCTTGTTTGTGCCATCGGCGACGTTGGGCAATGTGCCGGTGTCGAATGTGGCGAGCCTGAAAGACGCCACCGGGCCCTCGGCGATCGAGCGCTACAACCGGCAGCGGCAGATCCTGATTCAGGCCAACATCGCCAAGGGTGGTTCGCTGTCGGAGGCAATCGAGGCGACGCAGCGGATTGTGGCGGAGCTGAACATGCCGCCGCAGTATGCGACGGGCACGGTGGGACGGTCGAAGGAGTTTGGCAAGGCGGCGGTGAATTTCGTAGCGGCCTTCGTTCTGTGTTTCGCGTTTATGTACATGATTCTGGCGGCGCAGTTTGAAAGCTTTATCGACCCGGTGACGATTCTGTTGTCGCTGCCGTTGAGCGTGCCCTTTGCGCTGTTGAGCCTGAAGATCGCGGGGGAGAACTACAACATCATCTATACGTCGGTGGGCATCCTGGTGCTGTTCGGGATCGTAAAGAAGAACTCGATTCTGCAGGTGGACCACATCAAGCGGCTGCGAGAGCAGGGGCTTGAAAGGCTGCCTGCGATTCTCAAGGGATGTGAGGACCGGTTGCGGCCGATTCTGATGACGACGGCGGCGCTGGTGGCGGGCATGATCCCGCTAGCGCTGGGCGGCGGAGCGGGAGCCGGTTCGCGGCGAACGGTGGCGATTGTGGTGATTGGTGGGCAGACGATGTGTCTGCTGCTGAGTTTGCTGGTGACGCCGGTGGTGTATTCGCTGTTTGATGACATGGCGAACTGGCGGTTGATTTCGCGGTTGAATGGCGTGCTGAAAAGGCGGCGGCTAAAGGAAGCCTTTGCCGGGCTGATTGGAATGTTGCTCGTGGTGGCGGTGGCGCAAGCGGCTGAGCCGGGGCGCGTGGGCTTATCGGGCAGCCAGAAGCGAATGATGCTGAAGGATGCGATCGAGATGGCTCTGGCGAATAACCTGGACCTCGAGATAGAGAAGACGAATTCGGTTTTGAGCCGGAGCCAGTACCGCCAGACCTTTGGCGTCTGGGATCCGGTGCTGGGCTACCGCCCGAATATGACTTATAACGTGACGCCGACTTCGAGCCCGCTGCAGGCTGTGGACGGGAGACTTGTGGACCGGAATTTCAGCAACAACCTGACGCTGTCGCAACGTGCGCCCTGGCAGGGAGCGCGGCTTGACGTGCAGTTCAATAATTCGCGGGTGAGCACGACGAATCCGTTCGTGGGCTTGAATCCCTTGACGCAGTCGACGCTGGGGATCAACCTGACGCAGCCGATTTTGCGGGGGCGCAAGCTCGACAACGAGCGGAATCAGATTCGATTGCGCCGTAAGCAGATCGATCTGAGCGAAGCGGATTATGAGTTGCGGGTGACGCAGGTGGTGACGCTGGTAACGCAGGCGTATTGGGATCTGGTGGCAGCGCGGCAGGATATCGAAGTGAAGAAGCAGAGTGTCGAGCTGGCGCGGGATCAATATGAACGGTCCAAGCGGCAGATCGAAGCAGGGACACTGGCGCGCGTGGAGTTGTCGGCGGCGCAGGCGGAGTTGGAGCGACGGCAGGATACGTATTATTCGAGCGTGGGATTGCTGACGGAGATTGAGAACAACCTGAAGGGTTTGTTGGCCGGGGGCCGGGATCAGACGGTATGGGGCGATGAATTGGTGCCGGTGGAGACGCGGAGCGTGGCGCCGCCGGCAACCGAGGATGTGAGGCGGGCCGTTGATGGGGCCATTGGAAAGCGGCCGGAGTTGAAGAGCCTGAAGCTGCGGCTGGAATCGAACGAATTCCAGAAGGAATTTGCCCGCGACCAGACACTGCCTGGGGCGAATCTGGTGGCGGGCTACACGATGGCGGGCCTGGCCGGGGCGAGGAGTACGGCCCGGAATCCTTTTTTTAATGGACCGGCCGGGCAGTTGGTGCCGCCAGCCTTTGTGGGAGGCTATGGAACGGCGCTGCGGCAATTGCTGGGCCAGGACTTTACGGGCTGGCAGGCGGGATTACAGATCGACTGGACGGCGCGGAACCGCTCGGCACAGGAGGCGGTGGCGCAGACGAAGTTAACCGAGCGGCAGTTGAATTTGCAGAAGACGAGAATTGAACAGCAAATAGAGGTGGAGGTGCGCAACAGTTTGCAGGCGCTGCGTACCGCCGAGCAGCGGATCGTGGCGGCCGAGGCGAGCGTAAAAGCAGCGCAGGAGAAACTCGACAGTGAGCAGCGGCTGTTCGAAACCGGCGAGAGCACGAATTTTCTGGTGTTGACGCGGCAGAACGAATTCGCGGATTCGCAGCGCCGGGCGCTGGTGGCGCGGCTGGATTTCAATAAGGCGATTGCGCGGCTTGAGCAGGCCCTGGGGGCGACGCTGGAGACGCACAGCATTACGTTGAAGTAAGCTGGACGTTAATCGGCGCTAGCTAATTAAAGCCAGCGGCCGTTGTGAAGATAAAAGACGATAGACCCTTTCTCGGGAAAAGCAAAGCCGATTCCATGATGGGAGAGCGGATGCGGAGGGCGCGGCACGCCGGAGGATCGGAAGTAGCGGTAATGATCGAGAATCCATTTCGCGCCGACACGGCTCAAGTAGAGCGGCGTTGAGAAATCATTACGACAGGGAATCGAAGCAAAACGGGGATCCCCTCCAAAGTAAACGATTAGCTAAGTGGAATCTCTGGTTTGGCAGAGCACAGCCCAATCCAGTTGGCCCTGGACGGCGAAAAAGCCGATGATTACGTTGTGTGCGTTTGGCGCGGAGATCTGGGGAATGCGGCATCCACGGCGGTGGAGAACCCGGTGAATCTCTGGGGGCAGATGGGGAAATGCGCGGAGTGGTAGGGATGGCTCAAGTAACAGGAAAGGCAAAATCCACGAAAAGATCACAGCTTATCCACAAAGCAATTCACAGTATCTTGAGGCCATACTAGCAGTGTGGCGATGAACGTACAGGATATTGCGTTCCAAAAGGGATTGCCGGCAAACCTCGAGGCGGAGCGGCTAACGCTGGGGGCGGTACTGGTGGACGCGGAGTGTTTTCCGATGGTGGGTGGGGAGTTGACGCCCGAGGACTTCAGTCTCGAATCGCACCGGAAGATCTTTGTGCGGATGAATGCGCTGGCTGAGCGAGGGGAGAGGATCGATCGGGTGGCGCTGGCCAATGAGCTGATGCGGCATTCGGAGCTGGAAAGCGCGGGCGGGTTGACGTATCTGATGAGCCTGGATGAAGGCATTCCGCAATCGCTGAACGTTTTTGGCTACGTGAAGATCGTCAAGGAGAAGGCGACGCTGCGCAAGGTGATCTTTACGGCGCAGAGCGTGATGGACAAGGCGTTTCTGGGTGTGGATCAGGCGGATCACATTCTGGCGGAGGCGGAAGAATCCTTTCTGAACATCGGCGCGGCGAAGGCGAAGAACACGCTGGCGACGCCGGAAGACATCATCAATGAAATCGGGATCGACCAGTTTCTTGATCCGTCGAGCCGGATCCGGGGGGTGTCGACGGGATTCACAAAGTTGGATGAGATGACGGGTGGGTTCCGCGAAGGGGAGTTGATTATCATCGCTGCACGGCCGGCGATGGGTAAGACGGCTTTTGCGCTGAATATCGCGCAGCACGTATGCGGGCCGCGGGTACAGCGGCCGGTGGCGGTGTTTTCGCTCGAAATGTCGAAGGAGAGTCTGCTGACGCGCATGGTGTGCGCGGCGGCGCGCGTCGACCAGCATAAGTTCCGCACGGGTTTTCTGAATGAGGATGAACGGCGGATGCTGGCGCATGTGGCCGATGAATTGATGGGGGCGCCGCTTTATCTCGATGACTCGCCGGGCATTAATTTGATGGATATCCATGCGAAGCTGCGGCGGGTGCAGGCGGAAAAGGGGCTGGGGCTGGTGGTGGTGGATTATCTGCAACTGATGCAGGCGCGAGGCACGCACGATAGCCGCACACAGGAGGTGAGCTCGATCTCGCGCGGATTGAAGCTGTTGAGCAAGGAATTGAGAGTGCCGATTGTTGCGCTCAGCCAGTTGAGCCGCGCGCCGGAAACGCGACCAGGCGATCACCGGCCGCAGTTGAGTGACTTGCGGGAATCCGGTTCGATCGAGCAGGACGCGGATATGGTTTGTTTTCTGTTCCGTGAGGAAGTTTACAAGCCGGACCGGGAGGACTTGAAGGGGCGCGCGGAACTGCTGATTGCCAAGCAGAGAAATGGCCCGATCGGCAAGGTGGATCTGGCATTTCTCCACAAGTTCACGAAGTTTGGGAATCTGGCTGAGGATATGGGCGCTGATCCGGGTTCGGGTCGGGATGACTATGTCTGAGGAAGGGTAGGGCGAGCAGGCGCAGGGGGTTGTTTATGGGGTGAGGGTGGGTCTCGGTAAGGCCGACGCGGATGCTTACAAGAGTGCTCGGTGTGGCGGGGGTGAGGGTTCCGAAAAGACGGTCCCACAGGGAGAGGAGGATGCCGTAGTTCGATTGCTGGTGGGGGATTTGATCGGAGTGGTGGAGGCGATGCAGGTTGGGCGATATCCAGATACAGTCGAGCCAGCGGGCGAGCGGGGTGGGGAGGATGAAGTCGGCGTGCGAGACGAGGTTCTGGATGCTGATCAAGAGAACGAAAAGGAGGATCGACTCCGGCGGCAGGCCGATTATGAGCACGCCAATTGACTCGATCATCAGGGTAACCAGGGATTCGGATATGTGGAAGCGATAGCCTGTGGACCAGTCGAAATCCTCATCGTTGTGATGGATGGAATGGAAACTCCAGAGCCATGAGGAGTGGTGGTACAGGAAGTGGGAGGCGTAGTGAATCAGGTCGAGCAGGAGAATTCCGAGTATGCAGCGAATGCCAAGGGGGAGGGAAGTAAGGCTAAAGAGGCCGATTTGATGGGAGGTCGCCCAAGCGGCAAGAGCGTGGCCGGAGATGGCACGCAGTGGATTTAAGCACAACTGGATCAGGATCGTGAGAAAAACATGAGCAGACCAGCGTTGCCAGACCGGCAGCAGGAGCGGTTGGGCTTCACGGAAAACCTCGAGAATGCCCACGATGATGAGGACCGTTAGGGTGACAGACCAGAAGTGGCTGGTTGACCAGAGTGCCCAGCCAGTCCAGTCCCAATTCAGGGTCACGATCAGGGGTTACTTTTTACGGAACTTCTTTAGAGCCAGAAGGCCAAGCCGGCTGTGCCGATCATCAGCCAAATGGAGGGTTCGGGAACTGGGTTATCTGGCAAGGTGCCAGCGAAAACAAACGAGGCAAATACAGAGAGCAATAACGCAATGCGAGCCGAATGCATAGTACAAGGTACTAGCACCAGTGCTCAAGGAATGCGAGTACTGGGCTAGAGAATGGGACTGATCTTGGCAGCGAGTTGGTCGGCCGTCATTTTGCCGGGGTTGTAGAGGCGGACAATGCCGGATTTATCGATGAGAACGAGGGTAGGCGTCGTGGAGGAGCCGTAGACACGGAAGTTTTCTTCGCTTAAGGGAGCGGCCATGCCGGGGATGTTGGTGTAGGACTTTTCGAAGACCGAGGCAATCCAGGCTTTTTCGGCGGCGGGGGAGGCTGATTCTTCGGTTGGAGTGTAGCCGTAGCGCTGGGTGGGGCCGACGATAACGAGGCCGCGGTTGGCGTAGCGGGCAGCCAATTCAGCGAGGAACATGCCCTGGGCTTTGCAATCGGGGCACCAGTGAGCCCAGAAGAAGAGCAGGACGGTTTTGCCCTTGAGGTGTGAGAGCGGGTGTGGGGTATGAGGGCCGATAGAATCCTTGAGCTCGAGGGTGGGTGCGGGTTTGCCTTCGAGGGAAAGAAGGTTGAGGTTCTTCTGGATGCGGGTGCGGATGGAGGTGGAGAACCAGGCTTTGCGTTCGCGCTGGAGAAAGGCGACGGCTTCGGCGAGTTGGCCCTTGCCAGCCAGGGATTGGCCCTCGACTTCGATCGAGGCGCCGAGGCCAATGGGGAGGCGCTTTTCGTCATCCAGCTTACGGGTCTTAAGGGCAGCGAGGGCGAGCTTGCGGGTTTCGGCGGAATAAGCGAGAGCCTGATCGTACTGCTTGGCGGCGAGGGCGCCGCGGCCGAGCCAGGAGTGGGCCTCGATGAGTTCGGGAGTCCAGGGGCCGTTTGCGCGCTGGGTAGAGATGAGTTTCTCGGCCGCGGCGAAGTCCTGCTTGGCGAGCAGGGCGCGGACTTCGGGGACGATGGCGGCGGGCAGCGAAATGGCTGTGAGAAGAAGGAGAAAGAGTTTCATGCGAGGAGTTTCTGAGTGTATTCGATGCTGAGTTCGAGGTCGCGGCGTTCTTTTGCGAGAGCGACTTCTTTTTCGAGTTTTGGCGGGTCGGCCTGAGGGGAACCCTTTTCCGCGATGGCGAGGAAGCGGGCAAATTCCCAGGCGGGGGTGTTGCGGTAGGCGTCCCAGAATTTACGGCTGAGAGTTTCGAATTTACGGGCGCCGGTGACGATGATTTCCATGGACAAGGCTTTGCCGGGGCAGAGTTCGCGGTAGCGGCGGACCCAGGCGGCGATATCAACGTTGCCTTCGCCCATGCGGGTCCACTGGACGGCGATGCCTTCGGGGGTCTTCCAGAGATAGGAGTCGCGGACGTGGCTGGTGAGGATGTAGGGGGCGAGGATTTCGAGGGTGAGGTGGGGATCCTCGAGCGCCCAGACGGGGTTGCCAGAATCGATGACGGCGCCGACGAATTCTTTGCCCGCCAGTTCGATGAGGCTTTTGAGTTCGCGGGCCTGCATGTCGCCAGCGTGGTTTTCAACGGCGATTTTGACGTTGTGATCCTGGGCGAAGGAGCGGCAGGCACGGAGAGTTTTGGCGGTGTTGGCGATGTGGTCTTCGAGGGGAATCGCAGTTTGACGATCGGCCATGGAGCCGAGGAAGCAGCGCACGAGGCGGGAGCCAGCGAGGTGGGCGGCATGGATGACGCGGCGGAGTTGTTCCTCGGCCGTGCCCTGCTTGGGGTCAAAGAGAGTGGAGGTAGGGCAAACAGAGCGCATGCCGATCTCGAGCGTGATGCCAAGTTTCTGGGCATGGGCGGCGACCTTCCGTACATGGTCGTCTTCGAGGGAGCCGAGGAAGCGGATTTCCGAGAAGTGGACCACTTTGGCGCCATGGCGGGCGGCAAAATCAAGATGCTCGAAGGGGGACCAGCCCTGGGAGCGGACGCTGAATAGGTCGATGCCGAGCAGGACATCATTGGCGGCGAGCGCGGAGTGGAGAAGAGGCATGGCGGTAAAGAGGCGGCGAGTCATCTAAAGGATCTTTCTGCGGGCCAGGAACTCGAAGATGGCGGAAAAGATTTCGGAATACTGAGCGGGAGTGAAATTGCCATGGTCGCCCTGGTGAATGGGTAGCAGTTCCGCACTATTGCCATGTTTCATGAGTTCCTTGGTGATGTCAACGCCGTGCTCATAGGGGACAACGGGGTCGGCGTCGCCGTGGATGGTGAGCACAGGTGGCAGCTTCTTACGGACCCAGGTATAAGGCGAGACGCGGCGGGCGATTTCCTGCTGGTCGGCAAGAGAGGAAGGGACCCAGGTGGTGGCGTAAGAACGCATGTGTTCGCCTTCGAGTTGGTCCTGGACGTCGGTAATGCCATAGAAGTTGATGACGGCGGCGAGCTTGGCGGGGGGGCCGAGTTTGGCTTGTTTGGGAGTGAGGCCAACCATGAGCGCAAGATGGCCGCCGGCGGAGTCACCGGTGACGACGATGCGGCGGCGATCGACGTTGTAGCGGGAAGCATTGTTGTGAACCCAGCGGGCCGCCAAGAGCACATCCTCCACCGCGGCCGGGGCCAGCGCGGCGGCGGCAAGCCGGTATTCGACGTTGAAAACGACGAAGCCTTTCTCGAGATAAGGCAAGCAATGGCGGTTGAACATATTCTCCTTCTTGCCGCCTACCCAGCCGCCACCGTGGATGACGATTACTGCGGGACGGCGCACCGCTGATGAGGGACGGCGGGACTGATAAACGTCGAGAACCGTCTGGGGGTGGGTGGAATAGGCAACATTGGACTCGACGCTGACCCAATCGGGCACAGCGGGTTGAGCGACGGACAAAAGGGGAACTAGGATCAAAAGAAGCCGGAACTTCATAGATCTCAATATATATTGGGATAAATGATAAGACTGACATGGATGATGATGGCCGCCGCGGTGGTTTTGAGCGGCGAAGCGCTGAAAGTGAAGCAGGCGGCGCGCGATGTGGCGCCGAGCGCAGACCCGAAGTCGGCATTCTGGCGCGATGTGACGCCGGTTTTCGCGACGGCGGACAATCTGGGAAAAGAATTGCCAGACAACCGCACGGAGATCCGTGTGCGCTGGACGGAGCGCAACTTTTACGTGTTGATGGTGTGCCCGTACAAGGAAATGTACGTACTGCCGAACCCGAAGGTGAAGGAAGAAACGAACAAGTTGTGGGAGCGGGATGTAGCCGAAGTATTTCTGGGGGCGGACTTTGAAAAGATCCACCAATACAAGGAGTATCAGTTGAGCCCGCAGGGCGAATGGGTGGACCTGGATATTGACAACAAGCAGCCGCTGCCCGAGGGGGGATGGAAATGGAATAGCGGCATGGTGACGAAGGCGCGTGTTGATTCCGCGGCCAAGGTCTGGTACGGAGAATTTCGGATTCCGTTGGCCGGGGTGACGGCGAAGAAGGTGGAGGCGGGAATGAAGTTGCGGGGGAATTTTTACCGGTTTCAAGGCGGCCCGAATCCGCGGCAAATGGTGGCATGGCGCCCGACGGGGCGAATCAGCAACCATACGCCGGAGAAGTTCGGCGAATTGGAACTGGTGAAGTAGGACGGGATGTCGAGTTCGCTGCGCATCAGCACCGTGGGGGTGAGAGGGGTGGTGGGGCCGGGGTTGAAGGCGCATCATGCGCTGGAGTTCGCAGCGGCGTTCAGCGTCTTTCTAGGCCGGCCGGATCCGGTATTGATTGCGCGGGATCCGCGAGCCTCAAGTGTAATGCTGCGCGAGGGAATCGTCGCGTCGCTGCTTGCGAGCGGGCGGGATGTGATCGATCTCGGGTTGGTATCGACGCCGGTGCTGCAGCATGCGATTCAGCGCTCGAATGCTGCTGGGGGTATTTCGATCGGGGCCTCGCACAACAACGCCGATTGGAATGCACTGAAGTTTCTCGGGCCGAATGGGACTTATCTGTCGAGCGGCGAGGCTTCGGAGTTGCTCGACATTTACCACTTGAGAAAGTTTGAGTTCCGCGACTGGACGAGCGTCGGGATGCTGCATTACGATGACGAGGCCCTCGACCGGTATATGGAAGAATTGGAGCAAGTGTTTGATCTGGAGGCGCTGAAGGGCTTGCGGATCGTGGCGGATTGCTCCTCGGGGTTATCGAGCATGATTCTGAAGCGAGTCAAGCAGCGGCATAATGTCGACATCACCATGATCAACGCCACGCTCGAGCCCAAGGCTTTTGCGCATACGCCGAACACCAACGCGCGGACGGTGGGGCTGCAGTTGGCGCCGGTGGTGCAGGCGATTGGAGCGGACCTTGGTGTACTTTTTGATATGGACAGCGACCGGATCGCGGTGTGCTGCGGAGACGGTGACGTGGTGAGCGAGGAGATGATCCTGCCTTTGCTGGCCGAGTATCAGTTGAAGCGCATGCCTGGAAGAATGGTGATCACGAACTTGTCGGCGACCTCGGTGGTGGAGCATGTAGCGGGCAAGTATGGAGCATCGGTACTTCGGGTTCCGGTGGGGCGGCAGCATGCGATGGATGCAATGGCGATGTATCCGGCTGACCGGATCGCGATCGCCGGGGAGGGAACGGGAGCGGTGATGCTGCCGGAGTTCCGGTTTGTCTATGACGGCATGGCGAGCCTGCTGGCACTGGCGAGCCACATGCATGGGGAACGGGCGTCGCTGAAGAAGCTGCTGGCCGGGATGCCGCGTTTCGATATGAGGAAGGCGGAAGTCGAGTTGGACGCCAAGCGGATCCCGGAGTTGATGACGGAACTCGAGGAGCGCTATGAGGGGGCGCAGAAGAGTACGCTCGATGGCCTGCGGGTGGATTTTGAAACCGGCTGGTTTCATGTGCGCGTATCGAACACGGAGCCGGTGGTACGCGTGATCGCGGAGGTTCGGGAAGGGAACGCGGAGGAACTAATGTCGAAGCTGCTTGATGTGGTGCGCAGCTATGCGTGAGCACAAGTTGAAAGTGGGTGTGTCGGGGGTGCGCGGCGTGGTGGGCGAGTTCCTGACGCCGCTGCTGGCGGCGGATTTCGCACAGGCGTTTGGGGCCTATGTGGGGAGGGGGCGGGTGGTGCTCGGGCGGGATACGCGCTTCACGGGGCCGATGATCGAACATGCCGTGGCGTGCGGGCTGCTGGCAGCCGGCTGTGAGGTGGTGAAAGTAGGGGTGCAAACCACTCCGACGATGCAGATCTATATCGCCGAGACGGGGGCGGTGGGCGGTATTGCCGTGACGGCTTCGCACAATCCCGCCGAATACAATGCGCTGAAACTGTTTAATGGCGAGGGGCTGTTCTTCAATCACTATGAGCGGACGGAGCTGCTTGACTTATTCCACCAGGGTGAGTTTCAGGTGGCGACGAACGAGCAGATGCTGGGCATTGTGGTGGACGATGTGACGCCGTGGAAACGGCATATCGACCGCGTGTTGAAGCACGTGGAGGTGGAGCGGATCCGCAAGCGGCGCTTCCGCGTGGCGCTCGATGGGGTAAATGGGGCGGGATCGCGGATGAGCGTGTGGTTTCTCGAAGAGGTTTTGGGCTGTGATCTGCATGCGATTCATGTGGATCCAACCAAGACCTTTCCGCGCGAGGCAGAGCCGAAGCCGGAGACGCTGGGCGAGTTGATGCTGCTGGTGCGGGCGCATGGATGTGACGTCGGCTTTGGCCAGGACCCGGATGGAGACCGGCTGGCGGTGTGCGATGAGCTGGGCGTGATGATCGATAACGACGACATGCTGGCGTTGGCGATCGAGGCGGCGCTGGCCAAGCAGGGCGGCGATGTTGTGGTGAATCTGACGACATCGAACGTGGTGGAGGATGTCGCGGCCAAGTATGGGCGAAAGCTGTACCGGGCGGCGGTGGGTGAGGCGAATGTAGTGGATCGGATGAAGCGTGTGAATGCCTTGATCGGGGGGGAAGGTTCGAGCGGAGGCGTGATTTTTTCGGGCACGCATCTGTGCCGGGACAGCTACACGGCGATGGCGCTGTTGCTGGACCGGATGGCGGGCGAGGGGGCGAAGCTTAGTGAATTGGGCCGGGCTTTGCCGCGCTATCACCGGCGCGGGGGCAAAGTGCAATTCGCTCACGGCAAGCTGGGCGGGCTGATGCTGGCAATGGAGCGGCAGTATCCGGCGGCTGAGCTGGAGCGCAGCGACGGGCTGAAGTTGAATCTGGAGGATGGCTGGATTCACCTGCGTGCCTCCAACACGGAGCCGATCTTGCGCGTTGCCGTGGAGAGCCGAAGCGAGGCGCGGGCCGAAGAAATGTTTCAGCGGGCGATGACACTGCTAAAGGGTTGAGGGCATTGGGAGAGCGGTAGCGCGGAAACTGTGACAAGGTGGAATTGAGATGGCAAGACCTGACGTAATCGATTTGGAAGACTTTCCGCGGCGGCGGCGGACGGGGCAGGAGCAAAGCGGCGGGTTCGGGCGCTTAGGCTGGTTGTTGTTGGCGCTTATTGTGCTGGGGAGCGGCGGGACGATTGCCCGGTGGGTGATCGACTGGGCATGGTGGCAGGAGATGGGGCAAGGAGAGACCTGGCAGCAGATCCTGCTTTATGCCTGGATGCCAAGCGTGGTAGCGGGGTTGGTTGCTTTACCGGTTTTGGGGATGCTCTATGCGCGAGGACGGCGTGGTGTCCTAACGGCGCCAAAAGCTCTGCTGGCGCTGGTGGGATCGATGATTCTGGGTATGGTCCTGATTGACGACTGGATGGTGGCGCGGTTCTTGGGATCGTTTGGAGTGGTGGCTGATGGTTGGCGTGATCCCGTGTTCGGGCATCCGATCGGATTTTATTTCTTCCAGCTTCCGTTCTATGAAATGGTGCTGCGCTACCTGCAGGGGTTGCTGGTGGTGGGGTTCATTGTGTATTGGGTAGGCAGCCGGTTTGAGCTATTGCGGGAAGGGTTTTCCCGGATGCAGGCCGAGGATGGAGTGGACCTCCGGGTACTGAACTTGGGGGACGTGCTGAGCGGATTGCCGGTGCGGGTGGTGGTGGCGATTTTCTTTTTGTTGCTGGCTGGGCGGGCTTATCTGAGCCGTTACGATGTGCTGCGTCAGGACCACAATTTCATGGTGGGGGCGGATTATGTGGATGTGAACATTGTGCTGCCCCTGCTCTGGGGGCTGGTGGGAGCTTGCGTGGCGGGCGCGGCACTGGTGATGGCGCGCCGGGTGGGTTTGGCGGTGGGTCTTATAGTGCTTGTGTATTTGGCGGTGGGGGCGGTGCCGAAGGCGGTGAATGCCATCAGCGTCCGGCCGAATGAGATCAGCCTGCAGAAGCCATACATTGCGCGCCATATCGAGGGCACGCGAGCGGCCTTCGGGTTGGCCGAGCAGTTGAAAGAGCGGGATTACGACGCGAAGATGACGGGGAAATTCGAGCCTGCGAAATACCAGACGCTGCTTGAAAATGTGCGCTTGTGGGACTGGCAGGCATTTCATGACACGATTTCGCAGATCCAGGCGCTGCGGACCTATTATGTGTTCGCCGATACGGATGTGGACCGCTATCGCGATGAAAAAGGCAACCTAAGGCAGGTGTTGGTGAGTCCGCGCGAATTGGATGTGCAGAAGCTGCCCGATGCACGAAGCCGCTGGATCAATCCGCACTTCATTTACACGCATGGCTATGGGATGGTGATGGCGGAAGCGAACCGGATCACGAGCGACGGATTGCCGCATTTGCTGATGCGCGACGCGCCGCTTGTATCGGAGGCGAACGCACCGAAAGTGAAGCGGCCGGAGATCTATTTTGGCGAGGCGGTACACGAGCCGGTGTTTGTGCGGACGGCGCAGGCGGAGTTCAGCTATCCACAGGGCAACGCGAACGTGCAAACACGGTATGAGGGCAAGGGGGGAATTCCCATCAGCGGATTGGGCATGAGATTGGCGGCGGCGGTGGCCTATGCGGACTGGAATGTGCTGTTGACAAATCTGCTCACAAGCGAATCCCGGATGTTGATTCATCGCAAGGTGGCGGAGCGGGTGGGCCGTTTGGCTGAGTTCGTCGCTTGGGATGCCGATCCGTACCTGGTGGTGACCGAGCAGGGCCGCCAGGTTTGGATGATCGACGGCTATACGGTGAACTCAATGCATCCATATGCCCGAATGGCGAATACGCGGTTTGGGCGATTGAATTACATTCGCAACAGCGTGAAGGCGACCGTGGATGCCTATGACGGTACGACAGTGCTGTATGCGTGGGATGAGAAAGACACGGTGCTGCAGAGCTATCGCTGGATCTTCCCTAAGCTGTTTCGCCCCAAGACGGAAATGCCTGCGGATTTGCGGTCGCATACGCGGTATCCGGAATCGCTGTTCCGGGTGCAGTCGGAAATCTACCGCACCTATCACATGCAAGATCCGGAGGCCTTCTATAATCGCGAAGATCCCTGGGATCTGGCGCGCACCGCTGAAGGCATGGACGGACGGACGGAAGCCGCGCAGCCGACCTATATGATGGCGTTGCTGCCGGGACAAAGCGAACCGGAGTTTCTGTTGTTGCAAACATTCACGCCGCGGGGCAAGCAGAATCTGATCGGCTTGATGGCCGCGCGCTGTGATGGGGAAAGGCTGGGAGAGATCGAGGTCTTGCGCTTGTCCAAGCAGGAATTGATCTACGGGCCGATGCAAGTAGCGGCGCGGATCAATCAGGATCAGACGATTTCGAAGGATTTGACTTTGTGGAACCAGCACGGCAGCAAGGTGATCAAGGGACAGATGTCGGTATTGCCGATGGGCGGGCAATTCTTATACGTAGAGCCGATCTACATTCAATCGAGCAACGCGCCGATGCCGGAGCTGAAGAAAGTGGCGGTGGGCTATGGAAATCAGATTGGCTATGGAAACACCTATGCCGAAGCGCTGAGCCAGTTGGGGCAAGGCGAAATGAAACTCGGCGAAGCGGCGACGGCAGCGGTGGTAGGGGGAAAGATAGAGCAGCCGGAACCGGGAGAGGGACGAATCGAGAAGATCCGTCAGCGGCTGAAGCGATACCGCGAACTAATGGGAGAAGGAAAATTTGTGGAGGCGGCGCGGGAATTGGAAGCGGTTGAATCCGAAGTAAAGCCCTAAGCCGTAGCTCGATGATCAACGTCCGTTCGATTTGCCCGATTGAGGGCCAATTTTTCCTCAGTGGCTGTCAGGGCCTGATTGAGTGAATCGCCGAAAGACTCGTGTGCCCCCCAAGAAAAAACCACTGAAAACGTGCCGAGAGTTTCCATTTGGTAATTCCAAAGCGACTCTGATATGGACGTGAGTTTGGCGTGGGCGGCGTCACCGCTGACGTCAGGAAAAAGCAAGAGAAATTCATCATCGGCGCGCCTGGTGAGAAAGCCACCTTGAGAAACCAGACCAGCCATCAGGCTGTCGATTGTATTGAGCAATTCTTCAGCAATTGCCGAGCCATGAACTTCTTCAAATTCCATGTAATAGTTAATGCTGATCGCAAGCGACATTCCGGTAAATGACCCTTTGTACTCAAGAAGTTGGGCAAGAACACTGCGAGGATGAACTCCGGCTGGTATCGGAATCGACAAATCGGCTGGTTGCGCACTTTCCACAACGGGACCCGCAACTTTAGTTTCCGTGCGGAAGCCGGTTTCCGGTATGTTTTCAGAGAATTCATCCAACACTTCCTCGAGGAAATCGTCGAAATTCGCCGCGGGAGCCGGGGCGGATGAATCCTCCGAGTTGAGTCGAATTCGAACGACGTTAGGAGGAAGTTCACCATCCACCACCGCAGCTTGTTGACTCGGCTCTTCCACTATGGGGGTAGCTTGCAAGGAAGGGGATGGGTTGAGTTGACGTTCTAAATCGGAGTCTGAGAAGGATCCTCGGCGCGCTGGAAGGAGCGGTTTCTGCGCGGCTGCCAATTCAGTGGATTCCGTATTGACGACTATGGCCTTCAAGTTTAACTCACGAAAGGACTTTGACTGCTCGGCCAACGCACGTAGCAACTTTGTATTATCCTTCTCGACCCGCTGGACCACCTCCTGGTGCCGGGCCATCAGGTCGATGTGGCGTTCGCGAAGTCGTTCGTTCATGCCCTTCAGGTAATCCACCATCACCGCCACCGACATGAGGGCAAGCAACACGAGAACCCAAAAAACCACCTGCAGTTCATAGCTGCTTGAAATCATCACATGATCTCCGACATCTCAATGGTACGAGTTGTCGGGGAGGGGTGAAATAGGACTCGTAAACTAGGTTCTTTGAGAAAACATCTTAGTCCCTATGGGGTGAGCAGGACCTTTAGTACGCGAGGGCTTTGCGCGTGAGCGAAAGCTTCCGGAGCGCGGGCGAGCGGATATTGAGCATGAATCATGGGATTGAGGATGAGGCGGCGGGAGCGGAGCAGACGGAGGGCGGGAGCGAAGCGGCCACAGCGGGATCCGATCAGCGAGATCTCATTGACGATGACGCGAGCCATGTCGATTGGGAAGCGGTCATTGACGGTGGACTTGAGGATGATCGTGCCGCGTGGGCGCACGAGGGTGAGGGCGGACTGAAGCCCTTCAGCGGAGCCGGTGGCATCGACGACGTGAGTGAAGGCGGCCGCGGGTAAGCTGGGTTGATGGCGGTCGAGGAGGCGGGTGGGCAAGGGGAGAAGAGCAAGTTTGCTTGCATTTCTGCCCAGCAGGGTGGTGTCGCAGCCGTGGATGTGGAGGACCTGTGCGATAAGTAGTCCCAGCTTGCCGTCGCCGAGCACAGCGACGCGGGCTCCGCGTGGGAAGCGGACTTGATCGAGGATCTCACAAGCAGCGGCGATCGGTTCGGTGAATACGGCGTGCTCGTCGGGGATGGAGTGTGGTAGGGGGAATAGGTTTGCGGTCGGCAGCGTGAGGTACTCCGCGAAAGCTCCCGGATGGCCGAGGATGCCAAGGACGGTGCGCTTGAGGCAGTGGCGACCGAAGCCGGAGCGGCAATCCGCGCAATGCCCGCAGGCGAGATTGATCTCGCCGACCACGCGCTTGCCGGTGAGGTTGGGGTCGCTCGAGGCGACCACATCGGCGACGAACTCGTGGCCGGGTATACCGGCGAAACCGTAATAGCCGCGAAGGAGTTCAATATCGGTGTTGCAGATGCCGGCGAGGCGGAGGCGCAGCAAGGAGAAGCCCTTCCGGAGGCGGGGCCGTGGCGTTTCGATAAGAGAAATCGCGCCGGAGGCGATGTGAGCGGCGAGCATCGTTTCTATAATGGGGAATCTAACATGCGATCATTCTTGGCCTGCTTTGAGGCCGCTTGTGGAGCGGAATACCCGGTAACGGAAGTGATTTACAACTGCCCGAAGTGCGGCGGTTTGCTCGAAGTCCGATATGAGGGCGAGCGAGGCGACCCCTGGACGCTGAAGCAGACTTGGCGCGAGCGGCGGATGAGCAATCAACCGCTCGATCAGAGCGGAGTGTGGCGTTACCGCGAGATGTTCCCTTTTCTCGAGGATGAGCGTCATGTGATGACGCTGCGGGAAGGGAACACGCCACTGCTCGACGGGTGTCTGGCGGCGAGCTATGCGGGGGTGCGGCGGATTCGTTTCAAACATCAGGGGTTTAATCCGACGGGAAGCTTCAAGGACAACGGGATGACGGCGGGCACAAGCCAGGCGGTTCGGCTGGGAATGAAGCGGGTGGCCTGTGTGTCGACCGGGAACACGAGCGCGTCGATGGCGGCGTATGCGGCGATGGCCGGGCTGGATCCAATCATTCTAATCCCGAACGGAAACATCGCGTTTGGCAAACTGGGACAGGCGCTCGATTACGGCGCGAAAACGCTGCAGGTAGAGGCGAATTTCGATCAGATCCTCGCGCTGGTAAGGGTGCTGGCCGAGAAGCTGGGAATCTATTTGCTGAACAGCGTGAACCCATTCCGGATCGAGGGCCAGAAGTCGATTGTGATCGAAATGATGGATCAACTGGATTGGGAAGTGCCGGATTGGATCGTGGTGCCGGGTGGAAATCTGGGCAACATCAGCGCGTTTGGCAAGGGTGTGCGGGAGATGTTGGAGTTGGGGCTGATAGACCGGCTGCCGAAGTTCGCCGTGGTTCAGGCCGAGGGGGCGAGCCCCTTCTATGAGTTTATGAAAGACCCGAAGGAGGGCGGCTTTACAGCCAATACGCATCCGGAAACGCTGGCGACCGCGATCAAGATTGGCGACCCGGTGAGCTGGCCGAAGGCCTGGCAGACGGTGGGTGTGAACGGAGTGGTGGAGAAGGCAAGCGAGCAGGAGATCGCCGATGCGAAAGCGGTAATCGGGCGCTGCGGAATTGGATGCGAGCCGGCCAGCGCGGCGACACTAGCAGGAATCAAGAAGCTGGTAGCAGCGGGACGGATTGGCCCCGAGGACCGCATTGTGGCCGTATTGACGGGCAATGTGTTGAAAGATCCCGACTACATCTACCGCTATCACACGGGGCAGTTGAAGGATCCGGCTGGGCGGGATCTCATCGGCAACTTCGCCAACCCGCCGGTTGTGGTGCCGAACGACGTCGAAGTAATCGCGAAGCTTTTGGGCGCCTGAGACGGGCTACTCGTTCGACTCGGTGCCGGAATCGAGGAGTTTGAGGCCGGCGAACGTGGCCGGAGGCAGGACACCGGCATTCGAGTAGACGAAGAGCTTCGCGCGCGAGTCGGCGATGTCGAGATTGCGCATGGTGAGCTGGCCGATGCGGTCCTGGGGCGTGAAGGCGCCGTCGACTTTTTCCATGGACAAGCGCTCGGGGGCGTAGGTGAGATTCGGGGACTCGGTGTTGAGAATCGAGTAATCGTTGCCGCGGCGGAGTTCAACGGTGACCTCACCGGTAATGGCTTTGGCGATCCAGCGTTGGAGCGTCTCGCGCAGCATCATGGATTGCGGATCAAACCAGCGGCCTTCGTAAAGGAGGCGTCCGAGGCGGCGGCCCATATCGCGGTATTGTTCAATCGAGCCTTCGTTGTGGATGCCTGTGATGAGGCGCTCGTAGGCCAGGAACAGCAGCGCCATGCCGGGGGCTTCGTAGATGCCGCGGCTCTTGGCTTCGATGATGCGATTTTCAATCTGGTCGCTCATGCCGAGGCCGTGGCGGCCACCAATGCGGTTGGCTTCGAGCACGAGGTCGACTTCGCTTGGGAAAGTCTGGCCGTTGAGCGCTACCGGCCGGCCTTCGAAAAAGCGGACGGAGACTTCCTCGGCCTTGACGGCAACCTCATCCTTCCAGAAGGCGACGCCCATGATGGGATCGACGATGCGGATGCCGGTTGCGAGGGTCTCGAGGTCCTTGGCCTCGTGCGTGGCGCCCCAAATGTTGGAATCGGTCGAGTAGGCCTTTTCCTTAGACATCTTGTAGCCGAGGCCGGCTTTTTCGAGCAGCTCGGACATTTCCTTGCGGCCGCCGAGTTCATGGTTGAAGGTCTGGTCGAGCCAGGGTTTGTAGACCTTCAGGGTGGGATTTACCATGAGGCCATAGCGGTAGAATCGCTCGATATCGTTGCCTTTGTAGGTCGAGCCGTCGCCCCATATGTTGACCTGATCCTCCTTCATGGCGCCGACAAGCATGGTGCCCGTGACGGCGCGGCCGATGGGAGTCGTGTTGAAATAAGGCAGGCCGGCGGTGGAGATGTGAAAGGCGCCGCACTGCAAGGCGGCGATGCCTTCGCGTACCAGTTGTTCCCGGCAGTCGAGAAGGCGGGCAGCTTCGGCGCCGCAATCGAGAGCGCGGCGGGGAATGGCCTCGTAATCCGGTTCGTCGGGCTGCCCGAGGTTGGCGGTGTAGCAATAAGGAATGGCGCCTTTTTGGCGCATCCAGTAGATCGCCGCGGAAGTATCGAGGCCGCCGGAGAAGGCGATTCCGACTTTTTCGCCAATGGGCAGGGACTGAAGGATATTCGGCATGGGTGCTTTCTCTCATGGTAACCAGAGCGAAGTGGGGTTAAGCTGGTTTTTCCGGCAAAGACATGGAACGAAAAACAGACATTGTACGGATGAGCGGGGTGGAGATCCATCTGGGAGCGCCGGATGATCTGAATGTGAACTGGGTAGGTCAGCAGGAATCGATGCGGCAACTGCTGGCGGCCTGGCTGGTGCTCGACGAGAGAGATTTGCCGATGAACCCGCGTCTGGTGGGTAAGCCCGGTGTCGGCAAGACAACATTGGCGTGGGCGGCTGCCCAGGGGCTGGGCCAGCAGGTGTACATCATGCAGGCCACCGTGGACACGCGGCCCGAGGATCTGATTGTGACTCCGGTGCTTGAGGAGCAGGGCAAGTTGCGGTATGTGGCCTCACCGCTGGTGACGGCGATGATTCGCGGTGGGGTGGCGATTCTTGACGAGGGCAACCGGATGAGCGAGAAGAGTTGGGCGAGCCTGGCGCCGCTTCTTGATACGCGCCGTTACGTCGAATCGATTGTCGCGGGAATCAAGATCAAGGCACATCCACTTTTTCGCTTCGTGGCGACAATGAATGACGACGCGAGCACGTTTGACCTGCCCGAGTACATACAGAGCCGGTTGCAACCGCAGATTCTGCTCGACTTCCCCGAGAGGGAAGAAGAGCTGGCGATCCTGCGGGAGAACCTGCCCTACGCCGACAGCGAGATTCTCGAATACGTGACGGACTTTCTGCAGCAGGCGCATCAGGCCGAGGAGCGGTATTCGATTCGGGATGGCGTCAACATCGTGCGATATGCGCTGAAACTGAGGGCCGCCGGGGAGTCCACTTTTCATGAGCGGGTGGCGTTGCCTCTGGCGGTGAAGACCATCCTGGGTATGGAAGCCATGCGTTATGCCGGAAGCAAATGAGGATCATCCGGTTGCGGTAGACAGTTTGCGGCGGGGGCGATTCCGCTACTTTCCGGTTGCTCCGGGGCGGATGGAGTTTGCCATGGAGGTGCGCCGGACTATGCTGCGGGAGCGGCCGGCCCTGGTGGCTATCGAGTTGCCCGCTTTCTTTGGGGGATGTTTGCCCGAAGCGGCGCGGCGTTTTCCCGAAATCAGCGCGCTCGTGTATCCCGACCGCCTCGAGGATGGGCAGGCTTTGATCTACTGCCTGCTTGAGCCTTGCGATGCTTTTGTGGAAGCCTACCGGACCGCGCATGAGATCGGGGCGGAGGTGATGTTGATCGACCCGGCGGTGGGGGAGCGCCCGCACTTGCCCGATGATTATCCCGACAGCTTCGCGGTGCAGCGAATCGGGCTTGCTGCTTATGTGGAGCGCTACCGGCTGTTTCCACAGCAACGCAATGATGAGGTGCAGGATTTTGCCGCGGGTCTGGCCTGGAAGCTGCAAGGGGCGGCCCCGGACAAGGAAGTTCTTGTCGTGGTATCGCTGAATCTGCTGGATCCCTTGCTCGACGCCATGGAAACGCCGCAGGATCCGCCCAGACGGACAACGCTGGCGGAATCGGTGGAATTGGTCAATGTGCATCCGGAAAGTCTGGGTGAAGTGCTGACGGAGTATCCGGCGCTGCAGCAACGCTACGAATACTGGCGCAAGCAAATGTCGGATGTGCGCTTGGTGGACCGCCCGGCGGCGCAGTACGATACGTTGCGCCGGGCAGAGGTCGACTATGAGACGAATACGGGCGACAAGATCATGCCCTACCAGCGCAAGATGCTGGCCAAGTTTACGCGCAACCTCGCGCATGTGAGCGGATATCTGACGTCGACACTATACGAATTGACGTTAGCGGCGCAGTCGATTGTCGATGACAACTATGCCTGGGAGGTTTGGCAGGCGGGAAGCAGCTATGGATTTCAGGATGAGGAGGCAAAGATCGAGACGCTGCGGCTGAGCGGGGAGGAAGTTTTCTTTCAGACTCGCAAGCTCAAGTTGCGCCGGCGTCTGCCGCGGCCGAAGCAACGCATGAAGCCACGCTCTCTCAAAGAGCGGCCGCGGGAAGACAAGCCGGGAGAATGGGCGCGCGAACTGAATGGGAATGCGATTTGCTCCTATCCGCCCGAGGATATGGTGATTGAGGACTTCGGACGTTTTCTCAAGCGCAAGGCGCATTCGCTGCTGACCGGGGAGCACACGCGAACCGAGCCGTTTCAGACTTCGCTGCTGGACGGCATCGACATGCGGGAAACCCTGCGCAACTGGCACGAGCGGAAGATCTACGTCAAGCGGCTTGAGCGGTCCGCGGGTGATGTGACGAGTCTGGTTGTTGTCTTTGATGAGGACCGGGATGACCGCTACCGTTACCTGACGACGTGGCTGGGAGAGCACCAGAACGAGTCGGATATGGCTTTTTATTCGACCGAGCCATTCGCGAAACTGGTGGGCCCGGGGATTGGAAGAGCGGAGTACGGCGGCTACCTGATGACGCTGCCCTCGCGGCGGCTTTGGGATGTTTGGCGGGATCCGGATTATGATTTCGCCGAGACGAAGGCGGAGCGGTTATTGATGGCGGCGCTCGACTACTCGACGGCGCGCTACGTTGTCTACGTCGGGCCAAGGCCGCCGCGGAGCATTTTTCATTCCATCGCGGCGCAACTGCGGCGGCAGATTGTCTTCATTCCCATCGGGCAACTATCGCTGGCGCGGCTAAAGAAGCTGCGTGTCGTGCATGTCCTGGACGGCTATGAGCGGCGGGCCGTGGCCAAGGACTTTATCTGGTGAGGCAGCCCTCTTCAAAGATGCAGATTTCGCTAAGGTTGGGCTACGGCTGTCTATGTTGAGGTAGACTTTTCAGGGAAATGCGCAGCACTCATTCCAGCACTATTTGATTGCAGCCTGAGCGAGGAGAGGACTAGTGCTGCCTGTTCTGTTGCTTGCCTGCTGGAGCCTTGGTGAGTGTGTGGCGCTGTTGCGGTGGGATTTGGCAAACAACGGGCTTTACGAAGAATTGCGATGCAACGATTTGCTGCAATTCGAGCGGAAGCCGGCCGGGGAAGATCTCAATCTGACGGCGAGCTACGGCTACCTATGATTGTGTCAAGTGGTTTTGCGAAGATTCTCGCGGAGCGCTTGTGAGGCCGTAGGCGAACAGAGCGTGGCTTGGCGATATCGGGAGAACAGCACGAGCTTCGGACCGGGTCAAGGCCCCGCGGGGTGAGCGGCGAGGATGCTGTGGGTGGGCGGTTTACTTCTTCGGAACGCGTTTGTGTTGTTGGACTCTTGCGGGAAGATCTTCGAGGCCGCGGGCGGGGAGCATGGCGAGTTCGCCTGGCGGCAAGAGGAGATTGGGCGGCAGGTTCTCGCGTTCATAGAGTGCTGCGAGGGCGGAAACCGCTTTGGAGCGCAAGCCAGAGCCTAAGGGGCGGGGCGTTGGGAGCCTTTGGTGTAACCGCCTTTACGCTTTTCTCCCATGACCTGGATGCGGAGGCGGCTGAACTTGGCCGCGAGAGTGGAGGGCATGGCGTAGTGGTAGCATTCGCTGTTGCTGAGCATGTGCCAGGCGATGACGACAAGCTTGTGGGCGAGGGCGACGATGGCGGGGTTGCGGGAGGCGGTTTGAGCGGCTTCGACCATCATCAAGCGGGCGTGGCTGGAGCCTTGTTTGGTGATGCGGCCGTGATGGGACTTAGAGCCGGACTGGTAAGTTGAGGGAGTGAGTCCAAGATAGAAGGCGGCGTATTTGGGGGAGGGAAAGCGCGTGGTGTCGCCGAGGGCGGCGAGGAGGGATTCGGCGACGGTGAAGTCGATGCTGGGGAGGGTCATCAGCAACTGGACGCGCGGGTCGTGCCAGGCATGGTTGGCCATGGCCTGGGTGATGGGGGCGATTGCGGCTTCGATGGCAAATCAGAGTAGCGAAATCAGGGGTCGGCTTTGCGCTGGCCTCGCTCCAGGGGCAGGCCGGTGCTAAAGCCTTGATCCCGCCGGGGTTGCACGGATGCTTGTACGATTCCGGCAAAAGATCCCGTAGTACCGGCAAGGAGCGGGATTGGGAAGCCTGCTCCCCGAAGGCCGCACAAAATCGGATACGATTTCGTGGGAGCCAAGGAGCAAGGAAGATGTCGAGCAGCAAGCAGAGTTGGTGAGCGGGATCCGGCAGATGGCTAGTGGAAGAAGATACGGTACAGGTCGAGAAAGGCTTTGAGAAAGTCGTAGGGCTTGACTTTGGAGCCATCGACATCGCGCCAGTAGGGCAGCGAGAACTCATAGATGGCCTCGGTGGCGGCGGGGGCCGTTCCCGGAGGGAGTTGCTGGAAGCGATGGATGATTTCTACATCGAAGATCCAGCGCGAGACGAACGGGGTGGCAAAAAGGGTCCGCAGGTAAGGGGTACGGCGGAAGATCTTGGCGCCGCATTGGGTGTCGTAGATCGGCAGATGGAGCAGGACGGAGACTATGGTGGCAAAGACACGGCCGAGGTAGTGGCGCTCGGGTTTACGAAAGATCTCGCGGCCGAGGAGTTTGACGCGGGCGCCAAAGATCATGACGAAGCGGGAGTTTTGCTCGAGTACGCTGAGCATGTCGATCGCGGTGGAGAGGGGCGTGGCGAGGTCGGCGTCCCAGAAGCCGATCGCCTCCACATCGAGGTGATCGATAGCATGGAGCATGCCCTGGCGTACGACCCCGGCCTTGCCCTGATTGACCTGGTTGTCGAGGACGGTGGCCTGGGTTGGGATTAAGGCGGCAAGGCGCTCGAGTACTTCAGCGGTGCCGTCGCGGCTGCCATCATTGGCGAAAATGAAGTGGATGTTGGAATGCTTTCGCGCAAATTTGACAAAGACCTCGGGCCGCAACCTCTCGGCCTCGTTGTAGCAGGGAATAACGAGAGCGCAGGAAATCAAGTAAGTGTTCCTTCAAACATCAGGTAATGGCTCTGTTCCATGCCGAGGCGGCGATAGGCTTGCTGGGCGGTAAGGTTGGTGTTTTCGACGTAAAGGCGAAAGCCGCAGCAATTTGACGAGGCGGCCAGGGACCGGACGCCCTCGTACAGGCTGCGATAGACGCCTTGGCCGCGCCACTCAGGAAGTACATAAACACTCTGGATCCACCAGAATACCTTGTTGCGCCAGTCACTCCACTCAAATGTGATCATGAGTCCACCCACGGGACTGCCGTCGATTTCGGCGACAACATAGAAGCCGAAATGGGGTTGGTTGAAGAGTCCCTGGACGCCGGCGTTGATCAGGCTGGAATCGAGACTAAGCTGTTCGGTCTCCCAGGCCATGGCCACGTTGAAAGCGGCAATGGCGGAGATGTCGCGCGGTTCAGCGCGACGGATGAGGATGCTGTTGGAGGATGGCATCGATGATTCCCGTGGTGGTGTGAGGTTTCGCTTCGACGGAAGGCTGGACGCCATGCAGCAGAAGAGTTTGTGTTGTGATCGGGCCGATCGAGGCGATGCGATAACGGTGAATCGCCTCGGGCGGATTGAGGGCCAGAAAGTTCTTGACGGTGGAAGAACTGGTGAAGGTGATCCAATCGGCTTCCGGTGCGGGGCCGGAATCCGGCACGACCGTGCGGTAAGCTTCGGCGATTTCAACGACGGCGCCCTGCGCGAGCAGGGCCTGAGGGACTGTGTCGCGGGCGGAGGCGGCGCGAGGGATGAGAACGCGTTTACCGGCTAGCGGGAAGCCGGCCAGCGCCGAGAGGAGACTTTCGGCGACATACTCGGCGGGAAGCACATCGACCTTGAGGTGCATGTCTTCGATCGCCCGGCGCGTGGCGGGGCCGATGGCGCAGATCCGGGCGCGGAGCGCACGCAGGTCACGAGGGGACTGGCGCAGGCGGGTGGCAAAGGACTCAACGGCATTGACGCTGGTAAAGATGAGCCAATCAAAGGACTCGAGCTTGGCGATGGCCTGATCGAGGGACTGCCAGGAGGAGGGGGGAGCGATGGCAATGGTTGGGTACTCGAGCACTTGAGCGCCCAAGGCTGTAAGTTGGTCGGCCATGTCGCGAGACGCTTTCAGCGCCCGCGTAACGGCAATGCGGACGCCGTGCAGAGGAAGGCGCTCATGCCAGTTGAGCCTGGCGCCGAGTTGCGCGACTGGGCCAATGATGATCATGGCGGGGGCGAGGATCTTCTTGGCGGCGAGGGAGGAAATCGTGCCGACGACGGTATGTTGCTCCGGGCGTGTCGCCCAGGTGACAGCCGCGGCTGGAGTATCGGCGGGGCGGCCGGAGGCAATGAGCGCGGCGGCCAGTTCCGGATAGTGGAAAGCGCCCATGAAGATCGCGAGTGTATCGACGCGAGCCACTTTGGACCAATCGATTGAGTCCGGATGATGGCCGGTGAGGAAGGCGACGCAACTGGAATAGTCGCGGTGGGTGAGTGGGATGCCAGCATAGGCGGCGGCGCCGATTGCCGAGGAGATTCCCGGCACGACTTCAAAAGGAATACCGGCGGCGGCGAGAGCTTCGCATTCCTCGCCCCCACGGCCGAAAAGATAAGGGTCGCCGCCCTTCAGCCGGACGATGCGCCGCTGTGAGTGGGCGAGATCGATCATCAGAGAGACGATGTCTTCCTGGGGAACGGAGTGATTGTCGCGAACCTTGCCGACATAGATTTTTTCGGCCCGGGTGGCGAGGCGAAGTGCCTCGGGGCTGGCGAGATGGTCATAGAGAACGACGTCGGCGGACTCGAGGAGAGCCTTGGCTTTAAGGGTGAGCAGGTTGGGGTCGCCGGGGCCGCTGCCGACAAGATAGACCTTCACCCGAGGACCTCGTGGGCCCCCTGGGAGCGGAGGCCGTCGGCGACTTCACGGCCGAGTGAAACCGGATCAGCCCCAGCGGCTGAGAAGCGAATGACGCGCTGACCGTTGGGGGAGGCAACAACGGCCTCAAGATGAAGCGAAGATGCTTCTTGACGGGCGAATGCGCCGAGGGGGATCTGGCAGCCGCCACCGAATTCGCGCAGGCAGGCGCGTTCGGCTTCGACGGCGCGCAGAGTTGGTGTGTGTGTAAGCAAGCTGGCGCGGTGGTCGCCGAGGCGCGCCTCAATTGCCAGAGCGCCCTGGCCGACGGCTGGGCAGAGGCGGTGCGCCGGGAAGCGCTCCGTGATGCGATTTGCCCAGCCGAGCCGGCGGAGGCCGGCGCAGGCGAGCACGATCGCCTGGTATTGGCCTTGGTCGAGCTTACGCAGCCGGGTGTCGAGGTTACCGCGAATGGACTGTATGTCGAGATCAGGCCGAAGGGCTTTCAACTGCGCCTGCCGGCGAAGGGCGCTGGTGCCAACGACGGCGCCAGCCGGCAAATCCTCGAGAGTATGGCCGATGATGGCGTCGAATGGATCCTCCCGCTCGGGAACTGCCACGAGTTCCAGCCCCTCTGGCAACTGAGTCGGTACATCCTTGAGGCTGTGCACGGCAATGTCGATGCGGCCCTCGAGCAGGGCGTCTTCCAGTTCCTTGGTGAATAAACCCTTTGTCGAGCTCTGGGCGCCGAGACGGGCCAGCGGGACATCAGTGATCTTGTCACCGGTCGTATGAATGACTTCGATGCGCGATTCGAGTCCACGCGCCTTGAGCAGGGCCTGGACGTGATTGGCCTGCCAGAGGGCGAGCAAGGAACCGCGGGAGCCAATGGTGATCATTTGTCTTTCTCCAGACGGAAGATTCGGCGAATGGCGCCCACCGTGGGGCCGGGGTCTCCTTCGGCGCCGGTGCGGCGCAACTCAGCGATGGCTCCATGGGCGATCTTATTGATAATGGCGCGCGTGAGGGCGTCCATGGCTTCTTCCTGGGCCGGGTTGAGGGGGCCAAGGCGAGAACGGTGGCGTTCCATCTCGGCGGCGCGGATTTCTTCGAGCCGGCCCTGGAGGCTGACGATTGCTGGGGAAACCTCGCGTTCGCGGAGGCGGCTCTCGACCCACTGAATTTCCTCCTCAATGATGCGCGATGCCTTTTCGGCCGCCTCGGCGCGCCCGCGGAGGTTTCTTTCGACTACTTTCTGCAGGTCATCAATATCGTAGAGAAAGACATTGTCGATTTCGTTTACGGCAGGCTCGACATTTCGCGGCACGGCGATGTCGACGATGAAGACGGGCTTGTTGCGGCGAGCTTTCATGACGGTACGCATGTCTTCGCGGGTCAGGATGGGTTCGCGGGCGCCGGTGGAAGTGATGATGATGTCGACGCTGGGCAGAGTCTGTCTGAAGGTGGAGTAATCGATCATCCAGCCCTCGAAGAGGCGCGCCAACTCGACGGCACGGTCGTAGGTTCGGTTGGTAACGTAGATTTGGCGGGCGCCGGTGTTGCGCAGGTGGCGGGCGGCGAGTTCGCTCATCTTGCCCGCGCCGATTAGCATGACTTTCGAGCCGGCGAGGTTGCCAAAGATCTCACGGGCGAGTTCGACGGCAGCGTAGCTGACGCTGACCGCGCTTTCGCCGATTTCCGTCTCCGAGCGGACCCGTTTGGCGACATGGAAGGCGCGCGTGACGAGGTGCTCGAGGTGGCTGTTGATGGTGCCCATCTCTTTTGCCAGCGAGTAGGCGTCCTTCAGTTGGCCGAGGATCTGCGGTTCCCCGACGACCATGGAGTCCAGGCTGGAGGCGACGCGGAAGAGGTGGCGCACCGCGTCGCGGCCCTCTAATTTGTAGAGATAAGGATCGAGGGCGGATAGAGACAAGCTGGATTGCTTTTCCAGAAAGCAGGAAAGAGCCTCGTTGAGATTGGCTGAATCCTCGAGGGTAAGGGCGAGTTCGACCCGGTTGCAAGTGGACAGAATCAAGCCCTCCCGGACGCCGGTGTGGAGTGTGAGCTCGGTGAGGGCGGCTGGGAGAGAGGGGGCGGGGAGGGCAAGTTTTTCGCGCACCTCAACGGGGGCCGTGCGATGGCTGAGTCCACAGATAGCAATGCGCGTCATCGGGCGAGTGTGTTCCTCAAGCCAACGTGCGTGATCCAGGTCAGGGCCGAAAAGCCAAGGAGGCTGAGGGCCATGAAGGCCGTACGGCGTCCGCGCCAGCCCTGATGGCTGCGGAGAAAAATCATGCTCAGGTAGAGAATCCAAGTGAAAAGCGCGAGTTGGACATTATGGTTGCTAAGCCAGAGAGTGCCGCTTTCCACATAAGCCCAACTGCTGCCGGCCAGCACACCGAGCGTGGTGAAGACAAAGCCAAGACCCATGGTGCGGTTAATCATGCTGTCGAGCGTGCCGAGGGCCGGCAAACGCGACGCGCCGGCTAGGTCCTTGCGTTTGAGCTTCCGTTCCTGAATGAGGTAAAACAGTGAAGCCCCGGCGGTGAGACAAACGCTGGCAATGCCGCAGAGGATGAGAGTAACGTGAACAATCAACCAAGCGCCACGGACGCGCGGACTGGTCCAAGCGGGAACAGGGCTTTCCGTGGACGCGACCCAGGCCATCAAGCTAATGACCGGGAAAAGTAGTATTCCGATTGAATAAAAACTGTAGCGCCAATGCGCAACCAGGCAGAGAAGAGAAAGAAGAAACGCGAAAAGGCCGACCGACTCGAAAAAGTTGTCCACCGGGAGGTGTCCAACTGAAACGGAGCGTTCCACGATGGAAACGAAATGGAAAATGGTGCCGACGGAAAAGCTGGCCAAGAGGGGTAGTCCTGGGGCAAGGGGGGGATTGGAGTGCCGGTGCTTTAGGAAAAGCCAAAGAGTACGGAAGAGGCCAGCGGCATAGAAAATGGCAGCGATTCGCAGCCAAAACAGGCTCATATCCGGCATTATTCTCAGTATAGGGTGTCCAAGCTAAAGATTCCCTGCCTAGGGCCGAATATGGATTGAGGAAAGTCAGTTGCGTTCAAAGTCGGTAACGAAATGGCGATCGGACTCTGGCAGTGAAAATGCAGGGCAGGATCATGTGACGCTGCATCCGCTGAACTACAGCCGAAAAATTCTCGGGTTAAGTGTGGAACCGAAGAAGATGAAGATGACACTCGACCCGAAGCGAACCGGCAAAGACGCCTCTTTCCTGGAATATCGCCTGAGGCAATTGATAGCCGGGCAGGACGATGCGATTGGTCAGATTGTAAACATCTTCCAGATGTTTACGACCGGCTTAAACTCCCCGGGCCGGCCGGTTGGGAGCTTCTTGTTTCTTGGACCAACGGGTACGGGAAAGACAAGGCTGGTTGAGGCAGCGGCGGAATGCCTGCTGAGACGGCCAAGTCCCATCAACAAGATCGACTGTTCAGAGTTCCAGCACAGCCATGAGATTGCCAAACTGATTGGGAGTCCGCCGGGGTACCTAGGGCATCGGGAAACGCATCCGGTACTGAGTCAGGAAATGTTGAACCAGTACTGGACGGACGATATGAAGCTGAGTTTTGTCTTGTTCGATGAGATCGAAAAGGCAAGTGATGCACTGTGGAACCTGCTGCTGGGGATTCTCGACAAGGGCGTATTGACATTGGGGGACAACCGAAAGGTTGATTTTTCGCGCGCGATGATTTTCATGACCAGCAATCTTGGGGCAGCTGAGATGAGCCGGATCGGTGATCCCAAAATGGGATTCGCGCGTGCTCTGGGGGGGGAGAAACTGGCGGATGCGGAGTCGGCCCGGCAGGAGAAAAAGCAGAACCGGACGGGTCTAGAGGCAGCGCGAAAGAAATTCACGCCGGAATTCATGAACCGTTTGGACAAGATTGTGGTGTTCAAGAATTTGTCGGACAAAGATCTGAGGCGGATTTTGGACATTGAACTGGCAATCTTTCAGCAGCGGTTGCTGGCTGGGGCGAATGCGAGTAAATTTGTATTCGCGGTAACGGAGGAGGGCAAGCAGTTTCTGCTTGAGCAGGGGGTCGACCCCCGTTATGGTGCCCGGCATTTGAAGCGGAGCATGGAACGGTTGCTGGTTCAGCCGCTTTCGAATCTGCTGGCGACCGGACAGATTGAGGATGGCGATTTGCTGCGGATCGATTTTGACCCGCGGGAACGGGAATTGAGCTTCACCAAAGAGGCAGAGGGGCTGCCGATCGGCACGATGTTCGAGATGATCGACACGAGTGTACCGGTGCAACTGGCGACTCTGGCGGCCGTGGTCAGCCAGGAGACACCCCGGGCAAGCGCTGCGGTTCCGCTGCAGAAACTGAAGGGGAAGATCTAGATTCCGGTCAGGCGGCGCATTCCGCGCGACCCAACTGTAGGCTGAATTGTTCGTTGTCACCCCAGTCCATGTAAAAGTCAGGATCGAGTTCCATCGGCTTGGCTAAGTCGGCGGTCAGGGCGCGGAAAGTTTCGACCTTAAACCGCATGACGTATTCGCGGAAGAGTTCATCCGGTTGGCGGTTGTCGATGTAGTGAGCGATGACTCGCTGGACGGCTTCCGGGGCAGTTTTGGCGGGAATACTCTGGATCGTGAAGCCATATTTGAGCATGCCTTCGCGGTCCTTGCCTCCCCCGAGAAGCATCTGATAGTAGGGGACTTCGCGGCCACCGATTTTACGCACATTGCCAAAAAAACCGAAGTCGCCCAGCCAATGCTGGCCACAGGAATTGGGGCAACCGCTGGCCTTGATGTGAAGGCGGCGTACCAGGGGGTCGGGGTGATTGGCGACGGTGTGGCGCAAGGCTTCACCCAAGCTCATGGTCTTGGTGATTCCGAGATTGCAACTCCAAGCGCCAGGGCAGGTGACGATATCGTCGATCTCATCGGCGCCAGCCTCGGCAAGCAGAGCTTGCTTGAGAATGGCGAAAACTTCCCGCAGACTCGACTGTTGGACCCAGGCGATTGAAAGGTTCTGGTCGATTGTAATCCGAACAAGTCCGTCGCCGGCGGCACGGGCGACTTGGGCCACGGCGCGCATTTGCTGAGAAGTCATGTTGCCCTGGGGAACCTTGATGGTGACGACGGTGTTGCCGGCGTGGCGTTGGGGACGGACATTGGTGCGAAGCCATTGCTCGTAGTCGGGCGGCAAGTCAGGGAGCACATTGAGCAGGGGCTCACGGCCCAATGGGCGGGGGCTGGAGGAATATGCGCCGAAATCTTCCGGAACGAAAGAGGGTGCCTCGATCCCGCCGTTGGCGAGGATGTCAGCATATTCAATTTCGACCTGCTCCTTGAACCAGTCCCAGGAACGTTCGCGAATGATGAATTTCAGGCGGGCCTTGTGTTTGTTCTTGCGGTTGCCGTATTTGCCAAAAATCCGGATCACTGCTTCGCAGCGATTGACCAGGCGTTCGGCGGGAAGGAACTCATCGAGCACTTGCGCCTCGCTTGGCAGGGGCCCGAGACCGCCTCCGGCAACAACGCGGAAACCTGGTTTGCCATCTTGAATTCGAGCACTGAAACCGAGATCGTGAATGCCGCCAGCCATACAATCCCCGGCACAGCCGGAGAAGCTGATTTTGAACTTGCGGGGGAGATTGTCGGTCAATTCCTTATGGAGGAAGGCGTAAGCGGTCTGGCGGACGTAAGGCGAGATGTCGAATAGTTCGTCTGGACAAATGCCGGCCAGGGGGCAGCCGGTGACGTTACGGACAGTGTTGTAGCAGGCCTCACGGGTGGTGAGGCGCACGGCGGCTAACTCGGTGAGCAGGTCGGGCACCACGGCAAGGGGCACGAAGTGGAACTGCATATTCTGGCGCGTGGTGAGGTGTCCGCGTCCACCAGCATACTTGTCGGCGATGTCGGCCATCCGCTCCATTTGAGCGGAAGTAGCGAGGCCACCGGGGACTTTCGTGCGGATCATCTGGACGTTCGGCTGGCGCTGACCATAAACACCACGCCGCAGGCGGAAAGCACGAAACTCGTCGTCAGTCAGCTTGCCGGAAAGGTAGTCATTGACTTGGGAGCGGAACAAAGAGATGTCAGCGGCGACCGTCTGGTCAAATTGCAGTTCGACGGATGTTGGGGTCTGCATAAACCTTGTATACCCTATCAAGATTACTATGATGCTGGCTGGGATGGGGAAAAAATCTGTTCAACAGTTTATAAAGGAGTTGCGATAACCTGAAAGTATCCCCCTTCAGGTTTTTCAAGACAAATCTCAATATGAAACAGACACTTCGACTTGCGCTCACTCTGTTATGCGCCCTCCCTCTTCTGCTGGCACAGGCGGACGCGAACAAAGGCCAGATCGTCGGCACTATTACTGATCCGAATGCGGCGGTGATTGCTGGCGCAAAGATCTCCCTCAAGAATCTTGGAACGGGGGCGACGCGCGAGCTGAGCTCAGCCGGGAACGGGACTTATCGTGCAGTGCTGCTCGATCCGGGGCAGTACGAAATTTCAGCAAACGCGAGCGGCTTTGCGGAAAACAAGCGGACGGGCGTGGTTTTGAACGTCGGCTCGACGGTTACGGTGGATATCCGGATGAGCGTGCAGTCGACGAGCACGACAGTGGATGTGGGCGAGACATTGCTGCAGGATGCGGTACCGGTGGCCAGTGCGCTGGTGAATAGCATTGCGATCACGAACCTGCCGATCAATGGGCGGCGTTTTCAGGATTTTGTATTGCTGACGCCGATGACGGCTGTGGAAGGTTCGACGCGGAACCAGATTTCGTTTGCCGGACAGCGCGGCATCAACTCAAACATCATGTTGGACGGCGCGGATTACAATCAGCCGTTCTTCGGCGGGATTCGTGGCGGGGAGCGCTCGACAAGCATCATTACGGTGCCGCAGAGCGCGATAGCCGAATTTCAGGTGCTGGCAACGGGCTATTCCGCCGAGTATGGGCGCTCGACCGGGGGCGTGATGAATACGATCACGAAGTCGGGAACGAACGATTTGCATGGGGAAGGTTTTTATCAACTGCGCCACCGAGCCTTGAGCGCGAAGAATCCGGTCGTAAACGTGAGGCCGAGCGAAACGCTGCAGCAGTTCGGTGGCGGAATCGGTGGGCCGATCAAGAAAAACAAGCTGTTCTGGTTTCTGGCGGCGGAAAGCCAGTACTCGGAAACGCCACGGCAGGTGGTAATCCCCTCTATCAATGGAGTGGCTGTGACGTCCCGGAATACCGAAGCGATCAGTCTGATTCGGGGATTTGAAGGGCCCTTTCTACAAACGAACCGGGCGACGGCGATGACCTCGAAGGCCGACTACAGCTTTGCCAAGGGCCATCGTTTGACGCTGCGCTACAACTTTAGTGATTCGATTGAGAAGAACGCGATCACGGTGGGTGCGGCGGTGAACCCGATCACGAACATCTCGGTGCAACAGGAAGGTAATGAACTGGACCGGATTCACAACGGAACCATGCAATACACGCACATCGTAACGCCATCGATCGTGAATGACTTCAAGTTTTCCGGTTCGCATGAGGTGCGGCCGCGGACGGCCAACAGCGAGTCACCGAGCGTGACGCTACAAAACGTGACGAGCTTTGGGGCGCGCAGTTTTCTGCCGACGACGCAGTTCGACCGGCGCTGGCAGATCACGGATTCGGTGACGGTGCTGCGCAGCAAGCACAGCGTTAAGGCTGGATTTGACTATAGTTTTCTGCCTACGGCGCAGTCCTTCGGATTCAACCAGTTTGGTGCCTTCAACGTGAATGGTGTGATCGCATCGGTTTTGAATATCGCGGGAGGCAATGGGGCAAACGGCGGCAACCGTTTTGATGACCCGAACGTTAGCTACACGCGGCAGATTGGGAACCTGCTGGCGGACTTTTCGGCAAAACAGATCGCGGCGTTCGTGCAGGACAGCTACCGGGTAACGAACCGGCTGACTCTCGATTTCGGATTGCGCTGGGAAGGGCAGGTAAACCCGAAGGTTGAGGCAAACAATACGGCGGCGCTAGCGCGCGTGGAGGGTGTGCGGTTTCCGATCGGGAACATAGTGAGCCCGCGGTCGATCAACAACACGATGAATCAGGTTGCGCCACGGTTTGGGTTTGCCTGGAATCCGCTGACGGAAAAATTCCGCACGGTAGTACGCGGGCATACTGGGGTATTTTACGCGGCGACTCCCTTGCTGACTTTTTCGAGTCCGACGAACAACTTCCGCAACCCGGCCGGTGACGTTTCCATCACGGTGGGCGGCGCGGGAGCGGTGAAGACGGTGTATCAGAGCTTCTTGGAGGCGGGAGTAGACCTCAACCGGACACCGCTGGGCCAACTGCCTGTGATTCCGCTCGAGACGGTGCAGCGGGCGGCGGCGATTGCTTTGGGCGGAACAGCGCGCGACCCGTTCGTGGGGGCGAGCTTCACGACGACGGCGCCGAATTTCCGCAATCCGCGCTCGTTCCAACTGGGTTTTGGGACGGAGACGGAATGGTTCAAGAACTTCACGGCGGGCGTGCAATTCAACTATGTGAACACGGTTGGACTGAACCGTAACCGCAATTACAATATGCCCGCTCCGGTGGTGCGGGCAGGAGACCAGAGTTTACGGCCCGATTATGGGTTGGTGGGTGGCGGCGTTCTGCGGCCTGTGACAACGGTGACGAACTTGACGGTGCGTGAGCCGAGCGCCCGCTCGATGTACCGGGCGATGACGCTGCAGGCACAATACCGGACCAAGAAGCTGCAGTTCCAGACCTTCTACACGCTGGCGCAGAGCTACTCGGATGATGACAGTGAGCGCGACGCGGGTGGGTTTCTGCACATGGACAGCTTCAATCTCGCCAGTGAGTATTTCTGGAGCGCGATGGATATCCGCCACAACTTCACAGGCAACGCGGTGTATCAGTTACCCTGGGGCTTCGAGATTTCCGGGATCGTCCGCGCGCGGTCGGGTTTGCCGTACAACGGCGTAGCTGGTACAGACCTGAACCGAGATGGCGTCAACAACGACCGTCCCTTCCGAGGACCGGGAGACCCCTTCCCGCGGAACTACTTCCGGAATCGTGGATTCGCGACTTCGGATCTGCGGATTTTGAAGAGTTTTCTATTCAAGGAGCGCTACAAGCTGCAGTTCTCGGTGGAGGCATTTAACCTGTTGAACGCGGACAACGTGGTGTTCGGAGGCACGACGGGAATTTATGGCGGCGGCTTGCTGGCAAATGGGACAACCGCTCCGGTCGCAGCCGACTTCATGAGGCTGCGCAATGCAGATGGATCATATTTCCGCCAGAACGCGCAATTGGGCAATCCCCGGCAGTTGCAAGGCGGTTTGCGGTTCTTCTTTTAGACTGGATCAGGAAAAAGCAAGTACAGGGGCGGGGCCACTGAAAGGGTGGCGCCGCCCCTGTTTTTTCCCGAGAGGAAGAAAGGAGAAGGATGAAACCTCGCGGGGAGCCTTAGGGATTGAATTGAGCGGGGTAACGCACTACGGTGTAGTTGCGCAGGAAAACCGTATCGGAGCTGGCGGAGTTGAGCCGAGCCCGAAAGGAGATCGTGGCGGCAGCCGTTGGCGTGATGGTCACATTGCCGGACAGGCCCGAGAAAGCGCTCCCGGGGACTGAACCTGCGGTTCCGAAGCTGTAAGTGCCGAAGGAGGCGCCGGTGGGGAAATAGCCGCCGGAGGCCTTGACGAAAGCGAGGGAATCCGTGTTGGCGAAGCTCCGGTTGAAGACGGAGGTCGAGCCGATGAAGACCTCAACCGTGAAGCCGCTGGCGGAGCCGGAGTGCTCGAAATTCAAACTGATTTCGATGCGGTCACCGGAGTCGAAGAACTCAGCGGGGATACCGCAGGAGCCGATTTGGACATTCGTGGTGGAACTGGTTGAGCCGCCACCCACGCTACAGAGCACCATGGGAAGAGAATGAATTTGGTTGGCTTCAAAGGTTTTGCGGGCGCGTTGGGGCCGGTTGTACCAAAAGTCACCGGTGACAGGGTTGGAGGGGTCGGAGCTGGTGGCGGAACCGGGGTCATTGTAGGCGGCTGTGGTGGATGTACTGGCGGCAACGAAACGGCTCGCGAGGATCGTTCCCGTACTGCCCACGCTGGCGAGAATGGTCGATCCGTTCGAGGCGAGCCATCGGGTAAGGTCGGTTGAGCCTTGTCCCGTGCCGGCCCGAAGGGTGAGATTGGCGGAAGGCAAAGTTGTTCCAAGGCCGAGGCGCCGGTTTGTGGCATCCCAGAAGAAACTTGCCAGGTCTTCCGCCAGAAGCCCGCTTGTGTTGATGAAGGGGACAGAACCGGCGGAGAAACCGGTAAACAGACAAGTGTTCCAGACAGCATCCTGACCGTTGGAAACAAGGCAGCGATTGGTCTGGCCGAGAGGCAGCCTCATCCATCGGGGGGTCGAGCCCTGACCAGAAATCAGGTCGCCGCGCTGAACGGTTTCGGGCACGGTATCGGAATGCAAGCTGCTGAGAAGGTTGTGAGGAGCAGTACCAAAAACACCAGTCCGATAAGTGGCGCGGAGGACATCCCCAATTTGCGGTTGGGCGCCCGTGACGAAGGTGATCGTGTTACTCGAGATTGTATAGTCGACAGATGGACTGAGGCGGAGGCCATTGCGAAACAGTTCCAGGCTGTTGCCTGGCTCAGGACTCGCGGCGAGCGTGAAAACGAGATTGGAGCCATTGATGAGGCCCACTGGAGTTTCCAGATCGACAAAAGCACCGGTGCCATTCTCGCCAATCAGGCCACCGCCGGAATTACCACCACCAGCTGTTGGAGCTGAGACGAAGCCGCCCGGCAAGAGAACCGCGCGTATGTCAGCCAATTTCAGAACCGACGAACTGGGAGGGACAGCCCAGATTTCCGAAAAAAGAACACGACCGCCACTGGAAAACTTAACGGAGTAATAGGTTGTATTGCTGTTGGTCGTAGGCGCGAGCTGGGCTTGAAGGATGCCGTCGGTAATTCTAACGACCTTGCTGTTTTGGCCAATAATGGCGCCGTTGTTTGTAGAAAAGCTGCGCCAATCGATTATGGCGAGACCATTGAAGCGCTTACCGTCGGCCAAGTAGACGACATCCTGAATGCGCGTGAGCACGGGTTGGGCCTGGAGTGCCTGGGAGGCGGCCAAGCTGAAAAAGACAACAAGAGGTAGAGCGCGCACGAAGTGCCGCGTCAAGAATTGGAACATAACCATAAACCTTTCTTCCTCGTGGCGGTGATGTGGCAGAGGCACTCCGGAACAGTCGGGAAGGGATTCCGGAGGCATCATCAAACGCCATTACTCGGAGATGATGTTAGGCATATGAGCCCTGCCGACTGGGTTGGAGGAAAGGCAAGCGATGAGAATAAAGCTCTGAAAGAAAATGACTTATTAGCAGGAAAAAAGATATCAAAAAGACGTGAATGATATCAGAAGTCAAGGCTGATGGTAATTCGGAAGCTACGGCCGTCGTTGAGAGTATTTGTGATTTTCCCGAAGGCGGGGTTGGATAGATCGGCGATCGGCTCGGCGAATTGGGGGGTGTTGGACAAGTTCAGGGATTCGGCGCGGAAGCTAAGAGAACGGTCTTGGCGCAGATTGAATCGCCGCTCCAGGGCAGCATTCCAGTTACGGAGAGGGGCGCGGCGAAACACATTCGAGCCGAGATTGCCCCTACTGTCCTCGACGGTGAGATAGCGGAAGGCGGAAATAGGGAGCATCTGTCGGGAGGAGTCGGGATGATTGATGGAGCGGCCGAGGATGGAGGGATCGAGCAGAACGGGCCGGTCACCGGAAACACCATCGACATTGCCGTAGCCTGGGGCATCGGAGCCAGTGATGACGGTGAAGGGGGTGCCGGAGCGGCCCACGAGTACGCTTGATAGGCGCCAGGAGCGGAGCCAGCGATGACGGGAAGAAATCTGGTAGGTGAGATTAGCGGTGGCGGCGTGGGATTGGTGGAAAGCACTGGGAGCGCGAAGGTCACCCACCACATCATCCAGGGTCTGGGAGTGACCCTGGCTGGCATCATCGCCGGCGGCGATGCTGAGAAAAGAGGCGCCCGTATCGATCGCTTTAGAGAACCAGTAGGCGCCACTGAGAGTCCAACCGCGGGTGGTAGGCAAGGTGTACTGGACTTTGCCCGCATCGTAGTAGGCGCGAGATAGGTTATCGACGGCGCGGTAGTCAAAATAGCGATTATCGGGGCGGCGATCATTGATGGTTGCTGTGTTGACAGCAATGCCGGGAATGCGTTGGGCGCGGTTGGCGTACTGCATGTAGAGCAGCTTCCAGGTTCGGCTGCCGATGTAGGCGAATTCGAGGCGGCCCAGATTCGCCGCCAGGGGACTCTGCCAATGGAGGGTGAATTGATGAGAGTAAGGAGTGGCGAGATGGCGGGGATAAGAAAAGACAATGGCGCGGCCATTCGGCTCCAATACGATACCGCGCAAGAGATCGAGCAGAGGAGGCGCCTGATTTTCGATTTTCTGAAAAGCGGGGGGATTCCAGCGCAATTGAGAGAGCGTGGCGGGAGGAATGTCGCCGAACTGGGTGGAGTAAGATGACCGCAAAACACCGGTACGGCGCGGCAGACGCCAAGCGAATCCGAAATTGGGAGCCAGGTTATTGCAGTCGCAAGCAAAAGGAATATCAGTGAGGGAGTTGACCTCATTGAGGCTCATTTGCGGCTGGTAGCGGAGGCCGAAGGCGAGATCGAAGGCGGGGTGCAGGCGCCAATTGTCCTGGAAGAAGACAGAGGGCTCGTTGCGGCGGAAGCCGCGGGTGATTCCGCCGAGGCCGAAGGAGTAACGGTTGACGATACCAAGCCGGAAATTCGTGATGGCGTCGCGACCGAAGTCATTGCGGAAATAAATGTTGCCCCGGTTGGAGGAGACCTCCGCACCGTTGTACTGCAGGCGGGTAAATTCAAAGCCGGCCGAAAAAGTATGACGGTCGAGGCGGTGCTGAACGCGGAGGGCTTGGCGAAAGCGGTTGAAGACACGGTCGATGGGAATGGAGGAGCCGGGGCCGAGCTTGTCGAAGGCGGTGCCGATTTGCACCTGCGGACCAACAGCATTTGGCTCTGGAACGAGGAGTGTGGTGTTGCGGACGAAGCTGGAGGTGAAATCGAGATTGGCGCGGGCGCTGGGTGTCCAGGTCCAAGTGAGCCGGGCGTCGTGGGACCTTGTGGTGGTGTCGGGATTCTGGCCGGCGACAAGTTGGAAGGCATCGACCTGCTGGCTGGTCCAGGATTGGCGCGCGGTGAAGCGGTGTTTGCCGCGGATGTGCTCAAGCCGAGGCGAGGCTGAGGTGGTATCGAGGCGCTGTGGAGCATTGGTATTGAGGGCGCGGGCTTCGATATCGGGGCGATTTGGGACCTGGTTGGGCCAAGCGGCAAGGAAGCGACTGATCACGGCGCAAATGGCAGGGTCGGGGGAAAGGCAGGAGCGCTCGGAGGCGAGCGGAACGAGGATGTTGCCGTTGACATAGCCGCCACGGATCTCGTCAGAGGCCTCGATAGTGAGAAAAGTTGATTTGTTCAAGGGAGTGAGGAGGCGGAATCCCGCGTGATTTTCGCGGGCAGGGAGGACAGAGCCGACCTGGAAGAAGCTGCGCGAGGAGAGCAGGGAATTGGAGTGAGTCCAGTACAAGCCGCCATGCAGGTTTTTTCCCGGGCGGGACGGAGCGAGGTGGGGAGGGTTGGAGGGGCTGACGCCGAATTCCGCGCCGAAGAATCGGCTGGCGGCGTGGAACTCGGTGATCGCCGTTGCCGTCATGCCGAAGCGGATGCCGGATTCTTTTTGTGCGTTATTGTCGATAGCGGTGATGAAGATGTTTTCGTTGCGGCGCGACTCGCCGCTTTGGGTGTTGACACGCCCGAGTAGGTTAACAGGGGCGGACTCAGCGGCTGGTTTGGGCTCAGCCGGCTTGGGTGTGGGGGCGGGCTGTTGAGCCTCGGCTAGGACCCAAGGCGCAAGAACGAGGAGAAAGACCTTCACTGGATTGCAGTACCGTTAATCTCCTGACGATATCGCAAACGGTTGGCTGAGCGGTCAGTCACGCTTCCAAATCTGAAAGAGATTGGAGTAGTCATCGGTCCAGGCGCGAAGTTCCGGACGGGGGGGGGCGGGCGCACCGGCGGATGAGACCAATGGAAGAGTGGAAATAGCTGTGCCGGGGCGGTAGACGAGGACCCAATCGGAGGAAAAGACCTGAGCATCATCAATTTCTTCGTTATCGACCATGAGGGTGGAAAGCCCGAGGCTGGTGGCGATGCGTTCGACGACCGGCCCGAGGCGCAGGTGTTTGTTGGAGATGTGGACGGCGAGAACGCCATGGGGGGCCGACAGATGGCGAAAGTAAAGCTGGAAGGCTTCGCGCGTCAGCAGGTGGACGGGGATGGAATCGCCTGAGAACGCATCGACGGCGAGCACGTCAAAATTTTGGATGGGATCGCGTTCAAGCGAAAGACGGGCATCGCCCAGGACGACGTCACAGGTGCCGCGACAACCCTTGAGGAAGCGGAACTCCGAGCGGGCGATGTCGAGCACCAGCGGATTGATTTCATAAATGCGGTAGTAATCTCCTTTGCGGGCATAGGAAGTGAGCGTGCCGGTACCGAGTCCAATCAAGCCGACGCGATGGCCCATGTGCCAAGTGTTGGCGATGGCGAGACCGACGCCGGAGGTGGGACCGTAGTAGGTGGTGGGGAGCAGATAACGATCATCGCTGAGAAATTGCAGGCCATGATTGATGGTGCCGTGGATCAGAGTTCGGGTCCAAGTCTCCCGGTCGGCCCCTTCGGTGGAATCCTGAACGCGGAGAGAACCGTAATAATTGCGAACGATGACGCGGCAGTGCTCCGTCGTGGCACGAATCTCGACAACGGCAAGAACGACAGCGCCGACGGAAGCGGCTGTCCAGAGAACATCACTGGCCCAATGGGCGCGGTAAAGCAGCATGAGGGCGGCGAAGCTGAATAGAGCCAGGGCGATGTAGAGTTCAAAATAGCCGGTGAGGGCGATTGGGGCGAGGATGGAGATGAGAAAGCCGCCGATGGCGCCGCCGACCGACATCATCAGGAAAAAACTGGTGAGATAGCCTGGATGCGGTTTGCGGCGGGCCAGTTCCCCATGGCAGAAAGTACAAAAGACGAGGAGAGAAACAGCGGCGGCGCCAAGTTGATAGTGGAGCTTGGTATCGGAATCCGATTTGTAGATACCAAAGAGCAAGGCGGCAAGCAGGATCGGTGTGACGATGCGGAAGAGCAGGGGACGATAGAACCGGTCGGAATCAAAGACCAGGATGAAGCTGAGCAGGTACATGGAGAGGGGGATGACCCAAAGAAAAGGAATCGATGCGACATTCTGGACCAGGTGATTGGTGAAGGCGAGGAAGAGCATCGAGGGGAGAGCGGCGAGAGTAATCCAAGTCAGGTAGTCTTTAGCCGTTGGTGGTGCAGGGACACCAAGGTAGGGAAGGCTATTGGGTTGGGTGGGGGCATCTGAACGAGTCGCCTGCCAGGCCGTGTAAACGCAGAAGAGACCGAAGGCGGCAAAGGCGCCATGCCAGCTATAGGCCTGTAGGCGGGCCGGCAGGAAAGGCTCAATGCCAATTGGGTAGGCGAGCAGGGCGAGCAGACTAGCGAGATTGGAGAGGGCAAACAGGCGGTAAGGGGGTGCGGATTGGTGCACGCGGGAGTACCAAGCCTGAAGTAGAGGACTAGTGGAGGAGAGCAGGAAGTAAGGCAGGCCGATGCTGACAGTCAAAACGGCGAGGATGGGGAGAATGGGCGCGGAGTCCCCCGCGGGCTTGAGCCAATCGGGTGGGAGCGAGGGGGTAAAAAGGACGGCAAGGGCGAGAAGCGTCGAGTGGAGCAGAAACTGCTGACGGGAGTTCAAGCGACGGATGGTCCAGTGGGCATAGGCGTAGCCGGCGAGCAGGAGGATCTGGAAAAAGAGCATGCAAGTGTTCCAGACAACGGCGGAACCTCCGAACCAGGGAAGGATGAGTTTGGCGATAAGGGGCTGGACGAGGAAGAGAAGGAAAGCGCTAAGAAATACAGTTGCGGCGTAAATGGCCATTGTCGCTTATGGTAACCGGAATTTCCTAGGGAGCGGCAAGAGCCTGGTCGAGATCGGCGAGAATATCGCTGATGTCTTCAATGCCGACTGAGAGACGCACGAGGTTGTCGTGGATTCCGAGCCGGGCGCGTTGGCGTGGTGGGATGTCGCGGTGGGAGGCGATGGCGGGATAGAGCGCCATGGTGTGGACGTCACCGAGGCTCGTGGCGGGAACGATCATGCGGAGGCGATCGAAGAAAGCGAAGACGGCTTGGCGATCAGCATCGCGAATTTCGAAAGAAACCATGGCGCCGAATTGGCCGGCGGGAAGGAGCCGGGCCGTGGTTTCGCGGTCGGGATGATGATCGAGGCCCGGGAAGTATACGGCTTCGACGGCTGGATGTGTGAGCAGGTGCCGCGCGACGTGGATTGCATTTTGGTTCTGGCGCTCGAAGCGAAGCGGGAAGGTCTTGATGCCGCGCATAGTGAGGTAGCACTCGAAGGGGCCGAGGATGGGGCCATAGATGCGGGAAAGAGCGCGGACGGGCTCAAAGTGTGCTGAGTCGCAACTGACGATTCCGCCGATGACATCGCCATGGCCGGAGAGATATTTCGTGGCGCTGCTGAGGGAAATGTGGGCGCCGAGTTCCAGAGGGCGCACCAGAGCGGGTGTGGCGAAAGTGTTATCAACGATCAGACAGGCGCCGGCGGCATTGGCCAGTTCCGCGATGCGGTCGATCTGACCAACGCGCAGTAAGGGATTGGAGATGGATTCCATCAGGATGACGCCGGGCTTTTCGTTTTCAATCGCCGCGGCAACGGCGTCGAGATTGGTGATGTCGACGAAGCTGGAGGTTGTGCCGAAAGGCTCAAAGACCTGCTCCAGCAGCTTCACCGTTGCGCCGTAGAGAGCATTGGCTGCAAGGACATGCTTGCGGCGATCGACGAGAGCGGCGGTGATGGCGATCTGCAGTGCGCTCATGCCGGAGGCGGTGGCGAGGCTGCCGTGGGCGCCTTCGAGATCGGAGACGAGTTCTTCGAGGGCGGCGTTTGAGGGATTGTCGTAGCGGGAGTAAGCGTAGCCCTCGAGTTCCTTGGCAAAGACTTTGTCGATCGATTCGAGGGAATCGTAAAAGAAACTTGCGGCTGTATGGATCGGGGTCGTAACCGGGATGGGACGGCCCGGGATGCGCTTGCGGTCACCGGAGTGAACCGCTTTAGAATGAATTTTCATTGATTCTGCTCGCGAAGGGAGTAAATGTGCGCGGACTACTGGACTGGCGGGCGCCGATCTGGGCCCAGGCGATCGTGTCGACGCTATCGCTGCTGGTAGCGGTGATGCGGGTAATGGGTTCGTTTCGGCGGAGGGGCCTGGCCGACATTTCTTTGTTGCTCGTATCCGGGGCGTTGTTGATCGCAGTTGCGTACAGCGGACTGCGGGCGATGCGCACGGGCCGCAGCGACTGGGGCTGGGGAGCGGTGATGGGATATGGCGTATTTGGGGCGGTGCTGCTGGGCATGGGGCTGTTGCTGGCAAGCCGTTAGGCTATTTGCGTTTCCAGCGAACTCCGTCCTTGGTGTCTTCAAGGATAATGCCAGCCTCGAGCAATTGGTTACGAATATCGTCGGCCCGCGAGAATTGTTTGGCTTTTTTCGCGGCCGTGCGCTCGGCGATGAGAGCTTCGATGGAGGAGTCGTCGAGGAGGCCAGCGGTCATAGTTGGTTCGAGGACGGCGAAGACCTGATCAAAGCGGGCCAGCAACTGAAGCGCTTCGGCTCGGTTGCCAGCAACGAATACGCCCTGGTCGAGCAAGGTGTTGGTTTCGCGCACGTACTCGAAAACCGCAGCCAGAGCTTCGGCGGTATTGAGGTCATCGTCCATGGCGGCTTCGAATTTATGGAGTGCGAAGCGGCTCAGTTCGCTGATGGACTCGTTGAGGCCATCGCTGAGCCGGCCGGATTGAAGGCGCAATTTGTAGTTGCGGAGGCGCTCGATCGAGCTTTGCGCCCCTTTGAGGGAGTCGAGCGTGAAGTTGAGTTTCTTGCGGTAGGGCACGCTCATGAGAACGAAGCGGAGGGCCTCGGGGCTGTAACCCATGTCGATCAGTTCGCGCAGCGTATAGATGTTGCCGAGACTCTTCGACATTTTTTGCATGTCGACATGGAGGTGTTCGCAGTGCAGCCAGAAGCGGGCGAACGGCTTGCCCGTGGCGGCTTCGGATTGGGCGATTTCGTTTTCGTGGTGGGGGAAGGCGAGATCGACGCCGCCGGTGTGGATATCGAGAGTGTCGCCGAGATACTTCATGGCCATCGCGGAGCACTCGATATGCCAGCCGGGGCGGCCGGCGCCAAAGGGAGCGTCCCAGCACGGTTCGGCGCCCTTTCTTTGTTTCCACAGTACGAAATCGCGGGCATCGTCCTTGTCGTACTCGTCGTTGTCGACGCGGGCCCCGGCCTGGATGCCGCTAAAGTCATGATGGGAGAGCTTGCCGTAGGAGGGAAATTTGCTGATGCGATAATAGACGCTGCCGTCGGACTCGTAGGTAAATCCCTTTTGCGCAAGCGTGGAAATCAGATCCACCATTTCCTGGATATGCTCGGTGGCGCGGACGATGCGTTCGGGTTTCTCGAGTCGCATGGTGGCCATGTCCTCAAGAAAAAACTGTTCGTATTTGCGGGTGTACTGCTCCATGGGTACGCCCAACTCCATCGATTTACGGATGATCTTGTCCTCGACATCGGTGATGTTCATGACATGCTCGAGGAGGAAGCCGCGGTAGCGCAGCCAGCGGCGTAGAGTGTCGTTGAAGGTAAAGGTGCGGAGGTTGCCGATGTGGGCGTAATTGTAGACGGTGGGCCCGCAGGAATACATGCGGACCGTGTTGCCGTTGGCGGGAGAAAAAGGTTCGACCTTGAGGGTCAGTGTGTTGTAGAGGCGGAGGCCCATGAGCGGGAATGAAACTTTCAGTTTAGCCTGACCGGGGCGCTTCGCTGTTCGGAAAGATGAGCAATGTGATGAAGCACCCGGTGGTGGATGGAGTGAATGAAGAAGTCCGCGTAAAATGACCAAAAGGCTTCGGGCAGTAGGCGGAGTTCATACCAGGTGGAGCCTTCGAGAAGTGTGCCGCCGTGCGGGAGGCGTAGCAGGCGAAACTGGCCACGGCGTGAAGTGAGGAAGCTGTCGAGGTGGGGAGGATGAATATCATAAGGGCTTAACTCACGCATGGGGGGTGGGCTCGCGGTCACGTCAAAGGCCAGTAATTCATTGGGCTGCCATGCGGTGACCGGTTCCACAAAGGGGCCGGTCGAGAACTCGCAGTAGCGAATCGCGCCTGGTCCGGTGCCCTCGATGCGGGCTCGCAGCGGGTAGGCGATCCCGGCGGCAAAGAACCACTCGGTGGGCGCCGGGAGATCGCGGAAAGAAATGACGTGGCGCCAAACGATTTCGGGCGGAGCCGCGATCTCGACGGATGTGACGACGCGGTGAAGCCGGTTGGGAAGGCCGGCCCAGGTGTCAATGGTGGCCGTAAGTGGACAGGTTGCCAGTAAAGAAATTGCGACCACGAAGGCGTTGGGCCGCACGGATGGCGAGGGAGTAGCAATGGCTCGCCCAACCACTACACCTGCCATGGCAAGAGGCAAAGCAAGGGGAATGCTCATGAGCAAGCAGAGCAAGCCCTCCAGCGCGAAAGAGATCATGACGATACCCACCATCGCCATAGCCAGGCAGGAAACAGAAAAACAGTAGCGGAAAGAGCGTAACGACTTGGAGGAAACCAGCAGCGCACTAATGAGGCCGATGGCGAAGGGAACAGCGAAAAAGACACCCCAACCGTAAGAGCGGAAGCCCCAAACGCACAGCCCAATGGCGGCCAAGCCGACAGCGGCGGAGATCATCGCAGCCGCCCAGGCACTGCTGTATGATTCTGGTCTCTTGAGGAAGGAAAAAAATACAGACTTCTGTGCCGGGGCAAGGAGCAGATACCAGAAGAACACCAGATTGATGGAGGGGAAAAAGAAAAGGATGACCAGCCACGGTGGAAGGCTAAGCGTTTCCAGGCGGCGAAGGCAGAGCCAGATGCCGGCCAGTGAAAAGGGGAGAGCCAGGGCAGCCAGACTGAGAAGGACCGGGTAGCTGTCAGGGGTTAAGTGGAGGAGGTCGAAGGGAAGCGGTGAGTAGTAAAGACCCGGTGACCACGGGATACGGAAGCTCTTCAACAGGAAAAAATCGAGTAGGATCTTGAACCCAGCAAGAAGAACTCCCAGGATTAGGAAGGAGCCTCGGCTGATGGGTTGCATGGTGCGATTGTAATCGAAGGGATTACGATAGAGGGTTGCAACCTTTTTCCTTCGAGCTGGAGGCTGTGTGCCCGGAAACCGGAGCGCGGGCTGGAAAGCTGCATACCCCACACGGTGTCGTTCCCACGCCGATCTTCATGCCGGTTGGTACGCAGGCAAGCGTGAAGGGGCTATCTCCGCGTGACCTGATTGCCGACGTCGACCCGCCGATTATTCTCGCCAACACCTATCACCTTTATCTGCGCCCAGGGCATGAAACGGTTCGGCAACTGGGCGGGCTGCATGAGTTCATGAAGTGGCCGAGAGCGATTCTGACCGACAGTGGGGGCTTTCAGGTGTTTAGCCTGAGTGATTTACGGAAGGTGCGGGAAGAGGGGGTGGAATTCCAGAGCCATTTGAATGGGGACCGGCATGTGTTCACGCCGGAGAGCACGGTGGATGTACAACTGGCTCTGGGCAGCGACATCATGATGGTGCTTGATGAATGCACGGAGTATCCGGCAAGCCGGGAGCGGGCCAGATCGAGCATGGAGTTGACGTCACGATGGGCGCGGCGGGCTTTTGCGCATTACCGCGGGCCGCGCGGGGAAGCCGAGGGGCGCCATGCCCTGTTTCCGATCGTGCAGGGGGGAATGTACCAGGACTTGCGCATTGCCTCGGCCGAGGCATTGCTGGAACTGAACGCGTATGGATATGCCATAGGGGGCCTGAGCGTTGGCGAGCCGCGCGAGGAGAGTTTGGCGATGACGGAAACCGTGGCGCCCTTGCTGCCGGCGGAAAAGCCGCGCTACGTAATGGGGGTGGGACTGCCCGAGGAACTGCCGGAATATGTTGCCCGCGGCGTAGACATGATGGATTGCGTGATGCCGAGCCGGAATGCGCGCAACGGTTGCCTGTTTACGCGCCATGGCAAGCTGATCATCAAGAACGCGCGCTACAAAGCCGACGGGGATCCTGTCGATGCGGAATGTGAGTGCTATACCTGCCAGAACTTTTCGCGAGCGTATTTGCGGCACCTGTTTCTGGCGCAGGAGATTCTATTCGCGACGCTGGCGACGATCCACAACCTGCGGTATTACCTTGACATCATGCGCGCCATGCGGAGTAGTATTTTGAAGGGAAGATTTCCGCAGTTCTTGGTGGGATTTCGTTCCCGCGCCCAAAGTGCGGGTGCCGAGACCTAGGAAAAGACTGTAGAATCTTTAGGAAGATCCCGGAACCAACAACGTGACACCCATTGCCCTGATATTGCAGGCCGCCCCGAATCAACTGCTCGGACTCTTGCCCATTGTGGCGATGTTCGGCATCATGTATTTTCTAGTGATTTTGCCCGCGCAGAAACAGCGGAGGCAGATGAAAGAGATGCTGGCGGGTCTGAAGAACGGGGACGAAATCGTGACCAATGGCGGCATCATAGGCACGATTTTTGCGATGAACGAAGAGGATCAGACGATCGTAATCCGCGTCAAGCCAGACGGCGTGAAGCTGCGACTGGCGCGGCAGAGCGTTGCCAGCGTGCTGAACCCGGAAGGTGGAGCCGCCTCGAAATAGGGCCGCCGGAGCCGGTACAGAAAGTCCGGCAGGAATTTAAGCAGGAAGGTTTTCGTAATGGATAGAAGTTTGTGGATCAAGATTGCGTCGATTCTTGGCGTGACCTTGGTATGTCTCTACGGCATTATCGGCATTCCCAAGAATCAGCGTGAATTGGTGGACAATTTCAACAACAATATCAAGCTCGGTCTCGATCTGAGGGGCGGAAGTCAACTGGTGCTGCAGGTGCAGGTGCAGGATGCTTTCAAGGCCGAAGCCGATCAGTTGATGGATCGCCTCAAGACCGAACTGCGGACCGCCAGTATCGACTATGGCTCCTTTGACCGCAACGAGCCGGGTTCCATCGAGGACGCCGACAAGATTGAAATCATTGGCAAAGGCATACCGATTGCCAAGGCGGGAGAGTTTCGCCGCCTGATCGGGGAACGGTTTCCGGAATGGAATGTGACGAGTACCTCGAGCAGCGACTACAAGATGACGCTGAAGCCGACGTCGGCGTTGGAGTTGCGGAAGAAGACGGTAGCCAGCGCCATCCGCACAATCGAAAGCCGCATCGACGGCCTGGGGCTGGCGGAAGCGAGCGTGCAGCAGCGCGGGGCGGCAGAGACAGAGCCGGAAATCCTCGTGCAGATGCCCGGAGTGGACGATCCGGCGCGCATCAAGCAAATTCTGCAAACGGCGGCGCTGCTGGAACTCTATCAGGTAGAGGAAGGACCCTTTCCATCGCGGGAGCAGATGCTCAATCAGTTCAATGGAATCCTGCCGCCAGGCACGAAGGCTGTGCGGGGCATGGGTACGCAGGAGAGTTGGTTTTTGTTGAAGCGAGCGCCGGTGATCACCGGGCGCGACCTGCGGGATTCGCGCTCGGCGCAGGACCCCATGAATAATGGCTGGGTCACGACATTCGTGCTGAGCCAGGACGCGGCGGGACGATTCGGCCGATTCACGGAAGCCAATATCAACAAGCGTCTGGCGATCGTGCTGGACGGGCAGGTGCGGAGCGCGCCGACGATCCAGAACAAGATTTCCGACAACGGGCAGATCACCGGCGCGGCGACGCAGCAGGAAGCGAATGACCTCGCGTTGGTGCTGCGGGCGGGTTCGCTGCCGGCGAGCGTTGTGTACCTCGAGGAGCGCACGGTCGGACCCTCGCTTGGTGCGGATTCGATCCGCGAAGGTCTGGTGAGCGGCACCGTCGGACTGGCCGCCGTGGTGCTCGTGATGCTGGTCTATTACAAGAAGGCGGGAATCAATGCGACCGTAGCGCTGATTTTGAATGCGATCATTCTGATTGCAATTCTGGCGTTCGCGGGCGCTACCCTGACTTTGCCAGGCATTGCCGGTATCGTGCTGACCATCGGCATGGCCGTTGACTCCAATGTACTGATCTTTGAGCGGATCCGTGAGGAGCTAAGCGGAGGTAAAGCGGTTCGGGCCGCGATCGATGCGGGCTTTTCGCGAGCGTTTTTAACCATCATCGATACGCACGTAACGGCCGTGGTTTCAAGCGCATTTTTGTTCATCTTCGGAACGACCAATGTGAAAGGCTTCGCCGTGACGCTGATCATCGGTTTGCTGGCGAATGTCTTCACCGCCGTGTTTGTGTCGAAGGTGATCTTCGATTGGGAACTGAGCGGCAACAAGAAGCTAACGACCCTGAGCATCTAGCTCGGTACAAGAATTGAAAGAAAGTCTCTCGCCGTTAAGCGGTACGATTTCTCCTTCCGGCGGGAACCAGAAAGGAATTGCCGGTGTCCAAACCGCTTGGGCATCGGGCAAAACTCAGGCAGCATGCAGATTTTTAAGGACACAAATTTTGACTTTCTCGGCAAAAAGGTACCTTTTATCGGGCTATCGCTTTTGCTGACCTTAGCCGGGCTGGTCAGCCTTGTGATGAAGGGTGGCCCCCGCTACGGAATTGATTTCAAGGGTGGGACGCAGATTTACGTAAAGTTTGCCGACAAGCCGAGCGAGGATCAGGTACGCACCGCGTTGAGTAAACGCATTCCCGGGGCGATCTCGGTGGTGGCCGTTCAGGGCACAAATGAATTGATCATTCAGACGGAAATCCAGAACGAACGGGAATTGCAGTCCACGCGTCAGAGCATTGAAGAGGTGCTGATAAGCGTGTTTGGATCGACGCCGGACAAACTGGATTTTGCTGGCGCCGGGGCTGGGCGATTATTCGATCGGCTGAACCTTCCCTTGCAAAAGGCGGGCGTGTTCATTTCCGATGAGGACTTGCGCAAGCTGATTGGCGGAGTGTTGAGCGTGCGTGACAAGCAGAAAGGCGGTATGCTGGCCAGCTTTGATGAATTGAGTGGCGTACCTGGCATGACGCCGCAAATTCTGAGTGTTTTGAAGCAGGAAGCATACCTCGGAAAATACGTTGTGCGAAACACCGAAGTGGTCGGGCCGAAAGTGGGCAGTGAACTGCGTACGCAAGCTTTGCTCGCAACCCTTTACGCCCTCGGGGGAATGTTGATATATGTAGGCCTGCGATTCGAGTTTGTGTATGGCTTCGCGGCCGTCATCGCGGTTTTTCACGACACGATCATCACTATCGGACTTTTTTCTCTGTTCGATAAAGAGATTTCCTTGACAGTGATTGCCGCCCTGCTTACATTAGTTGGTTACTCGATGAACGACACGATTGTGGTTTTTGACCGCATTCGTGAAAACCTCCAGAGAGGCCGCAAGGGTGATTTGACCGCGCTCGTCAATCGCAGCATCAACGAGACGTTGAGCAGAACGATCATGACTTCGGGCCTCACATTTCTGACGGCTGTGGCGCTGTGGTTGTTCGGAGGCCAGGTGTTGAACGGATTTTCGTTCGCCTTGGTGGTTGGCATTCTGGTTGGTACGTATTCGTCGATTTTTGTGGCAAGCCCGATTCTGATCTTCTGGCAGGACTTCTCCAAGAAGCGTGGTGGCGATCAGAAGACCGGTGGCTCCAGCCCGGTAGTAACAACCGCGAAAAAACTCGCGGCGAAATAACAACCATGACCCCCCCGGAACTCCGGTGCGAAAAACGGTGTCTAGGTGAAGGGAAAGGATAAAAAAGGGATGTTCGAGCAAAGCCTGATCATAGAAGAGGGGGGAACCAGGAAAGCGAGTTCCGTTTTCATTTCGTTCCTGATCCAAGTCTCGCTGATGACGGTCATCGTTATTCTGCCGTTGATCTATTACGAATCGATCAGCGCGGCAGCTCTGGGCAGCAGCCTGGTGGCTCCGCCGCCGCCGCCACCCCCGCCGCCCCCGCCGGCGCCGGTTCAGGCCGTGAAGGTGAAAGTCATTCCGAAGCAGTTCAACGCAAACGTATTGATGGCGCCCAAGCAAATCCCGAAAGAAATCGCAATGATTCGGGAAGACGACCTTCCTGTTGCGACGGGAGTCACCGGCGGGGTGCCGGGAGGTGTTCCTGGCGGTGTTCCGGGTGGTGTGATGAGTGGATTGTTGAGCTCGATTCCAGGTCCCCCGCCGCCGCCGAAAAAAGAAGATCCGCCGAAGCCGAAGCCGCCCGCGGCTCCGATTCGGGTGGGTGGTAATGTGCAGAGCGCGAAACTGATACGGCAACCCCGTCCCATGTATCCACCTCTTGCCCGTCAGGCGCGCATCTCCGGCGTTGTAAAATTCAATGCCGTGATTGCCAAGGACGGCACCATCCAAAATCTGCAGATGATATCTGGTCACCCTCTGCTCGTGCAGGCGGCGACTGAAGCTGTACGGCAGTGGGTCTACCAGCCCACGCAGCTGAACGGCGAACCCGTCGAGGTGATTACGACGATTGACGTGAACTTCACGTTGAGCCAGTAGTCCATCCACGTAGCCCAAGTCCAAAAACAAGTAGTCCTTTAAACCCAACAACTCGCAGGAGATATTTGCATGCTTCTCACTATGCAAACCATGGGCTTCCTTTTGCTTCAGGAAGTCGGATTTGACGCCATCACGATGTGGAACCAGATGGGTTTCCTCGCCAAGGCCGTCGTTGTGATTCTATTTATTATGTCGGCGTGGTCGATTGGGGTCATGATTGACCGCCTAATCGCCTTTAACGCCGCCAAGACTCAAAGCCGCCAGTTCGCACCGGCCGTGGCTGGCGCCTTGCGCGAAGGCAAATTGGATGAAGCGATCAAGATCGCTGACCGATACAAGAAATCCCACCTGGCCAAGGTGGTGGTAGCCGGCTTGCAGGAATTCAAGGCCCATCAGTTGAGTTCGGAGATTTCCGGTGAGACGATTGAAGCGTCCAAGCGGGCTCTCGAGCGGGCGGAGGCGATTGTGCATGCGGAATTGAAGCGTGGCGTATCGTCGCTGGCGACAATTGGTTCCACGGGTCCCTTCGTCGGTCTGTTCGGCACCGTCGTAGGTATCGTGAACGCCTTCAAAGGTATCGCCAGTGAAAAGGCAGCCGGTCTCGGCGCCGTAGCCGGTGGTATTTCGGAAGCTCTCGTAACAACTGCTATCGGTCTGTTCGTGGCTATCCCGGCCGTCATGATGTTCAACTACTTCACGAACAAAGTGGAAGCGTTTGACATCGAGATGAACAACTCAAGCTCGGAACTGCTCGACTACTTCATCAAGCGTTCGCAGGCTGCCCGCCGCGCCTAGTCCTTCGGGAACTAAAAGAAGATCCATGCGAGTATAGCCGTGAGCGGGCTGGCGGATCCAGCCCGCTCCGGTGGGTAAACAGCATGGGAAAGGGAACACCGATATGGCAAGAAAGAAAGCTCCACCGCCCGTATCCGACATCAACGTTACTCCGATGGTCGATGTAATGCTCGTCATGCTGATCATCTTCATGGTTATCACGCCCATGTTGCAGAAGGGTGTGAGCGTCGAAAAGGTGCGGACCAAGAATCCGATCGCCATGAAAGATGCCGACAAGGAAGACGCCATCCTAGTGAGTGTGACCCGCGCCGGTGACACTTATTTGGGTACAACCCGCATGGCCCCGGATCAGATGCCAACCAAAATCAAGGACATGCTGACGAATAAGCCGGAAAAAGTTGTTTACATCAGCGCGGACCGGCGGGCCAAATATGAACGTGTGGTTACCGTGATTGATGAAATCCGCAATGCCGGAGTCGAGCAGCTCGGCATGATCGTCGAGGATATGCAGGGCTCACAATCGGCTGGCGAATCAAAGTAAAGAACTTTACGAGAAAATTTAGGAGATCCATATATGGGAATGGCAATGGGCGGCAAGGGGGGACCTGCAGCCGACATCAACATGACTCCGATGATCGATGTACTCCTGGTACTGATCATCATCTTCATGGTGATCACACCGTTGACGCCAAAGGGGCTGGAAGCGCGCGTGCCGCAGCCGCCTCCACCGAATCAGCCGCCGCCGCCGCCCGAATTGGACCGCACGGTGGTTGTGATTATTGAAAAAGACAAGAGCATGAAGATCAATCAGGAGTCTGTCCTGTTTGAAAATTTGTCCAAGCGGCTTGAGGACATCTTCAAAACGCGCGCGGAACGCGTTTGCTTTGTTAAGGGTGATCCCGACCTCGAATACCAGGAAGTGGCCAAAGTGATTGACGTCGCCAAGGGCGTTGGTATTGATCAGGTTGGGTTAATGACCAAGAAAGTCGAAGAGGGCAATTAGCCACCGGCTCCAAAAGAGAGGATATCGTCAAAATGCTGCGCTTTCTCAAATCCCACGCAAGGGTGCTCTCCACGGCGCTGGTTACGCTGGGTCTGCTCGCATTCACCAGCGGATGCGAAAAGCTGAAGGCTCGCGACGCTCTGAATAAGGGTGTCGCTGCCTACAAAGCGACCAAGTATGAAGAAGCTGCCCGGAAGTTCAAGGAATCGATCGATGCCGATCCGACCTTCGATGTGGCCCGTCTTTACCTGGCCACAAGCTACATGAGCCAGTGGATTCCTGGAGCAGATTCACCTGAGAACAAAGCCTTAGCCAAGCAGGCCGAGGACGAGTTCATGAAGGTTCTGGAACGCAACCCGAAAGAAAAGCTGGCGATTGAGTCCATTGCTTCGATGCGTTACAACCAAGCGAATTCATTTCCCAACTTGGATGACAAGTTAAGAGTGATGGATGATGCCAAGGTTTGGTATACAAAATTGGTCGACGTCGATCCGTCTAATTCGAAGGCGTACTACAGCTTGGGTGTCATTGCTTGGTCAAAGTGGTATCCGAAATACAAGATGGCCCGGGAAGCCGCCAAGATGAAGGAAGATCCCGGCCCCATCAAGGATAAGAAGATACGCGAAGAACTGAAGGCCAACTATGCAGCACTGGTTGAAGAAGGGATTGGATATCTCAATAAGGCGGTTGAAATTGACAAGAATTACGATGACGCAATGGCCTATTTGAACCTCCTCATCCGTGAACGGGCCGACCTGGCCGATAACGTTGATGACTATAAAAAGGATATCGCCACGGCCGATAGCTGGGTCGCGAAAGCTCTCGAGGCGAAGAAGTTCAAGGCAATCGAACTTGAAAAGAAGAGCAAGGGGATCAAAGCCGAATAGCTTCGATCTGATCAGTGGAAAATATGAAAAGGGCGGATTTTTCCAATCCGCCCTTTTTGCTTTGGGATAATAAGGCTAAGGGTTAATGGAGCGCTCTCCGGTCAGGGAAGATGCCGTCGAGAAAGCCTTTGGAAGGCTGGAGCAGACTTATGCCGCCAACCGCCCCAAGGACGATTTGGAGCGCGTGCGAATGGCTTTCGAATTCGCCTATGCACAGCACGCAGGCCAGCTGCGCAAAAGCGGTGAGCCCTATATCATTCATCCGGTGGCGGTAGCCCAAATCTTGGCCGACATGAACATGGATCTCGTCTGTATTCAGACGGCGCTACTGCATGATGTGGTCGAAGACACCAGCGTTACGGTTGAGGAGATTCGCCGGCGCTTCGGCAATGAAGTAGCGGTTTGCGTGGATGGGGTGACAAAGCTCGGTAAAATTCACCTCTACTCGCGGGAAGAGCAGCAGGCCGAGAGCGTGCGCAAGATGCTGCTGGCCATGGTGCACGATATACGCGTGATTCTCGTCAAGTTGAGTGACCGCCTGCACAACCTGCGGACCATCGGAAGCTTGCCGCGGGACAAGCAAAACCGAATTGGCCAGGAAACACTGGACATCTACGCCCCGATCGCGCATCGCCTGGGCATGGGGAAAGTGCGGGCTGAACTGGAGGATCTGGCTTTTGGCGCGATTGACCCGGAGGCGCACTCGGATATCGTCAGCCAGATTGAGAATAAGCGAAAGGCATCACAGGAGTTCCTTGAGGGGATCCGCAAGAGTCTGGAGCAAAAGCTGTCGCGGGAATTAATTCCGTCGCGCGTGGAAGGGCGGCTGAAGCGGCCGTACTCTGTTTACGTAAAGCTCAAGAAGCAGAAGATCCCGATCGAGCAGGTATACGACTTGCTCGCTCTGCGTATCATTACGGATTCGCTCAAGAACTGCTACGCGGCGCTTGGTGTGATTCACAATGAATGGCCCCCGATTCCTGGGCGAATTAAGGACTTTATTGCGATGCCCCGGCCGAATGGCTACCAGAGCCTGCATACGAGCGTGATGGGGCCGGGTGGGCAAGCATTTGAAGTCCAGATTCGGACCGAAGAAATGCACCGATTGGCGGAGGAAGGCGTGGCTGCGCACTGGAAGTACAAGGAAGGCAGACGCGGCAAGACCACCGAAGAACAGTATGTGACCTGGATGCGGCAATTGGTGGAGTGGCAGCAGGAGATGCGCGATCCGGGTGAGTTCATCTCCACGCTTAAGGTGGATCTTTACGCCGATGAAGTGTACGTGTTTACGCCAAAGGGCAAGGTGGTGGTATTGCCGCGGGAATCGACTCCAGTCGATTTTGCTTATGCCATTCACAGCGATGTCGGCAATGCCTGCGTGGGGGCAAAAGCAAATAACCGGATTGTGCCACTCAAGCATGCGCTCAAGAATGGCGACATTGTGGAGATTCTGACACAGCCGGGCCACATGCCGAGCAAGGACTGGCTCAGCTTTGTCAAGACATCGAAGGCGCGCAACAAGATCAAACAGATTATCAATGCCACGGAGCGGTCCAAGGCGATTGAAATCGGGGAGAAGTATTTCGAGAAGGAGGCCCGGCGGCTTTCGATTCCCATATCCCGTCTGGATGAGAGTGTCCTGGCTCAGGTTTTGGCCGATTATGGCGTGGGCAAGCTGGAAGATCTGTTCGCCAACCTTGGCTATGGCAAGATCGAGGCCCGGCCGATCCTGTTGCGTTTTGCCCTGGATCGCGCGGCGGAGGAGGATAAGGCTGCGGCGGAACTGCCGCCCCCCCCTCCGCTTGACAAGGATGCACGGGATCTGACTCTGCGCGTTAAGGGATTGAATGATGTCCTGATCTATCGGGCGAGTTGCTGCAATCCCCTTCCGGGCGAGGCTATTGTTGGTTACATTACGCGCGGCAAGGGTGTAGCAGTGCATAGCCTGAACTGCACGAATGTCCAAAATCTGCTTTACGAGGTGGAGCGGAAGATCGATGTGGAATGGGCGAAGTCGCACTCGGAAAATGAGAGTTTTGATGTTCAGATTTCCATCATGACGGACGACAGACCGGGAATGCTGGCCCAGTTTACACAAGTGTTGTTCAGCGAAAGTTCGAATATTCGCAGCCTGGAGGCGCGCGGCGACGAGGAGCGCGGGGGGGATGGAGCGATCGTGGAAATGAAGATTGAAGTCCGGGATAAACGCCAACTGGAGAAAATCCTCGGCGCCCTGCGTCGCATCCCTGGAGTTAGAGACATCGAGAGGAAGTCATGAGCAGAAACGAACCCGAGCATATCGCCGTGTCGAAATCCAAAGGCATCGAAATCGACTGGCATGATGGGACTCACAGCAGCTACAACCTCGCGTTCTTGCGGGATAACTGTCCCTGCGCGGTGTGCACGGGAGCGCACGGTACCGAACCGCGAAAAACGAACTATCAGAACCCGAGTCCGTTTCAGATGTACAAGCCAGCACTAAAAATGCTGAGCTGTGAAGCAGTGGGCAAGTATGCTTTGAGGGTGAATTGGAACGATGGACACTCGAGCGGAATTTATAGCTTCGAGTACTTGCGACAGTTGGCTACAACAAGCGGAAGTTGACTTCGACCGTGGCTTGCACCGGGACGGCAGCACCATCCTTGAAGCCTGGCTTGAAACGCCACTTCATTACGGCCTCAATGGCCTTTTCGTCGAGACCCAGACCAAGTGGGCGAATTACGCGAATATCACGAGCTTTGCCGGTTGGATCGACAACGATGGCGAGCACCACTGTACCCTGAAACTTCGCTTTTCGGGCTTCTTCGCTGTATTCCGGCTCCACCTTGAACAGAACCGAAGGCGCGGAGACGCCACCACCCACGCGGTAGGCCCCGCCACCAGTGCCGCCGCCTGAACCAGGACCAAAGCCAGCGCCACTTCCCGATCCCACGCCACCGCCTCTGCCAGATCCAAAGCCACCGGATCCAGAACCCTGGGAGGGTGCGCTTAGCCCGGAAAGAGGGTCACCCAACATGGGCAAGTTCACTTTCGGCAGCGCTTCTGCCTGGGCGATAATCGTAGGCTCCATCACCAGTTTTGGCTGCTCGACGCGCTGCAGTTGCGGTGGCACGAATTGCTTCGGCGCGACCTTCGGCAATTTACCCTTGCTGGGAGGAGTTACCTCGCGGGCGCCGCCGCCACCGCCTCCTCCCATCGATTGCTTCTTGGGCGCGGTCTTGGGAATGTACTCGCTCAGCGGCGCGGCGAGAGGAGTGATGTCTCTCACCGCCTTCTGTACTTCCTTGTTCGTACTTAGAAAAATCAGCAAAGCGACGACAGCGCAGTGGATCAACACAGAACCAAACGCGCTGCGTGATTCGTTGCCCGCGGTTTGACCCCAAATGTCCTTGACAGCAACGGGACGCGCCGTCACATCGAGCGGCTGCATTCTGGGAGGGTTGATCGTTTCCTTGATGTTCCGCCAAAGAGAAACCAGGACATGTTCTTCCTTCAAGCCGGAAAGTGTACCCGCCAAATGGTCATCGACAGGACGCGAACTCATCTCAAGCGGCTGCAGCTTGGGAGGATGGATCGTCTCCTTGATGTTTCGCCACAGGGAAACCAAGACAGGATCTTGCTTCATGCCGGAGAAGGCCTGGGTCAATTGATCTTCTGGGCTAGCCACATTTTGTTGTTTTTCCGTGGGAATCACGTTATTCTCTGCCCGTTCTACCGACGATGTCCTCATTTGCTCCCGCCCTTTGTCGCCTGCATCGACATTGTGCTATCAGATTGACGCTGGAAGAGGACTTGCCGTTGCACCCGAATATGATTTTTGGAAGAACTATCGGATGTGCCTATATGTTACCACGCTGGCTAATCTGGCCTAGCGGCAGTGGGAGTGTCGAAAAACACCACGTGGCGGTAGGCTCCTTCCACGACTTCTTCAAACTTGTACAACTCGACCGGGAGGCGAAAACTTCCCTCACTACTTTGATGCACAAGAAGGCGATGAGCTTGAGAAGTTTCGGGTCCAATCAAAAAATTCAGAGTTGAATCACCCGCCGTGAGCGAGCAGGAGGCGGAATTGGCCAACGTGTTGCGAACCACAATCTCCAACTCCATCCGTCCAAACCGGCCGGAGACAATTGAGCGGACACTGACGATGAATACTCGTGGTGTAGCCACGACTTCCAGCGGATTGGCAATCCGCTCGAGGCATCCGCTCAGGCTCAACTCGTTCGAACGGTCAAAGCGAAGCAGCCCGCTCAAATCTTCACTATCCAATTTGATGTCATTGACTTTCAATGGGCCACTGCACGCGCTACGGTCTCGCTTGATGCGCAGGTGGCGATTGCGATGGGAACCAGGAAGAGAAAGAAGGAACCTACGCTCGCCGGAGCGAGATGGCGGGAGTTCCTCGTGCCGCAAGGACTCGTTGGAAAAGGTCGGATCGGAATCCATGGCGGCAAGCAGAAAAGCCTGCGTCGAGAAGGCGAGAAAAGGGATTTGCAACAAAAACAACCCAACGCATTTCAATGTCATCCGAACAGCTAGAAGTGGAAGTAGTAATATGACGTACGCGCGAGCTCGTTTGTGGTTGGGGATCAGCGGTGTTGGGATAATGGTTCTTGTCTCTATCATTACTCTTTGGTCTAATTGGCCGCACCGTATATTTGATGGTTTTGAACAAAACATTGTTCACGACTCGCTCGGCCTGGCGTGGATTGTGGCGCTTTACGCAGCGATCCATATTCCCCTAGACTATATTGGCGGCTACTGGCTGCCTTGTCACTACTCCCGACAGTGCCTGGTCTTTTCCTATTTTGCTTCGCAGTACATCCGTGGACTTCTGGTGCAGAGTCTTTTCTTTATCGTTTCGGGAACCATTCTGCTGCAGGTAGGCCGGACAGGCGGCCGGGGCGCTGCGCTTTTGTTTCTGGCCACTTTGATGTTATTGATGATTGAGTTGCAGGACCGGTTGGCCGCTTTTGTTGCGGGTCTCAAGATAAGTGGTGAGGAATCGCGCGACGGCCGTAGAGTTTTGATGTTTTCGGGTATGGACTCCGGCTTTTCCGGGGGCCTTGCCGGCCTGCCGGGACGGGAACGTGTCGTGGTTCCATCGATATGGAGGCGCATGCTGCCACAATCTGCATTGGATGCGACTCTCGAACGGCGGTACGCGGCGCTCGCGACGGGAGCCAGGCTCCGTGGCCTTTTGGTGGCCATGGGCTGGAATCTGGTTGGTTTTTATCTGAGCTCGACCCTCCCCGCGGCGGGCGTGAGCACCTTGGCCGAGTTATTTACGACAGCGCTTTATTTCACATTCTGGAGTTTTCTGGGTCTGCTCTTGTTGCCGACGCTAAGCCGGTTTGGCGTTTATGAACTAGATCAGTTCGCCCGGCGGCATGGCATGAGTGAGAACGAATTTGTGCTTACGGTGCGGGAACTGGATCAGTTGCAGGACGACGAGCCCAAGAGATCCATGGGGGTGGAAGCGATTTTTCATCCGGTACCGAGCGTGGAATCCCGCATCGAACGCTTTCGCGGTGACTGGCGACGTCTGGGGGCTTGGAATGCGGCACGTTACGCGCTGTTCTTGAGCTGGCCTTGTCTCGGGTTCTTGAATCGGGCAGTACACTGCAACTCGGGACGCCCAGAACTTTGGGTGATGCTGCCGGTCGATTAAGACAGCAGGAAGTCGCGCGACCCTGCCCAGATTTCTTCCATTACATCGGTCAGTTCGTGGCCGGAGTGCAATTCGATCAGGCTGACCGACGGGGATCCCGCGACGAACTCCCGGCTGAATTCGACCGGGACGACATCATCAAGAACGCCGTGGAATACCAAGGCTGCTTGGGGAAACCGCGGTTCGGCGGGATATTGCAGACCATCCGCAATCAACTCATAACCAATGGGCTCCGGCCGCCCCGTCGCATAGTGCATCATTTCGATCGCGCCTGCTTCCCGCCAGTGGGCCATGGTTTCGGCTCCAAGCCGCCGCTCCCAACGCTCCGCGAAGCCAAATGCGGGGGCAAGCAAAACACCCCGGTCTATTTGCGAATTTCGTTGCATGGCCAAGGCGGCGAGGTAACCACCCATGCTTGAACCGATCAGCCGGACCGGGCCGTCGTCGAGTAAATCTTCAATGATGTTGAGCTGTGAGGTGACCGTCAGGCGGCGAAAGCCTTCCTTCTCAAGATGCGGAACCTCTACTTGCTGGCCCGCCTCGCGCAGTTTGGCAGCGAAGAAAGCGGCCTTGCGGGAGGACGGTGAGGAGGCAAAGCCGTGGAGATAAATAAATTTCATGGATTGAACTTAAGCTCCGCGTCGGCGCCGAACTTCTGGAAATTGGAGTATTCATAGCGAATCTCCATCACCAGTGCGCCGTTGATGTGGCGCTGGTACAGCACGGAAACGGGAAGAACCGTGCCGAACCGCGAAGGCTCGTAGGTGATGGCTCCGTTGTCTTCGATCATCAACTGGCCATCGGACAAGCGTGAATTCAACTCGATTCGGAGAGGGGTCGTCGAATCGGACCTTACCCATAACTTGCCCTCAAGCGGTTGCCGGGAGACGTGTTTGCCATCGAAGATCGTGACGCCAGCGGTATCATCAGTCCGGGAAAAACGATAAACCTGTACCCGATCCGCGCCGATGAATTCCCGGCTGATTGGCTCAAAGCGGAACTTGTCGACTTCGCCGAACCGGAACAACAACAGTGAGAGACTGTAATCGGTCGCCAGACCGTTCAACCCGTAGCGCGTAAATTCCTCCATCATGCGCAGTCGCTCCCGTTCATTGTCGCTCTTCAGGCCAAAGGCCAGGCGTTCCCGGGCTTTCTTGGGCGGGTTGACCGTGCGCCCGTCGACAGTCATCACCTTGCGCAATTCATACCAGACCGGTTGTTGCTTGCCGCGGAGCGCAAAGCCCATCTCCGAGTGGATCTTGCGCTCGCTCACCTTCGGCTGTATTGGCTTAAGCGCGGCCTCGCCGAACCGGATGCGCATTCGTGTTGAGTACTGAATCGATTTCTGGTGCAATGTCTCGCTGCCTATCAGATTCGGGAGCTGTTCGGCAAAGGATTGGGCTTGGCTGGCCAAGCGAGCGCGGTCCAGCACCGGGTCCTGCGCGAGAAGCCACGCTGGTAAAAGAAAACGGAAAGCGAATCTCAGGCCCACTACAATCAGACTAATGCGTGTTGCGATTCTTGTCTTCTGCTACGCGGCGATTGTTGTCGCCCAGGGCCTCGACTACGTTAAGGCGAATTACACCAAGTACGAGTTCCGCATCCCGATGCGCGATGGCAAGAAGCTGTTCACCAGCGTCTATATCCCCAAGGATAGTGCGAAAAAATATCCAATTCTGCTGAACAGGACTCCTTACAGTGTTGCGCCCTATGGCGCGGATCAATACAAACCAGATTTGGGGCCGACACCCCTGTTTGGGCGGGACGGCTTTATTGTGGCCTACCAGGACGTACGCGGCCGCAATATGAGCGAAGGTGAATTCATCAACATGACTCCCCACCGCGCGGTGAAGGCAGGCTCTGGCGATGTCGATGAGTCGACCGACACCTATGACACGATCGAATGGCTGATCCGCAATCTTCCCCAACACAATGGCCGAGTTGGCACCTGGGGCATCTCCTATCCGGGCTTTTATACGGCTGCTGGCATGATCGATGCCCACCCGGCGCACAAACTAGCCAGCCCACAGGCGCCCATCACGGACTGGTTTACTGGTGATGATTTTCACCACAATGGAGCATTGTTCCTCCCCCATGCCTTTAACTTTCTCTATTCTTTCGGCCAGCCGAGGCCCGAGCCCACGCTTCCCAATCGAAAGGAATTCGACCACGGCACGCAGGATGGCTATCGATTCTTTCTCGACATGGGGCCCTTGTACAACGCCAATGAGCGCTACATGAAGAACAATGTTCAGTTCTGGACGGACATGATGAAGCACCCGAACTACGACGAATTCTGGCAGTCGCGCAACCTGCGGCCCCATCTGAAAAACATCCGGCCCGCGGTTTTGACCATTGGAGGTTTTTTTGATGCCGAGAATCTCTACGGCGCCCTCGAAGTCTTCAAGAGTGTCGAGAAGCAAGGCTCGACAAACGGCAATCGCATTGTAATGGGGCCTTGGTTTCATGGCGGCTGGGCCCGTGATGCCGGTTTGAGCCTGGGCGACATCAGCTTCAACGCCAAGACCAGTGACTGGTACCGGGAAAACGTGGAGTTGCCCTACTTCAAGCACATTCTCAAGGACGGGCCCGATCCGCAACTGCCAAAGGCAACGATGTTCGAGAGCGGATCGAATGTCTGGCGGCAATATGATGCCTGGCCCCCGAAACAGGCTGTAGCAAGGACTCTGTACTTTCACGCGGACGGCAAGCTTTCCTTTTTCCAGCCGGAGAATACCGCTGGCTTTGATGAGTACGTGAGCGACCCAGCGCATCCCGTGCCCTACATTCCGCAGATCGCCAACAGAATGACGCGGGAGTACATGGTGATGGATCAGCGGCACGCCTCCACGCGGCCCGATGTCCTGACCTATGTCAGTGAGGAGTTGGACCAGGATGTGGTTTTGGCCGGCCCAGTGCGGCCCACGATTTTTTTGTCGACCACGGGTACGGATGCCGACCTGATCGTAAAGCTGATAGACGTCTTCCCGAATGATTTTCCCGATCCCAATCCGAATCCCAAGGGGGTCAGCATGGGCGGCTATCAGATGCTGGTCCGCGGCGAGGTCTTCCGGGCGCGCTTCCGCGATAGTTACTCGACTCCCAAACCGTTTACGGCGGGCCAGCCAGAAAAGGTGGAATGGATTCTGCCGGACGTGCACCACAGCTTCCGAAAAGGGCACCGCATCATGATTCAAATCCAGAGCAGCTGGTTCCCCCTGGTGGATCGCAACCCGCAGAAGTTCGTGCCGAACATTAACGAGGCGCGTGAAGCGGATTTTCAAAAAGCAACACACCGGATCTTGCGGGACCGCGCGATGCGAAGCCGGGTCGAAGTATTGGTGATGCCTAGTTTGACAAATTAGAAGAATTCTAAAATAATAAGAGTTATGAAAGAGAAGGCCGCCGTTGCCACCACGGAACTGCGGGAACGTTGTCGCGCGGCCGGCTTGTCGTTCACTCATCAGCGCTTGGTGATCTACCAGGAACTGATGGCCATGGGGGATCACCCCGCCCCGGAAGATGTTTATGAACGGGTTCGCCGCCAGATTCCTTCTCTTTCCTTGGCTACGGTTTACAACAACATCAAGATCTTTGTGGAGCATGGCTTGCTGCGCGAAGTGAGCGTGCATCATGGATCCTTGCGGCTCGAGAATAATCTTGAGCCTCATCATCATCTGGTTTGCACCCAGTGCAAGGCGATCGAGGATTTGTCCGAGGACGATTTCGAGCCGATCCGGCTAAAGAAATCGCTCCCAAAGGGCTTCTCCGTGCATCGCTTTACTGTGGAAGTGCTCGGGCTTTGCCGGAAGTGTGCGGCAGCAAACCGGCATTGATCCAAAATTTAAAGTGAGGTAGAAAATTATGCTTGGAGTGGGACAGGCTTTCCCTGGTTTTTCTGTAACGGCCACGGTCAGCACGGACAAGAACAAAGCGTTCGAGACCATTTCGGATTCTTCTTATGGTGGTAAATGGAAGGTTTACTTCTTTTGGCCCAAGGACTTTACTTTTGTCTGCCCGACTGAGATCGCGGCTTTCGGCAAGCTGAATCAGGAGTTTGCGGACCGTGATGCGCAGGTGCTCGGTGGTTCAACCGACAGCGAATTTGTACATCTGGCCTGGCGTAACAACCATGAGGATCTAAAGAATCTTCCCTTCCCGATGCTGGCGGACGTGAAGCGGGAGTTGAGCACTGCCCTGGGAATTCTCGATCCGAACGCGGGTGTATGCCAGCGCGCCACCTACATAGTGGATCCGCAGAACATCATCCGCTTCGTCATGGTGAACGACTTGAGCGTGGGCCGCAATCCGCAGGAAGTGATTCGCGTTCTCGATGCTCTCCAGACGGATGAACTGTGCCCCTGCAATTGGAAACCCGGCGAGGAAGTGATCAAGCTCTAGCGGGAGTTTTTTATCGGACAGGGAGAAGGCGGCATCCTGCCGCCTCCTTTCTCCCGCCAAACAGGACGAGACAGAATCATGAGTTTTCAAAAAATGCTGGATTCACTTCCTCCTTACGGGAAGGATATGAAGCTGAACCTCAGCTCACTTATCAATCAGCCAGAACTGACACCCGTGCAGGCTTGGGGCACATTGGTTGCCGCGGCGATTACCTGCCGCAACGCGGTAGTGACAGAAACTATTTTTTCCGAAGCGGAGAAATACCTAAGCCCCGAACAGATAAATGGGGCCAAGGCGGCGGCGACCGTTATGGCGATGAACAACGTTTACTACCGCTTCCTGCATCTGACGCCAAATGAAAAATTTGCCACAATTCCGGCGCGGCTCAGAATGAACATCATGCGCAGCCACGGCGCCGATCATTTGGATTTTGAGTTGTGGTGCACCGCCGTGAGTGCGATCAACAATTGTGCTACCTGCGTCAGTTCCCACGAAAAAGTACTGCGGGATAAGGGTGTCGGAGAGGAAACGATTCTTGCCAGCGTCCGGCTGGCTGCGGTCTTGCACGCCATCGCCACCGTGCTGGATGCCGAGAGTGTCGAGCCAGTTTATTGATTGCCTTTACCTGCCTGAGCGGTGCCACTGTCCTGGAACGCAGCGCCTCCAACGGGGACCATGGCTCCTCCGTCGGCCATGAACGCGGTGCCTGTGATGAACGAGGCATCATCGCTGGACAGAAAAGCGGCGGCCCGGGCGATTTCATCCGCCTTGCCGAGACGATTCAAGGGATGCACCCGTGCGCAAGCGGCTAGCGTTGCCTCGGGGTCGGGAGTGAGAGAGGCGCTCCAACGAAGCATAGGCGTATCGATCGCTCCCGGACATAAACAATTGCAGCGGATCCCCGCGGCAGCATAGTCAAGAGCAATGCTCCTTGTCAGGCCGAGAAGAGCGTGTTTTGAGGTTACATAGGCGCAACTGTTGGCAACGGCGGCAACGGATTGGACGCTGCCCACGAGCGTGATGGCGCCACCTGGGGGCATTTTCGGCAGAACCGCCCGGCATACCCGGAATGCTCCATTCAAATTGACCTCCAGTGTGCGCTGCCAAACCTCGTCCGGCGTGCTCACGGCCGTGCCGTATGTTTGGACCCCGGCGCTGTAGACCAAGATGTCAACCCGCTCAACAGGAATCAGGGCCTTGCGGATCGAATTCTCATCGGTGAGATCCACGGAGGGTAGCTCACCTTGCAGGTCCCAAACCAAAACCTGGGCTCCTTCGCTCGCCAGTAACTCCGCTGTCGCTTTTCCGATGCCACTGGCTCCACCGGTCACGATTGCTGTCTTCCCGCTGAACCTCATCACGCTTACTGTATGATGACACTCAGCAAGTCTGGAGAGTGTTCTGATGTCATCTCTTTTCCCTTCCCGGCGTTATTTTCTTGGAGCAGCGACGGCGTTGTCCGCCAGTCGCGTAATGGGCGCCAATGAGCGCGTCCACCTTGTTCAGGTTGGCCTCGGTGGCCGAGGCCGCGACCATGTCAATACCTACGCTTCTCTGCCAAATCTCGTCAACATTGTTGGCGTCTGTGACGTCAATCAAGCGGCGCGTGAGCGCGGCCAGCAACTCGTGATCAAGGCCGGCGGAAATAAGCCCCGCGAGTACGACAACATGAAGAAGGTGTTTGCTGACAAGGACGTCGACGCCGTCTCCATGGCGACGCCAAACCATTGGCATGCCCTGGGAGTCATCTGGGCCTGTCAGGCTGGAAAAGATGTCTATGTCGAGAAACCCGCCTCTCACAACATCTACGAAGGGATGAGGATGGTGGAAGTCGCCCGCAAGACCGGCCGCATGGTGCAGGTGGGATCACAAAGCCGCAGCACGGCTCACAAAATCCGCGCGATGCAAATGTTGCGCGAGGGCGTGATCGGTAAGATCTATCTTTGCCGGGCCCTTTGCTATAAGCGGCGTAAGTCGATCGGGCGTGCACCGGAACTCGCCTCACCGCCCCCCGGCGTCGATTGGGATCAATTTCTCGGTCCGGCGCCGATGCGCAAATTCACGGAACTGCGATTTGCTTACAATTGGCACTGGTTCTGGGACACCGGTAATGGGGACATCGGCAACCAGGGTGTGCACGAAATGGACATCGCCCGTTGGGGGATGGGCGTCGAGTGGCCGAAGAATGTTGTTTCAACCGGCGGCAAATTCGTTTATGACGACGATCAGGAAACTCCCAACACACAGATGGCGACATTTGATTACGGCAACGGCCAGCAGATCCAGTTTGAGGTTCGCGGCTTGCCGAGTGGTCCGGAGTGGCCGCTCAAGAAGCGCGGCGCCAATACGATCGGCAACATCTTCTACGGCTCGGAGGGAATTCTTGCCGTCGACGCCAACGGATACGAAGTGTACAAGGGCGAGGAGTTGCAGTTGAGCGAAGAGGGCAAACCGCAGGGCCGCATCTGGGACACCGCCCCCCACATGGAAAACTTCCTCAAGGCCATCAAGAGCCGTAACCATAAAGATCTGAATGCCGACATTGAGATCGGTGCTCTTTCAGCCGGCCTTTGTCATCTCGCCAACATCAGCTACCGTACGGGCAAGAAGCTCGAATTCGACGCGGGGCGCATAAAATTCGTCAATGCCCCCGACGCCGACAAGCTGATCACTCGCGATTACCGTAAGCCTTATGTCGTCTAATCCTGAAATTCTTACTACCACCGTTGGTTCCTATCCGGTTCCGGACTGGCTCGCGGCGCTGCCCAGCGAGCAGGCCCGCCTCGATGCCACGCGCGTCGTCTTCGATATCCAAAAGCAGGCGGGTATTGACCTGCCCACCGATGGGGAACTCTATCGCTTCGATATCAATCACCCCGACACGAACGGGATGATCGAATACTTCATCCGGCCCATGGGCGGTATCCGTTCACAAGTCGGGCGGACCGATCATGAAGCCTTCGCCGCCAAACAGACCATGGGATTCCGCCGTAAGGCGGCGGGCGTCGTCGAAGGGCCGCTGTCGCAAGGTTCGTTGAATCTGCTGGGCGACTGTGAACTGGCAGCTAGCGTCGCTGGTGGCCCATTCAAGTTCACAGTGACCAGCCCCTACATGCTGTCGCGGACTCTGCTCGATCATCATTACGGCAGCTTTGAGGCGCTCACGATGGCCATCGGAGAAGTGCTGGCCGGCCAGGTCCGGGACCTTCCTTGCGCCTGTGTCCAGGTGGATGAGGCAAACATTCCTGGCAACCCTCAGGATTGGCCGCTGGCAGCGAAATCCATGAATCTGGTGCTCGATGCGATCACCAGCACCCGCGCTGTTCACTTGTGCTTTGGCAACTACGGCGGGCAGACCATTCAAAGAGGCCACTGGCAGCAGTTGATCGAATTTCTCAACTCGCTTCACGTTGACCATCTGGTGCTCGAGCTGGCTCACCGTCCCGTTGATGACCTGGACTCGCTCAAGCATGTCGCCAGTCACATCCGGATTGGAATCGGTGTGGTGGACATCAAGGTCAACCACATTGAGAGTCCCGAGGAGATCGCCCGCTCCATTGATCGCGCCGAAAAAGCGCTGGGGCCGGGCCGGATTGGTTGGATTCACCCGGACTGCGGGTTCTGGATGCTGAAGCGAAGCGTAAGCGATCGCAAGATCGAAGCTTTGGTAAAGGGCCGCGATCTTTACCTTGGCCGCAAATGATCGAATACCTGGATTCGCTTTCCGGTGCGCGGGTTCGCCAGTTGACCGACGAGCCCGCCATCAGCCATCCTTCTTACTTTCTTCAATCGAGTTTCCTGCCTGGAGACGACCGGCTTTTCTTTACTTCCTACCGCTCGGGCTCGGCGCAAATCCATGAGCTTCCCGTCGATGGCAGTGAGCCGCCGCGTGCTCTGACCGGTGGCCCAGTGGGAGTGCATCCGTTTTCGCCCGCCTTGCACCCAACCGGCGAAGAATTGTGCTTTGTTCGCGCGGGGGGCATTTATCGCCTGCACTTGAAAAGTGGTGTGGAAACTCAAATTGCCTTCCGCGAAGGCGCCTCGATCGGCGAATGCTCCATCAGTGCGGATGGCGCCTGGTTGACTGCCGCCGCCAAGATCGACGGGCAGAACGGAATTCTGACCGGAGAGTGGAGCGGAGCAAACTGGCGGTTTCATCCCTATCCGCGGACGATTATCCATCCGCAATTTCATCCACTCGAGCCCGAGTGGATCGAGTTTTCCGGAGACCCGGCGCCCCGGATGCACCGCATGCGCCGCGATGGCTCCGGGCTGGAGTGTCTTTATCAACACGGCAATGACGAGTTTGTGGTGCATGAGACGTTTTTGGGTCAGACCGGCGACATTGTCTTTACCGTGTGGCCATTTTCGTTGCGGCGCCTCAACTGGGAGACGCGTGAAATTTCAACAATCTGTGATTTCAATTGCTGGCACATTGCCCCGAATCGCGCCGGCACCCGTGTGCTGTGTGACACCAATCATCCGGACCGAGGCATCCACATCGTCGATGTTGCCAGTGGAAAGCCGCACTATGTCTGTCGCCCGGAGGCAAGCAACGGCGGTTCCCAGTGGCGCACTTCGCGCTATGCGCTGAAAGAAGATTTTGACGCTGCCCGCAGCGCGGCCAAGTCGGCCGCGACGCTGAGTTGGATGGAGGCCGGCACGGACACCGTCTACGGCCCGCAGTGGACTCACCCGCACCCCAGTTGGAGCCACTCGGAAACGCGCATCGCCTTTGCCAGCGACCGCAGTGCAACGACCCAGGTCTACATCGCGGAATTGAACGGATAAATTTTTGGTTTCAATGCGCGAAATCTATTGCGGGGGGCATCATTTCTTACGACACTCAAATTGAAGTTTTTGTTTTGGAGGAATTGGGAAGTTGAACCTGAAGCTGGCCGATCCGGCCGCCGCCTGGGAGCCAACCGAGCGTTGGACTACGACTGATGCCGCGGAGTTGTACGACGTGGCGAGTTGGGGTAAGGGCTATTTCACTGTTGGTGAAAATGGCAATCTACAAGTGCACCCCGAGAAAGAGGCAGCCCGCAAGCTGGACTTGAAAAAGCTCGTTGACGAGCTTGGCATGCGCGGCATTCAGGCGCCCATTCTGATTCGCTTCGGCCAAATCCTCAAGCACCGCCTCGCCGAGATCCATCAGGCATTTCTGACTGCCATTGCGGAGCACAACTACAAGAACAACTACATCTGTGTTTTTCCGATCAAGGTGAACCAGCAGCGCCAGGTAGTCGAGGAAGTTTACGCCTATGGCCGGCCCTTTGGCTTCGGTCTCGAGGCTGGCTCGAAGCCTGAATTGCTTGCTGTACTTGGCGTCGCCGACAACGAAACACCGATTGTCTGCAATGGCTTCAAGGACGACGAGTACATAGAGATGGTCACGCTCGCCCGCAAGATCGGCCGCAACATCACTCCGATCGTGGAGAAGTACACCGAACTCGAGCTGATCATCAAGTATGCCCAAAAAGTGGGTGTGCGGCCCTCAATCGGGATCCGCATCAAGCTGGCCAGCCGTGGTTCTGGCCGTTGGAAGAGTTCGGGGGGCTATCGCTCCAAGTTCGGGCTCACCGTCAGCGAGGCACTCCGCGCGGTGGAACACTTAAAAAGCCTGGGTATGGAAGACTGCCTGAAGCTCTTGCACTTTCACTTGGGAAGCCAGATTACGAACATCCGCCAGATTAAAGCCGCGGTTACTGAGGCTGCCCGCTGCTATGCCGGCATGAAGAAAGCCGGGGCGGGGCTTGAGGTCATGGACGTGGGGGGCGGGCTGGGCATTGACTACGACGGTTCCCAGACGGACTTCGAGTCGAGCGTGAACTACACGCTGCAGGAATATGCGGCCGACGTTGTCTATCACATCCAAAATGTCTGTGATGAGGCCGAGATCGATCATCCGGTCATCATGACCGAGAGCGGGCGGGCGATTGCCGCCTACCACAGCCTGCTGGTTTTTAATGTGCTGGGAGTCAGCGGGTTCGGTACCGAAGAAGTACCGATTTCACTGCCCGAGGACGCCGAGCAGCCCCTGATCGACCTTTATGAGGCGTTGAAGAGCTTGAGCCAGAAGAATGTTCTTGAGACCTTCCATGATGCTCAGCAATCCTTGGATAGCGCGCTGAATCTGTTTAGCCTTGGTTACATGTCCCTCGAGCAGCGCGCGCAATGCGAGAGCTTGTATTGGGCGATCGGCCGGAAAATTCAGCGTCATCTTGCCAGCATGGACGAAATCCCCGAGGAACTTGAGAATCTCGACGCCATGATGTCGGATACCTATTTCTGCAATTTCTCCCTGTTTCAGTCGATGCCCGATTCCTGGGCCGTTAAGCAGTTGTTCCCGCTGATGCCCATTCATCGCTTGGATGAGCGGCCTGCCTCGAATGGTATTCTCGGCGATATTTCCTGTGATTCCGACGGTAAGATCGACATGTTCATTGATCGCCGCGACGTCAAGAAATTTCTGCCCCTTCACAGCTACAACGGATCGCCCTACTACCTAGGTGCCTTTCTCGTCGGTGCCTATCAGGAAATTCTCGGCGATCTGCATAACCTGTTGGGTGATACCCACGCCGTGCACGTCACGCTGGATGAACAGAATGAAAATGTGATTGAAGCCGTTATCCGCGGTGATACCGTTCGTGAGGTTCTCGACTACGTTCAGTTCTCCAGTAAGGATTTGCAGGAGAAGTTCCGCCGAGATGTGGAACTGGCTGTACGTCAAGGCAAGATCGGCTATGAGGAGTCAGGCCGCCTGCTGCGTTTCTACGAAGAAGGAATGCACGGTTATACCTATCTCGAAGACGTGCACGAGCGCTAGGCTACTCAATCCGGAAGTCCCAGATCATCAGGTTCACTTGCCCTTCGGTGAATTCAATCCAAGCGTATTCACCCATGGTCAAATCTGCCTGCGGCCAGACTTTGAAAAGCCCTTCGTCCAACTGTTGCCGGAAAATCTCCAGCTCCTTGCGCTCCTCAAATCTTTCTTTGCTGACTGGGATGCTTTGTACGATTTCGACAATGCGTGCTCCCTTTTTGGGAGTTAGCTGGACCAGAGCGAATTGCTGCGGTTTTGACAGCCGCAGGTAGAACTCTGGCCGCCGCTCGGCGTAAGCAATCGCCGCGCGCTCTCCGGCAAGCTCCACCGTGCTCTTGCCGGCCACAATTGGGATTGGTGAGAGCAGCTTGAGCGTTTGCCGCTTCTTGTCGGTCACTAGTGTCGATTCGGCAAGCTTGAGCGTAATGATCTTGCCGTCGTTGCCCAATTTGTAGAGGCCCGGCTCCTCGGGAATACTCGCGACGATGCGGCGCATTTCCCGCTCGAGGGCGGCCTCTTCGGCGACGACCTGCCGTTCCTTGCGCGCGGATTCCTCTCGCACTGACAGCTCCTGCTGTGTCTTTTTCAAGTCGATGAGCTCGAGCGGGATTTCTTCCCAATCCCCCCGTTCCACCGAGTAGTAGCGGACCCGGTCGCCTTCCACTTTGTGCTCCCGCACCATGTGGTGGCCCCCATCCTTCAAGTACAGGCGATAGTTTTGCGCGGCAACAGCCGTAAGCGCCATGATCAGGATGCTTTGCAAAAAACGCCCCATGCCCACAGCATACAAAGGAAAATGAAGCTATGAAGTACCGTAAGCTGGGACGTACCGGAATTGAAGTCAGCGACATTGGCTATGGCGCCTGGGGAATTGGCGGAAAACAATGGCTCGGCGGCGACGACGGCGCGAGTCTCGCGGCCCTGCGGCGAGCAATGGATCTGGGGCTTAACTGGATCGATACCGCCTTGGCCTATAACGAAGGTCACAGCGAAGCACTGATTGCCCGGGCAATCCGCGACTGCGGCCACCGGATCTATGTCGCCACAAAAATTCCTCCGAAGAACCGCATCTGGCCAGCCGCACCCGGCGTCGGAATCGAAGCAGTATTTCCCTATCAGTACGCCATCGAATGCACCGAAACCAGCCTGCGGAATCTTGGCATGGAACAAATCGATCTGCAGCAATTCCATGTCTGGAATCCGATCTGGTTCTTCCAGGAGGAATGGCGCCGGGCGATCGAAGATCTCAAGAAGAGCGGAAAGGTGCGCTGCTTTGGCGTCTCGATCAATGATCATCAGCCGGAGTCGGCCCTGGACCTCGTCTCCAGTGGATTGATTGACACCGTGCAGGTGATCTACAACGTCTTCGATCAGACTCCAGAGCGCTGGCTTTTCCCCGCCTGCGAGGAGCATGGCGTGGGTGTTCTGGCGCGCGTTCCGCTTGACGAAGGCGCTCTCTCCGGCACGCTGTCCGCTGAAACCAGCTTCGAGCCGGATGATTTCCGTGCCTGGTATTTCCGCGACGGCCGCCTTGCTCAGGTCCTTGATCGCGCAGCCGAACTGGCCGCTGCCACCGCAGGCATCGCCGGCACTCTGGCCCAGCGCTGCCTGCGATTTTGTCTCTCTCATCCGGCGGTCTCCACCGTGATTCCAGGCATGCGCCGCATCGCTACCGTCGAGTCAAATTGTGCTGTCAGTGACCTCGGCCCTCTCCGCCCGGAAGAACTCGCCATCATGCGCCGTCATGTCTGGCTTAAGAACTACTATCGCTAGGCGCGCTACCCTGAACCTTTAGCTCATTCCAATGCCCGAAAAGCAATACCAACACCAAGCCATCGAAGAAAAATGGCATGCCCGCTGGGAGCAGGATCCCACACTGTACAAGACGCCAGAGAATCCTACCCGCAAGTATTACGTGCTCGAAATGTTGCCATATCCCAGTGGCCGCCTGCACATGGGCCACGCCCGCAACTATTCCATTGGTGACGCCTTGGCCCGCTTCATGCGCATGCGCGGCTACGAGGTGCTGCATCCGATGGGATGGGATGCGTTTGGCCTCCCGGCGGAGAACGCCGCCCTGAAGTCCGGCCGCCAGCCGCGCGAGTGGACTCTGCGAAATATCGCGCAGATGAAAAAAGGCCTCAAGCGCCTTGGCTTTTCCCTCGACTGGGATCGTGAAGTGGCAACATGCGAGCCGGAATACTACCGCTGGAACCAGTGGTTCTTCCTGCGCATGTATGAGCGGGGACTTGCCTACCGGAAGGAATCCCTGGTCAATTGGTGCCCGCAATGCGCAACGGTTCTCGCCAATGAACAGGTGGTCGACGGTTGCTGCTGGCGGCATGAGGGTACTCCTGTCGAACAGCGCAGCCTGGAGCAATGGTTTCTGAAAACAACGGCCTATGCCGAAGAATTGCTCGACGGTATCAGCACCCTGGAGGGCGGCTGGCCCGAACGCGTCCTTACCATGCAACGGAATTGGATTGGCAAGAGTGAGGGCGCCGAGGTCGATTTCACGATCGAGGGCTCCGCGGACCGGATTCGAATCTTTACCACTCGCATTGATACGATCCACGGGGCTACCTGCCTGATCCTCGCTCCAGAACATCCTCTGGCCGCTGTCCTGGCCGGGCCCGGCCAGCAAGCACGTCTCAAAGCCATGGTGGATGATCAGGGCCGAAAAGATCCGAGCAGCCTCGAGAAGGATGGCTTCGCCACGGGGCGCTTTGCTCTCAATCCCTTTAATGGCGCTCAAACTCCCATCTGGATCGGTAACTTTGTGCTGATGGGTTATGGCACCGGTGCGATCATGGCCGTTCCCGCTCACGATGAGCGTGATTTTGAGTTCTGCACGAAATATGGGATCCCCATCGTTCCCGTGGTCCAGCCCGCGAGCGGGGAATTGGCCGCGCCGCTGCAGCAAGCTTTTTGTGAGTACGGTATCAGCATCAACTCCGGAGAATTCTCCGGTCTGCCCACTCCCGAGGCGCGTTCCCGCATGACCGCGCATGCCGAGGCGAGTGGCTTCGGCCAGGCGGCAATCACTTACCGCCTGAAGGACTGGGGCGTTTCGCGCCAGCGCTACTGGGGCACTCCCATCCCCATGGTGCACTGTTCCCAATGTGGTGTGGTGCCGGTGCCCGACGATCAACTGCCCGTGGTCTTGCCGCTTGATGTCGAGATCACCGGCGCTGGAGAATCTCCGCTAGCCCGCCACGAAGAATTCTGGCGCACGGCGTGCCCCCAGTGCGGAGCCGCGGCGCGACGGGAAACCGACACCATGGACACCTTCGTCGATTCCTCCTGGTATTTCTACCGCTATTGCGATCCCCATAACAGCACGGCTGCGTTTGATCCCGCGGTGGTGGCTCAATGGTTCCCGATCGATCAGTACATCGGCGGCGTCGAACACGCCATCCTTCATCTGATCTATTCGCGATTCTGGACCAAAGTCATGCGCGACCTGGGGTTGATCACCAATAGCGAACCCGCCACGAAACTCTTCACGCAAGGCATGGTCCTTAAGGATGGCGCCAAGATGTCCAAAAGTCTAGGCAATATCGTCGACCCGGAAGAACTCGTGGCCGCTTTCGGCGCCGACACCTGCCGGCTCTATGTGCTCTTTGCCGCTCCTCCCGACAAGGACATGGACTGGCAGCAAAGCGGCGTTGAAGGCCAATACCGCTTCCTCAGCCGCGTCTATCGTTTCGTTACCCGCAACGCCGACCGCCTCGCCGCCCAACCCGGCGAGTTAAGCGCCGCCGACAAGCGGGCCTTGCGTAAACTGCATCAGACGATCGCCAAGATTACTCTCGATTTCGAGCAGCGCTGGCACTTCAATACCTGTATTGCCGCTCTTATGGAACTCACAAACGAGCTCTACCTCTGCGAAGAAGGATTGACCTCAGCGGCCTTGCCCGAGATCCTGCGGTCTCTCACGCAGCTACTTGAGCCCTTCACCCCGTTCCTTAGTGCCGAGCTTTGGGAGGAATTGGGTCTCACGGGACCCATCTCCCAGCATCCTTGGCCCAGCGTCAATGCGGCTTACCTCCAAGAGGATGAAATCGAGATCCCCGTCCAGGTGAACGGAAAACTGCGAAGTAAGATTAAGGCGCCGAATGGCGCGCCTGCCGCCGCTCTTGAGTCCGCCGCGCTGTCTGACGAAAAGGTCATCGCCTTTATCGCCGGTAAGCCCGTCGCTAAAGTGATCGTCCTGCCCGGCAAGCTCGTGAACATTGTTGCGAAAGGCTAGCCTCATGTTGCGATTGCTGCTTCTGAAAGCGCTCTGCTTTTCCCTTTTGGCACAGCAGCAGGGACGCGTTTATCTCATCAGCCTTGACGGCCTTGGTTTCGAAGCCTTCTCGGAAGACCCAGCCGCGCAAGAACTCCGCACAATGCACAAACTGGCGGCCGAGGGCATTTATGCTCCCATGCAGTCCGCCTTTCCGAGCCTTACCGCGCCCGCCCATGCCAGCCTCTTCACCGGGGTTTATGGCGACCGCAATGGCATCACAGCCAATCAAATCCCTCTTGAGTTCGATCGCCGCGTCAATGGTTTTCGCGGTGAATACCTCCGCGCCGATACCTTCTGGGTAAAGGCGGCTGCTTCCGGAATTCGCTCGGTCGCCCACAATCCTACGCAGGGTTTCCCCTGTAATGCTCACAACAGTGGATCTGGCGTCACGCTGATCAATGGTTATCAGACAGAGGAACTCTCGCCCCAGCGATTGCTGCGCGGCGAGGAAGTTGAGTGGCTTCCGGAATCACCAGCCCGCTTTGCCCCGCCGCCCGCCTCTCGCCGCCCCGTTCTCTACTTTCAATACACTTCCGGCCGGCTGCAATTTACCGGAGCTGTTTTCGCCAAGGGCTTTCAATACGACACCATTCGCCTCTCGGCCCGCTCCGGAGCGCGTTATGTCGACGCTCCTCTCAAGTCGGCCGAAATGGATCCTCCCCTAGCCAGTCACCCAGCGAGGCCGCTGGCGCGTTACTTCAGCCAAGCTCTTCCCATTGCCGGGATTGCCGCCGTTCACTTCCGCCTTTTTGAGCTTGCCGAGAGCGGCAAGCAGTTTCTTCTCTACCAAACCGAAGCCAAGCCCATCAGTGTCTGCCACAACGGCGAGACGCAAAACGAAGGATTCAAGAAGCGGCTGTTGCAAACAGCCGGTGCCTTCATCGGCAACGGCGCCGGACGTTTCTATGAGGAGGGCCGCTTGGGTCCCCGCTCCACCGATGGCATTGCGGAGCGCCGCTGGCTCGAGACTCTAGAGCTTCATGCCCGTCAAACCATGCGTCATGCGCGTGCGCTTCTGGCGGAGTTCAATCCCCGTCTCCTCATCGATTACCTTTCCACTGCCGACGACTTGCTTCATGTTTGGTGGGGTAGCTACAAGCAGGGAGACCGCTTCCAGGAGCCATGGCGCCGCTGGGGTTACCAGATCATCGATTGGCGCATCCACGAATTGCGCCAACTGCTGGGTCCCGCCGACCACGTTCTCATCGTCAGCGATCATGGCATGACCTCAGCCCGGCGTGAGTTTCGCTTGAACACGTTGTTGCGGCAGTGGGGCTACGCAAATCGCGTCTGGGCCCAGGACTCGTTTCTTCGTCTCAAGGACCGGCGTGATGATGCCCTGCTCGCGGAGTTGCGGAGCCGCTTGAGCCATCTCCGTGATGGCGAAACGTCCGTATTCGCTTCCTGGTTTCTTCCCGCCGAGGCCCGGGCCCGCTTCGGTATCGGTGGTGAATTTGGTGGCGATCTTTACTTTGATTTGGCTCCCGGCTATTATTTGTCCAGCGCCCCCAAGGAGCCGGTTTTCGAGTCGTATTCGATTCCCCGGGGCGTTCATGGGCCGCTCCCCACCCGGCCCGATTTGCTGGCACTCTTTCTCGCCCATGGGCCGCAATTACAGTCCCGCCCGGTATCGATGCGCTCGGTCGATGTCGCGCCTCTGATCCTGAAGCTTCTCGGCCTCTAGTGTATTATTATTCATAAGGGTTGAATAATAATACAGTCATGCCTGCCGCACTTGTGTCTGATACCGCCCCGCGGTCACCGGCCATCGCCGCCCGTGATCTCACCAGTGACTTGTCTCTCTCGGGCCTCGAGTTGCGGCAGCTTCTTGACCTCGCCGCCGATGTGAAGCGCCATCCCACTCGCTACGCGTCTGCCTTGCGGCACCGCTATCTCAGCCTCCTGTTTGAGAAGCCCTCCCTCCGGACCCGCCTGACCTTCGAGCTGGCCATAAAGCAATTGGGCGGCGATGCCGTATCGAGCATCGGTCCGATTGGTGATCGCGAGCCCACCAAGGATATCGCCCGCAATCTCGACCGCTGGACAAACGCAATCGTCGCCCGTACCTTTCTCCAATCCACGATTGATGAATTGGCAGAATGGTCGAGCGTGCCGGTGATCAACGCCCTCAGTGATCTCTACCATCCTTGTCAAAGCTTTGCCGATCTGCAGACGCTCGAAGAGCGCTTTGGCGGCCTCGGCGGTCTGAAGCTGACCTTCGTGGGCGATGGCAATAACGTCGCTCACTCATTGATGATCAATGGCGCGCGCTCGGGTATGCATGTCTGTGTTGCTTGCCCTCCCGGCTATGAGCCCAACTCCGCGATTGTGGACCAGTCCACTCTGTTCGCTCGCGAATCGGGCGGCAGCATCACAGTTACACAAGATCCGTTAGCGGGCGTCTCCGGCGCCCATGCTGTCTACACCGACGTTTGGACCAGCATGGGGCAGGAAGCGGAAGCCTCCGAGCGCATGAAGATCTTCGCGGGCTTTACCGTCAATTCCCGCCTCATGTCCGCCGCCTCGGCCAACGCCATCTTTCTCCATTGCCTGCCCGCCAAACGAGGCCAGGAAGTGACCGGCGAAGTGATCGAGTCGGCACAGTCCGCCGTTTTCGATCAGGCGGAGAATCGCCTGCACGCTCAGAAGGCGTTACTACTTATGCTGCTCTCCTAGGAAAAGGATCTTCATGCAAGAAAAGCTATACGGAGGCCGCTTTGAAGCCGGCCAGGATAAGTTCTTTGAGAAGTTTTCTGAATCGCTTCACTTTGACAAGCGCCTGATTGAGGCTGACATCGAAGGCTCACAAGCATTTGCCCGCGCGCTCGAAAGCGTCGGTATCTTGAACGCGGAGGAACGGGCCCGCATCGTGCGCGCCTTCGACGAGATTCAAACCGAAGCAAGGAATCCAAACTATTTTCATGGCGCCAACGACGAAGACGTCCACTCGTTCGTCATCCGCCAGCTCAAGGAAAAGACCGGCGTTCTCGCCGACAAGATTCACACCGGCCGCAGCCGCAACGAACAGGTTTCCCTCGACACACGATTGTGGCTGCGCTCCACTATTGAGACCACCATCGCCGCGACCCGCTCCCTGATGGGAGAGTTGCTCAATTTGGCTGCCAAGCACCCCCAGGCCGCCATCCCTGGCTACACTCATCTGCGGCGGGCTCAGGCCGTGCTTTGGCCTCACTACCTGCTTGCCTACTTCGAGATGTTTGCCCGCGACGTGGAGCGTTTACGCCAGACCTACGACCGCACGAACGTACTACCCCTCGGCAGCGGAGCCCTCGCCGGCAGCGCCTTTGCCTTCGACCGCAATGCGATCGCTCGCGATCTCGGTTTCGCGTCGATCACGCGCAATTCCATGGATGTCAGCGCGGACCGCGATTTCGTGCTCGACTACATGCACGCCGCCAACCTCATCATGCTCCATCTCTCCCGTCTTGCCGAAGACTGGATTCTTTACTCGGGGGAGGAATTCGGCTGGCTCGATTTGTCCGATGCCGTCACCTCCGGTTCCAGTCTGATGCCGCAAAAGAAAAACCCTGATTCGCTTGAGCTGATTCGCGGCAAGTGTGGACGCGTCTACGGCGCCTACTCCGCTCTCTTCGTCACGATCAAGGGCCTGCCGCTCACCTACAATCGCGACATGCAGGAAGACAAGGAACAACTCTTCGACGCTGCCGACCAGACTATACAGTGCCTGAATATGACGACGATTGTTGCCCAGAATCTAACTCTCAAGCCAGCTATTCCGGAAAAAGCCTGCGCCGAGTCCTGGGTGGTAGCTACCGATATCGCCGAGGCCCTGTCCCGCGCCGGCATGCCTTTTCACCAGTCTCATAAACTGGCTGGCCGTCTCGTTCTTCATGGAATCAAGTCCGGTAAGAACCCCGCCGATTTCACCGCCGAGGAATTGCAGGCCTTCGACCCCCATTTCACTCCTGACTTTGTATTCATCCTTAAGGATCCCCGTCACGGCATGCAGACCCGCGCGGTTCCGGGCGGCACTGCTCCCCAAAGTGTTGCTTCCGCGCTGGTCGAAGCGCGCGCCAGACTGCAATCACTATGAACAAATCCGAGCGTCATCAGCAGATTCTCCGGCTGATCGATGCGGCCGAAGTTCACACTCAGGAGCAATTGGCTCAGTTGCTGAAGCGCCGCGGTATCGATGCGACTCAAGTCACCCTCTCCCGCGACATCCGCGAGTTGGGGTTGGTGAAAACTCCCCGGGGCTATGCGGATCTCGGCAAGCGCAGCGCCAACTTCCTGTCGCTGGCCCGCGAATTCATGGTCTCCGCGGTAGCAGCCCAGAATCTTGTTGTCCTACGCACCTCTCCAGGCCACGCGATGAGTCTCGCCATTGCCCTCGACACCGAGCAGTATCCCAACGTCGTAGGTACGATCGCCGGTGACGACACCATCTTCATTGCCATGCCAGACCGCCGGCGTGCTCTCGCCTTCGCTGCTGAATTGCGGAACTTGTCTTGAGACCAATGCCCGCCGTAATTTATCAGCAGCGGCTGTCGGCTTGCCAAGCGGAATTGGCTCGCACCGACCGGCAGATCCGTCAACTCGGCAATGTCCGCCTGCTTGTCGCAGCTGGTTTCCTGCTGACCCTCTGGCTTTCTCTTTGGTGGTGGTGCGGAATCGACACTCTTGTCTTTCTCTCTGTCGGCTGGCGCATGCGTTTGCTCGAGAGAATTGCTGAAAGCCAGCGCCGCGCCATCGCTTACCATGAGCGCGCCCTTGAACGTATCGCGGGCAGGTGGGCGGGTACTGGCGTAGCCGGTCTGGCCTTCCGGCCCGCGGAACATTGCTATGCCAATGATCTCGATTTGTTTGGAACCGGCTCTTTGTTCGAGTATCTTTGCCAGGCTCGCTCGGCCCTCGGTCAGTCGCATTTGGCTAACTGGCTGCTTCAACCCGCTTCGCCCGCCACGATTCGCGAGAGGCAGTCCGCCGTCGAGGAAATCGCTGCCGACCTCCAACTGCGGGAAGATCTTGCCACGATTGGAGCCGCGAAGACCCGTGATGTCGCTGCCTGTTTCCTGTTGGATTGGGGTGAATCTTCCTCCACACCCTTCGCCGGGGCCCCCAAGCTTCTCTACGGCCTGCTTTCCCTCTTGGGTCTTGTCGCCGTTTTCGCCCTATTGGCGGACCTCTTCGGCTCAGGCTGGCCCTATCTGCGCATCTTCTATCTCAGCGTGGGCCTCGCGGCGGGATTCGTGTTGTTCCATCGCCGGCGCGCTATTCATCAGGTCTTGCGCAGCTCGGAGGGTGCGGCCACGGAAGTGGCATTGATTGCGAGCCTCCTGGCTCGTATGGAAGACCGGCAATTCTCCGCGCTTCTGCTCCAGAGTCTTCGTGCCTCGCTTGACTCAGAGGGGGCTACGCCTTCGCGCTGCATTCAACAACTGCGGCGGTACATGGACTTTGTCGACTCGCGGGATCACTTCATCGTGCGCCTTCTGGGTCCTCTTGTTTTGTGGGACCTCCATCTCGCTCTCGCCCTCGAAGGCTGGCGCGCCCGTCACGGCCAAGCCCTCCGCCGCTGGATCGAAGCCGTTGCCGCTATGGAAGCTCTCACCTCTCTGGCCACCTTCCGTTTTGAGCATCCCGAATCGATCTTCCCGACTCTTTCGCCCCATACTCCCTGCTTGCGCGCCACTGGCCTCATTCATCCCTTGATGCCCTCCGGGCAGGCGGTGGCGAACGATGTTGAACTCGGCTCCCCGCTGCGGCTGCTTCTCGTCAGCGGCTCCAATATGTCCGGCAAAAGTACCTTTATGCGCACCATCGGCGCGAATCTCGTGCTTGCTCAGGCTGGTGCCCCTGTGCTCGCCAATAGCTTTGAATGGTCTCCGCTTCAAATTGGAGCCTCCATCGCCACCCATGATTCCCTCCAAGGCAACATCTCCCGTTTTTTTGCCGAGATCCTCCGCCTCCGTGATGTGATGAATTTGACTCTCAACCCGCTTCCGGTACTTTTTCTGCTCGACGAAATCCTGAGTGGCACTAACTCCCACGATCGCCGCATTGGCGCCGAGGCCATCCTGCGGAATCTGGTGGGTCGCGGCGCCGTGGGCATCGCCACAACTCATGATTTGGCCCTTACCGGGATTGTCGAAGAGTTGGCGCCCCGCGCGGCGAACCTCCATTTTGAAGACCAACTGATCGACGGCAAGATGCAATTTGACTATCGCGTGCGCCCCGGTGTCGTAACGCACTCGAACGCCATCGAGCTGATGCGCGCGATTGGCCTGGAAGTCTGAGACGATTTGAGAATCATGCAGCGCCGCACTTTCCTCGCCGGCTTTCTCGCTCCGCCTCCTGTCCGGTTGGGTGTGATTGGTGCCGGCAATCGCGGTACCTCGCTCGCGCTGCTCACCGCCTCGATGCCGGATGTCGAGATCACCGCGATTTGCGATATCGAACCCGCCCAGACAGACCGGCTTCTCAGCCGCCTGCCCCGCCCGCCTCGCGTATTTGCAAACCATCAGGCCTTGCTCGATTTTTCTTCGCTCGATGCCGTCCTCATCGCTACGCCTGAACAAACTCATGCCCGGATCGCCATCGATGCATTGAATGCCCGTAAGGCTGTGCTGAGTGAAGTTGCCGCGGCCGTCACCATCGAGGAATGCTGGCAATTAGTGGCGGCCGTCGAGCGCACGCGCGGACTTTACATGATGGCGGAAAACTGCTGCTACTACCGCTCGAATCTCGCCGTGCTCGCCATGGCGCGCGCTGGCCTGCTCGGTGAGCTCACCTACGCCGATTGCGCCTACCTCCACTCCTTGCCCCACTATGCTTTTCATTCTCGCGGCGGTTTGAGCTGGCGCGGTGAACTGATGCGCGATTATGCCAACTGGTACCCGACCCACGCCATCGGGCCCGTTGCCCAGTGGCTCGATCTCGGCAAGTCACACCGGCTCGCCTCGCTCACCGCGCGCATCGCCCCGCCTCTCCGCATGAATCGCCAGCGCGACTGGCAGCGATTCCTCGCGGACGCCTCCACCGCGCTCATCGAAACCACTCAAGGCAAGCTCATCACTCTCCGGCTCGATACCGTTTCGGCCCGGCCCACTGTCAGCACCACGCATTATCTTCTCCAAGGCACCCGTGGTGTCTTTCGTGATGCCGAGGGTCTTCGCTCCATCTGGCTTGCCGGCGTGCACGGAGAGGCCTCCTGGGGCGATTGGGAGCCCTATGAGCGCCGATTTGACGACCCCCGCTGGCAGGCGAACGCCGGCCGGGCAAGAACCTCCGGCCACGGCGGCGCGGACTGGTTTACGCTCCGCGCTTTTTTCGAAGCGTTCCAACAGCGGCAGCCCTCCCCCATTAACGTCTATGACAGTGTTGAGTGGAGCTCGCTCATCGCTTTGACTACCCAATCGGCCCGCGCCAAAGGCGCTTCCCTTGCGATCCCCGATTTCCGCCGCAATCAGAAATAGAAAAAGGCGGTGAGCCTTTCCGGGCCACCGCCTTTTTCCCACCAAAACGGATGTTTCCATCCGTTGAACTCTATGCCGTACGGCTCTCTGTCTTGGCGCCTTTTGCCAGCGCCGCTTGTGCCGCCGCCAAACGGGCAATCGGTACCCGATACGGAGAGCAGCTCACATAGTTCATCCCCGCGCGATAGCAGAACGCCACGCTGTCCGGATCGCCACCATGCTCGCCGCAGATGCCGATCTCAATGTCGGGACGCGTCTTGCGGCCCAAACCGATCGCCATCTCGATCAACTTGCCAACCCCTTCCTGGTCGAGCGACCCGAAAGGATCCGTCTTGAAGATCTTCAGATTTTCGTACTCCGCGTTGAATTTCGTATAGTCATCGCGGCTCAAGCCCATCGTCGTCTGCGTCAGATCATTCGTGCCGAAGCTGAAGAATTCCGCGTACTGCGCTACCTCGTCGGCCGTGATGGCCGCGCGCGGTATTTCGATCATCGTCCCGACGTAATACTTCAGATCGGGCATGCCCCCCTTGGCCAGCACTTCGGTCGCCACTCGAACTACGATCTCCTTCTGGTGATCGAGCTCACGATAGCCGCCCACCAGCGGAATCATTACTTCCGGAATAATCTTCTTGCCCTTCTTGGCCACCTGCACGGCGGCTTCAAAGATCGCCCTGGCCTGCATTTCCGTGATCTCGGGATACGTGATGCCGAGACGGCAACCGCGATGCCCCAGCATCGGGTTCATTTCGTGCAACTCCTCGACACGATGCAGAACGACCGGCAGATGCTTCTTCAGCTCACCTACCTTGCAGCCGAACCTCTCAGCCATTTCCTTCTTCTCTTTTGTCGAGGCATGGGGCAACTTGGCGATCGCCACCATCAGTTCTTCCCGCTTCGGCAGGAATTCGTGCAGCGGGGGATCGAGCGTCCGGATTACCACCGGGAAGCCTTCCATCGCCTCAAACAAGCCGGCGAAGTCCTTCCTCTGCATCGGCAGCAGCTTGGCCAGCGCCGCCCGGCGGCTCTTCTCGTCGCGAGCCATGATCATGGCCTGCATGAACGGCAAACGGTCTTCGGCAAAGAACATGTGCTCGGTGCGGCACAGGCCGATCCCCTCGGCGCCGAAATTGCGCGCCGCCTTGGCATCACGCGGAATGTCGGCGTTGGCGCGCACGCCAAAGGACCCGCGGAACTCGTCCGCCCACTTCATGAACTCCGCCAGAAATCCACTCTTCGTGTTCGGCTCAACGGTCTTCGACTGGCCCAGATAAACATCGCCCGTTGTTCCATTGATCGAAACGAAGTCACCTTCCTTTACCGTGATCGGCTTTCCGCCCACCGTCGCGGTGAACTTTTTGCCCTTTTCATCAATCGAGATCGCGCCGGCCCCCACAATGCAGGGCCGCCCCATGCCACGGGCAACGACCGCGGCATGCGAGCTCTTGCCCCCCACCGCCGTCAGAATGCCCTTGGCCGCATCCATGCCCGCGATGTCATCCGGCGTCGTTTCCTTGCGCACCAGAATCGCCGGCCCTTTCTTGGCCATCTCCACGGCGCCTTCCGCCGTGAATGCCACCATGCCCACGGCCGCGCCCGGGCTGGCCGCGATGCCCGTGGTCACCTTCGTCAGCGTCTTCAAGCTGGCTGGGTCGAACACAGGATGCAGCAGTTGGTCCAGTTGGCTCGGTGCCACGCGCGTCACTGCGTCTTCCTTCGTGATCAAGCCTTCGCGCACCATCTCCACCGCCACGCGCACCGCCGCCGGACCCGTCCTCTTGCCATTGCGCGTCTGCAGCATGTACAGCTTGCCGGATTCGATCGTGAACTCGAAGTCCTGCATGTCCTTGTAGGCCTTCTCGAGGTTGGTCGTGATTTCCACCAGTTCGGCATAAGCCTGCGGCATCACGTCTTTCAATTCCGAGATCGGCTGCGGCGTCCGAATGCCCGCCACTACGTCTTCACCCTGCGCGTTGATCAGAAACTCACCATAGAACACCTTCTCTCCGCTGCCGGGATCACGCGTGAAACCCACGCCCGTCCCGCAGTCGTCCCCCATATTGCCGAATACCATCGCCTGCACATTGGCTGCTGTTCCGATATCGTCCGGGATGCGCTCCATCTTGCGGTAATAGACAGCCTTATCGTTGTGCCAGCTGCGGAACACTGCATCGCGCGCCATGTCGAGCTGTTGGTGTGCGTCCTGCGGAAACTCCTTCTTGGTCTCCTTCTTCACCAGCTTCTTGTAATCGGCAATGATCGCCTGCAGGTCTTCCGCTGTCAGCTGCGTATCCAGTTTGATTTTCTTCTTCTTCTTGCGTTCATCGAAGATGTGGTCGAAGTGTTCCATCTCGATGCCCAAGGCAACTTCGCCAAACATCTGGATGAAGCGCCGGTAGCAGTCATAGGCAAAACGCGGATTGTTCGACTTCTTCGCCAAGCCCTCCGTCGTTACATCGTTCAATCCCAGGTTCAGGATCGTGTTCATCATGCCGGGCATGGAAAACTTCGCGCCCGACCGCACGCTCAACAGCAACGGATCGTTGGCGTTTCCCAACCTCTTGCCCATCAGCGCTTCCAGTTTGGCCAGCGCGTCGTGCTGCTGCTGCTGGATGTCGGCCGGAACCTGGTTGCCGTTCTGGAAGTAAATGTTGCAAACTTCCGTGGCAATCGTGAATCCACCCGGCACGGGCAACCCGTAACGGCACATCTCGGCGAGGTTTGCACCCTTGCCGCCGAGCAAGTCTTTCATGCTTTTGTCGCCGTCGGCTGTGCCGCCGCCGAACGAATACACATACTTCTTCATGAAGCGTGAGTCTCCTGTGTCTTGGGAACAATTTCTGAGAATTCGGCGATACCCGAAAACTCTGTTTTGAGGCTAAACAACAATGTTAGCCGATTCGCGCGCACGGCCGGGTCCCGCGCGTTCACCAGTACTTTTTCAAAGAACAAATCCACGGCCGGTCTCAGCGTGGCCATTGCCGCCAGCGCCTCACCATAGCCCGCTCCTCTCACCCTGCCGGCTACCTCCTGGAAGGCTGCCCACAGGGCACGCTCGGCCGGGTCCTCGAACAGCGATTCCTGCACTGTGCCCCCACCCGAAAACTGCGCTTGGTCGAGAATATTCTTCATCCGCTTGAAGCTCGCCGCCAGCGGCTCGAAGTTCTCCGTTGCCCGTACTACCTTCACCGCTTCCAGCCGCCCCAATACGTCTTTGAGATCGCTCGCGCCGGCGGCCAGCACCGCCATCACCTCATCAAAGGCATAGCCGCGAATCTCGGTCAGATAGTACTTGGCCCGCTCGATCAGAAAATCGCCGAGCTTCTCCACTCCTCCCGCCAGAGTGTCCAGCTTCAGGTCCAACTCGCCTTCCGCCAGAATCCGGATCACGCCCTGCGCCGCCCGGCGCAGGGCGAACGGATCCTTCGATCCCGTCGGGATCAACCCAATCCCAAAGCAGCCGCGCAGCGTGTCTACTTTATCCGCAAGGCTCAAGAGTTGACCCGCTGCCGTGCGCGGAATCGAGTCTTCCATGCTCGCCGGCTTGTACTGGTCGTAGATGGCCGAGGCCACCTCTTCTCCTTCGCCCTGTGCCCGCGCATAGAGACCACCCACGATGCCCTGCAGTTCCGTGAACTCCTTCACCATCTCGCAGGTCAGATCGGTTTTGGCCAACTCGGCCGCCCGCAGAGCGGCCTCATCCCCACCCCAATCCCGCACCAATTCCACGACCCGCTCTGTCTTGGCAAGATAGCTGCCCAACTGCGCCTGAAACGTCACGGATTTCAGGTCCTCCACCCGCTCGGCCAGCTTCTTCTGTTGATCGACGTTATAGAAAAACCGCGCATCGTTGAAACGGGCTCGCAGCACACGTTCATTGCCATGCCGCACCAGCCCTTCCGGGTCGGCTGCCGTGTTCATCACCGCCACGAATTTCGCCGCCAGCTTACCCGAGGCGTCTGTCACACTGAAGTATTTTTGGTGGAAGCGCATCACCGTCACCAGCACCTCTTCCGGCAGATTCAGATAATCCTCGGCGAATTCTCCGGTAATCGGTGTCGGGTACTCCGTGATGTAGGTCAACGTTTCGAGCAGCGCCGCATCCTTCTTCACTCCCGCTGGCAGCGCCGCCTCAATGCGCGCCCGCCTCTCGGCCCCACGCAGAATAACGAAGTTCTCCCGCAACTTCTCCTCGTAATTCTCAATCGTTACTGCAAAGCGGCTGGCCCCCAGTTGACGGTGCCCGCCGCTCATCGTCCCGGCCTCGATTCCGTTGATCGCAAACGGCACCACTTTCTCTCCCAGCAGACACAGAATCCAGCGAATCGGACGAATAAACCGCACTCCCCCCTTGCCAGGCCACAGCATCGTCTTCGGCCAGGGAATCCCGAGAATCAGGCCGGGAAGTGCCGCTGCCAGTAAATCAATTGCCGCCTTGCCCTCCACCTTCCGCACAAATGTGTAGTACACACCTTTGGCTGTTTCCGTCAATTGCAGTTGATCGACGCTTACCCCATTCTTTCTCGCAAACCCTTCGATTGCTTGCGGATTAGCCTGTTTCGGCGGTCCGCTGACCACCTCCTCGCGATCCTCCTCACGCTCTTTTAGTCCGGTCAGCTTCACGGCCAAACGCCGCGGTGTCGCCTCCGATAGCGCTACCTCTCCACCGAGTGGCGCCGTCAGTTCCGCCAGTTTCGTGGTCAGATGCTGCAGGCCATCCGGAATCATCCAATCGGGAATCTCTTCCACACCGATCTCGAGCAACAGATCTCTTCCCATTACGCCGCCGCCTTCCGGTTCCCGTATTGCTGGTCCACCCAAATCCCAGCTACGCCCACCGCCAGCTTCCTTACCCTCCCGATCACCCCCACCCTCTCGGTCACGCTGATCGCCCCGCGGGCATCCAGCAAATTAAATAGATTCGAGCATTTGAGCACCTGGTCGTAGGTCGGCAGCACCGGGAATCGCTCCTGGCCCGTTTCGAGACTGCGGTAAAGATCAATCAGCCGCTGGCACTCCCCCTCGTGCAGTTCAAAAAGCTTCCACAGTGTTGTCACCTCCGCCATCTCAAAGTTGTAAACGCTGAATTGCTGCTCTTCCTTCAGTCTCACTTGCCCGTAGGCGAACTCCGGTGTCCACTGAATTTCATATACGCTCTCACGGTCCTGCAGGAAGGCGCATAGCCGTTCCAGCCCATAGGTGATCTCCGCGGGCACCAGGTCCAGGTCAACTCCGCCACACTGCTGAAAATAGGTAAACTGCGTGATCTCCATCCCGTCTAGCATCACCTGCCAGCCGATTCCCCAGGCCCCCAGCGTGGGCGATTCCCAGTTATCTTCCTCAAACTTGATGTCGTGCTTGGTCAGGTCAATTCCAATTGCCTCGAGTGAGCCCAGGTACTGCTCGATTACATCCTCTGGCGTTGGCTTCAGGATCACTTGTAACTGCGAATGCTTGTACAGCCGGTTCGGATTCTCGCCGTAACGCCCATCGGCGGGCCGCCGGCTCGGCTGCACGTAAGCGACCCGGTATTGCTCAGGCCCCAGCACACGCAGGAAAGTCTCAGGACACATTGTGCCTGCGCCAACCTCCACGTCGTAAGGCTCGGTGATGATGCAGCCCCGCTCCGCCCAATACTGTTTCAGACGGAAAATCATTTCCTGGTATGTGTTCATGCCAAATCCTCCAGCATCGGCGATGCAAGCAACCGCCGCTCAATGTGACCTTCGATCAGCCGCACCATGGCCCGGCGCAGATCCCGCCCAGTACCGGCTTTCCATTCCCGCTCCGGCATCGCCTCGACGCTGTTCTTCAAAATCTCAACCAACACTTCCCGTGAGTCTGTGCTCAACGATACTTCCGGCAATATCCCGCTCAAGCGAACAGCCCAAACTTCGAAGTACGTCACCGCCTGCCAGACGCCCCCCGCGCCCCGCATGCGCAGAAACTCGAGTACGCGTCCAATCAGCCGGAAATATCTCTCATTCACTTCCGCCATCGGCAACATATGCTCACTGATTTCAGCCATCACGTCTAATGCCAGCCCGCAAGCATACTCGCGGCTCAATTCAAACTGCGAGTGCTGCAGGTCGCAATGCTCGATTCGGGCCAGTTCCCTGTTTTCACGCACCGTATAGTGAATCTGCACTTGGCTCAGGCGCTCAAGCGAGCTTCCGAAGCCGCCTTTCGGCCGTCGTGCCCGGTTCGCCACTCCTCGCAGCTTTCCCTGGTCTCGTGTAAAGAAACTGACGATTAGATCAGCTTCCTTGAGCGGGTAGGTCCGAAGCACAATTGCTTCGCTGACATTCAAGCTTTAAGGCTATCATGCGCGGATACTTTCGCTTTGCGCCGTTGCTGAGAATCTGCTATTCTCCTATCAAGTTTCCTGTCAACAGGCTTTTCAAGCTCCCTCTCGAAAGCTCGTCCATGTCGATCTCCTCCCTCTTCCTGGGTCTTTCGGCCCTTTTCCTGTCTTGTGCCTTTTCCCAATCCACCAGTAATTCCGGTGAAATCCGTGGCCAGGTCCTCGATCCTTCCGGCTCCCCGGTCCCTGCCGCCCGCCTCTCCCTCGATGAGCCCAATCGTGGCTTTTCGCGTAAAGTGACCACCACCGAGGATGGCCGCTTCACCATCGCTGCTGTTCCCCCAGGACTTTACCAACTCAAGGTCGAGGCACCGGGCTTTACCACGCGCCGAGTCGAAAAAGTTGAAGTGCGCGTCGGTGACGTCATTTCGTTGCAACTGCAACTTTCAATTTCAGCCGTCGAATTAGAGATCGTCGTTGCCGCCGATCTGGCCGCCGTCGAGGTCGCGCGCACTCAGCAGGCCAATACCGTCGAGCAGGTTCGCATCAACAATCTCCCCATCAACCGCCGGAACTTCCTCGACTTCGCCTTGTTGGCTCCCGGCGTTGTCGAAACTACCTCTCTTGTCGATGATTCCTCCTACCGCCCCATCCAGACGCCCAACTCCGGCCTGTCCTTTGGCGGCTCCAACGGGCGTGGCAATGGCTTCTTTATCGATGGCCTCGAAAACTACTACAACACGGGTGGCGGCGTACGGCCCTCGGTCAGCCAGGAAGCCGTTCAGGAATTCCAGATGAACCGCAACTCCTTCTCCGCCGAATTTGGCAATGCCCTCGGCGGCATGATCAACATCATTACCAAGGGCGGTGCAAACCAACTCCACGGCAATGCCTTCGGCTTCCTTCGCCATCGCTCGATTCAGGCCAGAAACTACTTCGATCCTGGCAAGAGCTCCTTCACCCGCCTGCAATCTGGCGCCACTCTCGGCGGCGCCTTGCGCCCCGACAAGACCTTCTTCTTCGGCTCCTATGAGTTTCTCGGCCGCCAGGAAACCAATTTCATCCCCATCCTTCAGGATCGTGGTGTCTTCAATCGCATCACCCCCTCCCAGGATGAACTCTTCCGCTTCCTTGAGGCTTCCGGCAACCCTCTCCTCGCCGGTCTCGCTGCCCAGGGGCGTCAACTTCTCGTTCCCCGCTCCAGTAGTTTTCTCACCAACCTCTTCGACCGCAATTCCGGTACTTTCCCCTTCTCCCAACGGCTCCAAACCGTTTCCCTACGTCTCGATCACAAATTCGCCGACAATCACTCTGCCTTTTTCCGCGCCAACACAACCTTCGATCGCCAGGACAACAACACCTTCGGCGCTCTCGATGGCTTCAATCGCGGCCGTACACTCGATATGCAGGACAATACCGTAGCTCTTGGCGATACCTGGTCGCCCAATGCCAACTGGATCATTGAATCGCGCGCCATGTTTGGCTACAACCGCTTCGACGTCAAACCAGTCGACCCCAACGGCCCGGAAATCAACATCAACGGTTTCGGCCTCTTCGGCCGGCAGATCTTTCTACCCGGCAGCAACATCGAACGCCATTATCAGGCTCTCGTCAATGTCAGCCGCCTCTCCAGTCGTCACTCCCTCAAGTTCGGCTACGATTTCAATCCCGTTCGCAATAATGCTGTCAACGAAACCTTCATGGGCGGCCGCTTCACCTTCGGCTCACGCATCCCGCTGGCCAACGTGCTCGTTGCGGCTTCCGGCAATCCAGCCCTTCCCAATACGATTTCCCAACTCCTGACCGCCGCCGGACAAAGCCGTCTCCTTACCAACCTGACTGCTCCCATCACCGCGCTCCAATCGGCGGCCATCGGCTTCCCGGAGCTCTACCAGCAGGGCTTTGGTAACCCGGCTTACGTCAATACTTCCTTCAATCACAATCTCTACGTGCAGGACTCCTGGAAGGTCGCACCTTCGCTCACTCTCAATGCCGGTCTCCGCTACGAAGTTCAGATGCAGGCCGAGAAGGCCATGCCGCGCGACTACAACAACTTCGCTCCCCGCCTCGGTTTTGCCTGGTCTCCCGGTAAGTCGCAGCGATTGGTTCTCCGCGGCGGCTATGGTATTTACTTCTCCATGCTCAACAACAATGTCACCGGTACCGCCGTTCCCCTCTCTGGCCGCTTTATCAATCAGATCCTCCTCACGCCTTCCTCCACCCTCTTCCGCGACCCCCGCAACGGCCAGTTCGTGACCAGCGGCACGATCTTCCAATCCGCCCTCGCCCAGGGCATCCTCGGCCGCCGCACAATTACCCAGGACGACTTGCGGCCCTTCGGCATTAGCATCGGTCCCAACTTGCCCGGCTCCGTTGTCTTCGGCATCGACCCCGACCTCGTTAACCCCTACGCTCAACAGGCCAGCCTCGAGCTAGAAACCAGCCTCCGCGGCTTCACCCTAAGCTTCGGCTACAACGGCAACCGCGCCGCTCACATCGGCCGTATCCGCGGCCGCAACGTCCGCTATACCGGGGCCCGCCTCCCTGACGGCCGTCCCCTATTTGAACGCGTCAATCCGCTCATTCTCCAGGAAAACATCTTCGAGTCGAGCGCCAACAGCTTCTACCATGCCGGTATCTTTCAACTCTCCCGCCGCTTCGCCAAAGGCCTGACCTTCAACTTCAACTACACCTTCTCCAAGGCAATTGACGAGTCCACCGATTTCAACTCCGACTACTCTCCCCAGGATCAGCTCAACGCCCGCGCCGAACGCTCTCTGTCCGCTTTCCACCAAGCCCACCGCGCCGTTTTCAATGCCGTCGTCGAGCGATGGGGTTGGAACTTCGCCCCGATTGTTCTCTATAACTCCTGGCGCCCGTTCAACATCCTGACCGGCTTCGATGCCCAGGGCGATACCTATGTCAGCAACAAGCGTCCAGCCCATCTGGGCCGCAACATGGGCCAGGGGCCTGACTTTGTCACCTTCGACCTTCGCCTCTCCCGCCGCTTCCGCTACTCCAACAACGAACGGCGCTTCATCGAATTTCTCGCCGAAGGTTTCAACCTGCTCAACCGCACCAACTTCCGTACGATCAACAACATCGTCGGCGACGTGCCTTATCAGACACTCGGTGCGCCGATTATCGGTAACCGCAACCCCGCTTCCACGCCGCTGGCTTTCACTAGCACACAAAACCAGCGGCAGTTTCAGTTGGGTCTGAAGCTGTATTTTTGATTAGCTCAGCACGCCCTGCCGCGTGATCACTTCCGCGTTCAGATAAGGCCGCAACGCCCCCGGTACAATCACGCTGCCATCTTTTTGCTGGTAGTTTTCGACAACCGCGACCCAGGTTCGCCCGACGGCCAGTCCGCTGCCGTTCAGCGTATGCATGTACTCGCTCTTCTTTGCCCCGCGATAGCGGATGCCCGCCCGCCGTGCCTGAAATGCTTCGAAATTTGAGCAACTGGAGATTTCCTTGAAGCTGTTCTGCCCCGGCAGCCACACCTCGATGTCGTAGGTCTTCGCGCTCGAAAACCCCATATCGCCCGTGCACAGCGCAACCGTGCGAAAAGGCAGCCCCAGCTTGCGCAGTATGTCCTCGGCGTCGTGCGTCAGCGATTCGAGCTCGGCATAGCTTTGCTCCGGATGCGCAAACTTCACCAACTCCACTTTCTGGAACTGGTGCTGGCGGATAATGCCCCGTACATCGCGGCCATGCGAGCCGGCCTCACTGCGAAAGCATGGCGTATACGCACACAGCTTAATCGGCAGCCGGTCGGTATCAACCGTCTCATCACGCAACAGGTTTGTCACCGGCACCTCCGCCGTTGGCGCCAGCCACAAGTCGAAATTCTCACACTTGAATAGATCTTCCGCGAACTTCGGTAACTGCCCCGTGCCGAACAGACTCTCGCTATTCACCAAAAAAGGCGGTAGTGTCTCCGTGTAGCCATGCTCGGCTGTGTGCGTATCGAGCATGAAATTGATCAGCGCCCGCTCAAGCCTCGCCCCCAATCCGAAATAGACCGCGAATCGCGCTCCCGTTACCTTTGCCGCCCGCTCAAAATCAAGGATCCCCAACTCCGTGCCGAGATCCCAATGCGCCTTTGCCTCGAAGTCCATTGGCCGCGGTGTCCCCTCGCGCCGCACCTCCACGTTGTCCTCGGCGCCGGCCCCGAGCGGCACGCTCTCATGCGGAAGATTCGGAATGCCCTTAAGCAGATCCTGAAATTCCCGGTCCAACCCCTCTGCTCCGCTCTCCAGTTCCGCGATCCGCTCCCCGATACCGCGTACCTGCGCCTGCAGTTCCGCTGTGTCCTCACCGGCTTTTTTGCGTGCCCCGATGTCCTTCGATCGCTCGTTGCGCTCGGCCTTCAGCTTCTCCACTTCCGTGACGGCATCCCGCCGCCGCCGGTCAATCCCCCGAAACGCTTCCAGGTCCAATCTAAAACCGCGGCTTGCCAGCCGGGTGGCAGTCTCCTCGAGTTGCCCGCGAAACAATTGCAGATCGTGCATTACCTACCAGTGTACGAGCCCTTAGCTCGCTGGAAAGTAACCCCGGATCTCCTTCATGCAAAGATGCGCCTTTTCGATCAGCGTCCCATCGAACACATGCGTCTCGAGCCCAATGCATCCCTTGTATCCATCCCGGTCCAGCGCGGCGATAATCGCCGTCCAGTCAATCTTGCGCGGTCCGATCACGTTGCCCGCCTTCATCTGCACATTGCCGAGTTTTTTCAGCGGCAGCGCCTGATACCCATCCGGCCAAGCCCTTTCTCCGAATGCCCATGTGTTATCCGGGTCCCAATTCATCCCCAGGCCTTTCGTGTTCACCTTGAGCGTCATCCCCGCCAGTTCCTTCGACGTCGCCACATTGCAGCTCGACTCGTTCTCAAGCAGCAACCGGATCCCTTCCCGTTCGGCAACCTTCGCGTACTCCCCCAATTCATTTGCCAGCCGCTCCTCAAGCGCTGCTACGTTGTTCACCCGTAGAAACGCGAACACCCGCAGTTGCTTCACCTCAAGAACATGCGCCGCCCGGATCGCCAACTCAAGATCCTTCATCCGGTTGGCATACAGCGTCTGCTGCCGCTCCTCACGCTTGGTCCTTGCCTCCGCGCTCTCCACCCGCGACAACTTCAGATCACTCCCCGGCAGCCCAAACTTCAGCAGCCCCGTATTCAAAAAGCTGACTCTGAATCCCGCCCGCCGCAGATCTTCCTTCACCACCTTCAGCCGCTCCGGCTCCATGCGAAAGTAGTCTTCTGATTTGCGCGTCCGGTCTTGCGCCCGCGGTGTGCCTCGCAGTTCCACCCACTTCAACCCATACTGCCGCGCGAACTCGATCGCCTCCGCCTCACTGCCCGCAACTTCATCGGTCAATACCGCAAACCGGCTCCAATCGAGACCCCGCCCCTCGGCCAGGCCAGCGGCCGCCAGCCCCAGCATCCACTCACGCCGGTTCATCCTCAATCCCCCAGCAATTTTCCGTATGGCTTCCACGACGTCACGTTATCACAAACTGCCTTCAGACCCGCCACGATCGGCACCGCCAGCACCAGTCCAACTCCTCCCCAGATCAAGCCCCAGAACATCAACGCCACCGTTACCGCCAGCGGATTCAAGTGAACTCGCGCACCCACGATTTTCGGATACAACAGATTCAGCGCAAACAAGTGCAGCGTCCCCACCACACCGCTGATAATCAGGTACACACCGAGTTTGGAATATGCCGGCAGTGCCGCCAAAACCGGCGGCGCTAGCGCCAGTGGCAGCCCGATATACGGCACCAAACTCAGAAACCCGCTCAGCGGCCCCACCAGAAGCGGATAAGGTACCTGCAGAAGCACGAAGAAAATAGTGCTCAGGATCGCCAGAATCACTCCCAGGACAAAATTACCCGCCATGTAGGCTCTCGCAATGCTGGCCACGCTTTCCATGCTCCGCGCCGCAATGCCCCGCGAGGATCCTTCGAACATGCTCAGGAATGCCCGCTGCATGTGGTCGCTCCAACTCAGCATGAAGTACACCAAAAATGGCACAAAGCTCGCCATCAGCGTCACGCTGTAAATTGTCTCCAGCCGTTCATAAAGAAAATTCAGCAGCGGCGAGCGTTCCTGCTGGATCCTCACTTCCTGAACTGGCGCCGGCGCATTCGCCTCTGCTGCCGGCGGCATCACCGCGCGCAGCCGCCGGCCTTTCTTGGCCGCTGCGTTTGGCTGTTGATCCTGCAACCGCTTCGGCACCATCTGAGCGATACCACGCTCCAGCTCCGCCAACCGGTCAGCCGCCCCATCGATCAACTCCGAGACCCGCTGACCATAGCTGGGCAGATCATCCACCAATCCACTCGCTTGCGTAACCAGCCCCAGCGTCGAAAAATAAACCAGCAAAACAAACATCGCGCACACCAAAAAACTGGCGATCGACCGCGGTAGCTTCCATTTCATGAACCACAACACAAATGGCTGCAAGATGAACGTGATGATGATCGCGCTGATCAGCGTGACGAAGAAAGCCCGGCCGAAATAAAGCAGTGCCACCGTACAGGCAAGCGCAATAAGCCGCACCGGCATGCTGGTGGTCTGGCCTCCCGGCGCCGCCTCTGGCGGTCCATGGCCCGAATCATCTGTGGCGGAAACTGACACTCCTTTACTCGTTACTCCATACTAAAAGAGTCCACCCGATGGCTCAACTCCCTGGACGCATTCTCGCCCTCGACTTCGGCAAACGCCGCATCGGCCTCGCGCTTTCCGATTTACTCGGCTTTACGGCTCAGCCCTTGCCCACCTACAACCGCACCCGTGTTCGCGAAGACATTGCCTACCTCAGCCGCCTCGCCCGCCAACACGATGTCGCCCTGTTTGTCTTCGGCGATCCCCGCTACATGTCAGGTGATCTCTCACGGCAGTCCGAAGCGGTTCGTGACTTCGCTACTCGTCTTGAGCAGGCCACCCATCTTCCCGTTACTTTTTGGGACGAGCGCCTGACCAGTTCACAAGCCCATCGCGTCCTCGACGAATACGGCATGACTCGGCAGCAACGCAAAGGCAAGGTCGATCAACTTGCCGCCACTCTCATCCTCGAAGGCTACCTGCAATCCCTCGGCCCCGCATGAAAAAGCTGATCCTCCTGCTCGCTATCCTTCTCTTGCCGCTCATCTTCCTCTATGGCATTTACCGCCAGCCCATCCCTGCATACTCCGGCGATCGCTTCGTCGATATCCCGCGTGGCTCCTCGACCCTGCGCATCGGTGAGATCCTTGCGGCCAATGGCCTTCTGCGCAGCCCCCTTCAGGTTTGGCTCTGGCGCGCCCTGCACCCCCGCGGCCGTTTTCAGGCAGGCGAGTATCGCTTCCGCCAGGAAACCACTCTCGACGCCATCCTTTCCAAGATTGCCCGCGGTGACATCTACTATGCTCAACTCACCATCCCCGAAGGCTCCTCCCTCTTCGACATCGCCCGCATTCTCGAGCAACAGCAAATCCTCCCCGCTCGCGATTTCATCGCTGCTGCTCAGGATCCTGCCCTCATCCGCGACCTGGCCCCCGAGGCCCCTTCCCTCGAAGGTTACCTGTTTCCCAGCACCTACCGCCTCCCAAGAAAGGTCTCGGCTGCTTATCTCTGCCAGCGCTTCACTCGCCAGTTCCGTGAGGCTTGGCAATCTCTTCATTCCGCCCGCCCTCCCCATGCCGTCGTGACTCTCGCCAGCCTCGTTGAAAAAGAATCAGCCGTCGCGGACGAACGCCCGCGCATCGCCGGTCTCTTCAGCAATCGCTTACGCCTCGGCATGAAGCTCGAGTGCGATCCCACGGTCATCTATGCCGCTCTGGTCGAGAATCGCTACCGCGGCGCGATCTACAAGTCAGACCTCGCCCACCCCAGCCCCTACAACACCTACCAACATGCCGGCCTCCCGCCCGGTCCAATCGCCAACCCAGGCCTTGAGTCCCTCCGCGCTGCTCTCCAGCCCCTGTCCACCGGGGACATCTTCTTTGTCGCCCAGCCCGGCAACTCCGGTCACCACATCTTTTCTCGCACCCTCAGCGACCACAACCGCGCTGTTGCCGCCTACCGCCGTGGCCAAAAACGTTAAGTCCACCCTCGCGCGCCTCTTACCGGGCCACCCCCGCATCACCCCGGCCGTATTTGCCTCGCTCTTGGCCGCCACCGGCGCCAGTGCTTCTTATCTTCGTCGCCTCCTTCGTGAGAGCGCTGTCCCGCTTGACCCCCTTGTCGAAGGCGTCCGCCAAAGTCCCCCCGCTGAACTCGTTCGCACCCTCGCCGCCCTCGCCACCAAATATGGTTCCCACCCCGCCGCGGCACGCGCCCTCGTCCTCGAAAGCAAACGCCATTGCCTGCTCAACCTCCGCCGCTCCCCAGACAACGCCGAACGCCGCCACACCCTGCTCCATCTCAACGTCTGGCTTGAAAATCCGCCTCTCTATCCCCTCTGGGCCAGCCTCGAAAACAAAAATGCCGCTCAGCCTATCGGCCCAGCGGCATCTTCTTAATCCAGCGGTCAAGCCGGAATTCTTACATCATTTCGACCGAAGCAACCTTCAGGACTTCGCCGTCCAACTTGCCCGTTACCTTGGCCTTCAGATCTTTGTCCTTGGTGCTGGCCTTCAGCGCAGCCAAAGCTTTCGTGTTGCCTTCTTCATCGAACTTCACGAACTTGCCGTCGCTCAGCACGATTCCGAGGCCGCTCTTGGCGCAGCCCATCACACACTGCTTCGTGTGCCCAGCCAGGTCTTTCGTCTTGCAATTCGTATCGACAATCGTGCCAGTCCAGGACTCAGCAAAAATCGCCGTGCTCATCAGGGTCGCAATCGCGAACATCTTTTTCATTTGCGGTACTTCCTCCCAATCGCAAGTATATACAACTATTTTCCTATCTGACAACCCGATAAAATATTCCCGTGGCGAACAAATCCAATTTTACCGTCGAAGAATGGGATCTCCTGCGCCGTGCCCCCCTGGTCTCGGGCGCCATGATCATGGCGGCCAGCCCCAGCGGCCCGCTCGGGGTACTGAAGGAATCCGCGGCCCTTTCCCAGATGCTCCTCCATGGCCTCGAGAATGCTTCCACGGAATTGCTTCAGACCCTCAGTGCCGATTTCAAAACTCATTGGTCCATCGAGCAGATCACTCAGGACCCCGATCAGTTGCGCTCGATTGCACTAACCGCTTGCCGCGAACTCGCCACCCTGCTCCGCCACAAAGCCACCCCGGAGGAAGCCGATGAGTTCAAGGCCTGGCTCATCGAAACTGCCCGCCGCGTTGCCACCGCCGCTCGCGAAGGCGGTTTTCTCGGCTTTGGCGGTACCAATGTTACCGAGGCCGAACTTTCCGCTATCGATCAGATTGAAATCGCCCTCCGTTAACACCCCTCTTGCGGACCGCTTCGCCCCTCCGTATACTCTATTTTTCGCGCGCAATTTCGTCCCCGCGCATCCGATAAACACCAAGAGCTGTTTCTATGCTGTTACGCGACGAATCCGATCCTCTCGCTCCTCAACGGGAAGCCGCAATGTTCTACGGTTTGTTTCTCCGCGGACATTCCGCCGAGGAAATACGCCGCGACATCGATGTTCCCAAGGACACCCTCCAAAGATGGCTCGGTACGCGTCGCTATGGCGATCACTTCCGCGACAATCTCAAGCGCATCTACTCCTACCGCAAGCAGGTGCTGGCCATCTTTGATGAACTCGTGATGAATGAACGCACACGCCAACGTCTCCACTAGCTCATAATCAGGCCAGGATGACCCTCACCTGCTACGTCGTCGACGCCTTCACCGATCTGCTCTTTCACGGTAACCCCGCCGCCGTCGTCCCCCTGGATGCCTGGCTGCCCGACAGCCTTCTGCAGTCCATAGCCGCCGAGCACAACCTCGCTGAGACGGTTTACTTCGTCCCTTCTCCTGACGGCTACGAGATTCGCTGGTTTACTCCCGTTACCGAAGTCGACCTCTGCGGCCATGCCACCCTTGCCGCAGGCTTCATCATTGAGCAGTTTCTCGATCCCCTCGCCTCCTCGATTCGCTTCCTGTCCAAGTCCGGCACCCTCGGCCTCGACATCGCCGGCGGGGTTTACACCCTCGATTTCCCCTCCCGCCCCGCTTCTCCCATCCACCCCGACGAGCACCTCCTTGATGGACTCAACCTAGCCCCATCCCTTGTCCTGGCCGCCCGTGACTATCTCGCCGTCTATGATTCGGCCAGCCAAGTCCGCTCGCTTACTCCCGACATGCTCGCGCTTTCCCGAATTCATCGCTTTGCCGTCATTGCCACCGCTCCCGGCGACGAACCGGGCATCGACTTCGTCAGCCGCTTTTTCGCCCCCGCTCAGGGCGTCCCCGAAGACCCGGTCACCGGCAGCGCCCACTCCACGCTGATTCCTTACTGGGCTGCTGTCCTTGGCAAATCCCGGATGCTGGCCCGCCAGGTTTCCGCCCGGGGCGGGGAACTCCACTGTGCCCTCGCCGGTGATCGCGTGCGCATCGGCGGACGCGCTGTCCTCTACTCCAAGAGTGAAATTTACCTGCCCTCCCATTCCTGATTCCACTGCGTTAGACTCAGCAATCATGGCCAAGCTCAACCGGCGCCAGTCTCTCGAACTCTGCATCTCCCGGGGGCTTCTCTTCGGCGGTCTTTCTCAACAAAACCTTCTCTCTGCCTGGCAGGCTGCTGAGTCCACTGCCCTCAAGCCCACCCCAGCCGAGGTCCTCGGGCCTTTCTACCGGAAAGGTGCTCCCCAGCAGAATTTGCTGCGTGCCCCCGGTGACGCAGGTTTCCCCCTCAAGGTCACCGGCCGTGTTCTCAACTCCAGGGCACAACTCGTCGAGGCTGCAACCGTCGAACTCTGGCATGCCGATCACCATGGCCGTTACGACACGCGCGGCTACAAGTATCGTGCTCGCTTGAGCCCCGACGACAAAGGCTTCTACTCTGTCGATACCGTCATGCCCGGTCACTATGCCGACCGCCCCGCCCAACACATCCACTACCTCATCACCGCTCCTGGTCACAAATCCCTCATCACCCAGGCCTATTTCGCCACAGACCCCTTCTTCGAGGGCAACCCCGACAAGAACTGGAAAAAGAACGGCATCGCCGAAAGCAAGGAACTGATTCTCCCCGTCCGCCTCTATGAGGGCGGTGCAACCGCCGCCGATCCCCCCCGCGCCGAAATTACCTTCGACATCATCCTCGAGCGAGCCTGATCCCCATGCCAACTTCCCAGCGCCGCATCGCCACTGGCTGTGCTCCCACTGCCATTCACTTTACTCGCGACCACCAGCACATCGCCGCCCGTTGCCCCGATGGCAAGCTGCAAATCTATGCCCTCTCCTCCGGCAAGATGACCAGCGAGCGCGCCTTCCCTTCGACGGCGCTGTTGCTTGCCGCCGACTTCCTCTACGACAACGGCCAGATCTGGGATCTTTCCGCCAATCGCCACACTCAGCTTGCCTCCTCCCTCCCCCGGTCCGGCGCCGCCCTCTCTCCTGACCGCCGTTTTCTCGCTACTTCCAATCCCTCCGAGCGTACCGTTCGACTTTGGGATCTCAGCACTGGAAAACAATCTCACACGCTTCCCGACGGCATCGGCGGCGCTGCCCGCCTCGCCTTCTCCCCAGATGGCGAAACCGTCGTCAGCGCAAATTACGATAACGACATTCGCATCTGGCGCACCCGCTCCGGAGAACTCGTTCGCAAAATCGACGACCTCACCGGCGCCATGTTCGCCGCCACCTTCACTCCCGATGGTCGCGCCCTCATTACCGCCGGACTCGACGAAACTGTCTACGTCTGGAATACCCGCAACTTCACTCTCGAGCGTAAGCTCGAAGGCCATGGCCAAACCATCGCCTCGCTCGCGATTTCCCCCGATAGCCGCACCCTCATCACGGGCGGCTTCGATGTTCTCACTCTCAAGAATCCCGTCCGCATCGTTGTTTGGGATTTCGCCTCAGGCCGCATCACCGATACCCTGAACGCACCTCACCGCGCGGTTCAGCTCACCTTTTCCCCCGATGGCAAGTGGGCTGCTTTTCTCACCGGCGAGAAGGAAATCTCGCTGCTCGGCTTCGCCTAGGCTACATCCCCGGGTAGTACACCAGGTCGGTGGATACCGCTTCACCCCCTGCCTGCCGGATCATCGTGATCACTTGCCCCCGGTGATAACTTGCGTGGTTCACTACATGCAACAGGATCTTGTAGCGCAACTCGCTCTTCGCCTCACCCTTGATATTGATCCAATCCAGTCGCCCCTCGATGACCGCCTCGTCTTGGGCCCGTACCCACTCCGCCATCCCATTTAACCTAGAAAAAGCGGTTGTCGGTCGACCGCATGTGCAGATTGGCTCCTAAACCCCTGATAATGGGGCGCATGGCGAAGAGCGAGAAGGAATGGGCGGCTCACCCATTGGGTGAGCCGCTTTTGGACTTGCCGGAA
>JAINDK010000108.1 GCA_019931185.1 Bryobacter sp. CoA8 C33
CAGCAGTCCGTTCGGGCCCGCCAAATCGTCCTGTGTCTTGATCCCTTTCAATAGTTCGTCCAGGACCTCGGGTTTAATGTCCATCGCTTCTCCTCTTTCATTGTCGGAGAACTGCGTTTACACAAACCTTTTTACACCCTCGCCTACTACATTTGCGAACCCGGGTCTCGGCGACGAATCGTTCTTCGGTCTCGGGAGTAAGCTCAACAGTAACGGCCATGGCAGTACTGCTAGTCGAAGGCGTAACAAGCAAATCTATTTCGAATCAACCCCTCTACCGCTCAATCACCAGCGTCGCCGTCCCCGCCTCGCCCGCATAAATCAGCTCCACCCTCGTAATCCCCTCATCCTTCCCGCGGTACGGAAAGAACACCAGCCCCGCCACCGGCAGCGCCCGATCCCCTTCCGGCAGCGCCGACTTCTGCACCTTCAACTCCATCACCCGCCGCAGCGGAAACGGCATCTTCGGTGTCACCGGCGGCGGATCTCCCGGGTTCCGCTTTTGCTTATCGTCCTCCACCTTCGGCGGCGCCCACTCCGGGTCACTTAATCCCCGCATCGCCGCCCCATGCGGACTCGCCGGAATCGGCATCTTCCGGTCATTGATCTTCAAGGAAAAATCGGCAAACGACAGCTTCACCTTCTCCCCGTAAACCCCTACTTCCACCGCCACGAAATCTTCGCTCTTAAACGTCCCCTCGGGCGTCGGTACCGCATGCGAAACAAAGTCGGCGGCAATCGTGATCGCCCCGGCCTTGCCTTGCGCCTGATAATCGGCTGGCGCCGTCCTCGGACTGATGTGCGGATACTCCGCCACGGCTCCCGCCGGCGGCTGTTGCGCCCCGCACACCGCTCCCAATCCGCTCAACAAAAATACTCGCCGCTGCTGCATCTCTGTTGCTCAACTTAACACACGCCGGGCCGCTTCGACGCCCCGGTACTGCGCCTCTTCAAAGATCGAAATCCCGCTCAGGTCCGAGTTCGCAAAGTACAATCCCGGCAAACCGCGCAGCAGCGTCCGCCGCCCTTCGCCGCCAAGAAGGCCCGGCGTCGGCCGCACCATCGCATGCCCGTTGCGAAACACATCAATCCGGCTCACACACTCGGCAATGTCCGGGTGCGGCCGCGAGAGGTCCTCGATCACACGGTCCCGCCAATACTCCCAACTCGCGCTCAACAACAGCTTCCTCGCCTCCGCCGGCGTCTTCTCGGCCATCGCGTAATACCACGTCCACACGCTCTTTTCCTGATGCGTCCGCAGGCTCTGGTGCGTCGCCACTACGTAGCCAAGCGAGGGCGAGCCGTAGATCACGTTGTCCCAGGCCAACTCCGCGCTCGCCGCCATCTTCGGCATCCGCTCGAGCGTCACATTCGCCGTCACCCACGGCGAATAGCTGAAGCCCAGCGCCGGCGGCGCTCCCTCCACCAAGCGGCTCGCCAGAAAGCTCGGCGCGGCCCAGATCACCCGCTTCGCCTCATAATCTCCTGCCGCGCTTCGTACTCTCCAGCCCGCCCCCCGCCGCTCCACCCGGTACACCACCGCCCCCGTGCGGATCTTCGCCGCCGCCCGCTCCCGCAGCCGCCGCACCAGCCAGCCATTGCCCTCCGGCCAGCAGAATGGCCCCTTCTCGTCGTGGTCTCGCGCCGCGAAATAATGCAGCCCCGCCCACGCGCTCGTATCCGTGATCGACGACCCATAGTCGTCCCGCGTCGAATAGTCCAGATACCACAGCAACTCGGGCGCATCGAAGCCATTCTCCTTGAGCCAGGCCCCGAATCCCTGCCCCTCCAGCTTGCCGTCCACCTCCCCCAGCGCATGCGGAATCGTCCACTTCCCCGTCGCATGCCGCCCCGCCACCATCTCTTCAAACCGCGCAAACTGCTCCCGCCCCTGCCGCGACAGCCCCACCTCCGGCTCAAGGCCATACTGCCACCGCCCATGCAAAAACAGCCTCTCCTGCGGGCTGTGGCATAAGTGCCTCTCATTCAGCTCGCCATTCTCAATCAGCCCCACTTCCTCAAATAACTCCCGCACCAGCGGCGACTTCCGGTTCGGCACCGGCACATAGTGCGCCCCCCACGGATACGCGCTCACCTCGTTCTGCCCAAAGCGCGAATTCCCGCCCGCCTCCGGTTCCATCTCGAGCAGTACAAAATCCCCATACCCTTTTTTCAACAGCCACCACGCCGCACTCAAGCCCGCCATCCCGCCGCCGGCAATCACCGTCTCTACCTTCGTCGTCTGCCGCGCCGGCTCAAAGCGCCCCCCGTCCCTCAGCCGGTGCCCCAGCGCAAACCCATCCATCACATAGCCGCCCGCGATCGGCGGCCGCGCCTTGCGGCTCAACTGCAACAGGGGCGCACCCAATATCTCCCGGCGTCTCATCGCGTCCAATGATACGTTGCCGCTGCCGCCCCCACGCACACCACGGCCGAAGTCCCCGCATAAACGATCGCCATCCCCACCCGCCCCTGCTCGATCAACGTCACCACCTCCATCGAATAAGTCGAAAACGTCGTATACCCGCCACAGAATCCCGTGATCCACAAGAACCGCGCCTCGCCCCCCAGCCGGTTCGACAGATAGCCGATCAACAAACCCCCCGTCGCATTCACCACCAGCGTCTGCCAGGGGAAGGGAATCGCGAGCGAACTCGACACCGCATACCGCAGCACGCCCCCCAGCGCCGCTCCCGCCCCGATCAGCGCGTATCTCATTGCCGCACGAGTGGCGTCACCGTCAGCTTGCGGAACTCCACCACCCCATGGTCTCCCTGCAGCGCAATCGGCCCCGGGTCGGCCTCATTCGCGTCAAAGGCCATCGCCGTCGCTCCCTCTACTTCCTGTTTGTCGATGATCACTTTCCCGTTCAGCTTCACCGTCAGCGTCCGTCCCACCAGCCTTATGTCCATCTCCTGCCACTGCCCGGCCGGCCTCGCCGCATCCTCCTTCGGCACAATCCGCGAATACAGCGCCCCCAGCGAATGCCCGCTCACCGGCTCCCCATGCGTGTCCTGTATCTGCACCTCGTAGCGCCCCCGCAGCCCGATCCCCGAATTCGACCCCTTCTCATAGCGGAACTCCACATGCAGCTCGAAATTCCAATACTTCTCATTCGTCCGTATGTCGCTCGCCTTCGGCTTGTTCTTCAATACCCCGTTGTCGATCGACCATTCGAGCGGCCGGCCCGGAAACGTCGGCGTCCAGCCGTTCAGACTCGCCAGCAGATCCTCCGTCTTGCCCCGCTTCCACTGATCCCCTTCGCGATCCCGGATCAGCGGCGCCCGCACGCCGCGAAACGCCAGCGCCGGCGTGCCATCCACCATCTGCCGCCCAATCAATTGCCCCTTGTCATACGCTGCCCGGTACACCAGCTTCTTGCCGCCCCGCTCAAAACTCCACACCAGTTCCTTGCCTTCGACGGCAATCGCCGGGATCGCATCCATCTGCCCGCCCGGCGCTCCCACGAAACGCCCGGCCAACTTCGCGCTGCCCGCGCCGCTCACCTCGAGCCACCACGCGCGCCCCCGCGGCTCTTTCTCGACCGTCAGGTTCCACCGCCCGTTGAAGTCTTTGTCTCCGGCATAGGCCATCACGGCCATCGTGGTTATTAGCAGAATCTTCATCCCGTTCGCTATTATCTAAGATGTAGTGCAGTTCTGGCGCACCATCGCCGCTCTCTCCGTCCTGCTCGTGCTAGTCAGCGTGCAGTGCTGGGCCAAGTGTGTCGCCATCCCCCACGATACCGTCAAGCACTCCCCCGAGTGCCCCCTTCACAAACACAAGGCTCCCGAAAAGCCCTCTTGCACGCACGCCCCGCAGTGGGACTTTGAAGACGCCAAACACATCGCCGTCCTCACCGCCGCCCCGATCGTTGCCACCGCAACGATCCTCGCCCCTCTGCCCCCCCCCCCCCCCTCCCCCCTTCCCCCCCCCCCCCCCCCTTTTCCTCTTTTTTTTTTGGGGGGGGGGGAGGGGGTAGGGGAGGGGAGGGGGTA
>JAINDK010000053.1 GCA_019931185.1 Bryobacter sp. CoA8 C33
CGGTGCGGGATTACTTGCTCGAAGTGCTGCCCGGAATGGCGGGCCGGAAGGTGAGCGCGGTGCCGGCAATGACTCCGCAAGCCTGGGCGGAAAGCAGAAAACACGGGTAGGCGTCAAGGATGGGGTTGAGGCGACGCTTACGATGATTTCGCTGCTCTGATTTGGCCCACCTTTGAAGACCCCAGTAGAACCCACCGGCAATATCTCATGTTTTACTGTCTGATAAAACCTGTTACCGGTCAGTGTGGCGAGGTATTTAGCGAAGACTTCTAGCCCGAAAAGCCTTCTATTAGGAGGCGCTCAAGCTCTCTGCTACCGTGGACGACACGGACGAGTTCAATGCCGTGCTGTAAAGGGAAGTAGAACAGAAGGATCTTCTCGAATCCATTGGCTAGCGGAAATCTTCTCATGCCCTGCAATTCAGGCCTACGGACGAAGAAACGGTATCCGGCCTCAGGCTGCCTCGCCAGCATTGCAGCCGTTTCGGAGGCGGTACTCAAAAAGCGGTCCGCCGTCTCAATGTCTGCATTTTCGGCATACCAAACCCACTGTGAAATCAGGTCGCGCTTGGCCGCCGCACGTTTTCGAATTATGCCCATCTAAGCGGACTTCTTCGATTTACGCGCTTCGAACTGCTTGAGGGCTTCGGCTCTGATGTCGCTCCAATCCTGGCGCGTCATTTCTGTTGCTTCGCCACCTTGGATGCCCTCAATCAGTAGAGCTTCTAGCTTCTGCTGCGCTTTTCTCTTTTCATCATCTCGGATCAGATCCCGAACGTATTCGCTGACGCTGCTGTAGCGGCCGGAGCCGACCTGGTCATCAACGAATTCCTTGAGCTGGTCGGGTAGAGAGATGTTCATCGTTTGCATAGAAAGGCCTCCTCTGGTCGAGATTACGACAGATGGCAAGGGATGGCAAGTATTGCCAGTTTTCTAAGCTATTGTAGATCCGCCAGATATCGGTGCGGTGGCCCGTATTTTGGCGCTAAACAATGACTCATAAAGGACCTTCAGTTAAGCCCTTTGCCTCGATATAAGGTTGCTTTGCCCAAGGCGCGCAGCAGTCAAGGCCAAGCGCAGCTTGCCCGCAGGGTCACCTTGACGGCGAGCAATAACGAAGGACTCACCAAGACCTATAACCACTTCCACGACAAGTACCAGGACGACTCCGAGATCCGAAAACTGCGCGATCTGCACGCGCAGATGGACTGCGCCGTGCTCGACGCCTACGGATGGACTGACCTTCAGCCGGTCCACGACTTCATCCTCGATTCCGAAGAGCCTGAGGAAGAGTTAGAATCCGGCAAGACCCGCAAGAAGAAAGAACCCTGGCGCTACCGCTGGACCGATGAGTTCCGTGATGAGTTGCTGGCGCGGCTGCTGGAACTGAATCGTCAGCGCGCCAAAGAAGAGAAACAGGCGGCCGCAACGGCGAAACGTATCACCCCAGCAAAACCGCGAGCTCCGAAGCAAACGAAGAAAAAGCCAAAGGCCACTGGAGCCGGGCAGGCGGCTTTCGATCTGGAGCCGTCTGAATGAAGCGTTTAGGACACGGATTCCAATTCGGATTGAATGCGGCGCGCCCACGAGGGCAGAGATGCCGCACTCTAGAGGACGCGCCCCTGCTGAACCCTCAGTACCGGTCGCCATTGCGTGGCGGAATTGTCGTAGACGCGGGAGAAATCCGCCATGCGCATCACCTTGGGGCGTTGTGCAAGCTCCGTTCCTAACGGCGTCGAATGTCCGAATCGGGTACGCTATGGCCTCCCTGCAAGGCGCGCAAGAAGAAATATCCCGAACTTTGGGACATCTGATTTCGCTGCTCTGATTTGGCCCATTTCGATGGCTTGATTTGGCCCACCTTTGAAGACCTGACGCGGCTTGATGTGACAGGCTGGCAGGATGTGAAGGAGAGCCAAGATGGAGATGTTGGAGACGATCAACGGATTGGCGCGGAAGCACGGGGTGCAGCGGCGGATGATGCGGCAAGCGCCGCGCAAGCAGAGACACACGGCGCATCGGATCTGGACGCGGTTGCGGCCAGGGTATTCAGCGCATGCGGTGGGGGAGCCGACAGTGCGGGGCTACGATCGAGTGAGCATGCCGCGGAGCTATGGTCTGGGGCAGGAAGCGCAAGTGGATTGGTGCGAGGCACAAGCGGAGTTGGACGGGCGAGCGCGGAAGCGGCGGATCTTCGCGATTCATCGTGCTGATACCAACGCGACGCAGCAAGCTTTTCTGGAGGCGCACGAGATGGCGTTTGCCTATTTTGGCGGGGTCATGCCGCAGCTTGCACTACGACAACTTGAAGGTGGGGGTGAAGAAGATGCCGCGCGGTTGAGAGCGCGAGCCGGAGTTTGGTGGTGCGTTCGATGCGGCGGGGGGAGTTTAGATTTTTTGCAGGGCGGCGGCGATGCTGGACAGGGCGAGGTGGAGGGTTTGGCGGGAGGCGCCGAGGTTCATGCGCATACGGCCGGCGCCGGCGCGGCCGTAGTTGGTGCCGGCGTTGAGTTGGACTTTGGCGTGTTGGACGAGCCAGTCCTGTAGGATGATTTCGGCGGTGATGGGTTTGGCGGCGTTGGGGCGGGCGAGGTTGGCCTGATCGGCCTGGGCCTGGGCGCCGATTTTTTCGAGTAGGCGGGAGACGTCGACCCAGGCGAGGTAAGTGGCTTGGGGTTTGGAGTAGGAGAGGAGGGGGATTTGTTTCTGGATGAAGGAAGCGGTGAAGTCGTGATTGCCGTCGATGTAGGCGATGAGTTGGTTGAGCCAGGGTTCGCCTTGAGTGAGGGCGGCGTGGGCGGCGACGACACCGAGGGTATTGATGTCGGAGGAGTGGCCGGTGGCGGCGATGCGTTGGATGTAGGAGGGGTTTTCGGAGTAGATCCAACTGCATTTGAGGGCGGAGAGGTTAAAGGACTTGCTGGCGGATTTGAAGATGACGCTATTGTTGACGATTTCGCGATTGTGGAGGCGGGAGAAGGGGGTGTATTGGCTGCCTTTGTTGACGAGGTCGCAGTGGATTTCGTCGATGAGGAGGACGACGCGGCGCCGGGTGCAGAGTTCGCCGACGGCGGTGAGTTCGTCGTGGGACCAGGCGTTGCCGGTGGGGTTATTGGGATTGCAGAGGATGAGGGAATGGGTGTCGTGGGAGATGTGGCGGTCGAGGGCTTCGAGGTCGAGGAGGTAGCGGCCGTTGGCTTGTTTGAGAGGGACTTGCTCGGGGAGGCAGTTGGCGGCGGCGATGTCGCCGAAGAAGCCGTCGTAGGTGGGGGTGAGGAGGAGGACTTTGCTGCCGGCGGGGGAGAAGGCGCGGAGGGCGCTGATGATGCTGGAGTGGACGCCGTTGGCGAGCAGGAGTCGATCGGGGGGGATGGTGATGCCGTAGCGGCGTTGGTTCCAATCGAGGATGGCCTGGCGGAAGCTATCGGGGATGGTGAGGTAGCCCCAATTCTCGTGCTGGAGGCGTTTTTGCAGGGCGGCGGTGATGACGGGGGCGGTACGGAAGTCGGTATCGGAGATGCCCATGCCGGCGATGATGGAGTTTTTGCCGTAGCGGCGGATCTGGGCGTCCCATTTGGTGGAATCGGTGCCGATGCGGTTGTAGGGGGTGTCGAAGTCGAAGCCGTCGGAGGCGAGCAGGGGGAGGGCGGCGGAGGCAAAGAGGTCGCGGCGGCGGAAGGGCATGGTGCTGACTATTAGATCATTTGCGAGGGGACCCTGGTGAACCGGGCCACGGGAGGAGGGCGTGCCGCCGAGGGGGGGCTTTCCGGGAGTTGCCGGGTCCGGCGCCGTTCGGGGGGGATTGGGCGTTGACGGGGGGAAGAAGAAAATAAAAGGTTTGGTTTGAAGGGGCTGGGGGTGGGGGTAGCGGGGGGAGAGATGGGGGAGGGGGTGAGGATGGGGGGTGATGGCAATGAGAAAAGACAGCGCCGGGCGGCGGAGGGCCGCGGCCAGGGAGAACGCGGGGGGTGAGCCCGGAGTGTGCGCGGGGGTGGGGTGGGAGGAGGTGATGGGGGAAGCAGCGCGGGAGATGCCGGTGGAGTTTGCGCGGGTGGTATTGGGTTTTGGGGCGGACGAGAAGCAGGGGGAGGTATTGGGAGCGGGGGCGAAGCGGTTGATGTTGTGTTGCAGCCGGCAG
>JAINDK010000039.1 GCA_019931185.1 Bryobacter sp. CoA8 C33
GGGGTCGAGGGGGTTTTCGGCCCACTGGGATTGGGAATCGACCTCGAAGAGGCGGAAGCGTTGGGACATAAAGAGGGCCCAGGCGTAGCGCTCGAAGGTTTCGGCTTCGATTTGGGTGCCGGGGAGGCATTCGGCGAAGAGGCGCTGGCGGAGGGCGAGGAATTGGGTTCGTTCGTGCGGTTGCTCGTCGAGGAGTTGAGCGGGGACATCGGGAAGGGTGATGGGCTGGGCGTGAGCCATGGTGTTGCTCCAGTGAAATTGGTTTTGGGCGGGGAGAGGACTCCCACGGGGGAGAGCGTGGCATGGGGCGGAGCGGGGAATGGCGGGGATGGGGGGGGAAGTGATTGAGGGGAGGGGAGAAAAAAATTTTTGATTTTGCTTGAACAGCGAGAAAGCCGGGGGTTGGTTTTAATGAAGGTGGGCCCGAGTGGGGATAGAATGGGGGCGAAATGGAACGTCGCAGCAATACGATTCAAATGACGGTTTGGACGCGGATGGGGATGGGATTGGTGATGGGGGCGCTGGCGGGTACGGCGGCGGTGGAATTACCGGAGGGGCCGGGGAAGGCGGAGACGCAGAAGCTATGCAGCCGCTGTCATGGGATGGAGCAGACGGTATCGCTGCGGCAGGGGAAGGCGGGGTGGACCGAGACGATTACGAAGATGGTGAACCTGGGGGTGACGGGGAGCGATGGTGAGCTGGCGAAGGTGTTGGAGTATCTGGCGAAGAACTATGGGCGGCGGGATGGGGCGGTGGAGGCAGGGGGAGCGGAAGCGGCGGCGCCGGTGGCGGCGGCGCGGGTGGTGACGGAGCGGAAGCCGGCGGCGGTGTGGCCGACGGAGGGATTAGATATTGAAGCGAGCAAGGAATGGCGGACCTATGGGCATGATGGGGGGGCGATGCGGTTTTCGCCGTTGCGGCAGATTACGCCGGCGAATGTTGGGAAGCTGAAAGTGGCGTGGGTGTATCACATGAAGCCGGAAGGGTATGCGGGGGCGGCGGGAGGGAGACCGGCGAGCCGGCCGGGCGGGCCCGTGGGAGACGAACCGGAGGCAGCGGCGCAACGGAGCCGGGGGCCGCAGTTTGGCTCCGGGATGCGGCCGAGCCAGGTGACGCCGCTGGTGATCCGCGGGGTGATGTACATCACGACGCCTTATGGGCGGGTGTCGGCATTGGACCCGGTGACGGGGCAGGAGTTTTGGTCCCATGCGTTGCCGGCGGGGGTGCCGTCGACGCGGGGGCTGGAGTACTGGCCGGGGGATGGGCAGACGGGGGCGCAAGTGGTATTTGGATCGAGTGACGGGAAGCTGTATTCGATCGATGCGCGGACGGGAAAGCCGAACCCGGCGTTTGGGGATAACGGAGTGGTGAATCTGAATACGGAGGACATCATGCGGGGGTTGCCGGGGCGGAATATGCTGACTTCGCCGCCGACGGTTTATAAGAACCTGGTGATCACGGGGGGGACGACACAGGAGAATCCGCCGCGGGGGCCGGCGGGGGATGTGCGGGCGTGGGATATGCGGACGGGGAAGCTGGTTTGGAAGTTCCGGTCGATCCCGGAGCCGGGCGAGAAGTTTCACGAGACGTGGGGCGGGGATAGTTGGAAGAACCGCACGGGGGTGAACGTGTGGGGATTTCTAACGGTGGATGAAAAGCGGGGGATTGTGTATATGCCGTTTGGGGCGCCGTCGGTGGACCAATATGGCGGGGACCGGCCGGGGGACAACCTGTTCGGGACGAGCCTGGTGGCGGCGGATGCGAATACGGGGAAGTATTTGTGGCATTTCCAGGTGGTGCATCACGACATTTGGGACGCGGATATGACGGGGGCGCCCTTGTTGCTGGACGTGAAGCAGGGGGGCAAGGTGATTCCGGCGGTGGCGGCGGTGAACAAGGTGGGTTTGGTGTTTTTGTTGAACCGGGTAACGGGGAAGCCGATTTATGGGGTGGAGGAGAGACCGGTGCCGCAGAGCGAGGTGCCGCTTGAGCGGACGGCGAAGACGCAGCCGTTTCCGGTGAAGCCGGAGCCGTTGTCGCGGATGAAGTTTGAGATGAAGGATGTGGCGACGGTGACGCCGGAAATCGAGGCGGCGTGCCGGGCGCTGTTAAAGGACATGGTGGTGGGGGGGCCGTATCTGCCGGTGACGTATAACCGGTTGCGGGTGCAGTTTCCGGGCAATCATGGCGGGGTGAACTGGGGTGGGACGTCGTTCCATCCGGAGTTGGGGTATTTGTTTGCGAACGTGAATGAGCTGGGGCAGGTGGCGGGATTGCAGGATCATGATCCGAAGAAGGGGCCGGCGATGGGGAGCGGGCAGGGGAACCGGGTGGACCCGGGCGGGCCGTATGAGGGTTTTCCTGGCGGGGGTGGGCGGTTTAGCGTGAAGGGGCCGACGTCGCAGCAGTATCCGTGCCAGCAGCCGCCGTGGGGGCAATTGGTGGCGGTGAATGTGAATACGGGCGAGATCGCGTGGCGGAAGACGCTGGGGGTGACGGACAGTTTGCCGGAGGGCAAGCGGAATACGGGACGGCCGGGGAATGGGGGAACGATCACGACGGCGGGGGGGCTGGTGTTTGTCGGGGCGACGGATGATGAGCGGTTTCGCGCGTTTGACGCGAGGACGGGTGAGGAGGTGTGGACGGTGAAGTTGAAGGGGGCGGCGGAGGCGACGCCGATGACGTATGAGGGGCGGGACGGGAAGCAGTATGTAGTGGTGACGGCGACGGGGGGTGGGTTTTTCAATAACCCGGTGACGGATGATGCGGTGATTGCGTGGAGGGTGGAGGAGTAGGGGGGCGACGAAAGGATCCGCGACGGTGGACTGTTAATCTGGCTGGACAGGTTCGGTCGCAGAGCTGGGAGGGTGTGCTGTCCTGGATGTTGGGCAAGAGATTTCTTGCGAACCCTAGGTCGAGGCCCGACCATAGAGGATTCAAGATGAGCTGGAGGAGTAGCCGATTGGTGCTGTAATGAACCATGAGCGGACCTGCCGCCAATTTCAGCATCCGAGTGAGTTTAATATGCCACGTATTGAAGGGATCCGAATCCGGAATTTTCGTGCACTTCGCGATGTCACACTGGGTAAGGTTTTCAGCATGCAGAAGCCAGATTCCCTTACTCCCATGACTGTTGTCATCGGCAAGAACGGAACGGGAAAAAGCACCCTATTCGATGCATTTGGGTTTCTCGCTGACTGTCTCCGGTCTGGGGTGGAAGAGGCCTTTGACGCTCGTGGCCGAGGTGGTTTTGAGCGAGTCATATCGCAAGGCGCGCAAGGTCCCATAGAGTTTGAGGTGTACTACAAAGAAGATGGCAATGCTCGACCGATCACCTATGAGCTCGTAATTGATCGAGATTCTAGTGGCCGACCCTATGTTCAACGGGAACGGCTGAGGCAAAGGCGTAAGGGGCAAAAAAAATCTCGGCGAACTTGATGCCATTTTGGCCCAATGTAATCCACCGCCTAGAACTGCTTTCTGCCTGGCAATCGAGGAGGGGGAGGCTTGGCTTTTGGGGGATTTGAGGGCAGTACTCGCCGCTTATCCCAAAGCGGTGAAAGCCATTTTGGAGTCTTACAAGAATGACAGTATATGTGGAACCTGGGAAATTTTGGCAGATGCCATTTACCCTGGTGGGAGAAAAGCACTTGTTCGCAATGGGTGGCAAGCCGTAGGCAAAGAGAAGTCCATTTGGGCCGAGAGTATTTCACGGCACATGGATGTTGAAAGCAATAAATCGCCAAGCTTCTGTTCTTTTCGAGATTCAATGCGTAATTTTTGATCCTACATTCGGCTTGTTAAGCCAGCGATGAAGGTAGCAGAGCGGCGCAAGGCCTTGGGAGATGTGGAGCATGGGGGACAAAAGCGCTGGGAGTTGGATCGCCCAAGGGGAGAGATGACAGAAAGACGAAGGGCTTCCCTGGGAGGGGAAGCCCTTCTGGTTTTGGTTGTAGTTCGGAATTTAGAAGAAGTACTTCAGGCCGAACTGGATGTTGCGGGGGGCCTGGACCTGAGCGCCGATCTGGCCGAAGCTGGCGACGGCGGTGAGGTTGGCTCCCGGGGGTGCGAAGCTGACGTGGTTGAGGGCGTTGAAGAATTCAGCGCGGAACTCAAGGAACTGCCGCTCGGTGACGTTGAAGCGCTTCCCGATGGCGAGGTCGAGGTTGAAGAAGCTGGGGCCGCGTTCGGTGCCGATACCGGCGGAGCCGAAGCTACCATCGGCGGGGTTGCCGTAGGCGCACTGTCCGTTGTTGACGCCCGGGGTGAGGCAGAAAAAGGCCTGGCGGGCCGCGGTGTCGGTGGGGAGACCGAACCAGTTGTCGACGTTGCGGGCCGATTCATTGACGACCAGCGGACGGTAGGCGTTGGCGCGGACGTTGCCACGGACAGCCTGACCGGTGCGGTCCTGGCCGCGGACGGTGATGGGGAGACCGGAGCGGGTGGCCATATTGAAGTTGAGGCCCCAGCCGCCGAGGATAGCGTCAGCCGCCTTGTTGCCGTTGAAGTTGAACTTTCCGTTCTTGCCGAAGGGCAGGTTATAAAGCCCGCCGATGGTGAAGTTGTTGCGGATGTCGAAGAAGGCCGGCCCGCGGTTGCCGCGACGGTCGTAGGCGTTCTGCCAATAGGCGCCTTCACCCTGCGTGAAGCCCGAACCGTAGTAACCGAGGTTGTCGGTGAGGGTCTTGGCGTAGGTGTAGGCGGCGACGAACTCGAGCCCACTCGAAAGACGGCGGCGGCCGGTGACCTGCAGAGAGTGATAGTCCATGGTGGCCGAGGACTCAGTACGCGCGATGTTGCCGAGGTTGGGCAATTGGCGGATGAGCGGACGGCGATCGTTGAGCGGAGCCCAAGTGGAGAAGGCGCCCGAGCCCGGCAGGGGCTGGTTGGCTTCGACCGGAGCTACGAGGTGAGTACCCTTCTGGCCGACGTAGCCAGCGGAGAAGGAGGTGGCGTTGTCGAGCTGATACTCAACCGTGAGGTTGACCTGGGAGGTGGTCTGCGGACGGAGGTTGAGATCCCAGGCGCGGCCCTGGAGCTGGGGCACGGTGGCACCAGCGGGACGCGGCATGTCGAGCGTGATGTTCTGCGTTACGACATCAGTGAAGCCGGAGCGAATGGAGCCGGGGGTACGGGGGTCGTAGGTGAAATCGGTCTCGACGAAGAAGGGCGGGTTGAGGGGAGTGCGGAGGTTTGCGCCAGTGCCTTCCATGAAGCTCTGGTAGGCGTAGCCGCCGCGGATAACGAACTTCTTCGAGAGGAAGTCCGGATTCCAGGCGAAGCCGATGCGCGGCATGTACTGGTAGGGGTAACCGCGGTAGGTGGCGCGGCCATATTCGCCGCCGGGGCGGACGAGGGTGCCGGTGAAGGTGTTGACGTTGATCTGACGGTCGGCGACTTCGTAGATGGGCTGCATGTATTCCCAGCGGAGGCCGAGGTTGAGGGTGAAGTTGCGGGAGATCTTGAAGTCATCCTGGACGAAGAGGGCGGAGCGCCAGAAGCGGTGGCCCCAGGAGCCGGTGAGGGCGCCGCGGCCCTTGGAGTTGAGGGCATCGAGCAGGAAGTCGGAGAAATCGAGACCGGAGTAGGTGCCGTTGTAGCGGAAGACGCCGAGGATGCCATTGTTGCCGGAGTAATAGCGATTCTGCTGGTAGCGCATGAACTGGCCACCCATCTTGATGAGGTGCCTGCCCTTTTGCCAGGTGAGGTTGTCGTAGAAGATGAACTTGTTGTCAGAGGTGCGGCTGGCGATGCCGAGCGAACCGATGCCGCTGAGGCCGCCACCGATGCCGATGGAGCTGAGGCCGGCGAAGGGCTGGCCGCCGGGGATGCCAAAGCGCTGGTTAGCGTCGTTGCCGAGCTGGCCGGACCAGTCGATGGGGCGGTCGTTGATGACGATGCGGGAGAAGGCGAAGCGCGCTTCGTTGACGATGGTTGGGGTGAAGGTACGGTTCCAGTTGAGGACGGCGGACTGGGTGGGGTTCTCGGTGCCGGAGGTCATAAAGACGGGGAGAGCAGCCTGGGAGCCGAAGGTTTCATAGAAACCACGGGACCAGCGGCCGGAGACGGCGTCCTTGTCGGTGGGGCGGTAGTCGATCTTGACGTCACCCTGGTCATTATTGATGGTGTTGCGGAAGCTCGAAGCGTAGTTGCCGCTGACGCCGAGGGGGCCGAAGCCGGTCTGGTTGGGCAGGGGGTAGAGGGTGGAGTTGCCGAACAAGGTGCGGGCCACGGGGTTGAAGCGGGACTGCGGGATCTGCTTGTTGGGGAACTGCTGGCCGTTGGTGGGGTCTACGATGGTGTTTGGGAAGAGGCTGAGATCGCCATTGCGCCAGGCCTGGGGGGCGACGGCAGCGGTGGTGGGACCACCGGAGCGGGTCTTGGTGCCTTCGTAGTCGATGAAGAAGAAGAGCTTATCCTTCTTGATGGGGCCGCCGAAGGTGCCGCCCCAGATGTTTTGGCGGAGGTCTTGGCGGACGGCGGTGGCGGCGGTACGGTTGCGGAAGAAGCCATTGGCATCGAGCACGTTGTTGCGCAGGAACCAGAACATATTGCCGCGGAACTGGTTGGTGCCGGACTTCATGTTCATCACGACGGCGGCGCCGCCGGCGTTGCCGAATTCGGCCGCGGCGTTGCCGGTGACGACCTTGACTTCCTCGAGGGCATCGACGTTCGGCGAGTAGCCGACGCGGTTGTCGATGGAGTCGTTGACGTCGACGCCATCGAGCATGAAGTTATTAGTCTGTTCGCGGTTGCCGTTGACATAGGGGCGGGCGCCGAGGCGGCTGTTCATGCCCTCGGGGTTGGGAGAAACGGAACCGGGAATGAGGAGGGTGAGGGAGACGAAGTTACGGCTCTTGAGGGGGAGGGCGGTGAGCTTTTCAGCGTTGAGGCTCTGGCCGGTGTCGGTGGCTTCTGTCTGGAGGATGGGGGCGACGCCGGTGACCTCGACAGACTGGGAGACATCGCCGACTTCAAGTTTGATATCGACGCGGGCGATCTGGTTGACCTCGATCTTGAAGGGGCCGAGCTGAGCCTTTTTGAAACCAGTCAGCTCAGCGGTAAGGCGGTATTCGCCGATGGGGAGAAATAGGATGTTGTAAATTCCCGCGTCGTTCGTGTTGGCCGAGAACTGGACGTTGGTGGCTGTATTGGTTGCGGTCACCTTCGCTTTTGGCAGAACAGAACCGGAAGGATCGGTGAGGGTACCAGTGAATGTCCCCGTGATGGTTTGGGCGCTGACACTGGCAACTGCGCCAAACAAGACAAGAAGTGGAAGAATTTTTTTGCTTATGCTTCTCATAAGATTCCTTTCTATCTAACAAGCTAGCAGGATAAAGACCGGAATAGGAAGAGGAGTAATAACACGAACGTGAAATTTAATGGGCGGGAGGGGGAAATACGGAAATGTGTATTGTTTTCTATGAGTTTTAGGATAAATTGAGGCCGCGGGCGGAGAGGTGGCGACGGAGATCGGCTTCGCCGGTGAAGACTTCGGCATCGATGCCGAAGTCGCGGGCGGCGAGGACGTAGCGTTCGATGTCATCGGTGAAGAAGCATTCCGAGGGGGAGCACTGGGCGTAGGAAACGGCGGCGGCGTAGATGCGCTGGTCGGGTTTCATGGCTTTTTCGGCGTAGGAGAGGGTGAAGGCGTCGAAGTGTTCGAGGATGGGGTAGCGTTCGCGGAGCCACTGGTAGTGGAGGTCGTTGGTGTTGGACAGGAGAACGAGGCGGTGGTTTTGCTTGAGGGTGAGGATGAGTTCTTCGCTGGTGGCGGTGTGGGGGAGGAAGATGGAGTTCCAGACTTCGCGGAAAGCCTCGAGGGAGAGGGTGAGGCCGAGCAGGGAGGAGAAGCGGTCGAGGAACTCTTCGGTTTCGAGCTGGCCGGATTCATAGGCGTTGTACAGACCGGAGTGGCGGATGCGCTCGGCGACCTCGGTTTGGGGGAGGCCGGAGTGGTGGCTGAGGGCCTGGTAGCCACGGTTGATGTCGAATGGAATCAATACGTTACCCATGTCGAAGAGGAAGGTTCGGATCATGCTTCTTCATGGTACGAAAAAAAGTAAAAAAAATGGCCTGTTTCCCTTCAGGAATACGCTTAGCAGAATAAGGGCGTAAGTCCTCTTCAACCCGGGGGTGTCACTGCAAGGGACGAGACAGTGATGCTCACCGGGTTGGCCTATTTTTGCGAGACTGGAAGCAGCGATGACAGCTTTGCTTGCAGTGGAGAAGAGGGGAAGGGTGCTGGAGGTGGTATTGCAGCGGGGGGAGAAGCGCAACCTGCTGAACCGGGAGATGTGTGAGGGGCTGTTGGGGGCGATGGAGGAGGCGGAGGGGGATGAGGGGGTGGGGGCGGTGTATTTGAGGAGCGAGGGGGCGATGTTTAGCGCGGGGTTGGATGGGGAGGATGCGGGGGGAGACTGGGGCCAGCTATTTACGATGGGGGAATGGATGAGCAAGCCGGTGGTGTGCGCGGTGCAGGGGCCGGCGTTGGGGGAGGGTTTGGCGCTGGTGGCGAATGCGCATGTGGTGGTGGCGGCGCATGGGACGTCGTTTGGGATGACGGAGATTCGGACGGGGATGTGGCCGTTTTTGGGGTGGCGGGCGATCGAGGGGGCCGTGGGGGGGCGGCGGGCGATGGAATTAGCGCTGACGAGCAAGATTTTTCAGACGCCGGAGGCGCTGGCGTGGGGACTGGTGCATGAGGTGGCGCCGCCGTTTGAACTGGTGGAGCGGGGCGAGGAGTTGGCGGAGTTGTTGGGGAATGCTTCGCGGGAGGCGGTGAAGCGGGGGCTGGAATTTGTGAGGAGGACGCGGGGGATGGGGCGGGAGGAAGCGGTGAGGGAGGGGCTCGCGGCGCGGGCGCGGCAGGAGGAGAGCCTGGATTTCGAGGAAGGGCAGAAGGCCTTTCGGGAGAAGCGGGCGCCGCGGTGGCCATCGCATCCGTAGATGAAGCTGGATTACATACAACCGGGGACGCTGGTGGAGTGGGTGGAGAACACGGCGCCGTTTTTGTTTCGGGAGGCGGCGGGGAGCGTGGGGGGGCGGTTGATTGAGGCTGGGGACTTTGTGGAGATTCTGCGGCGGGTGAAGGCGGGGTATGAGTGGCCGGAGGGGGATGGGGAATCGGTGGAGGATTATTTTGCGCTGTGTCTGGCGGCGCATCATGGGACGGTAGCGACGTTTATTCCGACGGATGTGGACTCGAAGATACGGGGATTGCTGTGGCGGGAGGCGCGGGAGAGGGGAGTGAGGCGGCGGATGTTCGAGTTTGCGGTGGAGGCGATGGGGTGGCCGCTCGAGGGGGTGTCGCGGCGGTATACGGAGGTGGCGGGGCGGGGGCCGGTGTCGGGGCATAACGGGGAACAACTGAGCGTGTTGATGGGGGCGATGGAGGCGTTTTTGCGGGATGGGGATGAGGAGTATGCGGAGCGGGCGTGGGGGGAGGTGGAGCGGGAGCTGGAGCGGGAGGCGGTGGAGTTTGAGACGGCGATTGCCGGTAAGGGGAGGGAATTGGATGCGCTGCGGATTGCGTCGTCGGTGACGCATAACGTGGGGGATGTGGACCAGGGATTGTCGTATTGGTCGAAGAATGCGATTTATGAGCCGGCGCGGGGGGCGTTTGGGCGGCTGGCGCATGAGAACACGAAGCCGTTTCGGGGTGTGTTTGCGCGGGCGGCGAAGGTGTATAAGAAGGTGATGAGCGCGGAGGGTCACCGGCATTATCCGCTGCGGGGGATCAAGGGATTGAGGCAGCATGCGGAGTTGTTGTTGCCGTTGGGGCCGTTTCTCGATGAGTGGGGCGGGAGGGTGGCGCGGCATGGGGGATTGAGCGAGGAGGACAAGGCGGAGGTATTGGGGGCGCTGGTGACGGGGTGCCGGAAGATCGCGGGGCAGAAGGGGTATTACCGGGCGATACGGGGATTTGAAGATGCGCTGGGGGCGAGCGGGGTGGGGGCGTTGCTGAAGAAGCAGCCGAATTCGGTGCGGAAGGATTATGAGAACGCGGAGTTGCGGAAGCTGGTGGCGGTGTCGCGGGAGAGCTTTGAGTCGAGTATGAGGAAGGGGCTGGCGGCGGCGCTGGTTTAGCGGTAGGCGGGGATGCCGGTGAGGGCTTCGCCGAGGACGAGGGTGTGGATGTTTTCGGTGCCTTCGTAGGTGAGGACGCTTTCGAGGTTGGCCATGTGGCGCATGGGCGAGTATTCTTCCATGATGCCGTTGGCGCCGAGGAGGTCGCGGGAGGAGCGGGCGATGTCGAGGGCGATGCGGACGTTGTTGCGCTTGAGCAGGGAGATGTGTTCGGGCTTGAGGCGGCCCTGATCCTTGAGGCGGCCGCAGTGGAGGGCGAGGAGTTGGCCCTGGGTGAGGGCGGTGATCATGTCGGCGAGTGAGAGCTGGACGAGCTGGTGGGAGGCGATGGGTTTGGAATCGAACTGGCGGCGGGTGAGGGTGTACTGGCGGGCGGTTTCAAAACAGTCTTCGGCAGCGCCGAGAACGCCCCAGCCGATGCCGAAGCGGGCCTGGTTGAGGCACTGGAGAGCGGCGCGGAGACCGCGGGCATTGGGGAGCATGTTGGCGCGGGGGATGCGGCAATCGGAGAAGGAGAGGCTGGAGGTGAAGGAGGCGCGCATGGAGAGCTTGCCGTGGAGGTTGGAGGTGGTGAAGCCAGGGGTGTCGCGCTCGAGGAGGAAGCCGTGGATGCCGTCGGGAGCGCGGGCGAAGACGACGGCGAGGTGGGCGATGCCGCCGTTGGTGATCCAGGTTTTTTCGCCGTTGAGGATGAAGTGATCGCCGTCGGGGGTGGCGGTGGTGGTCATGCCGGAGGGGTTGGAACCGAAGCCGGGTTCGGTGAGGCCGAAGGCGCCGATGAGGCGGCCCGCGGCGAGCTTGGGGAGGTATTTGCGTTTTTGCTCGTCGGTGCCGAAGGTGAGGATGGGGAACATGACGAGGGAGCCCTGGACGGAGGCGAAGGAGCGGAGGCCGGAGTCGCAGCGCTCGAGTTCTTTGAGGAGGAGGCCGTATTCGACGTTGGACATGCCGGGAAGGCCGTAGCCGTCGAGGTTGGCGCCGAGGAAGCCCATTTCGCCGAGGGCGGGGATGATCTGGGTGGGGAAGGTGGCGGAAGAGAAGGCTTCGCGGATGAGGGGTTGGACCTGTTCGGAGACGAAGCGGCGGGCGGTGGAGCGGACGAGCTTTTCTTCGTCGGAGAGTTGGGAATCGATGTCGAGGAAGTCCGGGGCGACCATGCGCCCCTATTCTATGGGAGGAAACCAGAGGAATTCTCTGGGGGAGGAGCGGGCGAAGAGGAGACGGGAGGCATCGCTGCCAATGAGGCGGTGAGAGGTGGTGAGGGAAGCGGGAGCGGGGAGGCGGCGGAGGGAGGGCGCGGAATCGAAGGCGGTGAAGACGGTGATGCCGGTGGTGGGGCTGGCTTGTTCGGTGTGCTGGAGGAGGAAGGTGTGGGGCCCGGAGGCGACCATGTCCTTCGGGGAGCGGCGATGCCAGACGGGGAGGCCGGCGAGGGAGGTGAATTCCGTGCTGCCGTTGGGGAAGCGGTAGAGGCGATTGACTTCGGGAATGTAGAGGGCGACCTCGTGGGGACCGGCGGCGGCAAGGGGGATGTCTTCGAAGGGGAAGCAGGTGGCGTGCTCGCAGAGGGAGGTGCGGGGGAGACCGCGCTTTTGTTCGGCGCCGTCGGAGTGGAAGATGCGGAGGCAGTGGCCGGAGGCGAGCCAGGCGCCGCTCGAACCACGCTCGGGACCGAAGGCGTAGAGATGGCCGGAGGCGCTGTAGATGAGCGTGCGGGGGAGGAAGTCCGGGAGGCGAAGGATGCGGGAGAGGGAGAGGGTGTTGGAGTAGAGAGCGAGGAAGGGGGTGGTGAGTTGTGCTTCGTCCCAGGCCATGCCGGAGACGGCGATGTCGCCCGCGGGGGAAGCGGTGAGGGAGAAGATGGTGACCTGAGTGGAGTTGGGAATGCGGACGAGGTCGTTGAAGAGTTGTTTGCCGTTGGCGTCGTGGACGGAGAAGCCGGCGTGGATGCCGTGGGAGTAGTCGGCGGAGAGGAATCTGCCGTTCTGGAAGGTGGTGATGCGGCCCTTGGGGAGGGGGAAGGTGGGGATGGTGTGTTGTGCCGTGAGGGTGGTGGCGATGCCAAGTAGGAACAGCTTCAGCATGGCCATCATTGTAATTCGAGAGCGGCGGAAAGGCGGTCGAGGGCGTCGGGGAAGGAGAGGCGGCCGAGGCCGAGGCGGAGGTGGGAGTCGCCGTAGTCGTAGACGGTGGAGGGGAGGAGCATGAGGCCGTGGGAGGAGGCGGTGTGCTCGGCGAAGGCCGAGGCGCTGGGGCCGTGGTAGCGGAGGAAGCAGACGGGGCCGGCGGCGGGGAGGGCGCCGGAGATTTTGTGGGAGTAGCGGGAGAGGAAGGCGGCGAGGAGGGGGCGATTCTGGTCGAGGATGGAGAGGGCGCGGAGGCGTAATTTTTCGCTGTTGTGGAGGGCGATGAGGGCAAGGTGTTCGACGGGGGCGGGGGAGCAGATGGTGGTGTAGTCCTTGTAGGTCTGGAGGCGGGAAAGGGCGTCGGTGTCGCGGGTGGCGAGCCAGCCGAGGCGGAGTCCGGCGAGGCCGTAGGCTTTGGAGAGGCCGGCGAGGGAGAGGGCGTTGGGAAGGAGAGTGGCGGCGGGGGGCAGGGGTTTGCGGTTGGCTTCGAGGCCGCGGTACATTTCATCGGAGAAGAGACGGGCGCCGGAGCGGGAGACGAGATCGATGAGGGATTGCCACTCGGTGGGGGAGAGGGTGGCGCCGGTGGGGTTATGGGGAAAATTGACGACGACGAGGGTGGGATTGTGGGCAAGGAGGGCTTCGAGATCGGCGAGGGGGAAATGCCATTGGCCATCTTCTTCGCGGGATTGCCAGAAGTGGAGGTGGCAGCCGAGGGAGCGGGCGATTTCGTAAAGGGACTGGTAGCCGGGGAAGGTAACGACGACGTGGTCACCGGGGGAGAGGAGGGTGCGCATGGCGAGGTAGATGGCCTCTTCGGGGACGGCGGTGAGGATGTCGTTGGGGGAGAGGCCGGGATAGTCGTGGGCGATGGCGGCGCGGAGGACGGGGTGGCCGGGGGATTCGGTGTAGCCGAGGGAGAGGTTGTCCCAGACGAGGCGGTCGGCGGGGGAGGCGTGGGAGAGGAGTTCGGTGAGGGTGAGGGCTTCGCAGTCGGAACTGGAAAGGAGGTGGGGGGTGGAGAACTCGTAGCGGGCGAAGTAGCGTTCGAGGGCGAAGGGGCGGAGGGACATCCCTCTGATGATGACGCAAAAAAGATTGCGAGGAAATCGGGGGGCGGGGCACTAAGAAACTGGCACATGATGTGGAATTGGACCGGAGTGGCGGGGATGGCTTTCGCCTTTTGTTTGTTGGGCCAGGAGCCGGGGCGGGGGAGGCTTGAGAAGGCGTATGAGTTGCTGCGGGCGGGGGCGCTCGAGGGGGCGCGGGGGGAGTTTGAGGCGGGGTTGGAGGGGGAGCCGGGGAATATGGGGGCGCGGCTCGATTATGGGTACTTGTTGTTGCGGATGGGGGAGACGGAGCGGGGGCGGGAGGAGATGGAGCGGGTGATGAAGGCGAAGCCGGAGGATGAGCGGCTGGCGATGGAGTATGCGTATCTGGCGTATGAGACGGGGCGGAGGGCGGAGGCGTTTACGTTGTTCTTGCGGCTGAGCGTGCAGGGGCGGGATGAGGGATTGAAGCGGGAGGCGGGGGAGCGGTTGGCGCGGATCGATGGGGAGTTGCAGGCGGGGATTGCGCGGTGGCGGGAGGCAGTGCGGCGGACGCCGGAGAGCTATAGCGTGCATGAGGAATTGGGGCGGCTGCTTGAGGAGCGGAATGCGTGGGTGGAGGCGGGGGAGGAGTACCGGGAGGCGTACCGGCTGAAGCCGGATAAGAAGCGGTTGTTGTTGGATATTGCGCGGGTGGAGGAGGAGGCGTTGAGGCCGGATTATGGGCATGCGGCGTTGATTGCGGCCTCGCGCGGGGGCCCGGCGATGGTGGCCGAGGAGGCGCGGGAGAAGATGCCGGGGCGGTATCCGTATGTGTACGAGTTTGAGATGGCGATCCGGATGGATCCGCTGAATGTGGAGTTGCGGCGGGAGTTGGGGTTTCTGTTGTTGAAGATGGGGCGGGAGAAGGAGGCGGTGGGAGTGTTTGAGGGGGTGTTGCGGCTGGCGCCGGAGGATGCGCTGGCGACGGCGCAGTTGGCGTTTTTGCGGGTGAAGCGGGGGGTGGTGGCGGTGGATACGGGGTTGACGGCGGTGGAGGAGTTGGCGACGAAGAGTCTGGAGAAAGGGTATTTGAAGGATGCGTTGAAGTACCTGCAGCAATTGCATGAGGCGAACCCGGAGGATGCGGCGACGACGTTGCGGCTGGGGTGGACGTACAACATGCTGAAGCTGGACCGGGAGGCGGTGAAGTGTTTTGATCTGGCGCGGCGGAGCGGGGATGGGAAGGTGGCGGGGGAGGCGGAGCGGGCGTACCGGAATCTGGCGCCGTCGTTGCGGCCGGTGCGGGTGACGGCATGGATGCTGCCGTTTTATTCGCGGCGGTGGCGGGAGACCTTCGGGTATGGACAGGTGAAGGCTGAGTTCCGGACGCCGTTGCGGGGGGTGAGGCCGTATGTGTCGGCGAGGCTGATTGGGGATTTGGGCCGGGGGCGGGGCTTGACGGGGCCGGCGGGACAGGCGGCGCCGGGGGCGTTGAGCGAGAGCGCGGTGGTGCTGGGAGCCGGGCTGGTGACGGAGAGGAAGAGGGGTTGGATGGCGTGGGGGGAGGCTGGGGGATCGTGGCAGTATTTCGCGAAGAAGTTTGCGATGCCAACGATTCGTTCGGACTATCGGGGGGGAGTGAATTACGCGAAGGCGTGGGGGGCGGCGAATCTGGGGAGCGAGGGAGGGTGGTTTGGGGCGAGCACATTTGACGGGGTGTTTTTGAGCCGGTTTGGGAACAATACGTTGTTCTACGGGCAGAACCGGGTGGGGTGGCATGTGGGGGGAGCGCCGGTGCAGGTTTATGTGAATTTGAATTTGACGGGGGATGTGCTGCGGACGGATTGGGCGAATTTCGCGGAAGTGGGGCCGGGGGTGAGGTGGAAGGCGCCGGGGATGCCGGCGGGGCTGTATCTGTTCGCGGATGCGGTGTATGGGCGGCATCTGGTGCGGGGCGGGACACGGGATCGGCGGTATATCGATGTACGGGCAGGAGTTTGGTATGCGTTTACTTATTAGTTTGCTGATGGCGGAGATGGTGGCGGGCGGGCAGACGTTTCGCGTGGCGGGCGGGGGTGCGGGGTGGGGGAATGTGCTGCGGGCGATGGGGCTGGTGGAGGGCGGGGTGGCGGAGTTGGTGGTGGGGGAAGTGGTGGCAGGGAAGGTGTCGGTGGTGGTGGGGCTTGGGGCGGTGGCGGAGAGTGTGGGGGTGAAGAAGGGGGAGGGGGAAGTAGAGGTGCGGCAGGTGCGGGATGTGGCGAGCCGGGAGTTGCCGGTGGTGTGGGAGAAGGCAGTCAAGTTACCGGTGGTGGTGCTTGAGGGGGAGTGGGAAGTGAGGACGCGGGAGCGGTGGACGGGGGCGCCGCTGGTGGCGGTGAAGAAGAGCGGGGAGGGGGCGGTGGTGTGGGTGGCGACGGAGATTGGGGAACAGGGCTATGAGCGGTATCCGTTTTTGCCGCAGACGCTGATGGCGGCGGGGGTGCGGGGACGGGTGAGGGGCGGGGGGCTTTGGGCGTTTTTTGATGGGGGGTACCGGCAGAGGGTGGATATGCAGTATCTGGTGGGGCAGTGGAAGAGGGCGGGGATTGGGGTGATCCATGTGACGAGCTGGCAGTTTGACGGGGCGGAGGGGGAGCGGGCGCGGTGGCTGGAGCGGCTGATTGCGATGTGCCACGAGCAGTTGATCCAGGTATATGCGTGGGTGGAGTTGCCGCATGTGAGCGAGGGATTTTGGCAGAAGTATCCGGAGTGCCGGGAGAAGACGGGGACGGGGATGGATGCGAGTTTGGACTGGCGGCGGTTGATGACGCTGGTGGAGCCGCGGTGCGCGGGGCTGGCGGAGGAGAATGTATTGGGGCTGTTGAAGCGGTTTGACTGGGATGGGGTGAATTTGGGGGAGTTGTATTTTGAGTCGCTCGAGGGGGCGGAGAATGCGGCGCGGATGACGCCGTTTCATGAGAGTGTGCGGGAGGAGTACCGGAAGCTGTATGGGCGGGATCCGGTGGAGGAGATAAGGGAGAAGCGGTGGGCGGATTACCGGGCGGACCTAGCGGCGCGGCTGCAGGCGGACTGGCTGGCGAAGCTGGAGACGGTGAGGCGGGAGAGGCCGAATTTCGACATTGTCGTGACGCATATCGATGACCGGTTTGATACGCGGATGAGGGAGGCGCTGGGGGCGGACGCGGCGCGGGTGTTGCGGGGAACCGAGGGGCAGGGGACGGCATTTGTGATTGAAGATCCGGCGACGGTGTGGCATCTGGGGCCGCGGCGGTACCGGGAGATTCGGCGGCGCTATGAGGGGCTGACGGGGGAGCCGGAGCGGCTGGCGATCGATTTGAATATCGTGGAGCGGTATCAGGACGTGTATCCGACGAGGCGGCAGACGGGGGCGGAGTTGGCGCAACTGATCCATGAGGCGGCGGCGAGCTTTGAGCAGGTGGCGTTGTATTTCGAGTATTCGCTGCGGCCGGTGGATTTGCCGTTGGTGGGGTGGGCGGCGGCGCGGGTGGAGGCGTGGGAGGAGAGAGGGGGGCGGGTACGGTTGAAGCTGGGAGGGCCGGGGAAGCTGGAGTGGAGGGGGCCGGCGCGGGTGAACGGGATGGTATGGCCGGTGGGGGATGAGGAGGGGATTTGGCTGCCGGCAGGGGAGTGGGAAGTAGAAAGAGGGGAGGCGGCGCCGGCGGTGCGGGTGCGGGAGCACAATGTGCGGTTGAAGGGAGTGCGGGAGGTGGAAGGAGGCTATGAGATCGCCTATGAGACGAGGGCGGGGGGGCTGCTGGTGGTGGAGCGGGCCGGCGGGGAGCGGGAGTGGGTGAAAGTGGGCCGGGGAAAGGGCCGGGTGGTGATTAGCGCGAAGCGACCTGCGCCGGGGCCGGTTGAGAGTAGTTCAGCGCGACTTCTTCGCCAGCAGTGAGGCCGGAGGCGATGGCGATCTGAGTGTCGTTCATGGGGCCGGTGCGGACTTCGCGTTTGGTGAACTGAGCGCCCTGGCGAGTGAAGACGAAGGACTTGCCGTTTTCCTCGACGATGGCGGCGCGGGGGACGAGGAGGGCTTTTTCCTCGGCGGTACCGACGAGGACCTGGGCGGCGGCGGAGAGGTCGGGGATCAGCTTGGGATCATAGCCGTCGATGGCGACACGGACGGGGATGGTGCGGATGAAGTTTTGCTGGCGGCCGCTGGCGACGGCGAGGGCGCCGACGGAATAGAGGTGGCCCTGGAACGTGAGACCGGGGAAGGCGTCGATGGTGATGCTGGCGGTTTCGCCGATGCGGAACTGGCTGACTTCGGCCTGGTTGATGGCGCCTTCGACCTGCATGGTTTTGGGGTCGACAATCTTGACGGCGACCTGGCCGGGGGTGACGACGTCACCGACCTTGATGGTGTCGTTTTCGCTGCCGCGGAAGATGGGTTGGACGACGGCGAGGCCATCCATGGGAGCGGCGACGGTGAATTTCTTGAGGTCGACCTTGTGGCGGTCCCGGTGGCGGGCGTGACGCTGCATGGTGTAGGTGAGGATCTTCATCTCGGAGGCATGGGAGGCTTTTTTGAGCTCGATGTCCTTGAGAAGTTCGTTGTAGCGGGCTTCGGCTTCGTCGACGGAGAGTTGGAGGAGCTCCTGATCGAGGGTAGTGCGGAGTTCTCGGGCCTTGATGTCAAGGCGGACCTTGTCGAGTTCGGATTTGGCGACACGGAGGTTCTGCATGAGGTTCTCCATGTCGAGGGCCTGTTCGGCCTGGCGCTTGACGATGTCGCTTTCGGCTTGCATGACGGTGGCATGGACGTCATCGACGTGATCCTGGAGGGACTGGCCGTCGATCTCGAGGACGATCTGGCCTTTTTTGACCAGGGAGCCGGAGGTGGCCATCTTGAGGATGGTCATGGGGCGATTGCCCTCGGGGCCGGTGAGCTTGGGAACGGTGATGTTGGCGAAGTTGCGGGCGGTGGTGACGCCGGCGACGCGAACGGTGAAGTGAAGCGGGGCAAGGCGGGCGGTGGCGGTACGGATGGCGGGGATGGCGGCAAGGCGGGCTTCCTGCTCTTGGGTGTTGTAGTAACGCCAGGCCGAGACGGTAGCGACGAGGAGAATGGCCAAGGAAGCCCAAACGAGCCAATTGCGCCGGGGGGTGGGGCCGGAGGGGGCGGGAACGAGGGCCGGGCCCGGGGCGGGCTGTTGCGGGGCGGGACTGGGATTGAGAATGGCGGACATGTTGGCCTCGGTCGAAATTTCGGGTAGAGCTCTTCAGCCTTATCTTACTAGACGTTCACCTGTAGAGAAAGGCGCAGGAGTTCGAGGGAAAGTTACCTGTATACTCGTCAGAACGTGACACAGATGAACGAAGAAAGCCGGATGCGATGGATGGCGCTATGGGCGGCGATGTTGGGATTCATGCTGGATGCGATGGATGTGCTGCTCTATTCCTTCGCGTTGCAGAGCATTCGAGCGGAGTTTGGGCTGACGAATGAGCAGGCGGGGCTGGTGTTTACCTACACGCTGGTGGCGTCGGCATTTGGGGGGATCGCCAGCGGGCTGCTGGCGGACCGGATCGGGCGGCAGAAGACGCTGATCTTCACGATTTTGCTGTATTCGGTGGCCTCGGGGGGGAGTGCGACGGCGGGGAGCCTGGGGGAGTTGCTGTTCTGGCGGAGTCTGGTGGGATTGGGGCTGGGGGCGGAGTGGAGCGCGGGGGCGGTGCTGGTGGCGGAGTATTGGCCGAGCGAGAAGCGGGCGCGGGCGATTTCGTTGATGCAGAGCGGGTGGGCGATTGGCTACATCCTGGCGGCGATCGTGGCGGCGACGGTATTGCCGAGCTATGGGTGGCGGGCGATGTTCTGGATCGGGGTGTTGCCGGCGTTGTTGACGGTGTGGATCCGGCGGAATGTGCCGGAGCCGCCGGTGTGGAGGAACCGGACGGAGGCGGCGGGGAGTTTTGGGGAGATTTTTCAGGGGCCGTTGTTGCGGGTGACGGTGATTGCGACGGGGTTGGCGACGGCGGTGCTGTTTGCGTATTGGGGAGTGTTTACGTGGCTGCCGGGATTTTTGGCGGCGCCGGTGGACAAGGGCGGGGCGGGGTTTGGGATTGTGAAGACGAGTGGCTGGATTATTGCGATGCAGATGGGGGCATTTGCCGGGTATAACTGCTTCGGGTTGCTGGCGGACCGGCTGGGGCGGAGGATGGCGTTTGCGATCTATGTGGTGTGCGCGGCGGTGATGACGCTGGCGTATGGGAGCGCGCCGCGGTGGGCGGGAGAGAGTGCGCCGACGGTGTTGCTGGTGGCGGGGCCGTTGCTGGGGTTTTTTGGGACGGGGTTCTTTGCGCTATTCGGGACGATGCTGGCGGAGTTGTATCCGACGCGGGTGAGGGGGGCGGGGCAGGGGTTTGTGTATAACTTCGGGCGGGGGTTGAGCGCGCTGGCGCCGTTGACGGTGGGGGTGGTGGCGGACCGGAGCGGGCTGGACCTGGCGCTGGTGTTGAATGCGGGGTATTTTTTGCTGGGGGCGGGGCTGGTGTTTTTGCTGCCGGAGACGAAGGATCGGAGGCTGGAGGGGTGAAGGATTGAGATGCGAACTCAGCAGAAACCTTCGTGTAGACAGACGCCACTTGCTCTGAATATTGCCAATCCATGCCGCCAAAGAAAATTCTAAGCCGTGCTCTTAAGTCAAGACTCTTTCTATCCTGAGGAACCGGATGAGTTTCCGGCTCAAGACCAGCTCCGAGCGAGTTTCGCATTCCCAGATGATGAGAGTGCGCCAGCCTAGTTTGCGCAATAGAACCGGGTTGGCTTTATCGCGAGCTTTGTTGCGAGTGATCTTTTGAAGCCAGTAGTCACGGTTTTGTTGCGGGATGCGAGCTCCGCGCTTGCAGGTGTGGCCGTGCCAGAAGCAGCCGTGGACGAAGATGACTTTACGGAGGCGGGGGAAGACGAGATCGGGTTTGCCGGGAAGGTCGGCGCGATGGAGGCGAAAGCGGAATCCGAGGCTATGCGCCAGCTTTCGGACGATGCGCTCCGGGGTGGTGCCTATGGACTTAACAGCCCGCATCGTTTCGCTGCGTTGAGAGAGAGACTCCATCAATCAGAGGTTTTGATGCGAAGACCGGGGTCCGTCTCGAACTCTTCCACAATGCTGTTGTAGCGCTCGATCAATTTGTCAGCCGCAACTGATCGGCCGTGGGACGAGAATTTGCCCCATTCGTAGAGGTTGAGAGAAATGAATTGTTCGACATCGTAGATATCGATGCGATCTTTCAGCTCCATATTCTCGGCTAAGCCGATGGCAAGAGGAATGTTTTTGGGTATGGTGATCAGGACGGGACGCAAACCCGCATCGATGTTCTTTTGGCATTTAGCGAGTACGGCTTCGCCGGGTGCACTCGTGACGTGAATCGCAACATCGCCTACGTGAAAATCGCCGGGGCGATTGCCGGGGGCATCGGCCGTGGAAGAGTTGTGATGGATTACTTCCACCGGGTCAAGAACGCAAGCCAGCTTGGCTCCAATCAGATGTTGGATCAACGTTCCCGTGTATTGAGTGCCGGGATTTTTCTTTTGCTTTTCGTCCGCCTGACGCATCAGATCGGCAACGATGAATCGAATGCTCCTCGATGGGTCAAGGCGAAGGTTGAACGGTTTCGCGGCAAACAACTCTTCGACTTGCTTGATCCAGAATCTTTCGACATAGTCCAAATCGAGAGTCATCCTGGCAGAGAGAGAATTCAGGAAGGATACATATTGACGCATGTTGCCCATGCTGCCGCGCGAGGTGCGACCACCTTCGTTTGCCAGTACTTTGGTGATGCCATGCCGGCGGAGAATAGATTGAACGGTGCCCTTGCCCAAGTTCAATACTTGGCCTCCACCAGCCGTGATCAGTTTCTCAGGGTCTAATGGCATGCCGAGATTGCGAGCATGCTGAGTGACAACCAGAGCTACACTCAATTGACCTTTGTTGCGGAAGCCATTCTCCTTAACAAAGTTTTCGAGAGCAGTCCGCAGCTTCTGGGCCATTAAGCTGCCTCTTTGCCGGAGGCATCGATCGAGGAAACGAGAGGGAGCAGGAGATGTTGCGAAAGATAGCGAACAACAGGAACAGCCAAGCCATCACCTGCGAGATGGTAGGCCTGATTGTAGTTGGCGGGGAGCAAGAATGAATCGGGAAGGCCCATCAAGCGGGCTGCTTCACGAGGCGAAAGCAAGCGGGAACGGACTGATTTGCCCTCGACGACCATAATGATTTGGCGGCTGGAGCCGCCGACGGGGGTACGAAGGCAACCCGCAACGTCGTCAAAGCGAATCTCCGCGAACTGTTGGCGTGTACCATCAGAGCCAGCGCGAGTGCGCTTATAAATTGCCCCGACCATACGATAGCCTGAGCGTTGTGCCGCTGTCAGTTTCTTGCGGTGCAGGGGGTTCATCATCTCAATCAGCCGGAGGGTTTGAGCGGCATCGTGCCATTCGACCCCGGAGGGATTTTCTTCGATCAGGTCGATGAATGAGGCGGCGCGTGGAGCAGGAGCAGGGAGATTCCACCAGCACCAGTCGGCGTGAAGATCTTCCGGGAGCTTCGAGTGTGCGGCCAGAAGTGCTTTTGTGTGCCACAGCGGATTGGGCTCGGTGGCTAGGAGAGGACCGGGGATTGTGTGTTGACGTGAGACACCGATGATGAAAAGCCGGGGCCTCGATTGGGGGAGAAATCGTACGGCGTCAATGACGAGTGCTCCGAAGCGATAGCCGGTCTTCGATAGTGCGGAGGCAATCGCAGCGAAGTCTTTACCGCCATGGGAAGAAAGAGCACCGCAGACGTTTTCGAGGACGATCAGGGATGGGGCACGTCCTTCGGAGGCGAGGCCTTCCATCAGGCGCCAAAATGGCCAGAACGCTCCCGAGCGTTCGCCTTTGAGACCGGCATAATCGCCGGCCAGCGACAAGTCCTGACAAGGGAAAGAAGCCCAAGCCAAGCCAACATGGCCGGGAAGGTCACCAGTGTGCAACTGTGCCACGTCGCCAACATACAAGTGGGAGGCACCCCAATTGGCCGCATAGGACTCGGCCTTCTTCTCATCGAAATCGTTGGCGAAAGCACAGCGCCAGCTTTTGCCCAGCCCGGCACGAGCCATACCGCCGCCAGCAAAAAACTCATAGAAAGAGGGCATGAGTAATTCCATTGTGCAGCGAAAAGGGTCACACTTGCCCATGGCAGGGGTAGAATCGCCAAAAAGATGAAGTTGCCGCACGCCTAAGCTTATCGGCTCCGGCATCCCCCCTTTTTACATGGCGGAGAGGCCGCGGAGGTTCCAGCCGCAGATGGTGGAGGCGAGGAATTTGTTGCCAGTGGGGCGACAGATGGGGTATGGCCTTCCATGTGGCAATCGTTGACTTGGACGTGGGCGATGCGGTCGACGGGGAGGAGGCCGTAGCCGTGGGGGAAGGGGATCTCGCCGGCGCCGAGTAGCCGAATCGGGAAAGGTCGCAAGACGCGCAGGAGGTCTGCTGGCTATTGCGTTGAGAGTTGGCGCTCTTCAAGAGCGAATACAGGGGAGCAGGAATCGATAGATGCTCCCCTTAAGCGGAGGAGCCGTTCCAGATTCTCGCATTTGTCTGCCATGCGGGGATGAATGGAAAGCGAGTCCCGCACCATAGGTTCAAGCAAGCGCGGCTATTCGAATCATTCGAAATGAACGCAATCGTGTTGCCTGTATGTGTTTTCAGTTGCGGGGGGGATGCCCCCGCAGGATTGGAGCTGGTTCCGTCTTGTTTTCGCGATACAAGTTGCCCGCAAGGGGAATGGCGTGTATCAGAAGCTGAGGCGGAGGCCGAAGCGGAAGACACGTTCGTCGATGCCGTCGCGGCCGGTGCTTTGGAGGGTGGTGATCTCGGTGTAGCCGCCGAGGTTGCGGACGGAGCCGTCGGGGTTGAGCTGGAGATTGGAAACGTTGGTGCCGGGGTTGCCGAAGTGGGGCGTATTGGTGAAGTTAAAGGCTTCGGCGCGGAACTGGAGCCGGATGCGCTCGGTGATGGTGAATTCGCGGAAGAGGCCGACATCGATGTTGGCGAGGCCGGGACCATAGAGAGCATTGAAGCCGGCGGTGCCGAAGCGGGCGTCGGTGATGGGGCGGAAGGCGAAGGGGTCGAAGTAGGAAAGACCACGGCCGGCGCCGCCGAGGATCTGAACCTTATCCTTGACCTGATCGGCGCGTTGGGAACTGCCGACGGCGTTGAGGGAGGTGCCGGAGGCGGAGACGCCGAAGGGGGTGCCGGAGGCAGCGGTCCAGATGGCATTCAACTGCCAGCCACCGGTGAGCCAGGAGAGGGGACCGCCGCCGGAGAGCCAGCGCTTACCCTTGCCGAAGGGGAGCTCGAAGTTGCTATTGACGACGAGGTTGTGGGGTTGATTGCTATTGATGACGGAGCGATTGAGGCGCTGGTATTCGGGGATTTGAATGGCGACAAGGCCGTCGCTGTTCTCGCTGCAGCAGAGGCCAATGCCTTTGCCCCAGGTATAGGAAGCGCCGAACTGGAAGCCGTTGGCGAAGCGGCGGTTGAGGGAGGTTTGGAGGCTGTCGTAGTGGGAGTTGCCAACGGGCCCGGCGAGGCGGGTTTCGGCGGTGCGTCCGAAGCGGCGGGCGAGGATGCGTCCGGTTTGTCCGCCGTTGATGGGGGAATAGTTGAGTTCGATAAAGCCGGATTGATTGATCTGGCGCGTGGCGACATAGCCTGCCTGGCCGACGAAGCCCCAGCGGAGATTTTTTTGGAGAGTGAAATTCCAACTCTGGACATAGCCGCGCTGGAACTTGCTATCGAGGGTGTTGGCGGCAACCGCTGGGGGGATATCGGCGATGCCATTGGCGATGTTCGGTACGGGGACATCGGGGATGCCGGTGCGCAACTGTCCGGCGGCGGCGAAGGCGTTGGGGGCGTTGACGTTGAGCACGACGAGCATGGGGAAGTTGGTCCGCATGGGGCGGGCGAGGCTGTAGGGGTCGATGGTGATGCCGTAGCCAGCGCGCATGACGAAATCGTTTGAGATGCGATAGGCCAGACCGACGCGGGGGGCGAAGAGAGTCTTGCTTTGGGCGACGCCGCAATCGCGGGGGACGCTGCCGAGGCCACAGACTTCCATTTTGTTGGTGTCGACGTTGTAGCGCTCGAGGCCGGTTTCACCGCGGGTGGGCATGGGGAAGGCCTCCCAGCGGACACCGAGGGAGAGCGTGAGGCGGCGCGTGGCCTGCCACTGATCGCGGACGTAGAGGCTGTGCATCCAGGTGCGGACTTTGTATTCTTCGGGAACCTGAAGAGTGCGGCCGAGGGCGGAGGGCTGGCCGAGGAGGAAGGAGGCCCAGGAGTTGAACTGATTCGTGGCGGGACCGCCGTTGAGGGTGGTGGTGCCGCCGGAGAAGGTGAAACCGCCGGCGGGGCCATGGAGGGCGCCGACGAATTCGGCTTGGGTGTGGTTGATCTGCTGATAGGAGCTGTCGAAGCCGAAACGGATCTGGTGTTTGCCCTGGATCCAGGTGGCGTTGCCGACCCAGTTATAGCGGGGGTCGCGATTGAAGAAGGGGCGAGTGGAGTTGCCTTGCGCGCCGATGGTGGCATAGCTGGAGACGACGAAGCGGGGGAGGCCACTTTCAAAGAAGCGAGTGCCATTGGTGCCGGGAATGCCGAGCAGCTCGCGGCCGAGGTTCTTGCCGAGGCCTTTTTCGACGGAGTTGGCATCGTAAAGAGTGAAGCCGAAGTTGCCGTCGAGGATGAAGTTGGGGGTGATGACGTAGGTGGCGCCGAAGGCGGCGTTGCCGGTGGTTCCGTAGGTCGGGCCGGCGACGGAGGCGGTGGAGAAGTAGGGGGCGCCGATGAGATCGCCGAGGATACCGCCGCTCTCGAAGTCATGATCCTGAATGCCGCCGCGGGCGAACATGGTGAGCTTGTTGCCGGTCCAGTTGAGCTTGCCGTCGAATTTGCGGGAGTTGAAGGCGTAGTTGCCGGCGCTGAAGAGGTTGGCGTTCAACTGGTTGTCGTTGGTGGGATTGATGAGCATGCTCTGGATCTTGAGGGCGACGGGATCCATGAGGGAGGCGGGAATTTGCTTGTCGGGAAAGGGGATCCGGCCGGTGCCGTTGGCAGCGCCGGTGCGGGGGTCATAAATGAGAGTGGGAGAGGCGGACATGTCGCCGCGGCGCATGGCGGTAGTGGGTAGGGTGTCGAGGCGGGAGGCGAATTGGCGGTCCCAGGTGCCTTCGTAGCTGGCGAAGTAGAAGAATTTGTTCTTGAGGATGGGGCCGCCGATGGTGCCGCCCATCTGGTTGTAGATTGCTTTTGGTTTGCGCTCGCCGGCGGGGAGGAAAAAGGGTTTGGCTTTGGTGGCGTTACTGTTGTGGTATTCGAACAGGGAGCCGTGCAAGTCGTTGGAGCCGGTTTTGATCTGGACGTTGACGGCGGCGCCGCCGGCGAGGCCGGTTTCGGCGTCGAAGGAATTCGTGGTGATGTTGACGGTTTCGATGGCCTCAAGTGCGGGCGTGTAGCCGGGCAGATGGGGGAGCCAGATCTGGTTGACGCCGGCACCCTCGAGGCGCACGGCGTTGGAACTGCGGGAGACGCCGTTGACGTTATACAAGGCAGCGCGGGAGGGATCGACCGAGGGCCCATTGCCATTGCGGGGAGAGGAGAAGCCGGGGAGGGTTTTGAACATCTGCGTGTAATTGCGCCCGGGGGGTAGGGGGGCGTTGCCGAGCTGGGCGGCAGTGAGTTCGGCGCGGACCTCGCCGCGGTCCGTTTGCAGGAGGGGTGGGGCTGCTTCGACATTGACGGTTTCGCTGACGCCACCGACCTGGAGCTGGGCATCGATGCGGGTGGCGGCATTGGCGGAAATGGTCACTTCTTTTTGGAGGAAGCCGCGGAAGCCTTCCTTGGTGATGCTGATCTCATAGACACCGCTGGGGAGGGTGGATAAGGAGAAGAGCCCGGCACTGTTTGTGCGGGTGGTGCGGACGAGGCCGGTACCGGCCTGTCTGGCTTTTACTTCGGCGTCGGGTACAGCGGCATCGGAGGTGTCGTTGACATTGCCGACGAGGGAGCCGTAAAGGACCTGGGCAGGGAGGCTGGAGGCGAGGGCGAGGAACAGGCAGAAACACAGGAATGTGCGAGGTAGTACGGATGAGCGCTTTCTCATGGAGCGGCATCAGAGTATCACAAAATGTTTCAAAACTATGACAATTTCGTGACGATTTGTAGGGAAGGGAGGAGGCTGAGCGCAGGGGGCTCCCTGAGGTTTACAGAGCAGAGAGGCCGGGGAGGTTCCAGCCGCAGATGGTGGAGGCGAGGAATTTGTTGCCAGTGGGGCGACAGATGGGGGAAGGGGTTCTCTCCGGCGACCAGGGCGTTGGCGGGATCTCAGACGAGTTGAGGTTGGGGTGCGATCCGTAATATTTAACCCGTAAATCGAAATGCAAGCTCGAATCTTTTCGACGGGGCGAAAAGCTGAAATGCCGGATCCGCACGACGGCGGGGGAAGGCTGGCCTGAATGCTAATCAAAGCCGAAAGCCAAAACCAACTAAAGAAACAGATTGCGCTATCTTGTCTTCAGGCTGCTGTCAGCTTTGGAAACGTGTCAACTATCAAGCCGGTCGCTGAGTATGATAACTCGGGATATATCCATGAAACTCATTGTTGCCGCTATGATTTTGAATTTCTTGGTCTTGAGTGCACAAAGTACCAAGATCTCCACATTTACTCGACATCTGCCGCTGACTCTGGAGGAAGCCGCAGTCCTGGTCGTCCGGGTTGAGCCCAGTCCGTCCTGTTTGCCCACCATAGTCGGCTTAGTTCCTAAGTCAGCCGCACCGCCCAAAGCATCGGCAAGCCTGGTCTCTCATCAGAAGCGATTCCGTTCCGCCGTGACCGCCATGACCGATTGGGGTGAGCGGCTTGAGGTTAGCAAGAATCAGATCAGCCTGCGTAACGTGGAGTGTGGAGAAGATCGTTTTCTGCTCTTGAGTTTGCAAATGGACCCATCCACTCAGGTGGTGATCGTGAACAGGGACGAGGGGACAGTTTATCTGCAAGTGGGGCAGGGGTCTCTTGTGGAGAACGGCGTTGTACGCAGCACGAGTCTCACAAGTCAAAGCCAGCTCATGATGGAAGCAATCAGGCCGGCCATGGTGGACCTCGAGCCGCACAAAGGGCCGGACGGGGTGTACCGGATCACGGGCAAGCGTTTCATGTCGCAAGTGGAAACCATAGTCGAAGCACAGGCCCCGGCCGGCAAGCGCGTCCCAGGCTTTATTGCCATGGTGAAGGTACGAGTGAACAAAGAAGGGAACCTGGTTCTGGTGAGCCCGGTGCGGGGAGAAAGCGATTTTTTCCCAGGCATTTTGACGGCCCTTCGGCAGTGGAAGTTTAAGCCATTTCAGGTCGATGGGGAGCCGGTGGAGATTGAATGCATGTTGGCTTATATTCAGGACCAGGATGGGAGTATAAAAATTCTTGGGCGCTAGGGGGGGGGAGTGGGAATCGACAGATTCTCCTCCCCCCGAGAGCCGGAGAGTTTGGCCTTAGCGCAGTGGCTGAGAGCCGTCTTTGACTACATGGCGGAGAGGCCGCGGAGGTTCCAGCCGCAGATGGTGGAGGCGAGGAATTTGTCGCCGGCGGGGCCGGGCCAGTGGGTTTCGAGGGAGAGGAAACCCTTGTAGCCATCGGCGCGGAGGGCGGCGATCTGGCCGCGCCAGTCGACGTGGCGGGTGCCGACGGGGCCCCAGATGGGGGTGTGGCCTTCCATGTGGCAATCCTTGACGTGGACGTGGGCGATGCGGTCGACGGGGAGGAGGCCGTAGCCGTGGGGGAAGGGGTTCTCGCCGGCGACGAGGGCGTTGGCGGGATCCCAGACGAGCTTGAGGTTGGGGTGCTGGACGGCGGCGAGGATGGCCTTCGACTCTTCAGCGGTGCCGATGTGGCAGGCGTGTTCGTTTTCGATGCCGATGGTGATGCCGTGTGGGGCGGCCTGGTTGGCGAGTTTGGTGAGGGCTTCGACGACGGCGTCGAAGCAGGCGGAGGGCTCGACGGTGCGCCAGTAGGAGAAGACGCGAATGATTTTGGCGCCGGTGAGCTCGGAGATTTGGAAGGCGCGGTCGAGGAGGCGGGGCTGGTCGTCGAAGGTGTGTTTGGAGTTAAAGATATCCTGCTGGAAGCGGGTGTCGACGGCGGGGCCGTTGGGGAGGGTGCACTTGAGGATGGGAGAGGCGATGCCGAGGATCTGGATGCCTTTGGCGTCGCAGGTATCCTTGGCGGCGCGGATCTCGTCGCCGGTGAGATCCATGATGTTCTTGCCGTTGACGACGCGGAGTTCGGCGCCGGTCATGCCGATGGAGGCCATGGCGTTGATGGCGAGGGAAAAATCAGAAGGGGAGAATTCGTCGGTGATGGCAGCGATCGGGAACTTGAGATCGTTCATTTCTCTAACAGTTTCTCAGAGTCTTCGCGGAGGAGGTAGCGCTTGCGGGTGGCAATGTTGGAGAAACGTTGTTTTTTGCCGGAGGGCCATTCGACGTCGATGGTTTTGACGGCGGAGTCGGCGGCTAGGCCGAAGTGGAGGGTGAGGTCGGACTGGCTGAGGTAACTCGAGCCGGAGCGGACCATTTGCCACTGGCGGCCGGAGGCGGACTCGAGGCGGACGACGGCGCCCAAGGCGGAGCGGTTGCTCTGAGAGCCTTCGAGGCGGAGGGCGAGCCAGGAGTTTTTGCCGCCGCCATCGTTGCGGAAGAAGGCCATGGGCCCGTGGTTGTTATTGATGGCGATGTCGAGGTCGCCATCGCGGTCGAAGTCGGCATAGGCGGCGCCGCGGGCGACGAGGGGTTTGGTGAGGTCGAGGCCGCTGGAGCGGGAGACGTCTTCAAAGCCGCCCTTGCCGTTGTTGCGGAACAGGAGCGGGGGTTGTTTGAAGCTGACCTTGGGCTGGACGCGGTTGATCTCTTCGTCGATGTGGCCGTTGGCGGCGAAGATATCGAGCCAGCCGTCGTTATCGAAGTCGAAGAAGAAGACGCCGAAGGCGAGAGAGAGGAGGCTGGCCTTACCGATGGTGCGGCGGGGGGCTTCGTCGACGAAGAGGCCGCGGCCTTCGTTGTGATAGAGGCCGAGCATTTGATTGGAGAAATTGCCAACAAGGAGGTGGGGGCGGCCGGAGCGGTCGTAGTCGGCGGCATCGACGCCCATGGCGCCACGGGCAACGCCATCTTCGCCAAAGGCGACACCGGCGGAGACGGCTTCTTCGGCGAACTTGCCATTGGCGAGGTTGCGGTAGAGCTTATTGGGCTGGGTGTCGTTGGCGGAGAAGATATCGGGCCAGCCGTCGTTGTTGAAGTCGAGGATGGCGACGCCGAGGGTTTTGGCGGTGGGGTCGGCGAGGCCGGCGGCCTGGGTGGAGTCGGCGAATTTGCCGCCGCCGAGGTTGCGGTAGAGCTTGACGCTCTGGCCCTTGTAGGACTCGGGGGTGCAATAGCTTTTGGAGGCGCCGTCGAGGGAGCAGAAGAGATCGCCTTTGGCGGCCCACTGGACGTAGTTGCCGACGAAGAGGTCGGCTTTGCCGTCGCGGTCGTAATCGAACCAGGCGGCCGAGGAGCCGAAGGCTTTGTTCGAGATGCCGGAGGTGGCGGTGACGTCGCGGAACTTGAAGTTGCCGTCGTTGTGGAGGAGGCGGTCGCCATCGAGGGAGGTGAGGAAGAGGTCTTCGCGGCCGTCGTTGTCGTAGTCGGCGGCGGCGGCGCCCATGGCGTAGTGTTCGACGTCGAGGCCGCTTGAGGCGGTGACGTTGGTGAAAGTGCCGTTGCGGTTGTTTTTGAACAAGGCGCTCAGGGACTTGCGGCCGCGGGGGGACCAGTCGCGGGAGTTGAGCAGGAGGAGGTCGGGGTAGCCGTCGGAGTCGGCGTCGAAGAAGACGACGCCGCTGCCCATGGTTTCGGGGAGCCACTTTTTGCCGGCGCGGCCGGAGTTATGGGTGAACTTGAGACCCAAGGCGGCGCTGACCTCGCGGAACTCAAGGGAGGGGGACTGAGCGGCGAGGCTCAGGGCAAAGAGGAGGATGAGAGGCTTCATCGGAGCGGGGCGCTTTCGTGGTCGTGGATGGGCTGGCGTTCGTTGTTGTCCTCGGGGCTCAACTGGCGGGGCTTGGCGGTGATGGCCTGGGCGGACTCGTCGGCTTTGAAGCGGCGGAAGAGTTTTTCGTGGTGGGCGGCGCGGGTGGTGTCGCCGGCGCCGCGGTAGGCGAGCATAAGGTTGTAGTGGGCCTGGACGTCTTCGGTGTCGACGGCGAGGACGCGGTTGAGGGTGGCGATGGCGGCGGGGTAATCGCGTTTGAGAAAGAGGATGCGGCCCATCTGATTGAGCATGACGCGGTCGCGGGGATATTGGGCTTCGACGCGGCGGAGGCTGGCGAGGGCGGCGTCGTAGTCGCCGTCGGCCTTTTCGGTGAGGGCCTTGAAGAAGTGAGTGCGCGCGAGGTTCGAGTTGACGGAAAGGGATTTGGCAAGGAAACCTTTGGCTTTTTCGGTTTCGCCTTCCTGGATGAGGGCGCGGGCGATGTTGAGGTAACCGTCGGCGTAGGCGGAGTCGGCCTCGGTGACGCGGGTGAAGGCGTATTCGGCGCCTTTGAGGTCGCCCTGGAGGAGGAGGCCGATGCCCCAATCGTTCCAGCGTTCGCGGTCTTTCTTGGCGACAACGGGAGACCAGCGGGTGGCGCCGGCGCCGACTTCGGCCTTGGCCTCGGCCATGGTGACGATGGGAATGTTGGGGAGGCGGTCCTTGACGGGGCCGGAGACGTTGGGCCGCTGCTCGTAGGCGAACTCGTTGTAGGAGTGGGCGAACTTACGGTAGTTGAGCTTGGCTTCGAAGCGGAAGGGAGGCTTGGCGTTCTTGGGGATCTGGATGCGGTAGTGGACGGTGTCGGCGGCGCCGGGCGGGATGAGGCGGACATAGAGAACGCTGCGGGCTTGCCAGGCGTTGCGTTTGTTGATGTGGTTGCCTTCGCCGTCGAGCATGTAGCTGCGGTAGAAATGAGCGCCTTGATCGACGGGGCCGTCTTCGGCGGCCTTGCCGGACCAGAAGAAGGGGGCGCCGGTTGCGTCGCGGCCGATGACTTCGAGCCAGAGGTCGTAGGCATCGACGGTGCCGCCGGGGAAGAAGTGGCCGACGCGGCGGGTGCGGACGACGGCGTCGAGGCGGACGGTGGAGCCGGGCTCGACGTTAACCTTGGCGGTATCGAGGGGGGCGGCGACTTTCGAGACTTCGCGGAGGAAGAACTGGCCGGAGGATTCGGCCTCTTCGCCGACGGCCATGGTGGAGTTGAGGCGCTGGGTATCGGAGGCGCGGCGGAGCATGGGGGTTTCGCCCTTCAGGTCTTCGATGGGAGTGATGGCGAAGAGGTCGACGGTGACGAAGCCGCTCTTGAGGAACTTGACCGTTTCCTCGAGTTGTTTTTTGTCGCCGTTGACGTGGGCGACGGCGGTATTGGCGGTGGCGAAGCGGTGGGAGTGGACTTTGCCGTCGCGGTTGCCGGGGTCACGGGAGGGGACCAGGGGCATGTGGCAATCGTTGCAGTTGCTCGATTGGTTGGGGTAGTAGAAGCTGCGGGCGCCCTGGCCGGAGACGCCGGAGGCTTGCCAGTTGTCGTAATCGTTGAAGCCGCGGAGCCAGCGGTAGTTATTGACGGGCTGGTCGAGGTGGACTTTGTGGCAGGTGGAGCAGTATTCGGGGGAGGAGGCGCCGCGCATGAAGGGTTTGAGGAAGGTTTTGCGATGGGGCTCGGGGTCGGCGTAGGTGAGGAAGTTATCGAGCATGCGGATGTAGGGGTTGCGGCTGGAGGCGAGGTCGTGGAGCGGGGGGTATTCGATGGTGAAATGGCCGTTGCCGACGCTGCCGTTGACGTGGGTGATGGAGTGGCAGGAGACGCAGCCGAGGCCGTTTTGGGCCTCAGGGGTGTAGACCTGGTCCTTGATGGGTTTTTCCCAGCGGCCATTGAAGAAGACGGCGTGATCGTGGCAGCCGGCGCACCACTTGGAGGGCTGGGTGGAGCCCTGGACCTGCTGCATGTGTTCGATGGAGCGGCGGTAGTACTGATTGTTGAAACTGGCGAAATGGTGGACGGAGGAATTCCACTGTTCGTAGATGTCCTTGTGGCACTCACCGCAGAGCTTGGAATCCATGAAGAAGTTGGAGGGGATGGTGGAATTGACGTTGGTATTGGCGGGGGAGGGCCAGAAGGGGCTCTTGGGGTCGCCTTCCTGGTGCATGGAGGTGGGGATGGTGAGGGTGCGGTTGGTGAGGCGCTGGGAGGGCTGGTAGTAGTTGCGGTCGTAGAAGTAAGTGGCGAGGGGGAGCATGGCGAGGGCGGCAACGGCGACGCGGTGTTGGCGGCTGAGCCAGGCGGCGCCGGCGACGGCGGTGGCGATGTGGGCGGCGAGGATCCAGGCCTTGTCGGAGGTATTGCCAGTGATGGCGAGATAGAGACCGATGGCGAGGGAGAGAGAGAGAAGGAGAGCGGCGAGGGGTTTTTCTCTGCGCACGACCCAAATGAGCAGGGCTACAACGAGGGCGCCACCGGTGATGTGGAGCAGAACGTTGGCCATATAGAAGAGATTGGCCTGGGCGAAAGCGGCAAGATAGGCACTGTTTAACAGCAACAGGGCAAATGCGCCCCAGAGGACGCGGTGAATCATAGGCATGTACTACAACCTTTACTTGTATAACCTTCTTAACAGATTTAGGGCGGGGCGTGTGTTGAAGTCCTTGGCGGCGGCGTCGCCGGGGGATGTTTCGCGGGTGTAGGGATAGGCCGACATGGAGTGGAAGGGGAGGGGGGCGACGTTCTGGCTGAGGGCGGTATTGGCGTCGCGGTCCTTGGCCCAGCCGTCGACGTGGAGGAGGTAGGTGCGGGACCAGCCGGCGGGGAGGGCGGGGAGGGAAGAGGGGTCGAATTCGAGGCGGAGTTCGTCGCCGGAGCCCATGACGATGAGGCGGTCGTCGAGGGCGGTGGCGAGGGGGAGGACGTCGCCGTAGCGGGTGTAGAGGCCGGGGGTGGGGTTCCAGAGGGAGGTGGGCTCGGGGTTGTCGTAGAGGAACTCTTCGGGTTGTTTGCGTTCGGGGTGAATGAGAGAGGGGGAAAAGCCGCGGAACTGGAGGGAGGCGGAGGAGGGGGTGAGGGCGGTGAGGCGGTGTTGGGGAGTGGTGTTGCCTTCGGAGAGGAAGATTTCGTCCCAGTAGACGCAGAGGTTAGTGAGGATGCGGACTTCGCGGCTGGGGGAGAGGAATTTGCCGGTGAGGTCGACGGTGATGGACTTGGGTTTGCCGGAGGGCATGCCCATGTCGGGGATGACGGTGACCCATTCGCCTTTGCGGTTTTTGACCTGGAGGGAGGGGGGGGTGAGGGGTTTGCCGGACTGTTCGGCGGCGAGGAAGGTGGAGCCGTCGGCCCAATCGACCCAGCCGGAGAGGACGAGGATGGCGTTGTTTTTGGGAGCGACGGGGCCGAAGTCGAGCGTAAGGGAGTGAGGCTCGGCGATGGCGGAGGTGGAGCGGGAGAAGGCGTTGGGGTAGGTGCGGTCTTTGGCGGCGAGGAGGGAGGTGACGTCGTTGCCGCGGTGGTCGGTGGCGCGGGTGGGGTGGATGGGTTTTTCGACGCCGAAGAGGCGGAATTCGGGGAAGGGGGGAGACTTCCATTTTTCGTTGGAGTGGATGGAGGTGGAGGCGGGGTGGTCGATGGCGAGGAGGCGGAGCTGGTCGAAGTAGGCGGCTTCGGAGAGTTCTTCGGTGAGGCGGATTTCGAGCTGGCCGCGGGGGTTGGGTTTGAGCTGGGAGGAGGAGAGGGTGATGTATTCGTCGTGGTCGGGGGTGAAGAAGGTGCCGTTGCCGGAGCTGGCGCCGAGGGGGGCGACGCCGAGGACGTCGGTGACGTATTCGAATTTTTCGCCGTTCCAGGTCCAGACGATGGGGCAGGAGCCGGACAGGCGCTGGGCTTCCTTGTAGAGGGCGGGCTTGAGGGTGGCCTGCTTCATTTCGTTCTGGATGAGGCCATTGGGCCAGGTGATGCGGACGACGTCGATGGTGGCGGCTTTGCCGGCGCCGAAGGAGAGGGGGAAGCCTTCGTAGAGGCGTTTTTGATAGAGGCCGCCGATGCGGAGTTCGACTTCGGCCTGGGGGGAGGAGCGGATGTTTTTGACGCCTTCGAGGGTGAGGCGGAAGCTCTTGTTGAGGGTGGGCGTGGTGTTGAGCTTTTCGACCCAGCCGGTGGTGGTTTGGGTGATGAGGTCGGTTTTGCCGTCGGAGTTGAGATCGAGGGCGGCGTGGGCGGCGACGATGTCAAGGCGGCCGTCGTTGCGGAGGTCGGCGACGGAAGCGCGACCGGTGAGAGAGGGCACGGCATTGCGTTTGGTGAGGCCGGCGGAGAGCCAGGCGACGGAGAGGTTGTCGTGGAAGAGGAGATCGAGAGAGCCGTCCTGATCGATGTCGGCGGCGGTGAGGTGGTGGGCGGCGGGGGGAAGCAGGGGAAGGGGCTCGGCGGCGTATTTGCCGAGGAGGAGGTCGCGGTAGAGGACGCCGGGGGAGTTGGCGTAGGAGACGATGAGGTCGAAGCCGCGGGTGTCGGGGATGACGCGCGTGACGACGGCGGAGACGGGCTGGCCGGGCTGGAAGGGGAAGTCCTGCGAGCGGTTGACCCAGCCGGCTTCGCCGGAGTTACGGAGGAGGAGTTGTTCGGGGCCGAGGATGAGGAGGTCGAGATCGTAGTCGTGGTCGTAGTCGAGGAAGACGCACTGGGAGAAGGAGCCGCGGGCGGGGAGGGGGAGTTGGCGCCAGCCGGGGTTGGTGTTGCGCAGGAGGATGGGCATCTCTTCGCCGATGACGCAGAGGTCGATGTTGCCGTCGTTGTCGTAGTCGCCGGAGGAGACGCTGCGGACGCCGGAGATGGCGGCGATGCGTTTCGAGTTGAGGCTGAGGCCCTGGGCGTCCCAATAGATGGCTGAGTTGCCGAAGGGGAGGACGCCGAGCCAGGGGTCGGCGAGGCGGCGGTCCTGATAGCGGAGGAGAGTGCGGTCGCGCGGGGGCGGGGCGGGCTTGGGGTCGTAGATTTCGGAGTACTGGCTCCAGTCGACGTCTTCGGGGACGGCAGCGCCTTCGGTCAGTTTTTTGAGGGACTGGAAGGTATCGAGGCGGGATTTGGCGTCGGCGGGGCGGCCGGACTGGCGGTAGAGGTTGAAGAGCTGGAAGTGGGCGCCGGCGAGGTTGGAGTCGAGCTTGGAGGCTTGTTCGAAGGCGGCGATGGCGGCGGGGACATTGCCGAGCTGTTTGAAGAGGACGCCGAGGTTGTAGTGGATGATGGGCTCGCGGAGGTCGAGGCGAAGCGCGCCCTGCATTTGGGTGAGGGCTTTTTCGGATTCGCCTTGTTTCTTGTATTCGATGCCGAGGGTGAACCAGGTGTGGGGGAGGTCGGGGCGTTGTTTTTGCACGGCGAGGAGTTCGGTGATGGCGGCGGGGGACTGGCCGGCGCGGAGGAGGGCGAGGCCGTAGTTGAGGCGTTCGCGGGGGGAGGTGGGGGCGAGGTCGAGGGCCTGTTTGAGGGTGGTGACGGCTTCTTTCTGGGTGGTGGGATTTTCGTAGAAAGCTTTGCCGAGATTGCGGAGGGAATCGAGGCGGGCGTCTTGGGAAAGAAGGGTAAGGAAGAGAAGAACGGAGGTCATGAATTTGCCTGGCTGACGTGAGCAGAGTCGAAGCTAGCCATCTCACTATATAGTTTCATGGCGGTGTGGAGGAGGTGGAGGCCGAGGATGGCGCCGGAGCCTTCGCCGAGGCGGAGGCCGAGGTCGAGATAGGGGTCGGCGTCGAGGAGATCGAGCAGGAGGCGGTGGGCTTTTTCGGCGGAGAGGTGGGAGAAGAAGAGGATTTCAGAGACGCGCGGATCGAGGCGGGTGGCGACGAGGGCGGCGGCGGTGGTGATGAAGCCGTCGAGCATGACGGGGAGTTTGCGTTCGGCGGCGGCGAGAAGGAAGCCGACCATGCGGGCGATTTCGAAGCCGCCGACGGAGGTGAGGGCGCGGAGGGGATCGGTGGTTGTGAGTTGATGAAAAGCGAGAGCGCGGTCGATGACGGAGGCTTTGTGGGCGATCTGTTCGGGATTGAGGCCGGCGCCGCGGCCGGCGACTTCGGGGCCGGTGAAGGGGCCGAGGGCGGCGAGGAGTGCGGCGGCGGAGGTGGTGTTGCCGATGCCCATTTCGCCGAGGGCGACGGCGTCGTAGAGGTGGGAGGCGAGGGTGGCTTTTTCGGCGCCGGCGGTGAGTTGGGCGTCGCACTGTTGGGGAGTCATGGCGGGGGCGTGGAGGAAGTTGGCGGTGCCATGGGCGACGCCGCAATCCTCGAGATGGAGGGTGACATTGTGGAGGCGGGCGAGGACGTTGATGGCGGCGTTGCCGGCGCGGAAATTGGCGAGCATTTGGGCGGTGACCGCGGGGGGGTAGAGGCTGACGCCTTCGGCGGTGATGCCATGGCTGGCGGCGCAAAGAAAGAGGCCGAAGCGGTCGCAGCGGGGGAGGAGTTGGTTGCGAATGAGGCAGTAGCGGGTGGCGATGTCTTCGAGGCGGCCGAGGCTGTGGAGGGGTTTGGTGCGGGTGGCCCAGTGGTGCGCGATTTGATCGGCGAGGGAAGTCACGATTCCAGTGTGACGATTTCGGCGTAGTTTTGCTGGAAGGTGAGGGGGGAGGAGCCGGTGAGGAGGGAGTGGATGACGGAGTTGACGGCGAGGTGGGCGAGGATGATGGCGGGGGGAGGGCAGAGGGGGAGGGTTTGGGCGATGCGGGAGGTGAAGGCGGGCCAGGGTTCGGCGCCGGGGATGTCGAAGCCGGTCCAATCAGCGAGTTTGGCGGCGGCCTGGGTGGGGAAGCGGGATTCGATTTCAGACCAGGAGAGGCCGTCCCAGGGGCCATAATCGATTTCGCGGAGGCCGGGGAGGATGGTGAGGGGGCGGCCGTTGGCGGTGGCGGTGGCGCGGCGTAGGGGGCTGGCGTAAATGGGAAGAGGAGGTAGGGAGAGAGCCTGGACCTGGGCGAGGCCGGTGGGGCTGAGAGGGGGGTCGGAGGAGCCGAGGAAGACGCCGCGGAGGGCGGGCTCGGCGTGGCGCACGAGGTAGATCAGGGCCATAGGAAGACGAGGAGGCAATAGATAACAGTGATTTGTTGGAGGGCGCCGAAGCAATCGCCGACGACGCCGCCGAGGCGGGCGTGGAAGTAGAGGCTGGCGGCGAGGGCGAGAAGGAAGAGGCCGAGCAGGAGGGAGAGGCCGGGGAGGGGGCCGGCCCACAAGGCCCAGGCGGCAGCGAAGAGGAGGGAGGAGAGAAGGGTGAAGGGGGAGCGGGACTCGCTGAGCCAAGCACCCATGCCGGGGCAGGCGGGGCGGGCAAGGAAGCCGAGCCAGAGAATGGCGCAGCGGGAGAGGGATTCGGCGGCGGCGATGGTGGGGATGATGATGAGGGGGTAGCGGGGGAGGAGGCTGAGAGCCTGCCAGCGGAGGAGGAGGGCGAGGATGAGGGCGCAGGCGCCGTAGGAGCCGATGCGGGAGTCTTTGATGATTTCGAACATGCGCTCGGGGGCGCGGCCTTTGCGGACGCCGTCCGAGATGTCGGCGAGGCCGTCTTCGTGGAGCATGCCGGTGAGGATGAGTTGGAGGGAGAGCGTGAGGGCGGCGGAGAGGGGCGCGGGGAGGGGGAGGAAGGCGAGAGGGAGGGCGGAGAGAGCGCCGATGGCGGCGCCGATGAGAGGAAAGAAGGGCGCTGCTTCGTGGGGAGGTACGGTGGAGCGGGAGATGGGGATGGTGGTGAGGAACTGGATGGCGCCGAGGAAGCGGAGGCCGGGAGTTCCGGGAAAGGTCATGTTCTAGTGTTAGCGCAGAGAGGGGGAGGGATGGGTGAGAGAGACGAGGAGAGACTAGCGCGGTTGCCGGTGAGATTTCCCTGTTGTTTGTCTCCCAGACCTGATCATCGCGGAAACGGACATCTCTTCAGCCAGCGCTGCCGGAGTGCAGTGCGAGGCCTAGAAATAGTCTGGCCTGCGCCGTGGGGACGGAGGCCAGTTTGGTTGTTGAGGTGTGTTAGCGGAGGTAGAGGATGGTGCGATTGGAGCGGATGCCCGAGTACTCGACTTCGAGAGCCTGGGCGCCGCGGAGGTTGGCCGGGACCTGGAAGATGGTCTGCGTGAAGCCGACGTAGCCGGGGATGAGCGAGGTGATGATTTCGCGGGCTTCCTGGCCGCCGACCGTGACACGCACGCCGGGGTAGCGAGCGCCGGGGGCGAACTCGACTTCACCGGTGCGCTGGCGGGGCGTGGCGATGCCGAAACCGGTGCCGAAGACACCGATGACCTGACCGCCCGCGGCGGGGTTGGCCGCTGTGATCTGTTCGCCGGAGGAGACCAGATACGCTACGGCGCGGTTGCCGTCGGCCGTGATGGCATCGAAGAAGATGGCGGGGGCGGTGTTGGCGACGTTGATGCGGAAAGCGGGGGAAGAGCCGTTTGTGTTGCGGACGACGAGGTCGACCGTACCGGCGGGGGTTTCGGTGGGGACCTGGGCGAGGATGTAGCGGGGGTCGACCATGAGGATGGCGGCGGGGCGGCCATCGATCGCGGCGGAGGTGGCATTGAGGACCGGGGGGACGCGGCCCGCCTGCCAGCCGTCGAGGTTGCCGGCGAGGAGGGCGAGGTTGGTGCCGTAGATGGTGAGGAGGCCACCGGGGGCGACGGTGCGGAGGTTGATGTCGGAGATGGCGCTGATGACGATGTCGACGGCGGGGTTGGCGGAATTGGGGGCGGCGAGCTGGGCGCGGACGGCGCCGCCGGGATTGGCGGTGGTGTGGAGGTTGAGGTATTGGTTAGCGGGGTTGGCGAGGATGGCATTGAGGCTGTTCAACTGGGGGGGAGTGGAGCAGAGGGTGGTGCGGTAGATGTTACCGGAGCCATTGGGGGAGACGACGAGGCTGCCGGCGCGGATGCCGCTGTCGATGGTGACGGGGCCATTGGCGCCGGCGGCGCCGGTATGGATGTGGAGGCCGGTGAAGGTGACTTCGGCGGCGGGGAAGCGGTAGTTGACGTTGAAGACGGCGAGGGCGGCATCGGCTTCGCCATTGGGGCGGCGGAGGAGATTGACTTCGAACTGGGCGGCGGCGGAGGCATCGAGGGAGGTGATGGGCGGGACTTCGTTGGAGGGAAGCATGGAGGTGTTGAGGCGGATGGCTTCGGTGCCGCGGAGCTGGCCGCGGATTTCGCCGCCGGGGTTGGCCACGGTGTGGAGGTTGAGGTAGGCCGTGCCGGGGTCGCCCCAGATGCCGAGGATGGTATTGACCGAGTTCTGATTCGCCATGTTGACGTCGACGACGTAGCGGAGGCTGCCGGCGCCGCCCTGACCAGCGAGGATGTTTTGGGCGCGGGTGAGGCCGGTGTCGATGGTGACGGGGCCGTTCGCGCCGGCGCGGCCGGTATGGATGTGCATGCCGGTGAACTGGGTGCCTTCGGCGAAGCCGGTGTAGTTGAGATCAAAGGTGACTTCGGCGCTTGAGAGGGCACCGTTGGGGGTGAAGCCGGACAGGACGGTGACGAAGGCAATGCCGCGGGCTTCGGAGTTGACAACGGGGACTTCGTTTTCCGGGAGCATGGGAACGCCGAAGACGCGGCGTTCGGTGCGGGCGAGTTGAGCGCGGACGGCGCCGCCGGGGTTGGCGGTGGAGTGAAGGTTAAGGTAGAAGCCGTCGGGGTTATTGATGATTTCCGAGAGGACAGCGACGTTGGGGGAACCGGGGGCGATTTCAGCGGAGCGGGTGATGGCGCCGCGGCCGGAGGCATCGACGACCGGGTTGCCGGCGGTGATGCGGGAGTCGATGAGGACGGGGCCGTTGGCACCGGCGTTGCCGCGGTGGATGTGGAGGCCGGTGAAGGTGACCTCGCCGGGGAATTGGTAGCGGACATTGAAGTCGACGGTGCCGGAGGTGATGCGGCCGGAGGAATCGCGAAGGACGTGAAGCCAGACGGTGCCGAAGCCGGTAGCGTCGAGACCGGTGACGGCGGGGACTTCGTTCTGTGGAGACATGTTGAGGCGGAAGGGAATGGATTCCGCGCTCTGAGCGAGAAGAGAGAAGCTGGCGAGCAAGGCCAGGGAAACAAACTTGGTCAGCATATCGACCCCTTGGAAAAAACTTGGTGCAACAAGCAATAGCAGGTTTTGGGACGGGAATCAATGGCGTGCTTTGCGGACGGCGTGATTCCAGCCGTCGAGCAGGGCATCGCGAGAGGCGGGATGGAGGGAAGGCTCGAAGCGTTTTTCGCTGAGCCAGAAGGCTTCGAGTTGGGAGGTGTGCTCAAAAAGGCCGATGCCGAGAGCGGCGAGATAAGCGGCGCCGAGAGCGGTGGACTCGATGTCAACGGGGCGGACGACGGGGCAGCCGAGGAGGTCTGCTTGGAACTGCATGAGGAAGTCGTTGGCGGCGGCGCCGCCGTCGACGCGGAGTTCGGTGAGGGGTTGGCCGGTGTCGGCCTGCATGGCGGCGAAGAGGTCGAAGCTTTGGAAAGCGATGGATTCCAGGCCGGCGCGGATGATTTGAGCGCGGGATGTAGCGCGGGTGAGGCCGGTGAGGAGGCCGCGGGCGTCGGGATCCCAGTGGGGAGCGCCGAGACCGGTGAAGGCAGGAACGAGATAGACGCCGCCGGAATCCTCGAGGGAAGAAGCGATGTCGCTGGTGAGGGAGACATCGCCGAAGAGGCCGAGGTTATCGCGGAGGAACTGCATGGCGGCGCCGCCGGTGAAGACGCTGCCTTCGAGGGCGAAGCGGGGGTCGGAGGCGGGGGCGGCGGCGCGAGTGGCGAGGAGGCGGTTGTGAGAGACGGGTTGCTTTGCGCCGGTTTGCATGAGGGCGAAGCAGCCGGTGCCGTAAGTATTTTTCGTGAGGCCGGGGGAGAAGCAGGCTTGGCCGAAGAGGGCGGATTGTTGGTCGCCGGCGATGCCGGCGATGGGGATTTCGGCGCCGAGGAATTCCGGGCTGGTGACGCCGACGACTTCGCTTGAGCCGGTGATGGAGGGGAGCATGGCGCGGGGGATGTTGAAGATATTGAGCAGGTCGGGGGACCAGTCGCCGGAGGCGAGGTCCATGAGCATGGTGCGGGAGGCGTTGGTGGAGTCGGTGACGTGGACGCGGCCGGCGGTGAGCTTCCAGATGAGCCAGGTATCGACGGTGCCGAAGAGGAGGTCGCCGGAGGCGGCGCGGGCCTGGCCATTGGGGGTGTGGTCGAGGAGCCAGCGGATTTTGGAGCCGGAGAAGTAGGCATCGATGACGAGGCCGGTGGAGGATTCGATGAACTGGCGGTGCGAGCTATGGGCGAGGGATTCGCAGAAGGGGGCGGTGCGGCGGCATTGCCAGACGATGGCGGGGCCGACGGGACGGCCGGTGGAGCGTTCCCAGACGACGGTGGTTTCGCGCTGGTTGGTGATGCCGATGGCGAGGATTTCGCGGGGATCGACACGGGTGTTATCGAGGAGGCGGCGGGCGGCGGCGAGTTGAGCGGCCCAGACGACATCGGCGTCGACCTCGACCCAGCCGGCGTGGGGGTAATTGAGATGGAAGGGATTGGATTCGAGGGAGAGGCGGCGGGCCTCGGAATCATAGAGGGCGGCGCGGGCACTGGTGGTGCCTTCGTCGAGCGAGAGAAGGTAGGGCACGAGACTGATTCTATGTCAGGGAATGGGGAGGCGGCGGCCGAGGCCGCCGGGGGATTGTTTTTTGTTGGAGAGGGGGCCGTCGCCGTCGGCGGAGCGGCGCTGAGATGAGGTGGGGGTGAACTGGAGTTCTTCGTCGGAGAAGGAGAGGGGGCGGTCGAGGAGCATTTCGACGGTGGAGCCTTTGGCGAGGACGACATCGGGGCCACGGGTGAGGAGGACGCCCATGAGGGCAGCGCCGGCGCCGGCGGCGGCGCCGATGCCGACTCCACCGAGAGAGCGGCCGGCGATGGCGCCGACGGTGGCGCCGGTGGTAGAGCCGACGCCGACGGTTTGGGCGTCGCCGGTTTTGTTGCCTTCGCCCTTGATGCGGCCTTCATCGCGGTCGAAGCCCTGGTTGTCGCGGCCGTCGATGGAGCCGAGGCGGGACTTGAAGTCGCGCACGACGCCGTTGGGGAGGATGAGGGTATCGAAGCGGACGTAGAGTTCGCCTTTGCCTTTGACGCGGCCGGGGCGCTTGAGGCTGGTGACGGTGCCGGCGACGCTCGAGCCTGGGGGGATGACGACTTTGCCGTTGACCATGACGGGGAAGATGGATTCGAGATAGACGCGGTCGCCCTCGACGGCGTGTTTGGTGGAGACGCTATTGAGCATGGTGAGGGGGATGCGGGTGCCGGGTTCGAGGGTGATGGGTTTGGCGGGGGTGGGATCCTGCGCGGGGAGGGAGAGGGCGAGGGCCAGGAGGAGGGTAGTGCGCATGAAGATCATCATAGCTTCTGCTGGTGAAACGCCGTTCAGGGGGTTGGGGTTGCGGAATTTATGGCGGCGAGACGGAGGCCGGGGAGGCTGAAGTCGCCGTCGATGCCGACTTCGATGGTAGGGTTTGGTTCCTCGAGGGGTGGGACGCGGAGGTTGATCTGATAGAGGCCGGCGAAATGGGGGGTGACGCCGACGTAGAAGATGGAGTTGGGAGGGAGGGGGATGCCGGCGATGCGGACGACGAAGTCGGCGGCGCGTTGGATCTCGAGTGGGCGAGTGGGAGAGAGGCCCTGGAAGTCCTGTTGGAGGAAGGGGCCGAAGCCGGTGCCATAGACGACGATGATGCCGCCGGGGCGGGCGGGATTTTCGGCATTGACGATGCGGCCGTCGGGGTGAGTGGCGGCGGCGAAGGAGTCCGGCATGCGGAAGAGCTCAGGGGCGGCGGCGGAGAGGGTAATGGGGATGAGGGGGCCGCGGACGAGGTCGCGCGTAATGTCGAGGGAGCGGGCGCCGGGGCGGAAGCCGGGCGGAATGAGGAAATTGATTTGAGAGGGGGAGGCGAAGAGCAGGGGCATGGGGATGTTGTTGAGGCGCAGGAAACCGCGGTCGCCGGGGAGGGCTGTGGGGATGGCGCCGAGGAAGAGATTTGCCTCCGAAACGGACCAGGAAATGGAGGCGAGGTTGAGGCCGTAGACGGTGACGAGGGTATTTGGGGCGAAGCGGCCGGGGCGCTGGCTGGCGGCGTTGACAATGGAGGCGGGGGAGTAATCAGGGGGGAGGAGCAAAGATTGGGCGGGGGCAGTTGCCACTGCCGCCGCCCAGAAGAAAACTACCAGGATGCTTTGCAGCCCGATTCCATGCACTCAAAAGAAGAGTGGGGAGAGGCTGGAGAAAATCTCAATTTCCGATGACGGTGGTGAGAGTTTGTGGGGTCGCCGTACCGTCGATGGAGAGGGAGAGGCGGGTATCGCCGGGGGCGACATTGGGGACGACGACATTAAACTGGTAGAGGCCGACGGCGCCTGGGGCGAGGCCGGCGTAGCTAACGGTAGCCGGGGCTTCGCCGAAGCGGACCTGGGGATTGGGGACGGTGGGGGTACCGGCGGCAACGGAGCCGGCGGGGGTGGGGGGAGTGGTAGCGCCGCCGCCGATGAGGTAGAGCGTGATGGTCTCGCCGGGGCGGGCGGGGCGGGAGGGGCTCGTGGCGATTTCGCCGGTACGGGCAACGAAGGCGCCATCGGGGAGGAGCGCGACGGCCAGTTGGCGGGCGCCGGAGGCGGGGAAGGCGAGAAGGCCCGGAGAGCGGGGGGCGGCGGTCATCTGGATGTTGGAGCTGGCGCCGGCGGCGTTGGTGACGACGACATTAACGGAGCCGGAGCCAATGCCATCGGGGACCTGGGCGTTGACCTGGCCGGGGCTGACGTAGCGAATGAAGGCATCACGGCCGCCGACGGTGACGGAGACGCCTTCGAGAGAGCGGGGGGCATTGGAGCCGGTGAAGTCCCAGGTGGCCCATTCGCGGGTGATGTTGGAAAGGCTGGTGCCGAAGATTTCAATCCAGGAGCCCGGAGAGATGGTGCGGCCGCCGCCGAAGGCGCCGACGGCGATGGCGCCATCGCTCGAGACCGTGGGGCGGGAGAGGGCGGGGGCGGGGGAGAGGCGGAGGCTGGTGGTGTAGATGCGGTCGCCGGCGTTGGAGCCGCCGTTATCGGCAGCGTTGCCAGCGGCGTAGAGGACGACGTCGCCCGAGCCCTCGGCGGGGGCGGTCCATTCAACGGAGAAGGTGGCGAGGCCGCTGGCGCCCTGGGTGGTGGCGGGGGCGAGGTGGGTGGCGAACTCACGGTCGTTGCCGCAGGGGGCGTTGCCGGAGGGGTCGCAATTGACCTGAACGAGGGAGTTGGGGGTGAGGGTGCCGGCCTTGTTGTTCTCGTTGGAGGCGAGGCGGGCGGTGAGTTGGAAGCCCCAGCGGGAAGCTTCGGGATGAAATACCTGGACGCGGATGGTTTGGCGTTGGCCGGGAGTGTAATTGACGGCATTGATGCGGACGAAACCGCGGGAATCGGAGTTGGCGGCGGAGGTGCGGTGGCAGGCAGAGCAATCCTGGCCGCCATCGATGGCGGCGCCGGTGCGCCGGATGGGCGCGCCGCCGCTGCGGGCGAAGAGAAGGAGAGGGAGCGCGGAGAGAACCGCGCTCCAGAAGAAGCGATTGAACATGATGAAAATACCCCCGTTGGTATTGAGTTGAAGTGTGTTAGTTGGTGGTGCTGAGGAAGAGGCCGGACTGCGTGCGCTGTCCGTCAATTTCCATGAAGATTTCCTGGTCGCCCGCCTGGAGGTTGGGGACCACGATATTGAACTGGTACAGGCCGACGAAATTGGGAGCGAGGCCGCGGAACTCGGTGGTGGCGGTGGCAGTGCCGATTTGGACGCGGAGGCCGGAGCCGAGGTCGGTGGTTTGGGTGGTGATGCTGCCGGCGGGGATGGCGGGGGTGGTGGCGCCGAAGCCTACGCCGTAGATGACGAGACGGTCACCGGGGCGGGGGAGGCGGAAATTGGCGCCGGCGATGAGGCCGGGGCTTCCGGCGAAGGCGCCATCGGAGAATTGGGCGACAACGTATTGGCGGCCGCCGACATTGAAGGCGCCGGGGGCGAGGAGGCCCGGGCTGCGGCGGGCACCGGTGACGGTGATGGGATCGCTTTGGCCGCCGGCGTTGCGGAGGATGACCTGGACAGGGGCTTCGGCGATGCCGTTGGGGACGACGACGTTGACCTGGCCGGGACTGATGAAGTTGATGAAGGCGGGGCGGCCGTCGACGGTGACCTGGACGTTGTCGAGATTGGTGGGGGCTACGCCGTTGTTGAAGTCGCCACCGGCCCATCCGCGGGTGGTGAGGGAGAGGTCGCGGCCGAAGATTTCGAGGAAGGTGCCGGGGGAGATGCGGGTGCCGGCGCCGAAGTTGCTGACCTGGATGACGCCGCCGGAGGTGATGGAGGGACGGGCGCCACCGCCGCCGGCTCCGGCTTGGAGACGGAGGCTTTTGAGGTGAACGCGGGAGCCGCTGGTACCGGAGCCGGTGATTTCGTTGAAGGCAACGTAAAGAATGGCGGCGCCGGCGGAGGCATTCTGGGGGGGAGTCCAGTCGAAGGTGAAGGTGGGAGTGGTGGAGGACTGGGCGTGGTTGATGAACTCGACGGCGGCGGAGGCGGGGCAGCCGCTGGCTGGGCGGTCCTGATCATTGGCGCAGACGACGTACATGGCACTCGACAGGGGCGTGAAGGTGCCGGCCTGGCCGTTGATCTGGCTGGATTCGAGGCGGGCAGAGGCTTGCATGCCGAAGCGGCGGCCCGTGGCGTTGGTCAGCCGGACGGTAAAGGTTTGTTTGACGCCGGGCTGGTAGTTGGAGCCGCCCTGCCAGAGGATTTCGAGATTGGGGGAGTTGTCGACGCGGGTGCCGACGTGGCAGGCGAGGCAGGTCTGGTCGCCGGGGGCGCCGGAGTGTCTGGCGAGCGCTCCTACGCTGTAGGCCCAAAGAGCGAGAGGGACAGAGAGGACAGTTGTCCATTTTGCGAATGATATCCACCGTTTCCGATTCATAAAACGACAAACCCTTTCTTGCCGCAAAAGGTGCGGAAATGCTCACGAGAGAGGAGGTGCCCGGTGAGGGGCGTTTTTCTCATTCTCCATGATGAAGCAAAGCCGGGGAGCGGAAAAAGAAAACCGAAAAGCAACTGTTGACGACTATTGTCTGTACGACAATAATGCGAGTGAGGTGCAAAGGCAAGAAGTTTATTGCATTCTTGCGATGGCTTTTTTTGTGATGGTGCTCAAGGGGAGTTCGGGGAAGCGGGAGAAGGGGATCCAGTGGAGTTGTGGGAGGCGGCGGCGGGGGAGGCGGGGAGTGTGGATCAGGAGTTCGTATTTGTGGTTGACGATGGAGTGGGAGAACTGGGCCTGGGGTGGGCCGAGGGGGAGGCGTGGGAAGAGGGAGGAATCGGGGAGGTCCCAGAAGCCGGCGAGGCGGGGGGAGGTGGGGGGATGTTGGAGGAGGAGGAGGGCGTCGTTGTGCGAGAACCAGAGGAGGTGGCGGGTTTCTTCGATGGTGGTTTTGTTGGTGAGCTTGATGGGGAGCTGGGTGGTGAGGCCGTCGCGGCGGGCGGCGCAGGAGGAGGCAAGGGGACAGAGGAGGCATTTGGGGGATTGGGGGGTGCAGATGGTGGCGCCGAGTTCCATGAGGGCCTGCTGGTAGATGCCGGGTGAGTCGGCGGGGAGGTGGGACTCGGCGAAGGCGGAGATGCGGAGGCGGGTGGGCTTTTGGGAGATGTCGCCGGAGTCGGCGGTGTAGCGGGCGATGACGCGGAGGATATTGCCGTCGATGCCGATGTGGGGGAGGCCGAAGGCGATGCTCGAGACGGCGCCGGCGGTGTAGTCGCCGACGCCGGGGAGGGCGCGGATTTCGTCGTAAGTGGAGGGGAAGCGGCCGAGGGCGAGCATTTGTTGGGCGGCGCGTTGGAGGTTGCGGGCGCGGGAGTAATAGCCGAGGCCGGCCCAGGCGGCGAGGAGGTCGGATTCGGGGGCGGCGGCGAGGGAGGGGAAGTCGGGGAAGCGGGCAAGGAAGCGTTCGTAATAGGGAATGACAGCAGTGACGCGGGTTTGCTGGAGCATGATTTCCGAGAGCCAGATGCGGTAGGGGTCGCGGGTGTGGCGCCAAGGGAGGTCGCGCTGGTTGGCGAGAAACCATTGGTGCAAAGAGGGGGCAAAAGTCATGTGGTTGGTATAATCAGGAAATCCCAAAAGAAAAAGTGAAAGCAGGGCTTCGAACGAACTCGATCGTGATCGAGGGAGCCCGTGTGCACAACCTCAAGGATATCTCTGTCGAGATTCCGCACAATGTGTTGACGGTGGTGACGGGGGTGTCGGGATCGGGGAAGAGTTCGCTGGTATTCGACACGGTGTATGCGGAGGGGCAGAGGCGGTATGTCGAGAGCTTGTCGGCGTATGCGCGGCAGTTTTTGGAGCGGATGGAGAAGCCGGATGTGGACGACATACAGGGGCTGGCGCCGCCGGTAGCGATCAAGCAGAAGAACACGACGCGGAACCCGCGGTCGACGGTGGCGACGTCGACGGAGATTTACGACTTTTTGCGGCTGCTGTTTGCGCGGGCGGGGGAGACGTGGTGTCCGCGGTGTGAGGTAGAGGTGATCCGGGACACGGTGGATCATGTGGCGGGGCGGATGATGGAGGAGGCCGAGGGGACGCGGTGGTATGTGCTGTTTCCGATTGCGGAGGGGCGGATGCGGGCTGAGGCGTTGCGGGACCGCTTGTTTGAGTTGCGGGGGAAGGGATTCACGCGGCTGTATCAGGAGGGGCGGACGTTTGAGTTTTCGACGCCGGAATCGCTGCTCGAGTTGGACTTCGGCAAGGCGGTGTATGCGCTGGTGGACCGGCTGGTGGTGAATGGGGAGGCGCGGGCGCGGATCGTGGACAGCGTGGAGATTGCCTACCGGGAGGGAGGGGAGGCGATCTTTGAACAGGCGGGGACGAACGAGCCGAAGCGGGTGCGGTTTAACGAGAAGTTTCAGTGCAAGGGATGCGGGATGGAGTTTCAGGATCCGGAGCCGCGGCTGTTCAGCTTCAACAATCCGTTTGGGGCGTGTGCGACGTGCCAGGGATTTGGCCGGGAGATGGATTACGACCTGGATAAGGTGGTGCCGAATCCGGGGTTGACGCTGGATGAGGGGGCGATCGATCCATGGACGAAGCCGGTGTATGAGTGGTACTACGAGGAGTTTAAGAAGGGGACGAAGGGGAAGGTGAGGCGGAATGTGCCGTTCGCGGATCTGGCGGCGGGGGAGCAGGAACTGGTGATGGAGGCGGTGCGGAAGTTTTTCGAGAAGGTGGTGGAGCCGAAGAAGTACAAGGTGCATGTGCGGGTGTTCATGGCGCGGTATCGCGGGTATGCGACGTGCCGGGATTGCGGGGGATCGCGGCTGCGGCAGGAGGGGCGGAACGTGCGCGTGGGGGGGCGGCGGATTGATGAAGTGGTGAAGCTGAACATCCGGGAAGCGCTGCTGTTTTTTGATGGTGTGAAGCTGAGGCCGGAGCAGAAGGCGGTGGCCGATAAGGTGTTGCGGGAGGTGCGGGAGCGGCTGCGGTTTTTGAACGATGTGGGATTGGAGTATCTGACGCTGGACCGGTTGTCGATGACGTTGTCGGGCGGGGAGGCGCAACGGATCCAGTTAGCGACATGTCTGGGGAGCCGGCTGGTGGGGGCGTGTTATGTGCTGGATGAGCCGTCGATTGGGCTGCATTCGCGGGATACGCACCGGCTGATCAAGATCCTGAAGGATTTGCGGGATCTGGGGAACACGATACTGGTGGTGGAGCATGACCAGGAAGTGATGGAGGCGGCCGATCATGTGATCGACATGGGGCCGGGGGCAGGTGAGCATGGGGGCGAGGTGATTTTCGCGGGGGCGTTTGGGGATTTGCTGAAGCCGAAGAAGAGCGTGGGGAGTTTGACGGGGCATTATCTGCGGAATGAGAAGAACGTGGCGCCGCGGCGGGTGAGGCGGGTGCCGAATGCGCGCAAGGAGGTTGTGTTCCGGGGGGCGCGGTCGAATAATCTGAAGGGCATCGATGTGCATCTGCCGCTGGGGATGATGGTGGCGATCACGGGGGTATCGGGGTCGGGCAAGTCGACGCTGGTGCATGACGTCATCTATAAGACGCTCGACCGGCGGCTGAGCCTGGGAACGAACCGGAAGACGGCGGGGAAGAAGAAGGCAGTGGAGGGGGGCGAGGCGGAGGAGGGCAGTGTTGAGTTTGAGCGGCAGACGTGCCGGAGCGTGGAGGGGGATCATCAACTGAGCGCGGTGATCCTGGTGGATCAATCGCCGATCGGGCGGACGCCGCGGTCGAACCCGGTGACGTACATCAAGGCGTTTGACCAGATCCGTGATCTGTTTGCGTCGACGGGGGATGCGCAAAAGAAGGGGTATCAGGCGGGGCATTTTTCGTTCAACATTCCGGGCGGGCGGTGTGAGACGTGCCAGGGGGATGGGACGGTGACGGTGGAGATGCAGTTTTTGGCGGATGTGGAGTTGATCTGCGAGGACTGCCGGGGGACGCGGTTCAAGCAGCAGATCCTGGACTGCCGGTACAAGGGATTGAATATTCACGAGGTGCTGCAATTGACGGTGCGGGAGGCGCTGCACTTTTTCGCGGATGTGCCGCGGCTGGCGCAGCGGCTGCAGGTGCTCGAGGATGTGGGGCTGGGGTATTTGCGGCTGGGGCAATCGGCGACGACGTTATCGGGCGGGGAGGCGCAGCGGGTGAAGTTGGCGGCGCATCTGGGGCAGAGCTCGAGCGCGAAGACGTTGTTTATCTTCGATGAGCCGACGACGGGGCTGCACTTTGACGACATTCGGAAGCTGCTGGGGAGTTTTCAGCGGCTGATTGAGAACGGCGGGAGCATTCTGCTGATTGAGCACAACATGGATGTGATCAAGGCGGCGGACTGGGTGATTGATCTGGGGCCGGAGGGCGGGGATGGCGGGGGAAGGATCGTGACAGAGGGGACGCCGGAGCATGTTGTGGGAGTGGAGGACTCACATACGGGGCGGTTCTTGAAGCCGGTGCTGGAGCGGTATTACTAAGGGGATTGCTCAGCCCTCGACGATTTGGGGATTGGGTGGGGTGTAGTGGGGGTGTTGGTCGCCGAGGTAGCGGTCGATGAGGCTGTGGGCGAGGTAAATGAGGGGGGTGAGGGAGACGGCGATGGCGAATTTGTAGGTGTAATTGGTGAAGGCGAGGTTGAGGAAGTCGCTGGTGGCGATCTTGCCGGGGATCCAGAAGCCGATGCCGAGGACGATGAAGGTATCGATCAATTGGGAGACGGCGGTGGAGCCGGTGGCGCGGAGCCAGAGCATTTTGCCGGAGGTGGCTTCGCGGAAGAGCCAGAAGACGGCGACGTCGACGAGTTGGCTGACGGCGAAGGCGGTGACGGAGCCGGCGATGATCCATTGGGACTGGCCGAGGACGGAGGCGAAGGCCTCATCCTTGACGGGGGAAATGGCAGAGGCGGGGATCCGCATGGAGATGAAGATGATGACGAAGGCGTAGAGGACGAGGCCGACGGTGATGAGGGTAAGGCGGCGAACGCCGGAGCGGCCGTAGTATTCGTTGATGAGGTCGGTGGTGAGGAAGACGACAGGCCAGGGGATGACGCCGAGGCTCATGATGTAGCCGCCGGCCTCGATGAGTTTACCGCCTAGGATCTCACCGAGGAGGGCGTTGGAGACGAAGAGCCCGGCCAGGATGAGGTAAACGAGATCTTTACGGTTGTTGAGGTCCACTTTGCTATTCTGACGCTTCGCTATAGGATACTGGTGGAAGGTTTTCAAAAAATATGTCAGGCCACTCCAAATGGCACACCATTAAACACAAGAAGGCGGCGATTGACGCCAAGCGCGGGAAGGTGTTTACCCGTTTGATCAAGGAAATCGTGATTGCGGCGCGCAGCGGCGGGGATCCGGAAATGAATCCGCGGCTGAGGACGGCGGTGACGGCGGCGAAGGCCGTGTCGATGCCGTCGGACAACATCAAGCGGGCGATCATGCGCGGGACGGGCGAGCTCGAAGGAGCGACGATCGAAGAAGTGACGTATGAGGGCTACGGGCCGGGCGGGGCGGCGATCATCGTCGAGTGCGCGACGGATAACCGGGTGAGGACGGTGAGCGAAATGCGGCACATGTTCTCGAAGGCCGGGGGGAATTTGGGGGAGCCGAATTCGGTGGCGTGGATGTTTGAGCGCAAGAGTTCGGTGGTGATCGAGGGCGATAAGACGACGGAAGACCAACTGATGGAAGTGGCGCTCGAGGCTGGGGCCGACGATGTGCAGAACCACGGAGAGACGTGGGTGGTGTTGAGCGCGCCGGAGGCGCACGACGCGGTGGTGGCGGCGCTGGCGCAGGCGAAGATTTCGACGTTGTCGGCCGAGGTAGGGCTGGTGGCGAAGAATACGATGGCGGTGGAGGCCAAGCATGCTTCGGGGATGATGCGGCTGCTCGAGCAGTTGGAAGACCACGACGACACGCAGAACGTGTACACGAACTACGAGCCGGACGAGAGCACGGTGGAGGCGATGGCGTAAGGGTTTTGCGAATCCTGGGCATTGACTGCGGCACGGAGCGGACCGGCTACGGTGTGATTGAAAGCGACGGCAAGAGACATCGGGCCGTCGCTTTTGGCGTTATCAAGACGAATCCGCGGGCGCCGATGGCGGACCGGTTGTGTGTGATCGCGGCGGGGCTGCGGGCGGTGATCGTGGAGCATGCGCCGGAGGAGACGGTGATTGAAGAGGTATTTCTGGCGCGGAATTCGCAGAGCGCGCTGAAGCTGGCGCAGGTGAGGGGGGTAGCAATGGTGGTGGCGCGGGAGACACCGATGGAGGTACATGAGGTGAGCGCGCGGGAGGTGAAGATGGCGGTGGTGGGGTATGGGAACGCGGAGAAGGGGCAAGTGCAGGTGATGGTGAGGGCGTTGTTGGGGCTCGAGGAGACGCCGGCGGAGGATGCGGCTGACGCCTTGGCGGGGGCGATCTGCCGCGCGACAATGAGAAGACAATGAAGTACGCCGTGTGGATGTTGTTGGCGGTGGTATCGCTGCCGGGGCAAGAAGGAACACTTTTCTATTCGAAGAGTTTTCCGAAGTCGAAGCCCGAGTACATGGAGATCGTGGTGGAGGGTACGGGGGAGGCGATTTACAAGGAAAGCGCCGAGGATGAGCAGCCGGTGAAGTTCAAGCTGACGGCGGAGGAAGTGAAGGCGGTGTGGGGGCTGGCCGAGAAACTGGAGTATTTCTCACGGAAGCTGGAAAGCGGGCTGCCGGTGGCGCGGATGGGGGAAAAGACGTTTCGCTACACGAAGGGGGAGACGAAGCAGGAGGCGAAGTTTAATTATTCGCAGGATCTGGATGCGCAGGCGCTGCAGGACTGGTTTGAGCGGATGACGGAGACGGTGAACCTGTATTTCGATCTGGAGCGGACAGCGAAGTTTGAGCGCTTGGGGGTGGACCGGGCGTTGCTGCACCTGGAGGCGGCCTGGGACAAGAAGCGGCTGTTGAGCTATGAGCTGTACTATCCGCTGCTGAACCGGGTGATCAAGAACGACAGTTATCTGAACATGGCGCGGGAGCGGGCGGCGCGGCTGAAGGCGCTGTTTGAAGAGGCGCGGAAGTAGGGAGATCGATGGCATACCAACGAATTTTCTGGGTGGTGCTGGATAGTGTGGGGATCGGGGCGATGCCGGACTGGGCCGATTATGGGGACCCGGCGGGGAGCGATACGCTGGGCAACATAGCGCGGCAGCGGCGGCTCGAGCTGCCGAACCTGTGCGGGCTGGGGCTGGGAAACCTGAAGGCGGCCGAAGGGTTGGCGCCGGTCGAAAAGCCGCTTGGCCATTATGGGCGCTGCGGGTTGAAGAGCCCGGGCAAGGATACGACGACGGGGCATTGGGAGATGGTGGGGGTGATTCTGGATAAGCCGTTTCCGCTGTTTCCGAACGGGTTTCCGGCGGAGTTTCTGGCGCGATTCGAGGCGGAGACGGGGCGGCGTACGTTGGGCAACCGGGCGGCGAGCGGGACGGAGATCATCGCTGAGCTGGGAGATGAGCATGTGCGGAGCGGGAGCCCGATTGTGTATACGAGCGCGGACAGCGTGTTTCAGATCGCGGCGCATGAAGAGGTGATCGGGTTGTTTGAGCTGTACCGGATTTGCGAGATTGCGCGGAAGATGCTGGTGGGTAAGATGGAAGTGGGGCGGGTGATCGCGCGGCCGTTCGTGGGGCAGCCGGGGGCATACATGCGCACGGGGAACCGCAAGGATTACGCGGTAGCGCCGCCGCGGATGTTGCTGGATGGTTTGGACCGGGCGGGTGTAGCGGTGCACAGCGTAGGGAAGATTTTCGATATTTTTCTGGGGCGGGGGATTCGCAGCTACGAGAAGACGAAGAGCAACGCCGAGGGGGTGGCGAAGACGATCGCGGCGGCCGGGGAGATGGAGCGGGGGCTAGTGTTTACGAACCTGGTGGACTTTGATTCGCTGTACGGGCACCGGAACGATGTGGAGGGCTATGCGCGGGCGCTCGAGGAGTTTGATGCGGGGTTGAAGGATTTGATGGGAGCGTTGCGGGAAGGGGATCTGCTGATCCTGACGGCGGATCATGGATGTGATCCGACGACGGCATCGACGGATCATAGCCGGGAGTATGTGCCGTTGCTGACCTATGCGCCGGGGCGGGAGGGAGGACGGGATCTGGGGACGCGGGCGAGCCTGGCGGACGTGGGGCAGACGGTGGGGGAGAATTTTGGGGTGAAGAGCCCGGCGGGGGAGAGTTTTTTGAGCGAGTTGGCGTGAAGTGGCGGTGGAGTGTGAAACGGTTCATATCTATAAAGAAAACGGTATAATTGCGGAATACTGAGTAAGGCAGGTGAAATCCATGAAGATGTTGCAAATGTTGACAGTATTGGCATGGGCGCTGGGAACGTTGGAGGCGCAATCGAATTTCGGCACGATCCGGGGGACGGTGACGGATGCGACGGGGGCGGCGGTGCCAGGGGCGAAGGTAACGATCACGGACGCGGGGACGAACGCGCGGGTGGAGGTGATCGCGGCTGGGGACGGGGGATATGTATCGCCGCCATTGCGGCCGGTGGTATTCCAGGTGGTGGTGGAATATAAGGGGTTTCAGAAGACGGTGGTGAGTGGGGTGAAGGTGGATACGGCGAATGTGACGACGGTGAACATATCGCTGAAGACGGGGGATGTGGCGACGGCGATCGAGGTGACTGGGGCGGCGCCGCTGGTGCAGACGAGCACGGGAGCGCTGCAGCAGACGGTGGACCAGAGAACGATCAATGATGTGCCGCTGAACGGGCGAAATACGCTGGAGTTGGCGCTGACGTTGCCGGGAGTGGCGGGAAGCGCGGGGACGGAGATTAGCGAATTCACGACGAATGAGCCTGTGCCGGGGCGGGAGTTGTCGATCAACGGGAGCCGTGTAGGGACGACGCAATTTCAGGCCGATGGGGCGAATGTGACATCGATTGCATTGGGGCGGATGAGTATTTCGTTTTCGCCAGACACGATTCAGGAATTCAGTGTGCAGCAGTCGAACTATTCGGCGCAGTATGCGCAGGCGGGTGGGGCGATCATCCAGCAGACGACGAAGAGCGGGAGCAACGAGTTTCATGGGACGGGATTCTGGTTTCACCGGCAGAAGGCGTTCACGGCGAATCCATTTGATTCGCAGCGGAGCCCGGTAACGAATTTTGATAACCGGCCGCCGCTGCGACGGCAGCAGTTGGGGATGGTTCTGACGGGGCCGGTGAAGATCCCGAAGATTTACAACGGCAAGGACAAGACGTTTTTCATGTTCAGCTATGAGCCGACGAGGCAGGTGGCATCGAACCCGGGAGGGGCATCGAACATACGGGTGCCGAGCGAGCGGGAAATTGGGGGTGATTTTTCGCAGTCGCTGGTGTATTTCCGGAACGCGGATGGAAGTGTGAGGACGGAGCCGTGGGCGCTGCTGTACAACCAATTCATCCGGCAGCCGGACGGGGCGCTGGCGCTGCGGCCGAATGCGGGATTTAACGCGGGATTGCCCGCGAGCGCGACAAATTTCGTGCATCAATATTTGGGATTTCCGCTGTTCAATCCGAACGATCCGGATCCGGCGCGGCGGGGACGTGTGATGGTGGATGAACTGGGGCGGAGCCTGGTGAATCCGGCGGCGCAGCAGATTGCTCGGGAGTTGTACCCGGCGGCGAACATTACGGATCCGAATCTGATCCGGGATCTGTTGGGGGCGAATTACACATACTTTCGGAGAACGGTGTACCGGGATGACCGTTACACGGTGAAGATCGATCACAACATCAACGATAAGAACCGGCTGACGGGGAGGTGGACGGAGCAGCCGCAGTTTGGATCGCGGCAGGAGCGGGATGCGATCCAGCACGGGCTGATCAGCGATGCGAACAATTCGCGGCAGATGCTGATGGGGCTGACGTCGACGATTGGTTCGACGATGACGAATGAGTTCCGGGCGAACTATGTGTATGGGAAGTTTGAGCGGGGATTTCCCGAGCCGTTATTGAGCGAGGACTACACGTCGCGGTTTTTGAACCGGGGCGGAGCGGGGGCGGGGACGGTGAACCTGATCGGTTACGGGATGGCGCGGTTTTTCGATGGGGGTGCGCCGTTTGGGGTGAGTGGGCAGCAGAGCGGGGCGGCGATTGGAACGCTGGGTTTCAACTCACCGCAGGATGTGGGAAAGAACAAGGAACACAGCTATTCGTTGACGAATGACTTCAGCTATGTACGGGGGCGGATGACGTGGAAGCTCGGTTTTGCGGCGAGCCATCTGCAACTGAACCAATCGGCGCTGGGTGTGGGTTCGCTGGCGGGGGGGAGATTTTTTTGGAATCGGGCGCAGACGGCGGAGCAGAACTGCGCGACGAATCCATTGGGGGGAGTGGCGCCGAATTGCGCGGCACAGGTATTTGGTGGGGACCGGTTTGCGAGCTTTCTGCTGGGGATGCCGGAGGGGGTACAAGTGCAGACGGAGAACCTGTCGATTCCTTACTACTATCGTTGGATGAATTTGGGCGGATATGTGCAGAACGACTGGCGGGTGACGCAGAACCTGACATTGAATTTGGGGGTGCGGTATCAGTATCAGTCGCCGCGGTGGGAGAAGTTCAACCGGCAGGGTTTGCAGAACATGAACCGGTTGGAGCCGAATCCGTTTGTGAGGGATGCGGCGGGGAACCCATTGCCGGGGCCGGTGTTTGAGTATGCGGGAGTGGATGGGCGGTCGCGGTATACCTCGCCGGCGGTGAAGGATGTATTTGAGCCGCGGGTGGGATTTGCGTGGACGCCGGATGTGTCGTGGAACCGGCGGAAGAACTTTGTATTCCGCGGGGGTTACGGGATGACGCATGGGGTGCTGATGGGCAATGACCGGGAGCCGGTTCCGAATCTGGGTTCGCAGACGGGGACGGGATTCCGGCAGATCAGCTATTTGCTGGGATCGAACGACATACCTTCGCCGAGCAATGTTCCGACTTGTGGACTGGCGCGGTGCAATCAGCCGGCGTTACCGATGCAGTTTGGGTTCAACAATCCGGTGCTGGCCTCGGACAATACGCTGTTTCAGATTCCGCGGAGCGGGGTGATCCGGCCGGGTGATACGGCGGGGTCGACGGCGCTGGGCACGCTGCGGCAGAATGTGTTGTATCAGTCTACGGGGGTGGTGATCAATAGCGATTACCGGTTGCCGACAGTGCACAACTATTCGGCGCAATTGGAGTATGGTTTTGGCGATAGCGTGAATACGGTATTGCGTGTGGGGTATCAGGGCTCGATTGGTCGGAATCTGTTCGGGCCGAGCTATAACATCAACCGGCTGGATCAGTTTACGGGAAGGCTGCCGTATCCGGGGTTTTCGGGACGGTTGGGGGGCGGGATCTTCGTACTGGACCCGACGAACACATCGAGTAGCTACAATGCGCTGGTGATAGAGGCGGAGCGGCGGTATGCAAGCGGGCTGCAGTTTCGGGTGAACTATGCGTTTTCCAAGAGCATGGACGATAGCTCGGGGGGGATCCGTTTTCCGGTGCCGAATAATTCTTTCAACAACTCCTCGCTCGATTTGCCGCTGCTGCGGTCGCAGGATCCGTACAATACGCGGAACGACAAGAGCGTATCGGCGACGCATGTGCCGCACATCATCAACATCACGGCGCTGTACGATCTGCCATTCGGCAAGGGGCGGAAGCTATGGAACGGGGGCGGCTGGAAGGACCACATTATTGGAGGCTGGAACATAAACGGACTGGGACGGCTGCGGGCGGGATTTCCGCTCTCGGTGCCGCTGGGAGTGGGGAACTCATTTGATTTGGGCACGCCGGGCGGGGCGCAGCGGCCGGACCGGATTCCGGGAGTGCCTGTGGTGAACCCGGACTGGACGCGGGAGAACGCGTGGCGGGGTGTGCCTTACATCAATCCGCGGGCGTTTGCGTTTCCGGAGCCGGGCAGACGAGGGAATGCGCCGCGGAATCTGGATGCGACGTTTCCTTGGGTGAGGACGCTCGATTTGAGTGTATTCAAGCGGATCGCGCCGTTTGAGAACAAGAAGCGGTTTTTTGAGTTGCGGATGGAGATGTTCAACGCGTTGAACATGAAGCAGTATAGCCCGAACCCGAACATTACGGGGCTGCTGACGGGCGGGGCGCAGAATCCGCTGACGGTGGGGACTTCGCCGAACTTCACGGCGGTGCAGGGAGTGGAGAACCGGTTCCGCAACCTGGTAGCGCCGGGCGTTTGGGATGCGGTGATTGCGAAGTTCAATGGGGTACCGGTGGATGCGGCGATTGCGGCGCTGCCGGGGCCGGGGGCGAACGGGGTGGGTTGTCCGGCGAGCGCGGCGGAGTTAGGGGCGGGGAACCAGACGCGGGCGCTGAGCCCGGCCTGCGTGGCGCGGGCCTTGAATGTACAAGGGGGATTCGGGCGAATGAACGCGAATACGATTCAACCAAGGATTGTGCAGTTTGCGTTGAAATTTTACTTTTGAGGAGCGGGTCTATAGTCCCAGCCGGCGAGGGCGGTGGTGAGCAGTATGAGGTATTTTGTGCCGCGGAGGATGGAGGCTTTGTCAGCACTTTCCCCGGTGGAGTGGGCGGCGTGGCCGATGATGGCGCCGATGCCGATGGAGGGGATGCCGAGGGCGACGCCGATGTTGTGATCGTCGCTGCCGCTGTCAGCGGGAAGAGTTTTATTCGTGCCATTGAGGCGGAGGTAATCGGTGACGGCGAGGGTAGTTTGGACGAGGGGGTGATTGAGGCGGACGTCTTTTGGGAGGGCCTTGGAGTAATCGTGGATGAGGTTGATGTTCTCGATACGGAGGGTGAGCCGTTCCTGATTGGCGGCGCGCTGGGCGAGGGTTTTGACCTGTTCGACGAGTAATTGTTCGGTTTGGGGCTGCTGGCCGCGGATGTCGACGGTGACGAAGACCTGACCGGGTGTGGCATTGACGACGGTGCCGCCGCCGAGGGTGCCGACGTTAGCGACGGGGAGGGCGGGATTGCCACCTGGGGCTGAGGGCGGCATTTCCATATCATTAAGAGCGAGGATGAAGCGGGCGGCGCCGCGGGAGGCATTGGCATTTCCGCGGCTGGCGAGGGTGTGCATGGTGGGGCCCTCGAAGAGGAAGCGGTATTGTTCGATGAGGAGGGCGCCATAGCTGACGCTGCCGAGGCGGGAATCGACGGCGACGAAGAGATCGGGTTTTTGTTCGCGGTGTTCGAGCCAGAACTTAGCGCCGAGAAGGCCGATTTCTTCTTGGACGGTGGCGAGGAACATGACATCGCCCTTGGGGCGGATGTTCTGGAGGCGGAGGATATCGAAGGCATGGAGGAGGGCGACGAGGGCGCCGGTATCGTCACCGATGGAGGGGGCGTGGTAGCGGCCGTTTTCCTCGCGGACCTTGATTTGGGTATCGAGGGGGAAGACGGTGTCCATGTGGGCGGCGAAGACGAGTTGGGGGCCGCCGCCGGTGCCCTTGAGGGTGCCCCAGACGTTGCCGATGGCATCCTGCTCGATGTTGGTGAGGCCAATGCGGGCCATGGCCTTTTTCATGTACTCGATGCGGAGCTGTTCCTGTTTGGAGGGGGCGGGGATTTCCGTTAGGGTGATCCATTCGCGTTCGATCTGAGAGGCGCGGGCGTCGACTTCGGCGAAGGCATTGCGCATGGCGGGGTGCTCCGCGAGGGCCGGGGAAAAAGAGGGGACTTGGGCGAGGAGGGAGAGAGCGGCTAGCAGCAGGAGGTGAAGCACTTGATCAGAATAGCCTAGCTGGTATGTTCGAGCTCTTCCTCGAGGGTCTGTTTCTGATGGAGATCGGCGTAATAGCCGCCGCGGGCGATGAGCTGTTGGTGAGAGCCCTGTTCGACGATGCGGCCGTGGTCGAGAACGAAGATGATGTCAGCGTTGCGGACGGTGGAGACGCGGTGGGAGACGAAAAGGGCGGTGCGGCCGCGCATGATGGTGGCGAGGTGGGTGAGGATTTTCTCTTCGGTGACGGTATCGACGCTCGAGAGGGAATCGTCGAGGATGAGGATGGCGGGGTTGCGGAGGATGGCGCGGGCGATGGCGGTGCGTTGTTTCTGGCCGCCGGAGAGGGTGACGCCGCGCTCGCCGATTTCGGTTTGGAGGCCTGCGGGAAAGGCGGTGATATCATCGGCGAGGCCGCTTTTGGCGGCGGCTTCGGCGATGGCTTCGGCGGATGCGCCAGGGACGCCGAGGGCGATGTTTTCAGCGAGGGTGGTACTGAAGAGGAAGGTTTCCTGGGGGACGAAGCCGATGGCGGAGCGGAGCTGGTTGAGGTCGAGGTCGCGCAAATCGACGCCATCGAGGAGGACGCGGCCGGAGGTGGGGTCGAGGAGTCGGGGCAGGAGATTGAGGAGGGTGGATTTGCCACTGCCGGTTTTGCCGACGATGGCGGCGGTGGCGCTGGCGGGGATGGTGAATGAGACCTGATCGAGGGCGGTCGAGCCGTCGAAGCGGACGCTGACCTGGTCGAAGGTAATTTCGCCACGGAGGGGCTGGAGGAGTTGGGGTGAGGGGGGTGAGGAGATGGAGGGGATCGCGTCGAGGATTTCGCGGATGCGCTTGAGGCTGGCGGTGCCGCGCTGGGTGAGGTTGATGACCCAGCCGAAGGCGATCATGGGCCAGATGAGCATGCCCATGTAGGTCTGGAACATGACGAAGGAGCCGAGGGTGATCTGGCCGGTGTAGAGCCGCCAACCGCCAGCCCACATGACAAGGAGGAAGGTGAATCCGACGAGGGCCTGCAGGAGGGGGTAGAACATTCCGGTATCGCGGGCGAGGTCGAGATTGGAGCGGATGTAGTCCTGATTGAGGATTTCGAATTTTTTGAGTTCGGGTTGTTCTTGGGCGTAGGCACGGACGATGCGGACGCCATTGAGATTTTCCTGGACGCGGCTGGAAATATCGCTGAACTGGGCCTGGATGAGTTCGAAGCGCTTGTGGATTTTCTGGCCGAAGTAAACAACGGCGAGGCTGACGAGGGGGGCGGGGATGAGGGCGATGAGGGTGAGTTGCCAGTCGACGGTGGCCATGACGGCGATGGCGAACAGGGTGGTGAGGAAAGTTTCGGCCCAGTACATGACGCCGGGGCCGAGCATCATGCGGACCTGGTTGAGATCGTTGGTGGCGCGGGCCATGAGATCGCCGGTGCGCATGGTCTGGTAGAAGGCGGGACTGAGGCGGAGGAGGTGGGAGAAGATATCGTTGCGGATGTCGAATTCCACGTCCCGGGAAATGCCGACGAGGATGAGGCGCATGAGGTATTGGAGAACGCCGCGGGCGAGGCCGAACAGGATGATGAGGACGGCGAAGACCCAGAGGCCGGAGAGGTTCTGGTTGGTGAGGAGGGCGTCGAAGCCGTTGCGGACGAGCAGGGGGTTGATGCTGGCAAAGACGACTTTGCCGAGCAGGCAACCGAAGCCGAGAGAGAGGCCGCGGCGGTAACGGCGGAGGTAGGGCCAGAGAGTAGTGAAAGCAGATCGCATTTAGAGGTTGAACCAGTAGCTGACGGTTTTGAGCCACTCGGTAAGGAAGGTGCGGCGATGGCGGCGGTGCTGCCACCAGGAGTGGAGGGGGAGGGGGTCGCCAGCGGCAGCGACGACGATAGCCTCAAGGGAGGGATTGGTCTGGCGGAAGGTGGCGCCGGCGCGGCGGGTATGGAAGTTAGAGGTAACGAGGATGTAGCGTTTGAAGCCGGCTTGGCGGAAGAGGTGACCGAAGGCGATGGCTTCGTCGCGGGTGGAGTCAACGTCGAGGTGGAAGGCCCTGAGCTGGGAAGCGGGACAGCCACGGGCGACGAGCCAATTGAGGGCGGAGTCGGATTCGTGTTGGCCATAAAAAATCTGATTGCCGCTCAGCCAGAGTTGGGAGGCATAGCCTTGGCGGAGGAGATTGCAGCCGGTCGTAGCGCGCTCGCCGCGGGTATCCCCGCCGAGGACGAGGATGACGTCGGCGGGCATGGGGGCTTGGGCATTTACGAGGTAGGAGGCGGCGGCGGTGGCCAGCGGTGCGCGAGCGAGCCAGAGTACGAGAGCGAGCAGGCAGATTGAGCCCAGGAGTTTGAGGCGGAACAAAGCTCAGCAGTCCTTGTTCGGGCCGTCGAGGCGACCGACTTCACGAAGGCGCTGGAACATGCGCTCGACTTCCGCTTCGTCCTGTTGGGTGAGGATGGGGTGGCGTTCGAGTTCCGAAGTGGCGCCATTGCGCACGGCGAGAACGGCTTGACGCTTTCGCTGGGAAGCGCCATTGAGAAGGGCGTGGGGGGCGCACTGGCGGATCATATCCTTGAGGCGGCCCGAGGATTCCAGATCGCCGGCGAAGATCAGGGTCACCGAGCGGCCGCCGTCGACGATGAGATGGAGCAAGAGGGGGGTAAGCCATCTGGTGGTGCGGATGTTGGTGATGGAACTCCAGGGAATCGACCGTTTGCCAATGAGGAGTTCGCAGTCGGTGAGTTCGATGACGGGACGGAAGCTGAGCCAAAGCAGAACGAGAGCGGTGGCGAAGAAGAGAGAAGCGGGAAGGATGGCGGGGGTCCAGCGCCAACCGGCGTAGGCGCACATGAGGCCCAGCAGGACTGCAATGACCGCCATGTAAACGAAATGCTTGGAGGGAGCGAAGCGAGTCATCGCGAAGTGCCTACGTAACCAGACTAATGCGGATCAAGTACGGCGTCAAACGGGAGTCGCGTGCAAGACGAGATGAGCCTGAAAGGGACCGGTGCTGAAGATAGCAAGTCTGCATGAAGATCGAGCGAGCGGAGAGCCTGGAAGCGATGCGGGAGCTTCTGGCGCGGCAGGAAAAACAGGCGTTTGAGGTGCAGAAGCGGGAGGAGGCCTGAGCCTGGATGAAAGGGTTGTTGAAGTAATTCCAGTATTGGGGATTGGGCAAAGCGGACAAGGGTCTGGTGAGGCGCGGGCGGAGCAGGGCGCAGTTGACGCGGCTGATCGGACGCTGGGAGGTTGAGGGGAAGCCGCGGTTGGGCAATAACCGGAGGCCGCGCATCGCGCTGCGCTACAGTGTGGCGGACGTGGAGTTGCTAGCTGAGGTGGACGAGGCGCATGAGACGTTGAGCGGACCGGCTGAGCAAGGATCCGACTGAATGGTAGGGCGCTATTATTGAGAATGAATGATTGATACCGAAAGACTTCCTGTAACGGTGTTGTCCGGCTTTTTGGGGGCGGGCAAGACGACTTTGCTGAACCATGTGCTGCACAACCGGGAAGGGCTGCGGGTGGCGGTGATTGTGAACGATATGAGCGAGGTAAATATTGACGCTTCGCTGGTGCGGTCAAACGAGAAGCTGGTGGAGATGTCGAACGGGTGTATCTGCTGCACGCTGCGGGGGGATCTGCTCGAGGAGGTAGCGGGGCTGGCGGCGGAGAAGCGGTTTGATTATCTGCTGATCGAGTCGACGGGGATCAGCGAGCCGATGCCGGTGGCGGCGACCTTCAGTTTTGCTGATGAAGAGGGCCGGAGCCTGATGGATGTGGCGCGGCTGGACACGATGGTGACGGTGGTGGATTCGGAGAAGTTTCTCGAGGACCTGGACAGCTACGACGATTTGCTGGACCGGCGGCTGGGGCTGAGCGAGGAAGATACGCGGAACGTGGCGGACTTGCTGATGGACCAGGTGGAATTCGCCAATGTGCTGGTGTTGAACAAGATGGACCGGCTGAAGGCGGGGGAGGCCGAGAGGCTGGAGAAGTTCTTGAAGCGTGTGAACCCGGAGGCGAAGATTCTGCGGACGGAGAAGGGGCGAGTAGCGGCGCGGGAGATTCTGAACACGGGCCTGTACGATGAGGAAAAAGCATCGGTGATGCCGGGGTGGTTGAAGGAATTGCAGGGTGGGCACACGCCGGAGACGGAGGAGTACGGGATCGGGAGCTTTGTGTGGCGGGCGCGGAGACCGTTGCATCCGCAACGGTTTTGGGATGCGCTGGGCGAGGTGTTCGAGGGGGTATTGCGGGCGAAGGGATTTTTCTGGCTGGCGACGAAGCACGACCTGATCGGGGTGTATTCGCAGGCGGGGAATTGCGTGAACACGGAGCCGCAGCGGCCTTGGTACGCGGCGTTGCCGCAGGAGCAGTGGCCGGAGGACGAGGCGAGCCGGGAGGCGATTGAGCGGCTATGGGTGGAGCCGTATGGGGACCGGATGCAGGAGTTGGTGTTTATCGGGATCGATCTGAAGCGGGAGGAGATCGAGGAGCGGTTGAACGGGTGTTTGTTGACGGAGGAAGAGATGGCGCTGGGGGAGGCGGGGTGGCGCCAGTGGGAGGATCCATTTGGGGAATGGGTGCGAAGCACCGGGGAGGAAGAGGAGGAAGAAAACGGATAGGCTGGAGCAATGAGAACACTGATTGTGGCGCTGGGCGTGATGGGTTTGTGGGCGGGGGAGCGGGAGGACGTCGCGGGGGTGGTGCAGAAGACGTTTGATGCGATGGCGGGGCATGACGCGGCGGGGATTCAAGCGTGCTTTGTGGCTGGGGCGCGGCTGACGGCTATCCGGGAGACGGGGGAGGTGACGCATCAGACGGTGGAGCAGTTTGCCGAGCGGATGGGGCAGATGAAAGCGGCGGTGCGGGAGCGGATGTGGGATGTAGAGGTGAAGGTGAAGGGAAAGCTGGCGAGCCTGTGGGCGCCGTATGACTTTGAGCGGGATGGGAAGAGAACGCACTGCGGGATGGATCAGGCGAATCTGGTGAAGACGGAGGGGGGATGGAAGATCGTGTCGCTGACTTTCACGATGGAGACGAAGGGATGTGGGGCGGGTCGCGTAAAATGACGGCATGAGCTGGTGGCAATCGTTTCGTTCGCGGAGGCAGATGATGAAGCAGGGAGGGTGGCTGGCGGCGATGCCGGCGGCCGCGGCGGCGCCGCTGGGGGCGGAGCGGAAGCTCTATGAATCGATTGGGGTGAAGCCGGTGATCAATGCGCGGGGGACGTTTACGATCATCACGGGATCGCAGTCGTTGCCTGAGGTGAAGCAGGCGATGGAGGAGGCCTCGCGGCACTATGTGCATCTCGATGAACTGATGGAGGGGGTGGGGCGGCGGATCGCGGAGATCACGGGGGCGCCGTGGGCGATCGTGACGAATGGATGCAGTGCGGCGCTGACGCATTTTACGGCGGCGGCGATTGCGGGATTCAACCCGGAGCGGATGCAGCGGCTACCGGATCTGACGGGGTTGAAGAACGAGGTGGTGATCCCGGCGCACTCGCGCAATCAGTATGACCATGCGATTCGGATGCTGGGTGTGAAGGTGGTGGAAGTGCGGGAGGGGCGGGAGCTGGAGGCGGCGCTGGGGCCGCGGACGGCGTTGGTTTACCTGCTGGCGGGACCGCGGAATACGGGGGCGCTGGGGACAAAGGCGGTGGCGGCAGTGGCTCAGCAGCGGGGCATACCGGTGCTGGTGGATGCGGCGGCGGAGGTGTTGACGATTCCGAACGTGCATCTGACGCAAGGGGCGACGGCGGTGGCCTACAGCGGGGGAAAGTGCATCCGGGGCCCGCAGGCGGCGGGGCTATTGTTGGGAGAGAAAAAGCTGCTCGAGGCGGCGTGGTTGAATAGCGCGCCGCATCATGCGTTTGGGCGGTCGATGAAGGTGGGCAAGGAGGAAATCATGGGGATGCTGGCGGCGGTGGAGGCCTGGCCGAAGCGCGATCATGGAAGGGAATGGAAGATGTGGGAGGCGCGGCTGGGCTTGATCGCGCAGCGGCTGAGCGGGGTGGGGGGAGTGAAGACAGAATTGCGGCAACCGAGCGCGGATTTGTCGAACCGGACGCCGCTGTTGCGGGTGGAATGGGACCGGAGCCGGATCGGGCTGAGCGGGGCGCAGATGGCGAAGCTGATGCTCGATACGGAGCCGCGGGTGGTGGTGGCGAACCCGGGGGCGCAATCGGTGAACATTGTGGCCTACATGATGATGGACGGGGAAGAGAAGATCGTGGGGGAGAAGCTGTACCGGTTGTTGAGCGCGCCGCCGGCGATGGCGGGGGAGGGGGGCGAGACGGAGGCGGGGGTGAACGTGAGTGGGGTATGGACGGTGAAGCTGGGCTTTGCGCTGGGGGAGGCCGAGCATCAAGTGGTGTTTGAGCAGAGCGGCGCAGTTTTGAAGGGGACGCACCGGGGTGAGTTTGATCAGGGGAACCTGAGCGGCACGGTGATGGGGGATAGAGTGCATTTCCGGTCGGTGTTGCCGACGATCGGATCGCGGCTGGTGTTTGAATTCACGGGCCAGGCGAAGGGAGCCACGATCCGGGGTTCAGTGGGATTGGGCGAATACGGGACTGTGGGGTTTGTGGCGGAGCGCCACAAGTACGCCTAGGGCTTGGGCAGGGCGACGGTGATGTTGCGGAACTTGAGACCGCCGGTGTGGTCGCCCTGGATGTAGAAGGGGCCGGGTTCGGCTTCGTTGGCGTCGAGGGCGCCGCCGGTGATGCCTTCGATTTCCTTGCGGTCGATGGTGGTGACACCGTTGCGGACGACGGTGAGGGTGCGGCCGACGAGGGTAACGTCGAAGGAATCCCATACCTCGATTTTGCGAGGGAGATCGCGGGTGGGGGCGATGCGGCCATAGATGGAGCCGATGCGGCGTTCGGGGGGATTTTGGGTGAGGGGTTCGCTTTCGAGCTGGATCTCATAGCGGCCCCGGAGGTAGAAGCCGGAGTTGGCGTGGTCGGGGTAGTTGACCTCAAAATGGAGCTTGAAGTCGTCGAACTTGCGGAGGGACTTGAGGTTGGCGCCCTTGGCTTGATTGACGAGATAGCCGTCGCGGACGATCCAGTGGTTGTTTTCGGGCCTGCCGATGGGTTCCCAGCCGGAGAGGTCTTTGCCATTGAAGAGGGATTCGGGCTTGGACCAGGCTTTGGGCAGGGGGCGGTTGAGCGTGGGGGCGGGAGTGCCTTCGATGGCCTGGCTTGAGTCGCCCTGGCGGGAGAAACCTTTGAGGGAGTTGCCGACGCGTTCGAGCTCGAGGGTGGGGCGGGGCATCTTGCCGCCGGGGCGGCCGAGGGTGAGCAGCAGCTTGGCGCCTTCGACCCGGACGTCCTCGAGCTGGTAGACGTTGCCGCCGGCCGGTTGGTACCAGACCTGGAGGGCGCCGTTGTTTTCGGTGATGCCGAGCCAGGAGGCGCGGGTGGCGCCGGTGGGAGAGGTGATGTTGAAATTCCAGCGGCCGAGGAAGGGGCTGGCGGCGGGAAGGGAGAGGGCGAGCAGGAGAAGCAGGGCAAAACGAAGCATGCTGACATTATGGGGCTAGGAGAGGTTCGTAGCGGGAATCAATTTGAAAGCAGGGGACACCGAGAGCGAGGAGGCGGGAGATGTCCTGCTCGGGAGCAAGCCAGGGATCGCGGCGGGCCAGGGTGTAGCGGAAGGTATTGATGGCGGCGACGCAATCGACGTTGAGGCGGCGAGTGAGTTGGAAGGATTCTGGAGTGAGATCGGCGGGGAGTTCGAAGAGGAAGTAGCGGCTGGGGGTGTCTTCGCCGCGGTTGGCGGCAGCGGTGAGAGTGGCGCGGTTGGTGGATTCGCGAACGCCGCCGGGGCCGAAGAAGGGGCGCCAGCGGTCTCCGCCGAGCATATAGGCGGTGTGGAGGAGGGCGGAATCGCTCATGGCTTTGGCCATGCGTTCGTAGAAGGCGGGGGGCAAGAGGGCGTTCTTGATATCGAGCATGAGGCGTGTCTTGCCGCGGCAGAGCTGGCAGAGGTCGTCGAAGTGGAGGGGGGCTTCGTTGCCGGGAGTGGAGCGGAGGCGGGAGAGTTCGCGCCAGGAGAGGTCTTCGGGGCGCTGGCGGAGGCCGTAGAAGCGCTCGAGAGTGGGGTCGTGGTGGAGGAGCGGTTCGCCGTCCTTGCTGGCGCGGACGTCGACTTCGATCATCCAGTAATGGCGGGCGATGGCAGCGAGCAGGGAGGCGCGGGAGTTTTCGGGATGGGCATCATCGACAATGCCGCCGCGGTGGGCGATGAGGCGGGGGCGCGCCGCCGGGGCGAGAGCGGCGAGGAGTTGGCGGCGGGTCATGAAGGGAGTTTAGCGAACGATCTCGACCGAACAGGGGGCGTGGGTGGCGATGGCCTCCGAGACGCTGCCGAGGAGGATGCGGTCGAGGGGGCCTTTGCCGTGGGTGCCGAGGAAGATGAGATCGGGGCCCCAATGGGTGGCGGCCTCGAGGAGGGCCTCACGGGGATTGCCGCTCGACAAGGTGATTTCCTCGGAGAGGATCAGGCCGGTGGGGCTGAGGATCTCGCGCACGGCGTTGATGCGGGAATTGGCCTCGTGGCGGGCTTCTTCGAAATCTTCGGGGTGTGGGGAGAAGGACTCATCGCTCGGCTTGAGCAGGGTGAGGGTGGGGCCGATGGAGAGGTCGATGGCGGAAACAATGCGGGCTTCCGTGCCGGGGGGCCAGGGGCGGGCGGCGACGGCGCGAGCGGCGCGGAGGGAAGCGGGCGAGCCATCGGTGGCGATGAGGACGCGGAAGTTTTGGATGGCGCGGTAATCGTGCAGGCGGGGGCGGACGATCTGGACGTTGGCATGGGCGTGGCGGAGCAGGGCGGTGGAGACGCTGCCGAGCAGGAAGCGGCTGAGACTGGAGCGGCGGCGGTCGCCAGCGAGGATGAGATTCGATTCGAGCTCGGTGGCGGCCGTGAGAATTTCGTGAACGGGGCTGCCTTCGCGGTGGTGGTGGATGGTGAGGAAGCCGCCCGCGGAGAGGGCTTCGCGAGCGGCTTCGAGCGAGGATCCCCCATTCGCTTTGGCGCCAGGGGCAGAGACGAAAAGAAGGTCGAAACGGGTGGAGGAGGGCCAGGGCTGGCCGAGGATTTCACCGATGAATTCCTCTTGGCCAGCCAGGCCGTCGATGGTGACAAGTACGCGCATAATAGACACCACAGTACAGTCAATACCGTAAGAGAGCAAGAGCGGGGGCGGCGAGGCCGGGAACGGCGAGGACGTCGCCAGAATGGCGCAGCGTTTCGACGGCGGCGCGATTGAGGCTAGCCTCATGGGCGAGGCCGGGGGCCCAGATGGGGACGAGTAATTCCTGGAGGCGGCCTTCGGCGGCGGCTGACTCGATGAGGCCGAGTTCGTCGGCGATGCGACTGCGATCGGGCCATTCGTGCAACCGGCCGGAGTGGCCCCGGCTGGCGAGGGTGGCCTCCTGTTGGGCCAATTCACCCGCCCGTTGAGCGATTTCACTCAGGGAGAGATCGCGAACGGAGGATCGAATTTCACCAGCGAAGAGTTGGTTTGGGTCGACATGGCTGCGATAGAGGGCGAGGTCTTCCTCGACGCCGAGCAGGAGGAGGCGATGGCCGCGGGTACGCTCACGGAGGCCGACATCGAGGCGATGGAAGTATTGGCCGAGTTCTTCTTTTTCGTGCCACTGGCTGGTGGGGACGAGTTCGCGATTGGCGGCGCCGCGGAATTCCTCGAGGCTTGGGGGGATGCTGGGCGGAAGCTGTTCCTCGACGCAATGGCCGTCGCTGAAGTGGATGAGGCGGGGGGACTTGCGGCAGACGCCGAGAACGAAGAAGTCTTTTTCCACCTGCGAGTTAAAGATGAGGGGAAGAAGAAAGGGCGCGGGGCCGGGCTGGAGGAGGGGGGCGGTAACGGGGGCATGGAAGATCTCGAGGAAATCCTGACCGGCGAAGAGGGCCAAGCCGGGGCCACCGCCGAGAGCGCCGTGGGCGTCGAGGGCTTGGGTGATGCGGGCAAGCCAAGAGGGGTCCATGGTGAAAAGGAGGTTTTCGAGGACGGTTTGGCGGTTGGCATCCGCGCCGGGACGGGTGGCGGGGAGCAGCAGCGTAAAGCTGAAGTTCGTGCGCCTGGCGAGGTCGCGGAGATGCTGGGTGTTGAAGGGGCGGGTAGCAGTGTGGTTGATTTGGGTAACCATATTTGTCTCGATTCACCTGGGGACGAAGCACGCTGGATGCCAAAGTGCAGATTTGATAGGATGCGGGCGTCATGATTAGCACACTGGCCCTGATTGCCACGCTTGCCCAGAGTATTGAGATGGAAGATGCCAAGGCATCGGCCCGCCTGTTTGGGAAGGAGGCGAAGGTAGAGAAACTAGCCGGCGGAATGCAGTTTACGGAAGGGCCGGTATGGGTAGGGAAAGAGAAGAAGCTGATATTCAGCGATATTCCGGCGAATGAGCTGAAGGTGTGGACGAAGGCGAAGGGAGTGGAAACATTCCGCAAGCCGAGCAACAACACAAACGGGAATACGCTCGACGGGAAGGGGATGCTGGTGAGCGCCGAGCATGGAGCGCACCGGGTGTCGCGGACGGGGGCGGACGGGAAGGTGGAGACGCTGGTGGAGCAGCATCAGGGGAAGAACCTGAATTCGCCGAACGATGTGGTGGTGCACTCGAGTGGAGCAGTGTGGTTTACGGATCCGGATTACGGGCTGAGCGGGCGGAAGAAGGAGCAGGCGGGGAACTACGTTTACCGCTATGACCCGAAGACAAAGGAACTGACGGCGGTGATCAAGGACTTTGACAAGCCGAACGGGCTGTGTTTTTCGGCGGATGAAAAGAAGCTGTATGTGGCGGATTCGGGGGCGCCGAAGCACATCCGGGTGTTTGAGTTGAGCTCGGACGGCAAGTCGGTGAGAGCGGGCAAGGTGTTTGTGACAATTGACAAGGGGGGGCCGGACGGGATCCGATGCGACAGGGAAGGGAATGTGTGGTCGAGCACGGGGGATGGGGCGCAGGTGTTTTCCGCCGAGGGGAAGCGAATTGCGCGGGTGCTGCTGCCGGAGGCGGGGGCGAACGTGGAGATTGGTGGCGGGATGTTGTTCATCACGGCGCGGACTTCCCTCTATGGAGTACCGGTTAAGGTGAAGCGTTAGTAGTGAGGGTCTTGCCCTCGGCGACAGTCTCATCGGGGTGGAGGATGACGGGGTCGCCGGGGTTGAGGCCGCTGAGGATTTCGACGGCGAGCGGGGAGCGGTGACCGATCTCGACGATGCGCTTGCGGGCGAAGCCGTTTGAGGCGAGGAAAACGCACCACTGTTCGCCGGAACGAAACAGGGCGTTGGCGGGGACCTGAAGAACGCGGGGGTTTTCCCAGAGGATAAAGGAAGCCTCGACGCGGTAGGCGTCGCCGAGGGCGGCCCACTGTTCGGGCGGGGAGACAAGCGTGGCGATAACGCGGACACGTTGCTCTTCGACGCCGAGGGCGGAGATTTTGGTGAAGCCGCCGGGCTCGATGTGGTGGAGGCGGGCTTCGAGAATTTGATTGCCACCCCAACGATCAATGAGGATGCGGGCGCCGGGGGGGAGGCGGACGGCGTCGGCTGAGAGGAGTTCGACGACGATTTCGATGCCGCGGGCGTCGCCGATTTCAAGCAGGGGCTCACCGGGCATTACCATGCCGGCGCTCTGGCGGAGGACGCGGATGACGCGGCCGGAGGCGGGGGCGGGGATGGGGATAGTCTCGGAGGCGGAGGAGGCGGCGGTGGGGCGGAGGGCGGCGCGGGCGGTGAGGACTTCGGCGCGGGCGGCCTCGAGGGCGGATCGGAGGGAAGCGAGGGTTTTTTCGGCGGCGGCAAGGCCGGCTTCGGCGCGATTGAGATCGGCGTTGGAGCGCTCGAGGCGGGCGGCGGGGATGTCGCCGGAGGCGCTGAGGCGGCGGTCGCGGAGGGCTTGGGAGCGGAAGAAGTCGAGCTCGGCGGAGGCGGCGCGGACTTGTTCGAGTTGGGGAGGGAGGCGGGATTCGGCGAGACGCACGGCGGCTTCGGCGGCGGTGACACGGGCCTGGGCCTGGTCGAGGGAGCGGGCATCGAGAAAGACAGGCTGAGCGGAGCGGAGCCGGGAGATGGATTTACCGGCGGAGATGAGATCGCCTTCGCGCCAAGGAAGGCGGTCGAGCAGGCCGGCAAGGGGGGCGTAGACGGTGAAGCGGTCGCGCAGGCGGGTTTTGCCTTCTTCCTCGATGGTGACGCGAAGGGGGCCGAAGGAGGCGGCGCCGAGTTCGACCGGGACCGGTTGGGGGCGAAGGCCGAAGAAAATGCCGACGGCGATGAAAGCGATGAGGGCGATGATCCAGAGCCAGCGTTTCATGAGCATTTATTCCCTTGCTTTGAGGACTTCGACGAGATCGAGGTGATTGACCTGACGGCCGACGATGAAGGCGGACAGGAGAGTGGACAGGAGAATGACGAGGGCGGAGAAGGCGTAGGTGCCGGGAGCGACGACGACGGGGATGCGGAAGAGTTCGGTCTGGGCGGTGGAGGCGAAATAGGCGGAGAATTGGCGGCCGAGCCAGAGGCCGAGAGGAAGGGCGGAGAAGACGACGAGGGCTAGCTCGCCGAGGAGGATATAGGCGACTTCGCCGCGGGTGTAGCCGAGGACGCGGAGGCTGGCGAGTTCGCGGCTGCGCTCGCTCAAGGCGATGCGCACGGTGTTGTAGACGACGCCGACGGCGATGGTGCCGGCGAGGATGGTGTTGAAAAAGGCGAAGGTGAGCATTTGGGCGGCGAGGGTTTTGTAGAAGCTCTGGAGGGCCTGGGAGCGGACGGCGATGCCGGCGATGGCGGGGATGCAGCGGAGGCGGGAGTAGACGCTATCGAGCCGGTTGGGGTCGACGCGGAGATTGGCGCTGGTGGTGACGTCGGATTCACGGAGGAAGCGATTGAGGGCATCACGACGCATGTAGGCGGAAATGCCGATGTATTCGTTGACGGTAGCGGTCAGGGGGAGCGTGCGGATAGCGCGGGAGCCTTCGAGGAGTTCGACGGTGATGAGGTCGCCGGGTTTGGCGCCGAGCATGGTGGCGAGGTGGCCGGTGAGCAGGAGGCCTTGTGAGGGGACTTCGAAGGGTTGCAGGCGATCATCGAGGAGGCGGCGGAGAGTGGCGGAGGGCTCGAGGCCCTGGAGACCGGTGCGGAAGCTGCGGTGTTCGAAGCGGATGCGGGCCGAGACGGTGCGGGAGGGTTCGGCGAGGGTGACGCCGGGGATGGAGCGGAGGGAATAAAGGGCGCGGCTCGAGACGGGGCCGAAGAAGGTAACTGCGAGATCTTCGGTTTGAGCGCGGCGGAGCTGGGCGAAGACCATGAAATCGACGGCATCGATCCAGAAGCCGCCGAGAACAAGGATAGCGGTGGACAGGGCGATGCCGGCGAGAGATAGAGAGCATTTGACGGGGCGGCGGAGGATGTTGCGCAGGATCATGCGGGAGGGTTGGGACAGGCCGGGGAACTCGAGCCAAGCGCGGCGGTAGTGGCCGGGGTTGGCGGGCTGCATGGCGACGGCGGGAGATTCGGCGGATGCCTTGAGAACAGCGAAGAGGGCACCGGTCATGGCGGCAAGAGCGCTGATGGCAAAGGCGAAGAGGGTGACGCGCCAATCGAGGCCATATTCGAGATAAGGGAAGCGGTAGACGTCCTTGTAGAGGCGGGCCATGCCGCTGCCCATTTGAAAGCCGCCGGCGATGCCGATGACGGCGCCGATGGCGACGATGAGGAGGGTGAACTTGAGGAAGTGCCAGGCGATGGCGGAGGTAGTGTAGCCGAAGGCCTTGAGGGTGGCGATCTGGCTGCGCTGGGTGGTCATGAGGCGGCCGACCACGACATTGAGGAGGAAGGCGGCGACGGAAAGAAACATGGCGGGGAAGAGGGTGGCCATCATTTCGAGCTGTTTGAACTCTTCGGTGAGGAAGCGATGGGAGACTTGTTCCTTGCGGGCGTGGGCGCCGAGGCCGCCATAGGGACGGAGGAGGGAATCGAGGGGGGCAAAGAGGTTTTCGAAAGGGAAGCCGGGAGAGACGGTGGCGGCGATTTGATTGAAGGCGCCGGTCATGCGGAAGGAGGCCTGGAGGGGTTTGGCGTTCATCCAGAGGATGCAATAGGTTGTGAAATCGGGGACGAGGGAGCCGGGGGCGATCTGGTAGGTGAACTCGGGAGTAGAGACGATGCCGACGACAGTGAGGGTCTGGCGGCGGCCTTCGATGGTGACGTCGAGGCGGAAGCCGGGGTTGAGCTTGTGGGCTTGGGCGAAGCCGTCGCTGACGATGGCTTCGTGGTCGGCGTTGGGGTCGGGGAGGCGGCCGGCGTGGAGGTGGAGGAGGTTGAGAATGGGGCCGGAGGCGGGCAGGCCGATGATGAGACCGGAGACGGGCTGGGAGAAGCCGGCGAGGCTGATATTGGCTGGGGCGGCGGTGCGGGTTTCGACTTCGATGATGCCGGGGAGCTGGCGGACGCGGCTGGCGAGGCTGAGTGGGGCGCGCTTGAGGGAAGCGAAGAGGTCGGGGAAGCGGAACTCGCGGTACATGCGAGTCTGGGTGTCGCGCATGGCGCGGAGGGTGGAGGCGGCCATGACGTAGGTGGCGATGCCGCCGGCGAGAACGAGGGCGATGGCGATGACCTGACCGCGAACGGCCCAGAGGTCGCGGAAGAGTTTGCGATTGAGGGCGGAGAGGGTCACCAGTGGAGTTCCCGGGGCTGTTTGCGTTTCTGGTTGTGGTCGATGTGGGAGATGTTGCCGTTGCTCATGTGGACGACGCGGTCGGCCATGCCGGCGATGTCTGCGTTGTGGGTGATGACGGCGGTGGCGGAGCCGAGCTCGCGGTTGACGCGATCGATGGCTTCGAGGACAAGGACGCCCGTTTCGGAATCGAGGGCGCCGGTGGGTTCGTCGCAGAGCAGGACGGTGGGACGTTTGGCGATGGCGCGGGCGATGGCGACCCGCTGTTGCTGGCCGCCGGAGAGTTGGGAAGGGAAGTGGTGGCGGCGGTCGGCGAGGCCGACGAGGTCAAGGGCTTCTTCGGGCTTCATGGGGTCGCGGGCGATTTCGGTAACGGCGGCGACGTTTTCCAGAGCAGTGAGGCTGGGGATGAGGTTGTAGAACTGAAATACGAAGCCGACATGGAGGCGTCGGTATTGGGTGAGTTGGGAATCGCTGGCGGTGGTGAGGTCGAAGTCACGGTAGAAGACGTGGCCGCCGGAGGCGCGGTCGAGACCGCCGAGGATGTTGAGCAGGGTGGATTTGCCGCTGCCGGAGGGGCCGAGCAGGACCATCATTTCCCCGGCGAAGAGTTCGATGTCGACGCCGCGGAGGGCGTGAACCTGGACCTCACCCATGTCATAGACTTTTGTGACGCCGTGGGCGTGAAAAACGGCCTGCATTTCTTTCACGCTAACGCATGCGCTAGGCTTGAGGTTCCGATGGCGATTATTTCTCCGGCGAGGCGTGCGGCGTTTGAAGTACTGAAGCGAGTGCATGGGGGGGCGCATTCCGACACGATGCTGTATGAGCAGACGCGGGGGATGGGGCCGCGGGATGCGGGGCTGGCGCACGAGATAGTGTATGGAGTATTGCGGCATCAGAACCAGTTGGACTGGCAGGCGCAGCATTTTTCGGGGCGGGCGATTTTGACGGTGGACGAGCCGACGGCAATTCTTTTGCGGATGGGGATTTACCAGATGCGGTATTTGTCGAGGATCCCGGCGCACGCGGCGGTGATGGAGGCCGTGGAACTGGCGAAGCGATCGTCGAAGAAAGCGGCGGCGGGGCTGGTCAACGCGGTGTTGCGCAAGGTGCATAAGAAGGCGTTGAGGTATCCGGATGAGGCGACGGAGCTGGCGATGCCGGAATGGTTGCTGGAGCGCTGGAAGAGGCAGTATGGGGCGGAGACGGCGCGGGGGATCGCGCTCGTGTTTTTGCGGGCGCCGGAAAAGGGGATGGACCCGGGAGCAAGGACCATCGTGCCGCATCTGGGGCTGGAGAGCGGACAGCGATATCTTGATTTGTGCGCGGCGCCGGGGAACAAGACGTGGCAGGCGTTGAAGACGGAGGGGTTGCGGGCGGTGGCGTGCGACCGGAGTTTCAAGCGGCTGTTGGGGCTGGAAAAAATAGGGATCCCGCTGGTGCATCTGGATGCGGCGCGGGAGTTGCCGTTCCGGTGTGTGTTCGACCGGGTGCTGGCGGATGTGCCGTGTTCGGGGACGGGAACGCTGGGGCGGAACCCGGAGATCAAGTGGCGGATCGGGCCGGAGGAATTCGCGCGGCAGCAGGGGCGGCAGATCGAGATCCTGCGGCAGGCGCTGGCGGTATTGAAGCCGGGGGGGCGGCTGGTGTATTCGACATGCTCACTTGAAAAGGAAGAAAATGAAGAGGTGATCGAGGCAGTTTGTGGCGATGCGCCGGTGGAGATTCACCGGAGGATACCGGGCCGGGACCCGGGGGATGGATTCTTTGCGGCGGTGGTGACAAGGAGCGAATGAGACATCAAGTGGAGATCCTGCCAAGTTTGCTGGCGGCGGATTTTATGAAGCTGGGCGAGGAGATCGAGGCCGTGGAGGCGGGCGGGGCGCGGATGTTGCACTACGACGTGATGGACGGGCGATTTGTACCGAACATTTCGATGGGGGTGCCGGTACTGGAGGCGATCCGGAAATCGACGGAACTGTGGCTCGATGTGCACCTGATGGTGGTGGAGCCGGAAAAGCACATTGAGGCCTTTCGGGGGGCGGGGGCGGATTCGATTTCTGTACACCAGGAGGCGTGTCCGCATCTGCACCGGACGCTGACGGAAATCCAGCAGTTGGGGGCGAGGGCGGGGGTGGTGATCAATCCGGGGACGCCTGTGGCGGTGCTCGATGAGGTGCTGGAGGTGGCGAACTTTGTGCTGGTGATGAGCGTGAACCCGGGCTATGGGGGGCAGAAGTTTCTGCCGGCGGTGCTGCAAAAGGTGAGGCAACTCGATCAAGCGCGGCGGAAGCGCGGGCTAGGCTTCAGCATCGAGATGGACGGCGGGGTGGATTTAAGCAATGTGGCGGAAATCGCTGATGCGGGATGCGACTGGTTTGTGGCGGGATCGAGCGTGTTCCGGAGCGGGGACCCGGCTTTGGCGGTGAGGGAGCTGCATGCGCGGGCGACGGCGGGACGGCAGATACTCGCCTAAGGTGGAGCGGAAAGGTTAAACTACGAAAGGTAATCCTGATGCGTTCTTTCTCTTTGCTTCGCCTGAGCGGCGTGTTGTGTCTGATGTTGCTCTTGGTATGCAGCGCGGGCTGCCGGCGGAAAAAATACGAAAACCCGATTACGAAAGACACCCAACAGCCGGACAAGGTGCTTTATGACAAGGCGGTGAGGGACATTGAGCGGGGGCGCTACGAGGTAGCGCGGCTGACGCTGCAAACGCTGATCAACACGTATGATACGAGCGAGTATCTGGCGAAGGCGAAGCTGGCGATTGCCGATAGCTGGTTCCGGGAAGGTGGCACGAACGGATTGGCGCAGGCGGAGGCCGAATACAAGGACTTCATTCTGTTCTATCCGACGATGGAGGAAGCGGCGGAATCGCAGGAAAAGGTATGCATGATCCATTACAAGCAGATGGAGAAGGCAGACCGGGACAACATGCATGCGCTGCGGGCCGAGGATGAGTGCCGGCAGTTGCTGGTGCAGTTTCCGAACTCGAAATTCGCGCCGCGGGCGTCGCAGTTGCTGCGCAACATCCAGGAAGCGCTGGCCGAGGGCGAGATGCGGGTGGGGGATTTTTATTTCAAGAAGCAGAGTTGGGCGTCGAGTTCAAACCGGATGCAGACGCTGACGGACCAGTATCCGCTGTTTTCGCGGGCGGATGAGGCGCTTTTCAAGCTGGGGGATGCGTACACGAAGATGGGTCCGCGATTCAAGGACCGCTCGGGACGGGCCTATGCCAAGCTGGTGCGCGAGTATCCATTGAGCGCGTATGCCGACGATGCGAAGAAGCGGTTGCGGGAAATGGAAATGGTGGCTCCGGAGCCGGATCCGGCGGCGGTGGCGAGGATGAAGTACGAGGCGGAGAACCGGACGAAAGCGGGAATTTTGGCCCCGGTGGGAAATATTTTGAAGCGCGGGCCGGATGTCAAGAATGCGGCGAAGTCGGGCTCACCCGCGATGACAGCGGCACGGCCGACGATACCGGTGAATGTGCCGGTGCCGGCGGCGGCCACGGCGGGGACGACGGATGTGACGGTGTCAACGGTGGGGGATTCGACGACACTCGACAAGACGCCGGACGCGCGGTTGAATCAACAGCAGCAACAGCCGGAAGCGGCGGCCGCGGGGCAAGCAGCCGCGGCGCCGGCGGCGCAGACTCCTGCTGCTCCGGCGGCTGATGCGAACGAACCGATTGTTTCCAAGGGCACGATGCCGAACCCGAAAAAGGTGAAGAAGCCCAAGGAACCGAAGCCGGCGAAAAAGAAGAAGAATTGAACGCGCGGATCCTTCTGGCTGACGACAGTCCGCATGCACAGCGGATCGGGGCGCGCATCTTGGCTGAAGAGGGCTTTGATGTGGAGCTGGCCACCGATGGGGTGCAAGTGTATCCAGCGCTAGACCGGTTTGACCCGGACGTTGTGATCGCGGACGTGTTTTTGCCGAACCGGTCGGGACTGGAGATTTGTCACTGGATTAAGACAAATCCGCGGCTCCGCGGGATTGGGGTGGTCTTGACGGCGGGTTTGCTGGAGCCGTTCAACGAGTTGCAGGCGCAGGCGGCGGGTTGTGATGCGATCATAAAGAAACCGTTTGAGGCGAGTGAAGTGTTGCGGACGATCCGTCCGCTCGTTGAGGCGGCACAATACGCGCGGGGACTGTTTGCTGGCGAGGAAGAAGCCGCGGGGCCGGAGCCGAGCCTGGGGCTTGAGCCGGTCCGGGAAGAAGCAGACCCGGAACGGATCCGGGCGGCGGTAACGCAGGCGCTCGAAGCGAGTCTGCCGGCGATGATAAAGGAGGTAACCGAGCGCGTGTTGATCGCGCTGGGGCACTAGGAAGCGATGGCAAGTGAAAATTCGTTTGACGTAGTCTCGAAAATTGAAATGCCGGAAGTGGTGAATGCGATCTCGCAGGCACTGAAGGAAGTGACGGCACGCTATGACTTAAAGGACTCGAAGAGCTCCATCGAGCTGAACGAGAAGGATTTGAAGATCGTGCTGGCGTCGGCGGACGATTACAAGGTGAAGGCCGTGAATGACATCCTGCAATCGAAGATGCTGAAGCGTGGAGTGCCAATCAAGAACCTGTCTTATGGGCCGGTGCTGCCGGCGGCGGGGCAGACGGTGCGGCAGGAGATCAAGCTGAAGCAGGGGCTCGAGACGGAGAAAGCGAAAGAAGTAGTGAAGCTGATCAAAGACTCGAAGCTGAAGGTAACGGCGGCGATCATGGGGGATTATGTGCGGGTGTCGAGCAAGGACCGGGATACGTTGCAGCAGGTGATCGCGCTGCTGCGCGGGCATGATTTCGACGTGGACTTGCAGTTCACGAATTACCGGTAAGGCGCATGGGTCGGCGGATTGAATCGCTGAAGATCCCGGGGCCAGTGGGGCTGCTCGAGGCGCTGCTCGAGGAGCCGGAAGATCGCGAACCGGTGGCGGCGGTGCTGGTGTGTCATCCGCATCCGCAGCATGGCGGGACGATGCATACGCGAGTGGTGCACCGGACGGCGCGGGGTCTGCGGCATGCCGGGGCGGTGGTATTGCGGTTCAACTACCGCGGGGTGCATCTGAGCGAGGGGAGCTATGATCATGGGATCGGGGAGATCGAGGATGCGCGGACGGGTCTGAAGTTCCTGCGGGGACGGTATCCGGATCTGCCTTATGCGGTGGCGGGGTTCAGTTTTGGATCGCGGATCGCGTTGAAGCTGGCGGTGGACTATCCGGAGGCGCGGAAGGTGATCGCGATTGGGTATCCGACGAAGTATCCTGAGCGGGGCTATCTGCTGGACATCCGGGTTCCGAAGGTATTTGTACAATCGACGCAGGACGAGCATGGGCCGCGTGAAGACTTTGAGCCCTTCTTCGCGGGTTTGCCAGAGCCGAAAGAGATGATCTGGATCGAGGCGAAGGATCACTTTTTCGCCGATAATCTGGAGGCGTTTGAAGAAGCGATCGCGCGGGTGGGGCCGCTTTGAGATACTAGAGACAGCTATGGCGGCAAAGAAGCTGGTTGAGAGTGTCCGCCGACGGTTGCAACTGCAAATAATTTGCTCGCAGGCCCTGGTTGCCCTGTCGATCGGCGCCGGCGGGCTGGTGTTGTTATTGATCCTGGGTACGCAGGTATTGGACTGGTACTGGCCGGTGGTGCTGGCATTGGTGTCATTCGGCTACTTGACGTGGCGGGTGTGGAAGCAACTGCCTGGGGACTACGAAGCGGCGCAGGTGTTGGACCGGCGGCTGGGGATGGCGGACTTGTTTTCGGCGGCACACTACTTTCGTACGCAGCCGGAACGGAAACTGAGCGGGGCGCTATTGGCGGCGGCCGAGGAGCAGGCGGTAGCGTACCGGGCGGCGGATGCGGCGCCGTTTGGCATGCCGCGGGGATGGGCGGCAGCGGTGGGGCTGACGGTGGTGGCCTTAAGTCTGTTGGTGGTTCGGTATGCGTTTCAGTCGAGCCTGGATCTGGCGGCGCCGATTGCACCGGGAATGTATGAATTGCTGGCGAGCGGGGAGAATCCGACGCCAAAGACCCAGGCCAAGAGCAAGAGGCCGGACGGACAGCCGCTCGAGGGCATGACGCTGAACGAGATAAAGCAACAGGGGCAGCAGGAAGAGGGGCTGAGCAAGGGCGAGGAACTGAGTGCCGAGGGTGCGAATTCGCCGGAATCTTCCGCGGCGGGGCAGAAGCCTGGGCAGAACCAGCAGGCGATGCAGCCATCGGAGGAAGGAGAACAACTGGAGGGGGCTGAGAAAGGGGATGCGAGCGCGGCGGGGAGCAAGGAGAGCAAAGGGGAGGAGGGAAGCAAGGACGGGGACAAGAAGGGGGGCGCGGCGGAGAAGAAGGCCGGGGCGCCGCAGAACCAGGGTAACCAGCAGGGGGAGAAGAGTTCGCTACTCGACAAATTCAAGGATGCGATGGCGAACATGATGAATAAGCTGAAGAGCCAGGACAAGGGGGAGGGGCAACAACAGCAGGCGCAGAACAAGCAGGATGGCCAGCAGCAGGGGGGCGGGCAGCAACAACAGCAATCCAAGCAGGGCCAGCAGGCGGCGGGCAAGCAACAGGCCGGCGGGCAGCAGCAGAGCGATCAGAACGGGCAGCAGCAGGGGGAAGGGGCCGATAAGGGCCAGCAGCAACAGGCCCAGGGGGGAGACAAGGCGAATCAGCCGGGGGGCGGGGATCAGAAGTCAGGCACGGGCAAGCAAGACGGGTCGAAGGACGTGCAACTGGCCGAGCAACAGCAGGCCATGGGCAAGATCAGCGAGGTGTTCGGCAAGCGGGCGCAGAACCTGCAGGGCGAGATTATGATCGAGGTATCGAGTTCGAAGCCACAGGCGCTGAAGACGGCGTATTCGGGCAAGTCGGCTGAACACATGGACAACTCGGGGGTGATCCACCGCGATGAGGTGCCACTAGTGCATCAAAACTACGTGCAGAAGTATTTTGAGGAGTTGCGCAAGAGCCCGGCGCCGAAGACGGCGAAGCCTTAGTCTAGAAAGCGGCCCGCCAGGCGACGCCGCCGAGGATGAGGATGCCGATGACGGCGACGAGGATGCCGGTGATGAGCCATTCCTTGCGGTCCTTGTCTTCCATGATCCTCATCATACAGAGCTTTCGAGATCGATGGTAGTGAAGTGTTTGCCGGCGGGCAGGGGGGATTGGCTCGAGGAGGTGAGAAGCCAGCCGCAGGATGAAGACAGGGACAGGAAGGCTTCGGGGTCGAGGTAGCGGAACTCCGCGCCGACGGGGAGGAGGGCTTCACGGTAGGGGGAGTCTACAACGGCGGGGGCGCCGGAATTGGTGCCGAGCAGGAGGACGCGAAAGTGGGCGGCGCGGGTGCGCAGAGAGGTGAGGAGGGGTTCGAGGGGGTTGATGTATTCGAGCAAGAGAGCGGCGAAGGCGAAGTCGACGGGGGCGAAGCCGGGGAGGCCCTGATTGAGGTCGGCGACGTGGAGGCGGAGGTCGAGATGGGGAAAGCGGGAGCGGGCGGAGTCAAGGTATCCGGCATTGAGATCGACGGCCTCGACGCGCACGGATGGGGGGAAGCTATCGAGACCATTGCCTCCGGCGCAGCCGAGATAGAGAAAGCTGGCAGGTTGGTAGCGGGCGGCGGCATCGGCGAGGGAGGCGCGAATGGCGGCGGCCTGGCCGACTTGAGGGAGGTTGACGTGGGCCTCGTAGATGTCGAGGGGTGTGGCGGACCAGGCGGAGTTCATTCCTTGGTTGGGGCGGGCTTGTGCTGGATGATGGACATGGCGCTGGCGAGCATGGAGCTGATGTCGGCGACATTGGAGGGGACGATCATGGTGTTGGCGGTTTTGGCCAGTTGGCCGAACTGATCGATGTATTTTTCGGCGACGCGGAGTTGGACAGCTTCCATGCCGCCGGGCATCTGGATGGTTTCCGCGACTTCGCGGATGCCCTCGGCGGTGGCGCGGGCGATGGCGAGGATGGCCTGGGCCTGGCCTTCGGCCTCGTTGATCTGGCGCTGCTTAGCGGCTTCGGATTTCTTGATGGTCTGCTGCTTTTCGCCTTCGGCGGTATTGATGGCTGCGTCGCGGGTAGCCTCGGAGGTGAGGATGGTGGCGCGCTTTTCGCGCTCGGCGCGCATCTGCTTTTCCATGGCGCCGAGGATGTCGCTCGGCGGGGTGATGTTCTTGATCTCGTAGCGGAAGACTTTGATGCCCCAGGGTTCGGTGGCTTTATCGAGTTCGCTGACGACGTTGGTGTTGATATTAGTGCGCTCCTCGAAGGTGCGATCGAGTTCGATTTTGCCGAGTTCGCTGCGGAGGGTGGTTTGGGCGAGTTGGGTGATGGCGAAGGCGTAGTTGGAGATACCATAGGAGGCACGCTCGGGGTCGATGACCTTGAGGTAGAGAACGCCGTCGACGCCGACCTGGACGTTGTCGCGGGTGATGCATACCTGTTCGGGGATGTCGATGGCGGTTTCCTTGAGGGTGTGCCGGTAGCGGATGACCTCGATGAAAGGCAGTAGCATGTGAAAGCCTGCGGGGAGGACGCCGGAGAACTTACCGAGGCGCTCGACGACATAGGCATTCTGTTGGGGGACGACGACGGCGGTTTTGGCGAGGACGATGAAGAAGAGAAGGGTGAGGGCTCCTACGGCGATGAGGGCTTCCATAGGCTTTATTCTAGCTGGGCTGGATGTGGAGGGTGAGGCCGTCAATTTTGACGACGCGGTAGCGGGCGCCGGACGGGGCGGTGTTGGGGCCGAGGTTCAGAGCGTTCCAGGAAGCGCCGCGGAGTTCTGCTTTACCGATGGCGCCGGGAGGGATATCGGCGATCACGAGGGCGGTTTCGCCTTCGATGCGATCAACTTGCTTGGGAGGCTGGCGGCTATCGAACCACTGGATCAGGCGGCTGCGGAACAGGGCGAGCCAAAGGGAAGAAACAGCGAGGAAGATGAGGAGTTCGATCCAGAGCGGGACGCCGGGGAAGACCAACTGGAACAGGCCCATGAAGACCGCCCCGACGCCAAAGAAGAGGAGGAAGAAACCGGGGACGATGGTTTCGGCGGCGAGCATGGCGAAGCCCGCCACCATCCACATCCACCAGGTGAACATTGAAGATTAGCCCTTCTTGCCGGCCTTGGCGGGCTCGGGTTTGCCCATGTTATCGATTTCGCTAAAGAGCACCTTGCGCTCTTCGTACATGCAGCGGTTGGCGAGCATGACGGCGGCCGAGTCGTGAAGACCGACTTCGAGATCGGCCTTGGGGCGGCCAGCGGTCTTGATGTCGTTGAAGAAGCTTTCGAGTTCGATATCGACGGGGTTGCGGTCCTCCTCAGGGACCATGACGCCCTTCTGGTAGAGCCAGCGGCGGGCATACTTCATTTCGCGTTCGATGAAGCTTTCCTGGTTGGTGACCTGATCTTTTTCGAGCAGGATGGGGAGCGCGCGGCCGCCTTTGCCGGTGGAGGCGAGCGAGGGGGAAGCAGTGGCGGGGGCGGCGGACTTGCCGGCGGCTTCGGTCTTGGGCAGTGGCGGCTCGGTGTACCACATGCCGAGGGCGGGTTCGCTATCGGTGCCGACGGTGATGTGGATGGTGCCCTGGGTGCCCATAATGCACTCGCCGAATTCGGTGCGCTCGGCGTTGAACAGGGGGCAATGGCGGTTGGTGGTGATGGAAGTGTAGTGGAGCTTCTGGCCCTTGGGGTATTTGAAGATGAGCTGGATATTGTCGAAGATGTCGCGGCCGTCCTTAATATAGTCGGTGCCGCCGACGCCGACGACGAACTCGGGCTGGGCGCCGAACATCCAGTCGGCAACGTCGATCTGGTGGGAGGCGAGCTCGGCGGTGAGGCCGCCGGAGAACTCACGGTACTTGCGCCAGTTGACTTCCTTGTCGGTGCGGTCCTTGGGGAGGGGCTTATTCCAGGGGTCCTTGGCGAAGGTATTACGGTGCCACTGGCCGCGGATGTGGGTGACGGTGCCGAGCATGCCTTTGTCGATCATCTGCTTGGCGGTCTGGTAGAACTTGGAGTAGCGGCGCTGGAGGCCGACCTGGAGAACCTGTTTGGGCTTGGAGTTGGACAGGGCGCGGAGGGCGTGAATTTCCTCGGGCTTGAAGACGAGACTTTTTTCGCAGAAGACATGCTTGCCGGCGTCGAGGGCATCGCGGGTGGCGGGGAAGTGCATGTAGAGGGGCGTGGCAATGAGGACAGCGTCGACGCTCTTGTCGGCGAGCAGTTCGCGGTAATCCTTGAACATCTTGGGCTTTGTGCCGATGATTTCGGCACCCTTGCGCATGCTGGGCTCGTAGACATCGCAGACGGCGACGCAGGCTCCATTGTCGATGCCCTTGAGGTGTTGCAGAAGATACTGGCCGCGGCTTCCGACGCCGATGAAGCCGAACTGGACGGTGTTGTTGGCGGCCTTGACCTTGGAAACAAACGGAGCACCGGTGATGCTGAGAGTGGCGGCAGCTGCCGCCAGTTTGGACGCCTCGCGACGCGTCAGATCCTGCTTCTCACTCATAGATGCCATTAGTCTATCAATACTGCCTGAGCGAAGCGCAAGCCGGGGCCAATTGTGCGCGAAGATGGGATGGCTAACGGTTGAAGACAAGGAGACAGAAGCCATGGTGATCGCGCCGGGGCCGGAGAATTGGATCCGGCTAGAGGTATTTAAGACGGGATTGATGCGGGGCAAGAAGCACTTGTTTGAGTTCCCGGCCTATCGGGGTTCGGCGGAGCGAACGCCGCGCCGGTACTCGATCGTGCTCGATGCGCGGCGAATCGAATGCAAAGACGATTGGTTGAAGGCCGATGATTTGAGAAAAGTAACGGCTTATGCCGTGAAGGACATGCTCGATGCCGAGCGGAATCCGGAGATCCGATATGAGAGCGAGAGCGGGCTGTTGACGATTCGGGGCAAGACGGCGACGGTGGGAGTGGTGCTGAGCGAAGTGGCTCCGGACGTGTGGGAAGGCTCGGCTAGCGTGGACATGCGGCAGTTTGGCTTGAAGCCGCCAACGGCGGCGCTGGGAGCGGTGGGGACCGAGCCGGTGATGAAGCTGAGCTTCCGGATCAAGGTTCGCGCGGCGTGATGGTGAGTTGAAGAGCGCGTGCCTGACGGGCACACCATTCGGCGCCGCCGAGCACGAGCATGCTGAACAGGAAGCTCCAGATGAGGATGGTGACGGAATGGGCAAAGGGCCCGTATTCGTGGCGGAGCTTCGAGTAGAGCCAAGGCCAGATGAGGAGATTGAGGAGCTTAAGCGATTCGATGGCGAGGCCGACGAAGACGCTAGCGAGGAAAACGAGCAGCGGGGGGATCTTGGCATTGGGCAAGAGCCAGTAGGTGAGGAAGACGATGAGGATGGTAATGGGAATGGAGGCAAGCTTATAGACGATGGCGCTGAGCCAGCCGATTTTGACGACCGGGGCGGCGGCGAAGCTGGAGACGAGCCAGAGGATGCCGCAAAGGAAGATGAGGCCCTGGCTAATGAGTTGGTTGGAGAGAAAGCCGCGATTTTTCGAGATGCCCCAGATGCGGTTGAAGGCAACCTCGAGGGGCATGAAGATGCCGTTGGCGGTGAAGAGCAGCAGGAGCATGGAGACCCAGCTGAGGGCGCGGCCATTGGTGTAGACGGCGGATTGGAGGTTGCGCACGAGGAAGGCGCCGGTCTCGCCGGCGAAGTAATCCTGAAGGGCGACATAGATGGCTTTTTCGACATCGAGCCAGTGAAGGGCAAAGCGGATGAGGCTGGTGATGACGATCAGGAAGGGGAAGAAGCTGAGCAGGACGTTGGCGGCGACGCTGAAGGAGTAGACGTGTGTTTCAGTTTCAGCCCAGAACAGAAGGGTGGGCCGGATGCTGGGCCAGAGGCGCTTTAGTCTTTCCATGATTGATTGCGCATCAGGCGGATCATCCGCTCGGTGGAACGCAGGGCGAAGGCCATGATGGTGAGGGTGGGGTTCTGATTACCGGCGGTGACGAAGGGGGCGCCGTCGTTGAGAAAGAGGTTGGGGACGTCGTGGGACTGGTTCCACTTATTGGTGACGCTGGAGCGGGGATCGTTGCCCATGCGGGCGGTGCCGACGTAGTGGATGGAGTGGCCGTAGGGATCGGGTTTGGGGTTAGGATTGGGGAGCATTTCAGCGCCGGCTTTGCGGAGGATTTCGTTGCCGACCTCGATCATGTCCTTGAACATGGCGGATTCGTTGTCGCGCCAGGAGTAGACGAAGCGGGCGGCGGGAATGCCGGCATCGTCGGTGAGTTGGGGGTCGAGTTCGATGCGGTTGTCGGCATAGGGCAGAACCTCGCCCTGGAACAGGACGCTGACGCCGGCGGTGTAATAGTCGCGGACGGATTCCATCCACTGTTTGCCGAAGCCGGGGATGTTTTGGCCGACGAGGGTGAACTCGGGGGTCCCGCCGGTGGGGAAGATCTGGTAGCCGCGGATGAATTTGTTGCCGCGCCAGTTTTTTGTTAGGTCGGGGATGAAGACGTGGGCTCCGTTGCCGTCTTCGTTGGCGACGCGGCGGCTCATGAGTTGGGGGAGATGGCCGGAGACGCTGGCGTACAAGTGTTCGCTGAGGTAGCGGCCGACGAGGCCGCTCGAGTTGGCGATTTTGGAATTCAGCAGGATTTGGGAACTCTCGATGGCGCCGGCACAGAGGATGAAAGCACGGGCCTGGACCTCGCGCCATTGGCGCGTGGCCGTATCGAAGTAGTGGGCTTTTTGGATTGTGCCTTCGGCGCCGAGCTCGAGGGAGCGTACGCGGGCGTTGGGGATGAGGCTGAGGCGGCCAGTGTTGCGGGCGGCGAGGACAAAGACGCGGAGAGAATCGAATTTTGAGCCGGAGTCGCAGCCCTGCCAACAGGGGCCGCAGTAATGACAGGCGGGACGGCCCTTGTAATCGCGGCTGAGAATGGCCTTGGGGATGGGCAGGACTTTGAGGCCGCGGCCGAGGGACTGGCAGGCGCGGGCGAGTTCGGCTTCGGCGGGTTTGGGGGCAAAGGACGGTAGACCTTTGTTGAGGGGGAAGTCGCCGACGGGTTCGCCAGTGGAGGAGACGCCGATCATTTCCTCGACGCGGTCATAGAAGGGGGCGATTTCTTCATAGGTGAGGGGCCAGCGGGTATCGAAGGTATCGTCGGGGGTGAATTCCTTGGGGCCGAAGCGTGGGGTGACGCCAGCCCAGAAGAGGCTCTTGCCGCCGACGGCGCGCATGCGCCACCAGTCGAAGCGCTGGTTGTTGGCCACCGAGTAAGGTTCCTTGGATTTGTCGGCGAGGAAGCCGGTTTGGGTGAGCCATTCCTCGAAGTAGTCACCGCGGAGGCCTCGATGGGGAAGATTCCAGCGGCGGAGGCGGTGGGTGGGAAAGTCGGCGACGCTCTTGCTGGCCCCGGCTTCGAGCATGACGCAATCGAGGCCGGCACGGGTGAGGGTATGGGCGGTGATGCCGCCGGAGGCGCCGGAGCCGACGATGCAGACGTCGAAAGTTTTCATGGGTCAGGACCTTGCCCGCAGGAGCGGCTTATAACCGGGAGGGACGGTGAAGGGTTGACCGGGATCGCCGGGGAATTCGCGGAGGAAGCCCATGCCCTGGTAGCCCAATTCCTTGAGGATACCTTCCTCGGAGGTATAAAAGGCGGTGGTGACGGCGGATTTCAGCAGGACGAAGAAGTGTTCGTCGCGGGAGCGGGGGGCGAATTCGCGGGGGGCGAGGCGGGAGAGCAGAGCGAAGGCGTCCGGTTGGCGGGCGAAGCGGGCGAGGCCATTGCGCCAGGAGCGCTGGAGGGAGGGAGGGGCGCTGGCGAGAACGAAATCAATGTAGCGCTCGACGTGAGCGGCGGCCGCGCCGCCACTGCGCGGGGAGGGGGGGATCAGGACGGCGGCGTAGCGGCTGAGCGTGGCGGCTTCGGCCGATGCAAAAAACCGGAAGGAGTAGGGGTTGAGGGAAGTAGGCGGGGACTGGTGTTGGTGGGCCTGGTCCGCGGCGCGGGCCCACGCGGCGAGAGCCAATTGAAGGGCATTGCGGCGGGAGAAGGGCATGACGATACTTTAGCGTGAGAAGTCTAAGGATACGGCAGGAACTGACCGATAGAAAAATACGTGAAGAACTCAGACCACTCGTCCCTGTCTGGCGTTACTTGCCCTGAGGGTTCCCTGGAACACTCCTCCCAAGCGGATACGGATGTCGCCACTGGGCTAAACGCCACTCAAACAGCACCCCATGACCGCATGCCTATCCCGGATCCTCCGGAGATGATGGAGGAGACAAATATCGCCGAAAGCACGGTGGAGCAACTGATCCTGAAGCAGCTTTACTACAAGGGTGAAGCAATGGGGCGGGATCTGTCGAACAGCCTTGGCCTAAAGTACAGTGTGATTGAGCCGATCGTGGAAACGCTTAAGCGCAACCACTTGATAGCCTCCAAGAGATCGATGGGAATGGGAAACATGTCGAGCATGTTTCACTTGAGCGATGCTGGGCGGAAACTGGCGCAGCAATACTTGGAGATCAATACATATGCGGGGGTAGCGCCGGTCAGCTTGGAAGAATACCGCGAATTGGTGCGTTTGCAGAAGCTGGAGGCCGGTTGGTTGACCAAGCGAGCACTGACGGAAGCATATCGGCACATGGTGGTGGCGGACGATATCCTAAGCCAGATCGGGCCGGCGGTGAACAGCGGTAAGAGCTTCTTGATTTATGGGCAGCCGGGGAACGGCAAGACGTTCTTGGCTGAAGCGCTATTCAATATCAATTCGACGCCGATTTTCATTCCGTTTGCCGTGGAATACCAAGGGCAGATCATCCAGATTTACGATCCGCTGTACCATCAACCACTTGACCAGCCAGCGGAGTCGATCTCGGTGCTGGCATCGGCAGTAAGCGATGATTTCCCATACGATAGGCGGTACTTCCGCTCGAAACGTCCTTTTATCACGACGGGTGGGGAATTGGCGCTAGAGAATCTTGATTTGAGCTTTAACCAGACGAGCAAGGTTTATGATGCTCCATTTCAGTTGAAGGCAAACAACGGCATCTATCTAATTGATGACTTTGGGCGGCAGAAAGTGACCCCCGCTGAAGTGCTGAACCGCTGGATCGTCCCGATGGAAAGAAAGATCGATTATTTGAATTTCCAGCAAGGCGGCAAGATGACTGTACCGTTTGAGTGTTTTCTGGTATTCTCGACGAACCTGAATCCCGATCAATTGGGCGACGAAGCGTTCTTGCGCCGGATTCAATACAAGATGTTCTTGAGGAGCCCGGGGGAGGCGGAATTTGCGGAGATTTTCGAGCAATTCTGCAAGAAACAGAAAATTCCCTGTGCACCGAATCTGATCGGGCGATTCCTAACGAAATACTATCGAAATGGGGGCAAACGAATGAGGAGGTGTCATCCGCGGGATGTGATTACCCACGCGATCGACCACATCAAATTCGAGCGGCTGCCGTGGATGATCACCGAAGAGGTATTGGATCACGCCTTTGGGAGTTGCTTCACGACAGTGAACCATCTCGAAGACTAGAGAGAGCGGATGCGTAGATTGCGGAACCAAGCTTCGTCGCCGTGGTTCTGAATGAGGATGGGGCTCTTCTTCTTGGGTTGATCGACAAGCAGCTTATAGACGGGATGGGTCTCGCCCCAGCGGGCGCGGGCCCCGGCGGCGATGACGGGGCTCTTCAGGTTGGCGTCGAGAACTTTTTCGCCGTTGACCCAATGTTCGACGTGGTCGCCCTGTACGAGAAGGCGGGCGGAATTCCATTCACCAGGAGGCCGGGAAGCGGATTTGGTGGGGGGCAGGAAACTGTAAAGGGCGCCGGTGCGCTGATTGTCCTTGAGCTTGTAGCTATAGTTGTTGTCGTCGATCAACTGGAACTCGAAGGCGACGGTGTAAAGCTGGCCGTGCTCGGTGGGCTTGAGCTTGGCGCGGTTGCTAGGGCGGCGTTCGTATTCATCGCGTAGGGTCTCTTCGAATTTCTTGACAGGACGCTCGATGCTTTCATTGAGAAAGACGGCATCCTGGAGGCGGTACTTGATGCCGGAGTTGCCGCGGGGGCCGACTTTCCATTCAAACTCGAGTTCGAAGTCGGTATACTCGCCAAGGCTGAAGAGGTCTTCGTTGATCCAGGGATTCTTGTTGGATTTGATGGCGCCGTTGTGGATCGAGAAGGCATTGCCGGGGACGTTGAGGAGGCGGACATCGCGCCAGCCGGAGAAGGTTTTGCCATCGAAAATGGACTTGAAGCGGGATTGAGCAGAGGCGGCGAGCAGCAGGAGGCTCGTGGCAAGCAGGAGGCGCAACATTGAGCTCTATCATATAAAACGATGGAACCAAGCAAAGAGTTGGGGCGCCTGCGGGGTGAGCGAGAGGCAATCGGGGCGCTGGCGGTGGAGTGGGTTTGGGGTACGGGATCAGAGGGGGAGAGGGCGTTGGGGCGGAGCTACGGAGAAGTGATTGCGGAGGCGATTGGCGGACTGCAGGAGCAGGAGCGGTTGCGGGGGGTGAGGATGCGGGCGGTGGGGCCGGGTAGGCTGGCGGTGGTGGAGGGCTGGTTGGAGGTGGGATTTGGGGATGGCATGGCGCCTCCCTCGGTGCAGGAAATGCGGGATCTACTCAGCTTGATTCTTTAGAGCGGTCTGCACGTTGCGGTTCCAGCCCTCGGCTTTGGCGCGAGTGATGGGGGTATGGCGGAAGCGGTCGCGGAATTCAGACGGCGAGAGGGGTTCGAGAGGGGGGAAGGGGTGACGAGGCTGAAAGCCCTTCTCGGAGGTGGTGGGGGCCTTGGAGTTCCAGGGGCAGACGTCCTGGCAAATGTCGCAGCCGAAGAGGTGGGGGCCGAAGGCGCGCTGAAGATCCGGAGGAGCTTGCTGGCGGGCCTCGATGGTCCAGTAGGAGATGCAGCGGTTGCTTTCGAGTTCCCAACCCTCGGGGCCTTCGACGATAGCGGCGGTGGGGCAGGCGTCGATGCAGCGGGTGCAGGAGCCGCAGCGGTCTGGTGGGGGCGTGCCGTAATCGGAGACAGGGAAGGGAAGAAAGAGTTCGCCGAGGAAAAACCAGGATCCGCGGGGTTCGTTGATGAGGCAGGTGTTTTTGCCGATCCAGCCGAGGCCGGCCGAGCGGGCGTAGCTGCGCTCGAGCAAGGGGGCGGTATCGACGGCGACACGGTAGGGGAACTCTGAGCGGAATTCGGCGCGGAGGCGGGCGGCGACGCGGTGGAGGGCGGAGCCGAGGAGGTCGTGGTAGTCGGCCTCGCCCCAGGCATAGCGGGAGACGTAGCCATGGCCGGGCGGGGTTTCGGTGTAGCCGGCGGGGCCCGGGGTTTTGTAAAGTTTTCCGACGCAAAGAAGAGTTTCGGCCTCGGGGAAGATCAGGCGGGGGTCGGAGCGAAGGGTGGCGCGGTAGTCGGTGAGATAGAACATGCCGGCGGCAAGACCGCGGGAGACCCAGGAGAGGTGACGTGTGTGGTCGGGATGAGGGCGGGCGGGGGTGAGGCCGGCGAGTTCGAAGCCTTCGGCAAAGGCGGCGGTAAGGACCGAGTGGGCAGCGAAGGTCACAGATCCATTATGGCCGGGGAAGGGTGGGGAAGTGGGGCTTGAAAGATGCGGAATGGACTTTATTTCGCCTTTTCATCGCATTTTGGGTCTGCCGTTCAGCCGGAATATATGCCGTTGAACCCTGAAAAGCGGCAGTTCAAGAGATAAAAAGTGAGAAGTAATGAACCTTGTCCTATTTTGTATGCATACGAGTGGGTAAACCCACCAAACTATTGCGACTCATAACAAAGGAGCCTATGTCCAAAACCGTAAAGCTCGTTGAAAAGGCGGCCTCCCTAGCGGCGAATGCCACCTGGGCTGTTTTCGAAAAACTGAATTCGATTAACCCGAATCCTTCGTTCACCCCGAAATGGTCTGACAAGCCACTGCTGAAGTCCTACCAGAAGTCGAAGCCTCCCCTTGGGTGGCCGCGGACGACGGACTCGCTGTGCCCGAAATGCGTGCCGGATGTCCGGAACAAGATCGTGAACGGCGAGCTGCCGATGGAGATTTTGAAAAACCAGAAGGTTGGGGAAATCAAGGCGCAGATCATCGAGCGGGATGGCAAGATCCTGATGGTGAAAGATTGTCCGACCCACGGCCATTTCGAAGATGTAATGGCGATCGACGCCAAGTTCTTCAAGCACCTCGAAGAAGTATTCCCGGGCCGGGACATTCGCGCGCACAACGACGAGGATCTGCACAATCACGGCTCGTCGACGATCAAGCACGGGCGTGGCTCGGTGCTGACAATCGACTTGACGAATCGCTGCAACATGATGTGCGACCCGTGTTTCATGGACGCCAACCAAGTGGGCTTTGTGCACGAATTGTCGTGGGAAGACATTACGACGATGCTTGACAACGCGCTAAAGATCAAGCCGCGGCGGCAGATGTCAGTGCAGTTCTCGGGTGGTGAGCCGACGATGTCGCCTTACTTCCTGGACGCGGTGCGTTACTCGCGCAAAGTGGGTTTCAATTCGGTGCAGGCGGCGACGAACGGCATCGAGTTCGCCAAGAGCGTAGAGTTCTCCAAGCAAGCGGCTGAGGCGGGTCTGCGGTATGTGTATCTGCAGTTTGACGGTATTGGCAATGCGGCGAACAGCCATCGCGCGGTCGGCAATCTTTTTGACGTGAAGATGCGGGCGATCGAAAACTGCTGGTCGAACGGGATCGACATCGTGCCGGTGACGACGATCGTGAACGGGATCAATAACGAGCAGGTAGGCCGCATTGTTGAGTTTGCGCTGGACAATCCGAAGAAGATTCCGTTTTTGAGCTTCCAGCCGGTGTCGTTCACGGGACGCGATGAGGAAGTGACCGACGAGCGGCGTGCGGCGCAGCGCTACACTCTATCGCACCTGGCGCATGATGTGAAGAACCAGACGGGTATTGGCGTGCCGGAGCGGGACTGGTTTCCGATTTCGTTCATGAGCACGTTCGCCGACTTCGCCGATCTGGTGCATGGTCCGAACGCGGACTGGGGCCAGTTGAGCTGCGGCTGCCACCCGAACTGCGGCATTGGCATGGCGGTGATGGTGGACAAGGAAACAAAGGAAGCCGCTCCGGTGACCTCGTTTCTGAACGCGTCGCAATTTTCAAAGGACGTGGCGAAGCTGAACGATGCGGCGCGTGGCAAGTTCTGGTCGCTGTTCGGTGTTTCGATTGCGTTGATCCGCAACTATGATCCGTACAAAGCGCCGACGCACTTCCGGATCATGGACCTGTTGAAGAAGTTCGATAAGTCGATGGGCGCCACGGGCAAGAGCTACGGTAAGGTGACCGGAGACCGCACGCTGGCGGACATCGAGAAGCGGCGGGCAGACCGCTGGAACTTCCTGTTTATCGCGGGAATGTGGTTCCAGGATCTGTTCAACTATGACTTCCGCCGGACGGAACAGTGCATCATCCCGTATGCGACGCAGGAAGGGGAAATCTCCTTCTGCGCCTACAACACGGGTGTGGGCTGGCGCAACATCGTGGAAAAGATGCACATGACGGCGACGCTGACGAAGTGGTACGAAGAGCATGGCCGCCACAAGATCTACGCCGGCAACAAGAACGTGGAGATGAGCTCGATTGAGCACTCGCTGATTCTGAACAAAGAGGCCGTTGATGCGGGCAAGCAGACCGACCTTGATGAAGCGGGCATTGCGAAGAACGCGCGGGAAGAGAAGTTGCGTGCGCGGGCGCAGATGCTGAAAGAGCAGGAATACCACAAGGAAATGGAAAAGCTGTACCGGAAGGAAATCCTGAAGGAACAGACGGTGGAAGGTTTTGTATCGCTCGGCGACATCAAGCCGGCGGGCTCGATTGCTCCGCAGGGCCTGGTGGGGATCCAACCGGCGGCGAAAAAGCAAGAAGCCGCTGGCGCTCTGGGCGATTAGCAAGATAACGGCATAGACAAAACGAGAGTCGCAAAAATCGTTCGTCTGAACTCAAGGCCGGAGACCCGCCAGCGGGACTCCGGCCCTTTTTCTTATGTAAAGTAGGGAGGAAAGACCCATGACAAACCTGACCCGTAGAAGCCTGATGGCGAGCCCGGTGCTGGCGGCGCTGCCGCTGGCGGCCAAGAAACTGAAATCCTTTGGGGCGCAGCTGTATACGCTGCGGTCGATCATCAATGAGAAGCCGGTCGAGACACTTAAGACGCTTGAGGCGCAGGGATATGCGGAAGCCGAAGTGGTGCGCGGGAACATGGACAAGATTTGGGGTGCGCTTCGGCAGACGAAGCTGAAGCCGGTGAGCCTGCACATCGACACGAACTACTTCTTCAAGGACATCGACAAGCTGAACCCGGCGCTCGACGATGCGAAGGCGAAGGGCTTTTCCTGGGTGGTGTGCCCCTACATCGCGCCGCAGGACCGGGGTGGCGTGGAGGTGATCAAGCGGCTGGCGGATACGTTGAACAAAACGGGCGAGCGGGCGCGGGCGGCTGGCTTGGGTTTGTGCTACCACAACCATGCCTTTGAGTTTGAGCCGGTGGCGGGCACGGGCGACCGGTTGCTCGATGTGTTGATGAAGAACACGGATGCCAAGCTGGTGGGGCTCGAGTTCGACATTATGTGGAGCCAGGTGGGGGGAGTGCCGCCGGTCGAGGTATTCGCGAAGTATCAGGGACGGATTCCGCTGGTGCATTTGAAGAACGTGACGAAGATGGCGCCGCAGTATAACGAGAGGGTGCCGCGGGAAGCATTCCAAAGCGTGGGCACGGGGGTGATTGAAATCGCGCCGGTGCTGAAGGCGGCGATGGCGGCCGGGGCCAAGCATTTCTTCGTCGAACAGGATCAGACACCGGGCAATCCGCTGGACAGCCTGAAGCAATCGGCGGAGTATTTGAAGCAGCTGAATTTCTAGGGAGCTCATGCCTCATTCAAGACGGGAGTTTTTGGGCACGCTGGCGCTGGCAGGCGCGGGAGCGGGGGCGCGTAAACGGGCGCCGAACGTGGTGTTGATGCTGATTGATGATTATGGCTGGGCGGATACGGCGTTTAACGGCAGTCAGCTTTATGAGACGCCTCACCTCGATGGGCTGGCGCGATCGGGGATGGTGTTCACGAACGGCTATTCGGCAAGTCCGGTTTGCTCGCCGACGCGTTCGGCGATCCTGACCGGTAAGTATCCGGCGCGGCTGCACATTACCGCGCACCTGCAGGGGGCTTCGAACCGGTATCACTACAGCAAGGTGCTGCCGCCGAATGCGCGGCTGGAATTGCCGCTCGAGGAAGTCACCATCGCGGAAGTTTTGCGGCGGGCGGGGTACCGCACGGCGTGTATCGGCAAGTGGCACTTGGGCAAGCAGGGCTTCTTGCCAGCGGATCAGGGTTTTGATGTGGCCTATGGCGGGGATGAGGCGGGCTCGACGAACAGCTTCTTTTATCCGAAGTGGAAGCAGAAGATTCCTCTGGAGGGCAAGGCGGGGGACTATCTTACGGACCGGCTGACGGATCTGGCGACGGATTTCATTGAGACGAGCAAGGATCGGCCCTTCTTTCTTTATCTGCCGCATTTTGCGGTGCATACGCCGATCGAAGGCAAGCCGGAGAAGGTGGCGAAGTACAACGCGAAGGCGGATGTGGCGAATCCGCAAAACTACGGCGAGTACGCGGCGATGGTGGAGAGCATGGATGAGAGCGTGGGGCGGGTGATGAAGGCACTGCAGAGCGCGGGCGTGGAGGACAACACGCTGGTGCTGTTTGCTTCGGACAACGGCGGGGTGGCCTCGCGCGAGTGGAAGAACCGGCCGGTGACCTCCAACGCGCCGCTTCGCTCGGGCAAGGGCCATTTGTATGAGGGGGGTATCCGGGTGCCGACGATTGTGCGCTGGCCCGGGGTGACGAAGCCGGGTAGCAGATCCGATGAGGTGGTCGTGGCTTACGATTTCGCACCGACGATTGCGGAGGTGGCGGGAGTGGAGCGGGGGCAGTTGCCGGCCATGGATGGGAGGAGTTTCGCGGGTGTGCTGAGGGGGGCTAAAAAACTTAGCCGGGAGTACAACTACTGGCATTATCCACATTACAGTCCGCAGTTGGGGCGGCCTTCGGCGGCGATTCGGCGCGGGGATGACAAGCTGATCCTGTTTTTTGAGGACAACCGGGTTGAGCTTTACAATTTGAAGGAAGACTTGGGTGAGAAGAAGGATCTAGCGGCGGCTCAGCCGGCCAAGGCGGCGGACTTAAAGCGTCGCCTCGAGAAGTGGCTGGCCGAGACGGGGGCGCAGATTCCTCAGCCGAACCCGAACTATGATGCGGCGAGGGAGTTGGAACTGGGTGCGCCGAGTGGTCCGGCGACGGCGAAGTAGCGATGGCCAGGCTGAGGGAGCGGATCTGTTAACCTGAAATACGGGTAAACTCGCTTGAAAATTGGTTTTGTAAGTCTTGGCTGTCCGAAGAATCTGGTGGACAGCGAAGTGATGATGGGGCAACTCGCCGCGCATGGCCACGAACTGACGGCGAAGCCGGAAGAGGCGGAGGTGATCGTGGTGAATACCTGCAGCTTTATCAATCCGGCCAAGCAGGAGAGCGTGGACACGATCATCGAGATGGGGCGTTATAAGGAAACGGGCCGGGCCAAGCGGCTGGTGGTGGCGGGATGCCTGGTGGAGCGGTTCCGGGATGAGATTACGGGGAATCTGCCGGAAGTGGATGCGCTGGTGGGGACCAACGAGATCGAAAAGATCGTGCAGGCCTGTGAAGGGGAGCAGTTTACTCCGTCTGCGACTCCGTATCTTTATCACGATCTTTCGCCGCGGGTGCTGACGACGGGGCGGTATTCGGCGTACATCAAGATTGCCGAGGGGTGCGATCATCCGTGTGCCTTCTGTGTGATTCCGCAGTTTCGCGGACAGTTTCGAAGCCGGCGTTTTGAGTCGATCGTGAGCGAGGCGACGCGGCTGTTTGGACAGGGCGTGCGGGAGATCAACCTGATCGGGCAGGACACGACGAGCTACGGGGAAGATTTAGGGATCCGCGACGGTTTGGCGCACTTGTTGGGGCGCCTGGCAGGGATTGAGACTCCATTTGAGAAATGGGTTCGTTTTCTGTACTGCTATCCGAACCGCGTGACGCAGCAGTTGCTGGACACGATCGCGGCGCATGCGGCGCTGGTGAAGTATATCGACATGCCATTGCAGCATGCGAGCCGGAACGTGCTGAAGCGGATGCGACGGGGATCGAACGCGGATGCGTTTTTGAAATTGCTCGAGCGGGTGCGGGCGACGATCCCGGGCGTGACGATCCGCACTTCGATGATTGTTGGTTTTCCGGGTGAGAGCCGGGAAGATTTTGAAGAGCTGGTGCAGTTCGTCGAGGCGGCGCAATTCGACCGTTTGGGCGTGTTCAAGTATTCCGACGAGGAGACATCGAAGGCGTATGAGCTGGACGGCAAGGTGGATGGGCGCACGATCCACAACCGGCAGCAGCGGCTGATGGCGGTGCAGCGGAAGATCTCGCGGAAGATGAACCGCAAGCTGGTGGGCCGGGAGTTTCCGGTTCTGATCGAAGGACTATCGGAGGAGACCGAGTTATTGTGGCAGGGAAGACTGCCCGGGCAGGCGCCGGAAATCGACGGGCATTGCCTGATTAACGACGTGAGCGATGGCGAATTGGTCCGCGGGCAGATCCGACGGATCCGCATCACCGAAGCACATGATTACGATTTGGTGGGCGAGGTATTCGGCGAAGCGGAGAAGAATTTACCGCTGGCGCCGGAGAATCCGTTCCCGATTTTGAATGCGGCGCCGCGGGCGCAGCACCAGCATATTTAACGCATATGGCTATAGGGGCGAAGTGTCCGATTTGCCGCAAAGCGACGCGTCAGGGGGAGAAGTACTTTCCGTTCTGCAGTGAGCGCTGCCAGATGACCGATTTTGGGAAATGGTCGTCTGAGGAATACCGGATTGCGGGCGAGAGTGCCGAGCAAGCGCGGGGGGGGAACGATGAAGATTGCGATCGCTGAGGTTGTTGCCACGTGTTTTTATGCTGGCTATGTCCCGCGGGCTCCGGGAACGGCGGGAGCACTGGTGGGGGTAGCACTGATCTACCTTCTGCATCAGTTCGCGTATTTCTCGAGCATCCACTTCGGCCTATTCGTGCTGGCGGTGTTAGGGCCGGCAGTCTGGGCGGCGAATGTGCTGATCCGGCAGATGGGGCAGAAGGATCCGCAAAACATAGTTGTGGATGAGGTGCTGGGGCAGATGGTGGCAGTGATGGGGGCGAACCTGAATTCGCCGTGGACGTATGGCGCGGCTTTGTTGCTATTCCGCCTATTTGATATCTGGAAGCCTTTTCCGGTGGGGCTATTGGAGAAGCTGCCAGGAGGTTTTGGCGTGGTTATGGACGATCTGATGGCGGGTTTGTATGCAGCGTTCGTTTTATACATCATGCGGAACTTCTTTCTGCTGCCTTTGTGAGAATGAAAAGTGAGGTTGCCATGAGTGAGATACGGATTGACCGGGTGGTGCCGGAAGCGGCATTGCCAGGAGGGGAATTTCTGATTCGGGGGGAGAACCTGGGGGGGCGAACGCGGCCGGAAGTACGGTTTGGCGACGCACGGGGGGCGGTGGTGGTGGGCAGCGGCAGTCTGGTGATTGCGCGGGTGCCCGAGGCGTTGAGTTATGGAGATATGGTGATTTCGCGCGAGGGTGCGAATTCTGCACCGTATCATTGCGCGATTGGGATGCAGATTGCCGACAGTCTGCATCCGGTGGCGAACCCGGCATGCGATGAGGAAGGCAACATCTACACGACTTTTTCGGGCAGCCGGGGACAGAAGACCGCCGTATCTGTATACAAGATTGACCTGAATTGCGACTGCCGCCCGTTTGCCAGCGAAATCATGAACGCAACGGGGCTGGCGTTTGACCGGGATGGGGTGCTGCATGTGTCCTCGCGCAACGAGGGGGTGATTTATCAGGTGACGGAGCGGGGTGAGATTTCAACGCTTGTGGAAGGGATGGGGATCGCCACTGGGCTGGTATTTGACCGGGAAGGGAACTTGTATGTGGGGGACCGGTCTGGGACGGTATTCAAGATTAACCGGCAGCGCAACGTTTTTGTCTTCGCGACGCTGGAGCCTTCAATGGCGGCGTATCATCTGGCGTTTGGTCCGGATGGTTATCTGTATGTGAGCGGGCCGACGACATCAAGCTACGATTCAATCCAGCGAGTAGCGCCGAACGGGGAGGCGGAAGTATTTTTCCGGGGATTGGGGCGGCCACAGGGACTGGCATTTGACGGGGACGGGAATCTTTATTGCGCGGCGAGCCATGCGGGCAGGCGTGGGGTGGTGCGGATCAGTCCGGAGGGGGAGGCACAGCACTTTCTTTCGGGTCACGGGATTGTGGGCTTATGCTTGTTGCCCTCGCGGGCCATGGCGGTGGCAACGAACAATTCCATCTTCCGGGTGGATGTTGACATCGCAAGACCATAGCCGCATATGAACGCCGTTATCATCGCCGTGGGCAGTGAGATGCTGACTCCAACCCGAGTGGACACGAACTCTTTGTTCTTGACCGAGAAGCTGAACCTTCTGGGGGTGGAGGTGGTGCAAAAGATGGTGGTGGGGGACCAGAAAAAACATCTGGAGGCGGCGATCCGGAATGGGGGTGAGCTTGCGCAACTGATCATCTTGACGGGTGGACTGGGACCGACCGAAGATGATTTGACGCGAGAGGCGGTATCGGCGGCGACGGGGCGAGCGCTGACCTATGATCGGAGTCTGGCTGAAGCGCTCGAGGCACGTTTTGCCGCGATGGGGCGGAAGATGGCAGAGATCAACCGGAAGCAGGCGTATGTTTTGCAAGGGGCGGAGGTGATGCAGAATCCACACGGGACGGCACCGGGGCAATGGTTGCGGCTGCCCGATCAACAGATTCTGGTGCTGTTGCCGGGGCCTCCGGGAGAGATGAAGCCCATGGCGGAGGCGGAGTTTTTTCCAAGGCTCGAACGGATTCTGCCGCCGCTGGCCCTGTCTACCCTGACCTTCCGGTTGACGGGTATGGGGGAGTCGGACCTGGATCAGTTAATCGCGCCGGTTTACAAGCAATACGAAAACCCGGTAACGACGATTTTGGCCAAGGCGGGGGACCTGACGGTACACTTGCGGGCGCAGGCGAAGACGAAGCAAGAGGCCGAGGCCCGGACGGCGGAATTGGGAGGGAAAATCGAAGCGCTGTTGGGGCAAAGGATCTATTCGCGTGATGGGTCGCCGCTGGAGGCGGTTGTGATTGAGAAGTTGGTGGCCCGGGGCGAGACACTGGCCGTGGCCGAGAGTTTGACGGCGGGGATGCTGGGGGCGAGACTGGGCGGAGTGGCTGGAGCGTCGAAGGCGTTTTTGGGGGGCATCATTGCTTATCGCGGGCTGCAGAAGGAGATGCTGCTCGGGGTGGCGGGGAAGGCGATTGCCGAGCACACGGAGGTCTCTGAGGAGATAGCGCGGCAAATGGCGGTGGGGGCGAGGCAGCGCACGGGAGCCGATTGGGCACTGAGTCTGACAGGATACGCGGGGCCGGAGGGGGGCACGGAGGCGAATCCGGTGGGTACGGTATTTATTGGTTTGGCGGGACCGGCGGGTCCAGTAAGAGTGAGCCGGTTCCGCTATCCGGCGGGAGACCGGGACCGGGTGAGATCATTTGCCGTGCATTCGGCGCTCAACCTGCTCCGGCTGGCGCTGTTGAAAGGAGAGTCTTGATGCCAAGGACGCAACGGAACGTACTGGGGCAGGTGCTGACGCCTTGTTCGCTGGATCCCATGACGGGTTTTTACCGCACAGGCTGTTGTGAAACGGGCGAGGAAGACGAAGGCCGCCATCTGATCTGCGCGATCCTAACGGCGGAATTTTTGCAGTTTTCAAAGTCACGAGGTAACGATCTGACGACGCCTCGGCCGCAATGGGGTTTCCCGGGGTTGAAAGCGGGGGACCAATGGTGTTTATGCGCGTTGCGTTGGAAGGAGGCGCTCGATGCGGGTTTGGCGCCACTGGTGGTGCTCGAATCGACGCACCACAATGTTTTGCAATATGTAACGATGGAGGACCTGCACCGGCACGCTGCGCACCGTCCAGGCGGTGTGGTGAGTTGACCCAGTGTGTGAAGCCCGAGAGGAAGTTGCCAAGGGAGAAAACTTTCGCTAACATAAGAGTTTGTGTGGCGTGGAAAGCAAACCCATAGCCAATGCCCCGCATAACCACAAACCCTGGTTGCGCAAGTTGGAGTTAAATTATGTCCAAAGTCTGTCCCATTACCGGTAAGCGGCCAATCAGCGGTCACAATGTGTCGCACGCGAACAACAAAACGAAGCGGCGTTTCGAGCCCAATCTTCAGGAAAAGCGGATCTGGGTAGCCAGCGAAAAGCGTTTCATTCGTGTTCGCCTGTCTGCCAAAGCCTTGCGCACCATCGATAAGGTAGGCGTGGATGCGGTTCTCCCGCTGTTGAAAAAGTAGAGAAGAGGATCAGCGAACATGCGTATCAACATTAAGCTTGTTTCGACGGCCGGCACCGGTCACTATTACACAACTTCGAAGAATCCGAAAAAGACCACGGAAAAGCTTTTGAAGAAGAAATACGATCCGGTGATCCGGAAGCATGTCGAGTACAAAGAGTACAAGATCAGCTAGAAGTTTCGACAGAGAAAATGCAAAAAGGCCGCTCTAAAAGGCGGCCTTTTTCTTATCCTTATGAGGTTTCGGAAGCAATTGGTTCAATCGGCTACGGATGCCAGCTGCGAGGACGAGGCAAAGCAAAGCGAGATAACCACAGCGAACGCAGGCACTGAGCAGAATTGTATTGGATTCATTGCCGCTGAAGCGGAAGCGGGGGAGGCGTCTCAGGGAGTCAAAATCGAGGAATTGACGCCGGGCGAGAAAGCCAAGCAGGTGTTTGCGCCACTGTTCGTGATATTCGATGGCGGCTGAGCGGAAGTCGGAATAGCGGGCGAGCCCGGTTCCGGCCAAATCGTCGACGCCAAACTGGGCAACGAGGTAGGGCGAAATCCAACTTGTGAGGAGGGAGAGTTGGTCCATGCGGCGTACGGAATTCTCAAATTCCTCGAGAAGGGGCCGTGCCTGCTGTTCAATGCGGAGATTTTCGATGGCTGCGAACTCGGAAGAGCTCAGAGGCTTGGACCATTCCAACCGGGAAAAGCCTTCGCGCTCGAGGTAGCGGTCAACACCGGCGCGGTCATCGTGGCGAATCTGCTGCGCCAATTTGCGGCGTTCGACAATGAGCGGAAGGCGCCCGCGGGGACGCTCGAGAGCAAGGGAAACCGTCTGGAGACTTTGTGGAAGGATAAAGGCGATGAGCAGGAAGGCGGCCCCATAATGGATTGTGGCTACGGCGAAAGAGCGACGGCGCAGCAGGAAAAAGGCATAAAGCAGAATCCAGCTCAGTAAATACAGACCGATGAGCAGAACCCAGACTGCGATGCGAGCGAGGATGTCGTTGGTGGAAAGACGAAGCCCCGCGAAATAAAGGCAGGCGAGTGTAACGAGCCCGAGGAAGCCGGCCGAACCGATCAAAGGAAGCAAAATGCGCTCCATGCTGAAATCAAGAATCGAGGTACGGCCGGAAAGGAGCTTATCGAGGTCGCCGCGCTCGGTACAACGGCGGTAGATGATAAAGGCCAGCGGGATCAGAGCGATTGGGAGGTAGAGGAGAAAGGCAAAGGAGAAATCGATGCGTCCCCAGCGGCGGCGGGATGGGTGTTCAATGGGATTGACATGTGAAAGCGGCCGGGGTGCCCCGAGCCGGATCAAATGAACGGAAGGGGCGATGCCTGTATAGCCGGAACTGAGTTGCGCGGTCGGAGAAGGTTCGAGGCTGATTTCCACGAAGGTTTTTCCCGGATCGGATGATTGAGGCTCGCGGGCAATGAGGGCGTGAACCTTGCGCTGGGCATCGTGGAGCTTGGACGTATTGTTTGAAGCAAACAGGAGGACGGCAGCAGTGATCAGGGCGAGCACGGAATGAACGATTGTACGGTTCCAGAATGAAGTCACAACGAGGTCTCCTCTGTAGCTTCCTGGGAGGAATTGGGGCGGCGATTCAAAACGATGAGGAGGCAACCGGCAGTCAGGAAGACAAGAAGCGCCGAGGGGATCAGGCAGGCATTGAGAGCGTAGGGAGGGGGGGGGATTGCGGTGGTGAAGAAGGGGATCTGACTCCAATAAACGGGTCCGCGTGGGGCACGGATCGCATTTGGTCCGCTGGATCTGGCGAGATCCAGGTAGACGCGGTCTAGAGTCCGCGCCCAAAACTGGTCCGCTTGGGCAAGTTGGAACCTTTCGCTCGCGAAGTCCGTGGCGGCAAGGGCGCTCGAGGAGATCTGGATGGCAATAATGGGGAAAAGAAGAGATAAGGATTGTTCGAGCCGTTCCTGCTGCTCAAAAGTGGAAAAGAGTTCGGCTCGCAGCCGGTGGCCGACATCACGCTGGAATGCTTCTTCGCGTTTGAACAAGAGTACTGAAAAATTCATGGGGATTTCGGAAATGCTTTCAGCCTTGTATTCACGGAGAATTTCGGCAACGAACCGGCGTTCACGGTCCAAATGGGGTTCGACACCTTTGTAGCCGTAGGTAATTTCGGCATCGAGACGCTGGACATAGGCATCCAGGGTAGGGGGAGGGAAAACGGCGGCGGCTAAATTGGCCGATAGTGGACGGGCGAGTGTAAAGTTAAGCAACCAGAAAAAGACGAGGACGGCTGTGGAGCGGGGAATGCTGCGCCAGGATTGGTAGATTCCCCAAGCCAGAGAACCACAAGCGATGGAGTAGAGCAGATAAACTCCGAGAATGAGCATGAGGCGGATTGCTCCCTCGATGCCGAGTGATTGGCGTTCAAGTAGCGTGACCAAAAGGCAGCAGAGGGCAAGCGGCGGGCCTACGAGTTCAATGAGCTTGGTTTGCAGCATGATCCAGGAATGAAGGGTCCGCGCGCGGGAAACGGAGGCTTGACGCCAAGCGAGAAAGACGGCCAGGCAGGGGATCAGATATTGGGCGAACAAAGACGCGGTAAGGTTGGTTTGGCGGCCTGAGGGGAAAAGATCATAGCCGAGTTGATCCTGGATACGGGCGATCCGGTTGAGTTGCAGCCAGATCGACTGGCCGAGCCAGGGGCCGTCTCCCCCGTCAAAAGCGGCGAGGGGGGAAACAGCGGCCGGCAGGTAGACGGAGTTTGCGAGGGTTTCCGGGGGGAAAGCCGGAGGGTGATTCCGCCAGATGTCGAACATCGTCCGTTGGGCAAATTGGATTTCATCCCGCAAGCGGGTAATGTGCCACCACTGCAGCAGAACCAGGAAGAGCCCAAAAACAGGAATTGCAAGGCTGGCGAAACGAAGAAAAGTTTCTTTTCGACTCGCGGGGGCAGGCGTCATTAGCCAATCATTCTCTCATGCGCCCAGAGACGGGGGGGACATGCCAGAATAGAATCGAGCAAAGCTCTCTCGTGGCAATCCGACTTCAAATTTCACCCAACTCTTTTCTGGCTCGCGTCTTTGTAAGCTCCGTAGGGAGAGTGTTTCTGGCTGGAACGGGGTTTCTGCTCTTGAGCGGATTACTGGTGTTCGGCTATCTGTACAGTAAGTATTCCCGTGAGATTGACGAGAAGCTGGCGGTTGGCCCGTTCCGGAATGCTTCAAGGATTTACGCGGCACCGCATGTATTGTCGCTCGGGGATCCTCTGGACCGGGAGGAATTGATCGGGCAGCTCAGACGGAGTGGCTACAGCGAGGACTCGGGAAATCCGATAGGCCACTACAAGCTGCGGGGCGAGGCGATTGAGGTTTATCCAGGGCCAGACTCGTTTTTTGCCCGCGACGGAGGGCTGATCCGGATTGCCGATGACAAGATTTCGCAAATTGTTTCCTTGGCTGATAACTCGACGCGCAACCAGTATCAGTTGGAGCCGGAGTTGGTTACGAATCTGTTCGACCGCTCGCGGCAGAAGCGCCGGATATTGCGCTACGAAGACATCCCGAAGGTACTGGTGAACGCGGTGGTGAGCGTCGAAGACAAGCGTTTCTTCCATCACGCGGGCTTTGACCCGATTCGCATCGTGAAAGCCATCCTGGTTGATGTTAGCTCGGGCCGTCATGCCGAGGGAGCCTCGACGATCAGCATGCAGTTGGCGCGCGGGTTCTTCCTGTCGATGGAAAAGACCTGGACGCGCAAGCTGAACGAATTAGTGTACACGCTGATTCTCGAGCAGAAGCTGACAAAGGAACAGATTTTTGAATACTACGCGAACTATGTGCCGCTGGGGTGGCGGGGTGGGTTCAATATCTTCGGCTTCGGCGAGGCGGCGCAGTCCTATCTGGGCAAGGATGTGCGGGACCTGACGCTGCCGGAGGCGGCGCTGTTGGCTGGGCTCATCCAGCGGCCGAGCGCAACGAATCCCTTTCTGTATCCGGACCGGGCCAAGAACCGGCGCAATATTGTGCTGCGTTTGATGCGCGACAACGACTACATCAACGACGAGCAACTGGCGGCGGCGCGGGCGGCCGAGGTGAAGGCGGTGCGAGGGAACGGCGATGTGGCGGAATCGGCTTTTTTCGTTGATCTCGTCAATGATTCTCTGCAGCAGAAGCTGCCTGGGTTGGATTTCCAGGATGGCGGCTACCGCATCTTCACCTCGATCGACATGGACCTGCAGAAGGATGCGAGCGAGGCTCTACGCCTGGGATTGAAGGAAGTGGATGAGTTGATCGCGCGGCGGCACAAGAAAGACAAGGACGGCAAGACGCCGGAGGTTCAGGCGGCACTGGTGGCGATGGATCCGCGCAACGGCGAGATCAAGGCCCTGGTGGGGGGGCGCAATTATGGTGTATCGCAACTGAACCGGACTGTGGCCAAGCGCCAGCCGGGCTCGATCTTCAAGCCGCTGGTGTACGCGGCGGCGTTGAACACGGCACTTTATGACAGCGAGAAGGTGTTTACTCCGACTTCGGTGCTGGTGGATGAGCCGACGGTGTTCAGCTACGACGGAAAGAGCTATGAGCCTGGGAATTTTGGCGAAAAATACTATGGCGCGGTGACGCTCCGCACGGCGTTGATGAAGAGCCTGAATATACCGACCGTGAAGCTGGCCGAGGCTGTGGGTTACGAGGAAGTGGTGAAGCTGGCGCGGCGCGCGGGACTGAACATGGAGGTGAAGCCAACGCCGGCGGTGGCGCTGGGGGCCTACGAAGTGACGCCGATCGAGATGGCCGGTGCCTATACGATGTTTCCCTCCAACGGCGTCGCGAGCCGTCCGGTTTGGATCCGTTCGGTCCGCGACCGTCACAGCGGAACTGTGTTTGAGCAGAAGACCGAGCGGCATGAAGTGCTCGACCCGCGCATCAACTATTTGATGGTGAATCTGATGGAGGATGTGGTGCGGGCGGGGACTGGGGCCGGGGTGAGGACGCGGGGATTTCAAGTGCCGGCCGGGGGTAAGACGGGGAGCAGCCGGGATGGCTGGTTTGCCGGATTTACCTCGAAGCTGGTATGCGTGGTGTGGGTGGGCTTTGACGATAATCGCGACATCAAGCTCGAGGGGAGCAAAACCGCGTTGCCGATCTGGACCGAATTCATGAAGCGCGCGCACGCGCACCGCGAGTACCGCAATGCCCTTGGCTTTGAGGCGCCGCAGGGTGTTGTGCTGGCCGAAGTGGATGTCGCGACGGGGAAGCTGGGCGTGGGCAAGAGTGAAGTGTATGTGGCTGGCACGCAGCCGGTTGAGGGTGTGACGGGACAGACGCAGGTGTTCGGCTGGGATACGCCGGAGGAAGCCAAGCCGGAGGATGCCAAAGCAGCGGGCGGCGCACCGGCCGGAGCGGCAGGTAACCGGACCGTGACGATTCGCAAAAAAGAGGTCGAGGGGCAACGCCGGCCCGAAGGGGCGGCGGAAAAAGAACGGGCTAAGGCCGAGGCGGAAGCGGCGCGGGAAAAACAGGGAATCTGGGGCCGGCTGCGGTCGATTTTCAAGTAGCGTTTTTTCGATTAGAATCGGAACAAAGAGAGGTGCATGATGCGTTACCGCACCGGAATCACGCTGTTGCTGGCGGCCTTGGCGGGTTGGGCTCAAGGGCCCGCTTCCAGCTTTACCAACAGCCCCACGCCCGCGCCGCTCGGCGGTCTGAGCCCGCAGAACCGCCCGGATTTGTCGCCGGAGATGCGTGGTGACATCTACATGGCGCGCAAGATGTACCGCGAGGCTGTTGAGATGTACGGCAAGATGCCTTCGGATTCACACGTTTCCTGGAACAAGATGGGAATTGCCTACCATCAACTTGGCCAGTTGGGTTTAGCCCGAAAAAGCTATGAGCGGAGTATGAAGCTGAGTCCAAAGTACGCCGAGGCGATCAACAATCTGGGCACGGTAGCCTACGCGCAAAAGAACTACCGGCGGGCCACGAACTATTACCGCAAGGCGCTGGTGATTGCGCCGGAATCGGCGAGCATGCACTCCAACCTGGGTACGGCGCTGTTTGCCCGCAAGAAGTATGAGGCGGCGATCCTCGAATACCAGAAGGCGCTCGAGCTCGACCCGAACGTGTTCGAGCATCGCGGCTCGCAGGGGACGGTGTTGCAGGAGCGGAGCGTCGAGGAGCGGGCAAAGTTCCACTATGAGCTGGCGAAAGTTTATGCCAAGACCGGGCAGGGCGAGCGGGCATTGCAATATCTGCGCAAAGCCCTCGAGGAAGGCTACAAAGATCGCGAGAAGATTGCGGGCGAGGCGGCATTTGCCGAGTTGAAGGAAAACCCGGAGTTTCAGGCGATTTTGAAAACGGAGTTCCGTGCGCTGTAAGAGGGCGGCGTTACTGCTGCTGTGGGGGCTGGCAGGATGCACCACTAAGCCGGAGGCGGGGCCGGTGAACCCGAGACTGGCTCTGCAGCGCTTTGATAATCAGGGCGTGGAAACGGACGGCTGGGTAGGGGCGGCGCTGGGGCTGGTGATGGGGGCGCAGTTGCGTGAAGATCAACCGCTGGCGGCGAAGTTGGTGGAAGATCAGCAAGGGGTGCGGATGCTGGGGGCGGGGCGGACATTGACGGGGGACTACCGGCGCAAGGGCGATGGGTTCGAGTTGCGCGCCTATCTCATCGATACGCAATCGACGAAGGTGCTAGCCGAAGGAGTTTATCGTATGAGCGAGGGGGATCTGGTGGAAAAAACGGCAGTGGTGCTGCGGGAACTGCTGGGGGCGAAGCCGGTGGAAATCGAAGCGAATTCGCGGGATTGGGTGGAATTGGGCAAGGCCTGGAGCGCGGGTTCGGCCGAGGCCCTGGAGAGGTTTGTGGTGGCGCATCCCGGATTGGGAGCAGCCTATCCGCTGCTGGTGCGGCAGTGGCTCGCCGCCGGGCGCCGGGCCGAGGCGCAAGCGGTGGCGGCACGGCTTCCGGGAACGATTGATGCTCTATCGAGAGCGGATGTGGCGGTGTTGACGGCCGCCGACGGCCCGGGGCGGCTTGCGGCGCTGCGTCAGATGAATGGGCTGCGCCCGGCTGATCCGCAACTGGCGGGGGAGTTGGCGCAAATGGCGGAAAGCCTGAAGGAGTGGGCGGTAGCGGCGGAGAGTTTGGGCCGGTTGACGCGCCTGGATGCCGGCAATGTGGATTGGTGGAACCGTCTTGGTTACGCCGAAGCCCATCAGGGCAAGCGGAAAGAGGCCGTGGCGGCGATCGAGCAGTACCGTAAGCTGGCCCCAGGGGATGCTAACGCGTTGGATTCCCTGGGCGAGGTGAACTACATGAACCGCAACTTTGCCGAGGCGGCGCGACTCTTCGACGAGCAGGTGGCGCGGTTTCCGGCGTTTCAGAATCTGGCTGGGATGCGCAAGGCGGCTTTTGCCTATGCCAACGCGGGAAACCGGAAGCAGGCCGATACCCGCTTTGGCGATTGGATGGGGCGAGTGCTGGCGGGGGCTCCGCCGAGTGCGGCGGCATGGTCGCGGGCGCTGTGGCTGGCGCGGACGGGGAGGGACGAGGAGGCGTTGCGCTTGCTTGCCAAGGAACGCGAGGGCAGCGTGGGGGACCGGCGGGCGCTTGCCATGCTGCATGAGGCGGCCTTGCGGTTTGGACTGCGCGGGGAGCGGCCCGGGGTTGAGGATTGGAAACGGTGGGAAAAGGAACTGAGCCAGGGGCCGGGGCGCAATGAGTTTGTGATTTTTGCCTTGCTTGCCCAGGAGCAGCCCCTCGAACGGAAAAGGCAGCAGATTCTCAACGCGACGGCCCTGCCACAATTAGCAGAATTGCGGCGCCAACTGTTGGAGGCGCTCGAGGCGCTCGAGGGGCCGCCGGCGGACCTGAAGCGGGGAGTTTTCCCCCTGCCCAGCGCCGAGGATGGCATCCTGGAGGCGCTGCTTTTCCGTAAGCGGCCGCTTGTGATACGATAAAAAAGTTGTCAGGCGGCCCTCTTTGCGGGATTGTCGTAAACAATACGCTTCCTGGTAATTATTCCTGGCGGGATCTTGTTGAGAGGGTTCGTGCGCATCTGGATAGGTGGCCGAGCGGTCAATGGCAACAGACTGTAAATCTGTCGGGTCTTGCACCCTACGAAGGTTCAAATCCTTCCCTATCCACCATTACTCTTGCGCCGATTGCCTGATACAGTGGTGAAGTCGGGCTGATGTAGCTCAGTTGGTAGAGCGCGTCCTTGGTAAGGACGAGGTCACCGGTTCAATCCCGGTCATCAGCTCCATCTGATTTCTTCCCCAAAAACTTTTCTAAGGCGCGAGTAAAATGGCGAAAGAGAAATTTGACCGTAGTAAGCCGCACGTCAACGTAGGAACGATCGGGCACATCGACCACGGAAAGACGACGCTGACGGCAGCGATCACGAAGGTGTTGTCCAAGCACAACCCGAAGAACACGTTCCGGA
>JAINDK010000117.1 GCA_019931185.1 Bryobacter sp. CoA8 C33
CAGGATCATTTGGGGTCGACGCGGATGGTGACGGGGGAGACGGGGACGGTGGCGGCGGGGTATGATTACTTGCCGTTTGGGGAGGTGGTGCGGGAGAGCGGGGGGATGGCGGGGCAGACGGTGCGGTTTACGGGGAAGGAGCGGGATGAGGGGACGGGGCTGGATAACTTCTTGGCGCGGTACTATAGTGCGCCGGTGGGGAGGTTTACGAGTCCGGATGCGCCGTTTGCGGATCAGGGGGCGGAGGATCCGCAGAGTTGGAATTTGTTTGCGTATGGGCGGAACAATCCGTTGCGGTTTACGGATCCGACGGGCAGGACGGTTTGTGATGTGAATGGGAATCACTGCCGCGATGAGATAACGGTGACCGACACCATGGAAAAAATCGCGGTCTATATGTTTGTGACGACGGCGAAAGTGGTGCAAAGTACGCAGGAGATGGTGCAGCCTGTGGCGGATTGGATGAATCGGCCGCGGAATCCGATCTGTACCGCTGGCTATATGGGACTAGGAGCCTCAATTGGCTTTTGGGCGGGCGGTGGATTGGGAACTCTGGGTTTGGCGGGAGGACCTGCCGCCGCTGCGACCATTCCGGGTGGAGCGGCTGGTGGGGCCGCACTCGGTGGAGCGATTGGTGGTTTTGGCGGATTAGTGTTGTGCTCGACGGGTAGCGGCGGAGGCAGTAGTAGCGGTAGTTCTGGAAGTTCCCAGGACAAGAAACTGAGTTCGAGCGAGGTCAAGAAGCTGGAGCAGTCGAGCGGTGAATCGGCTCATCAAATCAAGACTGAGGTGCTAGGCACGAACAAGAACATCTCCCAATATGACCTCTACAAGGATACGCAGGGCAACGTTCTTGTAAAGGGCAAAGGTGGAGTTGGCGAGGCGATTCCCACGGGTTTGAAGGTCAACTAATATGGGCGAAAACTACGACGACCGTGTGACATTGTATCTGGCCATCGAAAGCCTAGAACTGGCACCATCCATCTTGACTGAGCGTCTGGGGATGCTTCCCGATAGGGAATGGCTCATCGGGGAGGCTCGGGGCAGAACAGGAAAACGCTGGGAGCGTCATGGTTGGATAGTCGAGGCGACCGTCCGTTCTGACGAGTACGGCGGTCAGTCAGCATCTCAACTCGTGCCGATCGCACTGGAAACATTTCACGAAAAGGTAGCACAGATCACCAAGGCAATTTCTGCACTGGGTTCTTCAGTGGAGAGATACATCGTACTTTCCATACTTGCCGACGACGTTCCAGGTATCGAGTTGGACCATTCGTTCTTGCAACTTCTGGCCGATCTTGGGGGAACGTTCCAGGTTGATCTTAGCGTTCAGGTTCCGGCCTCTCCAACGATTGGTGCATGATGCCTGACGCCACCACAATCAGCAACACACCACAGCATCCCGCCGCTGCACTTCGAGCTTGACTGCGTAGAAAGCGGCTTGCAGCAAGTGAATGGGGCCGTGGTTGGCGTCGATGACGAGCTTGCCATCGGACCACTCTGAATTTTCGTGAGTGCCGATCAGAAGCTCCAGGACGAACTGTTCGAGGATGGCGTCGTATGAGTTGAACTTCCCGTTCTTCAGAGCGCCAAGCGGCATAACCAAGCGCCTGCGTGATGTCCTCTTGCTTGATGTAAGGATAGAGCCTCAGAATTTCTTCCTGGAGATGGCCTTTGGCCAACAGTCCTACAACCGTTCCAACAGTCACCCGTGTGCCTCGGATGCAGGGCTTTCCACCCATAACATCAGGAGAAAGTTCAATTCGGTCAAAATTCATAGAGGTCCTGCTTTAGCTTCCAACCTACCAGCGTCGATCTGCCTATTCAAGGCAGCCTCGCCGGTCTCATAGTCCCAATCGTGATTCTACGTTGGTCCAGCGATCCTGTCACGCCGAAACGGATACTCCGCCCAGATTGGGGCTGAAACGAGAAAAACGGCAATTTTGCAACAGGCTGCTGCAAAATTGCCGCCATGGTGCCGGAAGGGTGGGGGAGTGCGAGTCGCCCGCTACGCCGGTCTTCTTCTTTCCGCTGCCGGAGCTGTAGGCGTTGATCGCCTTCTTCCATCCCTTGATAAGCCGCTTCTTCTCAGCGTGGGCCTCCTTCATGCGGGACACCTCCCCTTCGCTCAGCGCGATTCGCTGTTACAGCGCCTGGGTGACGGCATGGATCTCCGGGAATACTTCTTGCGTCATGGTTCCTGTTTCTCCTTGTTTGATGACCTGCCCCTCACCCGCCCCCCAGCGTCCCCCCCTCAAACTCAAACCGCAGCGCCTCAAACCCCCGGCCCGCCTCCCGCGCCGCCGCCAGCCACTCCGCCCGAAACGCCTCATTCTCCAGCCCCACGAACGAACACAGATACTCCTGCGCAAACCACTCCGCCGTCTGCCCCCGCCTCTCCTCCTCGAGCACCTCCGCCGGCATCCGCTCACACTCCGTCGCCTTCCCCTCCACACGCTTCCACTCCCCTCCCCCCTTCACCCACTCCTTCCAGAAAAATCCCCTCTCCCCAAACGGCGTCGACAACAACGCCATCGCCCCCCGCCCCACCACCAGCATCGGCCGCAACGCCTGATACAAAACATCGCTCACCCGCGCCGCCTCATCCACCACAATCAGACTCGGCGCGCTAAATCCCCTCACATTCGCCTCCTCCCCCGGCAACGCCACCACCCGGCTCCCATTCCCGATCACCCCCTCCCGCCTCCCCCCCTTCCACTCCAGCCCCGCCTGCTCGAGAAATCCCTTCACCTTCCCCATCAGCTCCCCCGTCTGCCGCAACGTCGGCGCCACGCACAACACCAACGCACCCCGCTCCGCCACCATCCGCGTCGCCACCAGCGCCGCCGCCGTCGTGCTCTTGCCCCACTGCCGGCTGCAACACAACATCAACCGCTTCGCCCCCGCTCCCAATACCTCCCCCTGCTTCTCGTCCGCCCCAAAACCCAATACCACCCGCGCAAACTCCACCGGCATCTCCCGCGCTGCTTCCCCCATCACCTCCTCCCA
>JAINDK010000076.1 GCA_019931185.1 Bryobacter sp. CoA8 C33
CCAAGTTCTTCGGCCTTTTTCCGTACGATCCAGCTTGTCCACCCATTTACCAACTCCACCAAAGTCGTTTCCTTTGGACCTGCCTGGATTTCCGGCCGCCGAAACACCCGGTGGCGCCATCCTCAACACACCTTTGCCATAACTCCCGATCACGCCTCTACTCTCGAACCATTGTTCTGCACGTATATCGAATTCTCTTGACTTATCGGTAACAGGATCCCGATAGGTACCTCCGTGCTGAGACCGCCATCCAAGGGTCCTCATGAGTTTTAGGCATTTCAATTCGAATGCAAAATCGGAAGTGGCTTCAAGGTGAGTGTCTATCTCCTCACTACTGATTTGTAGCTGGTCTGTATTGTTCTTCATCCCTAATCCTCTATGGTCTGCCGAGTCTCATCTCGTAAGCATCTCTGGCAGTTGTGATGGAGGAAGGTTGACGACCTCAGGTTTAACATCGCACGTCAAACAGGAATTGATCCATGGTGGGTGCATGGATATGGGAGGGCGACGACGATTCCAAATCCGGGCGGGCGTGACATGGGGCCGCCGTTACTTTACTGAATCCTTGAGCGGCCCGGATTCAAACTGGGGATCTTCGAAGGGCTGCGGTAGCTTCTGCCTTTGGGATGGCATCGTTTACTTCAGCACGAGTGCCGGGCAGGATTTTGGATATCAAGATAGGGAGAAGAGGGAAGAGCCTGGAGGGGAAGAGGGGGAGCCTGGAGGGGAAGAGGGAGAGTTGGTTGCGGGGGCATGATTTGAACATGCGACCTTTGGGTTATGAGCCCAACGAGCTACCAGGCTGCTCCACCCCGCAACATAAGAATAGCAAGGGTGGGGGGGGCGGGTCAAATGGTGGAGCGAGGAATTGACAATAGGGCTTGGCGTCGATATGTTGCGTGTGATGAAGCTGATGTGGTTGCTGGTTGCCGGGGTGGTGAGTGCGCAGGACGCGCTGGTGGAACGCTATTGTCTGGGATGTCATAACGAGCGGGTGAAGACGGCGGGGTTGTCGCTCGAGAAACTGAGCGTGGCGGCGCATCCGGGGGAGTGGGAGAAGGTGGCGCGGCGGTTGCGGGCGAGGCAGATGCCGCCGGCGGGATTGCCGCGGCCGGAGGAGAGTCAATATCAGCAGGCTTTGGAGCAATTGGAGCGGCGGCTCGATGAGTTGCCGGTGGATGCGGGGCGGACGGACACGTTCCGTCGGCTGACGCGGACGGAATACCGCAATGCGATCCGGGATTTGTTGCGCGTGGACGTGGATGTCTCGAACCTGTTGCCGGTGGATGAGGCGAGTCATGGATTTGACAACATGACGCTGGCGCAACTGTCGCCGACGCTGGTGGAGAAGTATTTGAGCGCGGCGCGGAAGATCAGCCGGCTGGCGGTGGGGATTCCGCCGCGGTCGGCGGGAGGAGAGACGGTGACGCTGCGGCCGGATTTGACGCAGGAGGAGCAATTCGAGGGCTTGCCGCCGGGCACGCGGGGGGGTACGGTGATGAAGCATACATTTCCGGCCGAGGGGGAGTATGAGTTTGTGGTGCGGCTGGCGCGGGACCGGAATGAGCATGTGGAGGGGTTGCGGGGGGAGCATACGGTAGAGGTGCTGATCGACCGGGAGCGGACGAAGTTATTCACGGTGAGGCCGCCGGAGCGGGGTGGGGACCATTCGCAGGTGGACCAGCATATGCGGTTTCGGGTGCGGATGACGGCGGGACCGCATGAGGTGGCGGTGACTTTCCCCAAGCTCCCTTCGCTGGTGCTCGAGACGGAACGGCAGCCGGTGGAGGCGCATTTCAACATGGACCGGCATCCGCGGATCACGCCGGCTCTGTATCAGTTGTCGATACAGGGGCCCTTTGGGGTGGTGGGGGCGGGGGACACGCCGAGCCGGCGGCGGATTTTCGTTTGCCGGGCGGGGCGGGCGGAGGAAGAAGAGGGGTGTGCGCGGAAGAACCTGCTTGGATTGGCGCGGCTGGCGTGGCGGCGGCCGGTGACGGAGGAGGATGTGGCGGGGCCGTTGCGCCTCTACCGGCAGGCGCGGGCGCAAGAGGGATATGAGGCGGCCTTTGAGATGGGGTTGCGGGCGGTGTTGGTGAGCCCGGAGTTTTTGTTGCGGGTGGAGCGGGCGCCGGCGGGGGAGGGCAATCACCGGATCAGCGATCTCGAGCTGGCGAGCCGGCTGAGCTTCTTTTTGTGGTCGAGCATTCCGGATGAGGAATTATTGGAGGCGGCGGAGCGGCGGCAGTTGCGGGCGCCGGGGGTGCTGGCGGCGCAGGTGAAGCGTATGTTGCGGGACGGGCGTTCGCGGGCGCTGACGGAGAACTTCGCGGGGCAGTGGTTGTATTTGCGCAACCTCGATGCGGTGATGCCGGACTTTCGGAGTTTTGTGGATTTCGACGATAACCTGAGGCAGGCGATGCGGCGGGAGACGGAGCTGTTCTTTGAGAGCGTGCTGCGGGAAGGGCGGCCGCTGGTGGGGCTGTTGCGGGCCGATTACACGTATTTGAACGAGAGACTGGCGCGGCATTACGGGATACCGCATGTGTATGGGGGGCACTTTCGCCGGGTGGCGCTGGGGCCGGAGCAGCGGCGGGGGGGGCTATTGCGGCAGGGGAGCATCTTGACGGTGACGTCGTATGCGACGCGGACTTCGCCGGTGATGCGGGGCAAGTGGGTGCTCGATAACATCCTGGGGATCCCGCCGCCGCCACCGCCGCCGAATGTACCGGCGCTCAAGGAGAATGCCGGGACGGGCCAGGTGATGAGTTTGCGGGAGAGGCTGGCGGAGCACCGGCGGAACCCGGCTTGTTCGGGTTGTCATCAATTGATGGACCCGGTGGGTTTTGCGCTGGAGAACTATGACGCGGTGGGGCGGTGGCGGGAGAGCGAGGATGTGGCCGGGGGGCTGCCGGACGGGAGCCGGTTTGCGGGGGTGGAGGGTTTGGAGGAGGCGATCCTGGCGCGGCCGGAAGTGTTTGTGACGGCCTTCACGGAGAAGCTGCTGGGCTATGCGCTGGGCCGGGGGATTCGCCCGGTTGACGGAGCGGCGGTGAGGCGGGTGGTGCGGGAGGCGCGCGGGGCCGGATATCCGTTGGAATCGATTATTCTGGGAATCGTAGAGAGCCAGCCATTTCAGATGAGGAGAGGCACATGATCATCACGAAGCGCCGATTGGATCGCCGGACACTGTTGCGGGGGGCGGGGGCGGCGCTGGCATTGCCTTGGCTGGAGGCGATGACGCCGGCATTGTCGGCGGCGCCGGCGGCGCCGCGGCGGCTGGGTTTTGTGTATATGCCGATGGGGGCGCACATGCCGGAATGGACGCCGCTACATGAAGGGGAGAAGCTGGGCGAGTTGAGTTCGACGTTGAAATCGCTCGAGCCGGTGCGGGACTACCTGACGGTGGTGGAGAACATGGAGCTGAAGAACGCGTATCCGGGGACGCATGCGACCTCGAATGCGGCGTTTTTGTCGGCGGCGAAGGCGAAGTGGACCGAGTCGAGCGATTACTATCTGGGAACGACGGTGGACCAGGTGGCGGCGCAGCAGATCGGGCAGGGGACGCGATTGCCGTCGATGGAAATGGCGATGGACCTGTTGACGGTGGTGGGGCAGTGCGACAACGGGTATGCGTGCGTGTATCAGAACAATCTTTCGTGGTCGAGCCCGACTGCGCCGCTGCCGGCGGAGGCGCATCCACGGCTGGCGTTTGAGCGGTTGTTTGGGGAGGGCGGACCGGCGGCGGAGCGGGCGCGGGAATTGCGCAAGGAAGCGAGTCTGCTCGATTGGGTGAGGGACGACATGGCGCGGCTGAACCGGGATCTGGGAGTGGCGGACCGGCGGCGGGTGGCGGAGTATCTGGATACGGTGCGGGAGGTGGAGCGGCGCATTGAGCGGGCGGAGGCGGGAGTGAAAGAGAACCCGATGCCTGATCTGGAGCGGCCGGTGGGGGTGCCGGCCTCATACGCGGAACATGCGCGGCTGATGTTTGATTTGCAGGTGTTGGCGATGCAGGGGGATGTGACGCGGGTGATGACGTTTCAACTGGCGCGGGAGACGAGCAACCGGAGTTATCCGGAGGTGGGGGTGAGCGAGTCGCACCATCCGCTGACGCACAATGGGGGCAATCCGGAGAAGCTGGCGAAGGTGGCGCGGATCAATGCCTTCCATGTGTCGTTGTTTTCCTATTACCTGGGCAAGCTGAAGGCGACGGCGGAGGGGGACGGGAATTTGCTCGATCATTCGTTGATTCTGTATGGGTCGGGGATGAGCGATGCGGATATACACGACCACACAAACCTGCCGGTGCTGGTGGCGGGGGGGAAGGCGCGGGGCGGGCGGTATGTGGAAGCGAAGCCGAACACGCCGCTGGCGAACCTGCATTTGACGCTACTTGACCGGGTGGGCGTGAGGCTGGATCGATTCGCGGACAGCCGCGGGAAGATCGATCAGATCGTCACGTTATGATCTGGGCGGCGCTGGCTGGGCTCGTAGCGTTGCAATCACCGGATCTGCCGGCGGCGGCACTGCGGGATGACGTGGAGGGGGCGAGGCGGCTGATCGCGGCGGGGGCGAATGTGCGGGCGGCGGACCGGTATGGGGTGACGCCGCTGGTGCTGGCGGCGAGGAACGGCAATGCGGCGATGATTGGGATGTTGCTCGCGGCGGGGGCGGATGTGAATACGACGTTGCCGGGCGGGGAGACGGTGTTGATGACGGCGGCACGGACGGGGCGGGTGGAGGCGGTGAGGGTGTTACTGAAGGCGGGGGCGCGGGTGGATGCCGCTGAGCCGCGGCGGGGGCAGACGGCGCTAATCTGGGCCGTGGCGGAGGGCCATGCGGCGGTGGTGGAAGAGTTGATCGGAGCGGGGGCGGATATCCGGCAGCGGTTGGGAAGCGGGCTGACGCCGCTGCTGTTGGCGGCGAGGCAGGGGCATCAGGGGGTGATGGGGGCGTTGTTGAAGGCTGGGGTGAATGTGAATGAGACGGTGGAGTTGCCGGCGGGGGCGGCGCGGGTGAACCAGGGGCCGCGGCCGGGGAGTTCGGCGCTGCATCTGGCGACGATCAGCGGGCATTTTGAAGCGGCGGCGTGGTTGCTCGATCAGGGGGCGAACCCGAACGCGGACGGGAGCGGATGGACGGCGCTGCATGCGATTACGGGAGTGAGGAAGCCGGGAGGGGGCGATAATGATCCGGCTCCGTATGGGTCGGGGCGGCTTGGGAGTCTTGAGCTGGTGCGGAAGTTGAAGGAGAAGGGGGCGAACCTGAATGCGCGGATGACGAAGCGGATCAATGTGGGGTTGACGGCGCTGAATACGCTGGGGGCGACGCCGTTCTTTCTGGCGGCGCGGAGTGCTGATTTCGAGCTGATGCGGGAGTTGGCGCGGCTGGGGGCGGACCCGCTGCTGGGCAATGCGGATGGGGCGACGCCGCTGATGGCGGCGGCGGGGCTGGGGACGCGGAGCCCGGGGGAGGACGCGGGGACGGATGAGGAGGTGGTGGAGGCGGTGCGGGTGGCGCTTGATTTGGGCAACGACATCAATGCGGTGGACCGGAATGGGGAAACGGCGATGCACAGCGCGGCGTATAAGAACGTGGCGGGGGCGATCGAGCTGCTGGGGGCGCGGGGGGCGGATATACGGGTGTGGAACCAGCGGAACCGGGCGGGATGGACGCCGCTGGCGATTGCGCAGGGGTACCGGTTTGGGAACTTCAAGCCGAACGTGGCGACGGAGAATGCGCTGCGGAAGCTTTATGCGGCGGCGGGGGTGAGCCCGGTGGAATCGGTGAACAAGAACAAGTCTTCGTATTAGGGGCGCGGGTGGGGGGTGGTTAGAAATTGAGCCGGAGCATGAACTGCAACTGGCGGGGGGTACCGGTGCCGGTGGCGCCGTCGTTGGCGGTGGCGAGGATGCGGCCGAAGGTGGAGTTGTTGATGTTGTTGATGGGGTTGCCGAACTGGGCGCGGTTGAAGAGGTTGAAGGCTTCGGCGCGGAAGTCGAGGAGGAGGCGTTCGGAGAGGCGGAATTTTTTAGCGAGGCCGAGGTCGGTCTGCCAAAGGCCGGGGCCGCGGAAGGCATTGCGGCCGGCGTTGCCGTAGGCGCCGTTGGCGGGGGCGGCGAAGGCAGCGGGGTTGAGCCAGCCGTTTTCGTTGCGGTTGGGAAGGTAGGGATCGGTGGCGATGAGCTGGGCGCGTTGGGATTGAGTCTGGCCGCTGGGGACGTTGGCGGCGGAGCGATTGAGGAGGACGGAGAAGGGGCTGCCGGTGCGGGAGGTAAGGAGGGCATTGAGATCCCAGCCGCCGAACCAGCGGGAGCGGGCGAAGGGCAATTGATAGACGGAGTTGGCGGTAAAGGTGTGGCGGATGTCGTAGTCGGCGGGGCCGCGGTCGCAGGCGCGGCAGGAGATGTCCTGGATCTGGCCGCCTTCGCCGGAGCCGGAGTTATCGCTGATGGCTTTGCCCCACATGTATTGGGCCTGGAAGAGCCAGCCGCGGGAGAAGGAGCGGGTGAGGGAGGATTGGAGGCCATTGAAGTTGACATTGCCGTCGAAGCGTTTTTCGTCGATTTGGCCGAAGGCGGCGAGGGGGCGGCGGCGGGTGAGGGGGTCGAGGGTGTTGACATAGGTGCGGGTCAACTGGTTGCGGCCGACATTGCCGACGTAGGCGATCTGGCCGATGAACTGGAAGGGCAACTGGTGTTGGACGGAGAGGGTCCACATGTGGCTTTCTGGTTCTTTGCGGTCGCGTTGGACGCTGCGGGGGGTTTGGCCCTGGCTGCGGAGCTGGGTGAGGAACTGGGAGGGAGGGTAGCTGAGATTGGGCTGATCGGCGGCGGAGAGGGAGAGGTTTTCCGGGAGGCTATCGATGGCGGCGGTGACGTCGTCATTTTGGCCGGGGCCGATGTATTTGCCGTAACCGGTGCGGAAGACGGTTTTGCCGCCGAGGAATTTGGGGGAGTAGGCGAGGGAGAAGCGGGGCATCCAGTTGTTGCGATCGGGGAAGAACCAGGGGGTGTTGGGGGAGCAGAAGCCCTGGCAGCGGGTGATGTCGAAGACGCGGCCGCGGCCGTAGACTTCACTCGAGACGGTGTAGTATTCGTAGCGGAAACCGAGGTTGAGGGTGAGTTCGGAATTGAGGCGGAACTCGTCCTGGAGATAGACGGAGTGGAAGGTGCGGCGGACGCCGACGGTGGGGAGGGTGGAGCCGATGGAGACGGTATTGAGGCGGTTGGCGAGGAAGGCGTCGAGATTGGCGAAGGCGACGGAGACGGCGGGGCCATTGCCGACGTTGAGGTGGATGCGGCGGAGCTCGCCGCCGAGTTTGAGGGTATGGCGGCCGCGGATCCAGGAGAGGTTGTCGACCAGGGAGTAGGCGCTGGGTTTTTCGATGATGGAGGTGGTGGGCTGAGTGGAGGTGAAGCCGGGGATGGCGACGCCTTCGGGGATGCGGCCGACGTCGTAGCGGGTGAGGGCGGAGCGGTTGAAGCCGAGCTTGGTTTCGTTGACGAGGGTGCCGGACCAGACCTGTTGCCATTGGGCGGCGGCGTTGGTGGGGCGGATGTAGGAGTCGCGGGTTTCGAGCAGGCCGTTGCGGATCTGGCTGATGAGGCCGTCGGTCATGGCAAAGCGGAAGAAGAGGCTGTGGCGGTCGTTGAGGCGGTGGTCGATGCGGGCCATGCCGCTGTGCTCATTGCGGCGCTCGGGGGTGGTGGCAATGAGGCGGTCGACGTTGGCATTGGGCCCCGGGGCGTTGCCGATGGGGTAGAGGCTGATGAGACCGCGGAGGGCGGTGGGGGTGCGTTCGCGGAAAGCGGCGCTGGGCACGAGGCCATCGGCGCGGGCGATGCTGAGGCGCTGGAGGAGACCTTCGTAGTTGGCGAAGAAGAACGTTTTGTTGCGGCGGATGGGGCCACCGAGATTGGCGCCGAACTGGTTGAGGCGGAAGGGGGCGGGGCTGGGGCCGTCGAAGGGGCGGCGGGAGTCGAGGGCGCTATTGCGGAAGAATTCAAAAACGGAGCCGTGGAATTCGTTGGTGCCGGTTTTTGAGACGAGGTTGACCTGGGCGCCGCCGCCGACGCCGCCTTCGGCGGTGAAGGGGAGGGAATTGACGCGGAATTCGCCGATGGAATCCATGGAGATGACGAGCCGGAGGTTGCCTTCCTGGCGGGGATCCTTGATGCCGGTGGCGTCGACGCCGTCGAAGGTCCAATTGTTGTCATCGCGGGGGCGGCCGAAGAAGCGAATGGAGTTCTGATTGCCTTCGCCGACGTTGACGGCGCCGGGGGCTAACTGCATGAGAGCGGCCCAGTGGCGGCCGTTGAGGGGGGTGTTGCGGATCTGGGCCTCGCCGATGACGCTGCCGATTTCGGCGTTGGTCTGGTCGAGGGGGGTGGCGGAGGCGGTGATTTCGACGGCGGTGGAGACGGCGCCGAGGGTGAGTTGGGCGTCGAGGGTGCGAGACTGGCCGACGGTGAGGGTGACTTGTTCGAACTTGACGGGAAGGAAGCCGGGTTTGGAAACGGTGAGGGTGTAGGAGCCGATGGGGAGGCCGGGCATCTGGTAGGCGCCCGTGGCGGAGGTTCTTACTTCGCGGCGAAAGCCGGTGGCGGGGGCTTCGGCGAGGACGGTGGCGTCGGGGACGCCAGCGCCGGCGGGGTCGTGGATGGAGCCGCTCAAGGAGGCGCGGTCGACTTGGGCGGGGAGGAGGGTAGCGAGGCAGAGGACGGAAAGGAGCCGGTACACGGACGGAAGCATGCACTTTCAGGCTACGATTCGGTCGAATGCAGCTTGTTTACAGTTCAGTTTCAAATTGATGACTGGAAAGAATGGTTGAAGCGGGGGGGCTGCAGTTGGAGATGGACTCTAAAGTGAATTGTTTTTTTGGGGGGGGGAAATCAGTCCAGTACTTTTTGGCTGGGGAGCCAGACCTTCGGCATTTGGCTAAACCACAAAAAATCAGCGATTTGCAGCGTACTCGATGGGACTTTCCGACAAAAAGTATCATTTCATGGGTGGTGCGCAGGCTAGAACTTTACCTTAGCAAGAACAGGGAAAGTTCCATTGTTTGTGTTCAGCGATAACACCTAGAATCAAAAGCGAAATATAAGGCACAATGCTTAGAGCTTCCCGCTGGAGGGTGGCAGGCAGGAGCCAAAGTTTACAGGAGGAAAAAATGAAAAAATTCATGCTCAGTATAGCTGGATTCCTTTTGGTGTCTGCTGCCCCAAGCTTCGGCACAATGGTGTCATTCAACACAGTTTCATCAACACTCTGCGCAGGCAATGTCAGTTGTGGCGTGCAACTGCAGAGTATCGGTGGCGTCAATGGGGTTACGTTAACGTATAAGCCCAATTTGGGTGCAACGCTCAACGCGAATCCAATCGCATCTGGGACTTTCGGCGAGATTTGGCTGCAGTGTAACGATGGATCAATCAATTGTGCGTCAGTGAATTTGACCCCGGTGGGCCTGGTCTTGAACATCATCTTCACTCAAACGTCGCCTGACCCAGCTTCGGGTACGGTGAGTACAACGTCGATCACTGGCACTATTGGTGGAAATAGTGGCCTTGCGACAATCGCTTGGTCGATGCCCAGCGTGCAGATCGGAACGGCACCAGTCACTTACACGGTGGTGAACAGCCCGCTAAACATTGTAAGTCCTTCGAATTCTAACGAGCAGGGAACGTCTCCCCTCGGGCCCCCAGGAAAAACTACCATTCAGGGAACGGTGAGTACTGTTCCTGAGCCTGGCACCTATGCCTTGATTGGTGGAGCACTGTTCGGCTTGGGTATGTTACGGAGGAAACGCTAGAACTCTCAAAACAAAATGATGCGCCCCGCCGAGAGAAATCTGGGCGGGGCGTTTTTGAGGATTGATGGGTAGGGGATTGAGATGCCGGCATCCGGGTGGGGGAAAGAATCTGTCAGGGCCTGTGAGTACAACTCTGTTTCCGGCCTTCCAAGGCGCGCTAGCGGCAGGCGTTGGGGTCGTGTTTGAGGAAGTAATCGCGAAATTTTTTGGATTTGCGGTCCATGCAGCCCACGAGGTTGAGCAATTCGACTTTGCGGAACTGAACGGGGTGGCTTTCGCTTTGCAAGGAGAGGGAGCCTTCTTTGAGCAGGAGGCCATCCTGTTTGACAGCAGGGTCGTGACCGCTGACGTTGCCACCGCCGATTTGGGGTTTTTCGTAGCGGAGAACGAGCTGGCCATCGACGAAGTGTTCGATGCTTTCGTCGCCTTTGACGAGGACTTCGGCACGGACCCACTGGTCGCCGTCGAAGGTGGGGGAGGAGGAGTTGAGGCAGTGAGGAGTGAAGAGCTTGCCGTCGCGCTCGACGTTGGTGCCGGGGGTGCAGAGATTAGCGGTGGTGCGGGGGCCTTTGCCGAGGCCGCCGAGGAGCTGGACTTCGATGGAGATGGGGAAATCCTGGTCGAGGCCCATGGTTTGTACGGGCTGGCCGTGGACCATGATGCCGCTGTTCCGAGTGGCCCAGGCGGGGCCGCCGGGGGCTTGGGCACCGAGGAAGCGGTATTCGACGGCGATGCGGTAGTAGGAGAATTTTTCCTGATAGAAGAGATGGCCGAAGCGGTTGTCGAAGTTGGTGTAGCCGTCGTAGTTGACGGTGAGGAAGCCGCCGGTGACGCGGAAGGTGTTGGCGAAGTTTTCGCCGGCGGGGTAGCCTTTGATTTTGGGAGTCCAGCCGGTGAGGTCGCGGCCGTTGAAGAGGGGGAGCCAATCCTGGGGGGATTGGGCGGCGGCGGAGGCGGCGAGCAGGGAGGCGAGGAAAAGAAGTTTCACGCCGTGCAGTATATCTGATAGGAATGTAGAACGATGATCAGCCGCCGAGCGATGCTTGCCGCGCCAGCGGCGGCGATGGCCGCCGCACCGACGCGATTTACGCTGGCGGGGATGACGTTGGCTTGGTCGGCATTTTCGTTTGCGCGGGCGCTAGAGGGGATTCGCGCGGCCGGGTTTGCGGAAGTAGCTTGGGGAGTGAACCATGAGAGTGGGCCATTGTTGCGGCCGGAGGAGCCGGCGGGGCGAGCCGCGGAGTTGGCGCGGGAGTGCCGGGACGCGGGGCTGAAGCCAGTGATGATGTTTTCGACCGTGAACCTGGAGGCGGAGGGGGCTGGGGCGGGGCACCGGCGGCGACTGGCGCAAGCGGAGGCGGCGGGGATTCGATTTTTGCTGACATTCGGCAAGACGGCGGGGGGACAACGGGAGCGGTTTGTGGCCAATCTGAAGGAATTGGGGCCGGAGGCGGCGGATCGCGGAGTGGTGGTGGTGATTAAGCAGCATGGGGGCAATACGGGTACGGGGCAGCTGTGCGCGCGGATCCTCGAGGAGGTGGGCCACCCGGCGGTGCGGCTGTGTTATGACGCGGGCAATGTGCTGGATTATGAGAATGCGGATCCGATCGCGGATATCGCGACGTGCGCGGGCTATATCGAGGCGTTTAACATTAAGGATCACCGCAACAGCCCGAAGGATGAGGATTGCGGGCCGGGATTTGGGGAGATCGATCATTACAAGCTGTTGTCGGCGGTGCTGCACACGGGTCGGACGATACCGCTGACGTTTGAAAACATCTTTGCACCGCTCGTTGCGCGGCCGCGGGAGGCGGCGGAGGTGGACCGTCTGGCGGCGCGCGCGCGGGATTATATTGATACCGTTATTCGAGGTCTACAAACATGAACCGCCGTTCTGCATTGGCGCTGAGCGCCGCTCCCTTATTGGCGCAAGCGCCGCCGCCGCTGCCGACCGCTGTGATTGGCGTGGGCAACCGGGGATCGTGGCTGATGGGGAGCGTCTTGCGGACGCCGGCGGCGCGGCTGGCGATGATCTGCGACTTGAAGCCGGAGCGGCTGGATGCGGCGGCGACGGCGGCGGCGGCGCAGAACCCGGCGACGACGCGCGACTGGCGGCAGGTGATGGAGCGCAAGGATATTGAAGCGGTGGTGATTGCAACGCCGCCTTATCTGCACGCGGAGATGGCGCTGGCGGCGCTTGCGGCGGGCAAGCATGTTTACTGCGAGAAGCCGGTGGCGACCAAGCCGGCGGACCTGGTGGCGCTGCTGGCGGCGGTGAAGAAATCGGGCAAGGTATTCACGAGCGGGCAGCAGTTGCGGAGCATGGTGCAACTGCGCACGGCGGTGGAGCAGATACGGGACGGGATTTTGGGCGAGATTTTGTTTGTGAAGGCGCAGCGGCACGCGACGGCGGATCTGGATTATCACGGATCCTCGAGCGACTGGTACTACGACTACGCCAAGAGTGGCGGCTATCTGGTGGAGCAGAGCGTGCACAACCTGGACGCCTGCAACTGGGTGGTGGGAGAGCATCCGGCGCGGGTGTCGGGTTTTGGCGGGACGCTGAAGTATCGTAATGAGCCGCCGGGACGGGATATATACGATCATCAGTCGCTGACATACGAGTATCCGAGTGGGGTGAAGCTGTCGTTTACGCAGATGGTGTTTCATCCGCGGGGCATGCCGGCGGGCGGGCAATACATCCACGTTTACGGGACCAAGGGCGCGGCCGAGCTGATGAGTAGCTACATGCTGTACACGAATGACGGGCAGGCGCCGCGGCTGCTGTCGCCGAAGGTAAACGAGAATGCCGACGCGCATACGGCGGCGTTTTATGAGGCCATTCGCGGGCGGGGGGCTAACCCGGCGGATGTGAAAATCGGGGTAACGGCGGCGCTGACGGCAATGATGGGCAATGAAGCCTGCCGGCAGGGTAAGGTAGTGCGCTGGGAGGACCTGGGCGTAAGCGTCTAGCATTTGCTACGCTTTCCCCTATGCTGCCTGTTCTGCTGATGTTGCTGGCCCAGTCTCCGGACTGGTCGCGTGTGGATGCGGAAACGATGCGCCATTTTACGGCGCTGGTTCAGATCAATAGTTCAGACCCCGGGGGCAGCGAGAAGCCCGTTGTGGATTATCTGAAGAAGGTATTCGATCAGGAGGGGATCGAATCGAAGATCTTCACGATGGACAATCTGGCGGACCCGGCGGTGGTGCGTCCGAACCTGATCGCGCGGCTGAAGGGTAGCGGGAAGAAGAAGCCGATATTGATTGTGGGCCATAGCGACACGGTGAACGTGGATCCGAAGAAGTGGACGTATGGGCCGTTTTCGGCGCACCGGGAGGGGGGCTATGTGTATGGCCGGGGAACGGTGGACGACAAGGACAATCTAGCGGCGGCGCTGATGACGATGCTGTTGTTGAAGAGGCAGAAAGTGCCGCTGGACCGGGATGTGATCTTTTTGTCGGAGGCGGGCGAGGAGGGGGCGCCGGTGTTGGGGGCCGCTTATCTGGTGCGGGAGCACTGGCCGGAAATCGAGGCGGAATACTGTTTTGCCGAGGGGGGCTCGGCGGTGCGGACGGATGGGCGGCTGCGCTTTGTTTCGGTGCAGACGACGGAGAAGATCCCGTTTGGCATCCGTCTGGTGGCCAATGGGGTAGCGGGGCATGGGTCGGTGCCGTTGCGGTCGAATGCGGTGGTGCACATTGCACAGGCGGTGGCGAAGGTGGCGGCCTGGCAGCCGCCGATGAGGCTGAACGACACGACGCGGACATATTTCGAGAGGTTGGCGACGGTATCCACGCCCGAGGAGCGGGAGCGGTATAACGGGCTGCTGCACCCGGAGAAGACCGATGCCATTCAGGAGTATCTGGCGATCCACGAGCCGCGGCACAACTCGATGTTGCGGACTTCGATTTCGCCGAACATCATCAAGGCCGGCTACCGGCGCAATGTGATTCCCTCGGAGGCTGAAGCATCGCTTGATATTCGCGTGCTGCCGGACGAGGACTTGCCGAAGTTTATCGAGATGTTGCGGAGCGTGATCCATGATCCGGCGGTGAAGATCCAGCGCGATGGGGGCTCGGCGCGGCCGGGGGCGGCGCCATCGCGGCTGGATAACGAAGCATTCCGGACGATAGAGCGGGTGGCGGGACGGCAATATCCGGGCGTGCCGGTGTTGCCGAGCATGTCGACGGGGGCGACGGATATGGCGTTTTTCCGGGCCAAAGGGATGCAGTGTTATGGGATCGGGCCGATGGTCGATTCCGAGGATGGACCGAAAGGGTTTGGGGCGCACTCGGACCAGGAGCGGATCCTCGAGAGTGCGCTGCACACCTTTGTGCGCTTCCACTACGAACTGGTGGACGAGATGGCGCGGGCGAAGTAGCTAGGCGAGCACTTTGGCGTAGGTAGCTTCGTCGAAGCCGATGACGATGGTTTTGCCTTTGCGCCAGGCCGGGGCGCGGAGGTTGCCGGTGGGGCCGAGGGCAACGGCCAGGATGTCATCGAGGGGAGCGGACTTCGTTTTGAAGTGAAGGACATTTTTGCCCTTGACGACGTAGACCTCCTGGGCCGCGGAGAGGAGGGCAGCCGCTTCGTCGCGGCCGAAAGCCTTTTTCTTGGCATTTTCTTCGGTCAGTACAGTCACATAGTTCTTCGCAAGAAACTCCTGCGTCTTGGCGCAGGTCGTTCAACCCGGGCGATGGTAGTTCCAGTCGAGTTTGCTCATTCTAAGGAATGATATGCTCCCCACTGATGCTCAGACGCATTTTTGCTTTTTCGCTTGTGGCCGCGGCCCTCTCCGCGCAGACCGTGATACCGAATGTGGAGTACTCGAATGTGGGTGCTCGCATGGAGATGGACATCGTCAAGCCGGACCATGCCAGTGGGACGTTGCCGGCGGTTTTGTTCGTGCATGGCGGGGGTTTCCGCCGGGGCACGCGGCAGGGCTATCTGGAACTGGCGAAGAAGCTGGCGGGGCGTGGGTATGTGACGGCGACGGCGAGCTACCGGCTGGCGCCGCGGCACCAATTTCCGGCGGCAGTGGAGGATGTGAAGGCGGCGGTGCGCCATTTGCGGGCGAACGCGGGGCGCTACGGGATTGATCCGTCGCGCATTGCGGCCTGGGGCGGCAGCGCGGGCGGGCACCTGGTGCTGATGCTGGGGCTGACGGCGGGAGTGGCGGAGTTTGAGGGGACGGGGCCGAACCGGGAATTTTCAAGCGCGGTGCAGGCGGTGATCAATTACTACGGGCCGACGGATTTCACGCAGAGCTATTCGAAGAGCGTGGATGCGGCCGAGGTGTTGCCGCTGTGGCTGGGGGGGCACCTGGACCAAAACCGGCGCATCCATCAGAAGGCGAGCCCGCTGAACTGGGTGACGCCGGCGGCGGCGCCGATCCTTTCCGTGCACGGCACGAAAGATGCCTATGTGGCCTACGAGCATAGCGTGATGCTGACGGAGAGGCTGCTGGCGGCGGGGGTGGAGGCGGAGCTCGAGACGATTTCGGGGGCGGGGCATGGCTTCAAGGGGGCGGACGCGGAACGGGCCGAGGCGGTATCGTTCGCGTTTCTCGACCGTTATCTGAAGGCGAGCCCGGCGCAGACGAAGCTGCTGTTGAGCGACCACGGGCCGCGGGGTGAGATTCTGGCGATGGACTGGCCTTCGGGCAAGATCCATTGGACGCGCAAGAACGGGCGCGGGCATGATGTGCAGAGCCTGCCGAACGGGCATGTGCTGTTCACGATCGCGCCGGAGAAGCGGGTGGTGGAGCTTGATGAGAAGCAGCAGGAAGTGTGGTCTTATTCCGAAGGGCTCGAGCATCCGTTGAGTGCACAGCGGCTGGGGAATGGGAATACTCTGATCGGGGATGCGCGGACGGGGAAGCTGATTGAGGTGACGCCGGACAAGCGGGTGGTGTGGAAGTATGAAGGCGCGCATCTGGCGAATATGCGGATGCGCAACAGCCGGCGCACGGCGGCGGGGACGACGCTGATTGCCGAGGAGGCGATTGCGAAGATCCATGAGGTGGATGCGAGCGGGAAGGAGATCTGGAGCTGGCAGGCGCCGAACGGGGCGAATCGGCGGGCCTATCAGGCGCTGCGGCTTGAGAACGGCAACACGCTGATCAGCATCAGTGACCCGGGAGAAGTGGTGGAGGTGCGGCCCGACGGGACGGTGGCGCGCTCGATTGCCGGGGCGAAGATGGATCTGCAGTTTGGCTGGGCGAGCGGGATGGCGCTGATGCCGAACGGGAACCTGCTGATTGTTGACTACACGGGGCGGCGCGTCGTGGAAGTAGACACGAAGGGCAAGCTGGTGAACGAAATGCGGACGGGCGAGCGAACGTTTGCGAGCCTGGACGTGGTGCGCTAGGCGAGCAGGGAGCGGACGACATTGCCGTGGACGTCGGTGAGACGGAAGTCGCGGCCCTGAGAGCGGTAAGTGAGCTTGGTGTGATCGAAGCCGAGCAGGTGCAGCAGGGTGGCGTGCAGGTCGTGCACGTGCACCTTGTCACGGGTGACGTTGAAGCCGAGCTCATCGGTTTCGCCGAGGACGAGGCCGGGCTTGATGCCGCCGCCGGCCATCCACATGGTGAAGGCGTTGGGGTGATGGTCGCGGCCGTCGCTGCCGCCCTGGGTCATGGGGGTGCGGCCGAATTCGCCGCCCCAGACGACGAGGGTATCCTCGAGCATGCCGCGCTGTTTGAGGTCCTGAATGAGGGCGGCGCAGGCCTGGTCGGTATCCTTGCAGTTCTGCTTGATGTCCTTGACGAGGCTGCCGTGCTGGTCCCAGGCTTCGTGGAAGATCTGGGTGAAGCGGACGCCGCGCTCGGCGAGGCGGCGGGCGAGCAGGACGCAATTGGCGAAGGAGGGCTTGCCGGGCTCGGCGCCGTAGAGGTCGAGAACGTGGCGGGGTTCCTTCGAGAGGTCCATGAGTTCGGGGGCGCTGGCTTGCATGCGGAAGGCCATCTCATAGGAGCTGATGCGGGTAGCGATTTCGGGGTCGCCGGCCTGATCGAGCTTCATCTGGTTGAGGCGTTTGATGGAGTCGAGGGAGTCGCGTTGGAGCTGTTGGTCGACGCCTTCGGGGTTGGAGAGATAGAGGACGGGGTCGCCGGAGGCGCGGAACTGAACGCCCTGGTGGACGGTGGGAAGAAAGCCCGAGCCCCAGCAGCTATTGCCGCCGGAGGGGCCTTTTTTGCCGGTGGAGAAGACGACGAAGGCGGGGAGATCCTGGGACTCACTGCCGAGGCCATAGGTGGTCCAGGCGCCGAAGCTGGGGCGGCCGAAGATCATGCTGCCGGTGTTCATGAGCAACTGTCCGGGGGCATGGTTGAAGGCGTCGGTGGTCATGGATTTGACGATGGCGATATCGTCGACGACCTTGGCGAGATGGGGGAGCAGTTCGCTTAACTCGGCGCCGCTTTTGCCGTGGCGGGCGAACTGGAACTTGGGCCCGAGGAGCTTGGAGTTGGGATTGATGAAGGCGGCGCGGTAGCCCTTGAGGAGGTCAGCCGGGGGGAGGGTGCCGTCGAACCTGGCCAACTGGGGTTTGTTATCGAAGAGCTCGAGATGGCTGGGGGCGCCGGCCATGAAGAGGAAGATGACCCGCTTGGCCTTGGGGGCGAAGTGGGGGATCTTGGGGGCGAGCGGATTGGCGGGGGCCGCGGCGAGGCTGCGGAGAGCGAGGGCGCCGAGGCCGACGCCGCAATCCTTCAAAAACCAGCGGCGTGCTGTATCAAGCTTATGGTCCATGGCGGTTACTCCTTGGTAATGGTCTCGTCGAGGTTGAGGATGACGCGGGCGACGGCCATCCAGGCTTGCTCGGGGTTCTGCTGGCGGGTGCGCTGTTTGTTGAAGAAGGTCTCGAGCTCGGAGAGTTCAGCGGGCGCGGGGGGGCGGGATACGGCGAGGCGGAAGGCATACTCGATGCGTTGGGCATCGCTTGTACCGCCCTCGCGGAGGATGCGGCGGGCCAGGGCCTGAGCGGCTTCGAGAAAGAGCGGTTCGTTGAGGGAGGTGAGGGCCTGCAGGGGGGTGTTGCTGCGGGTGCGGCGCACGCAGGCGACATCGCCATTGGGCGTATCGAAATTGGTGAGCATGGGGTAGGGTACGCTGCGGTAGCGGAAGGTGTAGAGGGCGCGGCGGTAGCGTTCTTCATTCTTGGCTTCGTACCAGTTCTTGGGGCCGTAGCTCGAGGGGGGCTGGAAGAGGAATTCCGGGGCCGGGGGGAAGACGCTGGGGCCGCCGATTTTGCGGCTGAGGAGACCGCTGGCGGCGAGGGTGATGTCGCGGACGATCTCGCCTTCCACGCGGAAGCGGGGAGCGCGGGCGAGGAGGCGGTTGTTGGGGTCTTTGCTCAGGAGTTCGGGAGTTACCTTTGAGCTTTGGCGGTAGGTGTTGGAGGTGACGATGAGGCGGTGGAGTTTTTTGAGGCTCCAGCCGGAATCCATAAACTCGACGGAGAGCCAATCGAGGAGTTCGGGGTGGGAGGGGGCAGTGGCCTGGCGGCCGAGGTCTTCGCTGGATTCGACGATGCCGGCGGAGAAGTAGCTTTGCCAGACGCGGTTGACGAGAGCCCGGGCGGTGGTGGGGGCGTTGCGGTCGGTGATCCAGCGGGCAAAATCGAGGCGGGTCTGGCCGGCGCCGGGCGGCAGGGGGTTGAGGAAAGCGGGGACGCCGGGGGTGACTTCCTTGCGGGGTTTGAGGAAGTCGCCGCGCTCGAGGATGTTGGTGGAGCGAATGGAGTCACGCTGGCTGAGGACCAACTGGGAGGCGCCCTCGGGCAGGCTCTTGAGCAGGTCGTCGATCTGGGCGTTGGCCTCGCGCCATTCGGGAACGGTGGTGCGGAAGTGGCCGAAGACGATCTGATTTTGAGCGGGGCTGCGTTCGGCGGCGGGGCGGTCGAGGATTTCACGGACGGCGAGCGGTAAGGGATCGGCGGAGGCGCCAGGGTCGTCGCTCAAGGAGAGCCGGACACGGCCGAGGTTTTGATTCATGTTGTCGTCGCTATTCCAGCCGCCGTGCTTCTGGCTGAGGTAAACATGGATGACGGTTTTGCCGTCGGTGTTGTCGATCGGGGATTCGAGATTGAAGACGGCCTTGCGGGGGAGGTTGCGCAGGGTCGGGCCGGCGTCGTGGCCCCAAGCGGTTTCTTCCTTGCCGTCGATGGCGAAATCGATGGGGCCGGTGACGCGCCGCTTGTCGGTCTTATCCCAGTAGATTTTTGCGAGTTCTTTCTCGGGGAGGTTGATGTCGGCGGAGGCGCGGGCGACCTTGATGCGGGCGGGCTTGTCCTGACCGGGCCGTTCGATTTCGACTTCAAACTCGGTGAGGGCGCCGGTGCCATAGACAGAGCGGCCGGGCCCGCCGAGGGGGAGATTGGGGTCGTTGAGCAGCTCGAGGCGGAAGGAGGAAATGGTTTTGAGGGTGGGCTTGATGGTGAGCTTGGCGCGGTGTTTGGTGGGGGCATAGCCGGCGGCCATCATGGAGTTGTCGGCCTGCATGAGGTATTTTTGCCCGCCGGTGGAGATGTCATCGACCTCGGGCTTGACGACTTCCCAGCGAGTTTGTGGGCGAGAGTTGGCTTCCCAGTTGGCCATGCGGGCGGCCCAGCCGGGATTGCGGTGTTGGAGGCCGGCTTCGAGGGTGCGAATCTTTTCGAAAATTTGCGCACGCTGCATTTGCTGGGCGGGGGTGTAGACGGCCATGTTCGCTTCGTGGGTGTTATTGAGGAAGGCGAACATGCGATAGTACTCTTCCTGGCGGAGTGGGTCGAACTTGTGGTTGTGGCACTGGGCGCAGGCGATGGTAAGGCCGAGCATGGACTTGCCGATTGCGTCCATGCGATCGAACATTGCCTCCATGCGGAACTGTTCGGGGTCGACGCCGCCTTCCTCATTGATCATGGAGTTGCGGAGGAAGCCGGTGGCGACTTTCTGTTCCTGGGTGGAGTTGGGGAGAAGGTCGCCGGCGAGTTGTTCGCGCAGGAACTGGTCATAGGGGAGGTCGCGGTTGAGGGCGTTGATGACGTAGTCGCGGTAGAACCAGACGGAGCGCATCTTGTCCTTTTCATAGCCGTCGGAATCGGCATAGCGGGCGGCATCGAGCCAGTGGCGGCCCCAGCGTTCGCCATAATGAGGGGAGGCGAGGAGGCGGTCGACTTGTTTTTCGTAGGCCTGGCGGGAGCGGTCTTTGAGGAAGGCGTCGATTTCGGCGATGGTGGGGGGCAGGCCGGTGAGGTCGAGGGAGAGGCGGCGGAGCAGAGTCGTTTTTTCCGCTTCGGGGCTGGGCTTGAGGCCTTCGGCGTCGAGCTTGGCGAGAACGAAGGCATCGATGCCATTGCGGGTCCAGGCGGGTTGGGAAGTTTTGGGCAGGGCTGGGCGTTGTGGGGGGAGGAAGGCCCAGTGCTTTTTGACTTCGGCGGATTTGACGCCGGCGTTGTCAGGCCAGATGGCGCCTTCGTTGATCCAGCGTTCGATGAGAGCGATTTGATCAAGGGGCAGGGGCTTGCCGCCCATGGGCATGCGGGCTTGATCGCCGAGGCCGGCGATGCGTTGGTAGAGGGTGGAATCCTTGGCGGATTTGGCGACGACGGACGGGCCGGAGACGCCGCCGCGGAAGGTGGTTTCGCGAGCGTCGAGACGGAGGCCGCCGAGTTGTTGTGCGGCGCCGTGGCAGCCGTGGCAAGAACGTTTGAGCACGGGCTCGACGTCACGCTGAAAGTCGACTGGGGTTTGCGCAAGCGCGGCGGGCACGGTGTGCGCCGCAATCAGAACAGACAGGATTCCAAACTTCACGGCAGTGTTTTAACCTGACACTAATTTATCCTAATGCGCCTAACCTTACTTCTTCTGATACTCCTTAGTTCCTTGTCGGCCCAGAAAGTGAAATGGATTGTGTGGTTCGACACGGAGGACTTTATCTTGCCGGCGTCGGATGACGCGGCGCTGCGGCTGGCGCGGGAACTGGAGAAGCTGAACGTGCGGGCGACGTTCAAGGTCGTAGCGGAGAAGGCGAGGGTACTGGAGCAGCGGGGCCGCTGGGACGTGATCCAGGCGTTGGCGCGGCATGACATTGGCTATCACTCGGAGAATCACAGCGTGCCGCCGACGCCGTCGGTGTACCTGAGCCGGATGGGGATGCTCGAGGGGGCGGCGGAGTTTGTGCGGCGGGAGGGGCCGGGCAACCGGGAGGTGGAGCGAATTTTCGGGCGCCGGTCGAGCACATACGGGCAGCCGGGGAATAGTTGGGGGCCGCAATCGACGATCGCGCTGCGGCGCATGGGGATCCCGACGTATGTGGACGAAGCGGGGCACATTGTCATGGGGAATCAGCCCTTCTGGTATGGGGGGATTCTGCATGTAACGAACCTGGGGCCGAATGCGATTCGGGCGGAGTTAAAGCGACCGGAGCGGCTGCCGGCGGCGCTGGTAGCGTTTGACGCGGCGGTAAGCAAGCTGAAGCAGCAGGGCGGCGGGATTGTACAGACGATCTATCATCCGACGGAGTTTGTGACGACGGAGTTTTGGGATGCGGTGAACTTCAAGCATGGGCGGTACACGGCGCCGGAGAGTTATCAACTGCCGAAGCAGCGTACGGCGGCTGAGGTGGAGGAAGCGTTTCAGACCTTTCTTGGGTTTGTGCGGCATGTGTTGGCGCACCCGGACGTGGAGGTGACGAGTGTGGACCGGCTGCCGACGCTGTATGTGGAGGAGACGCCGAAGCTGCGCCAGCCGGTTTGGCGGGAAGGGATCCAGTTCGAGCAGGGGCTGACGGCGGCGGAGATTCTGACGCAACTATTGGGGTTGGGGCCTGTGTATGTGGATGGCCCGGAGCGGCGCGGCGTAACGACGTATCGGGAGGGCCAAGTGGAGCGCACGCTGTGGCAGCGCGCGGTAGCGGATGTTCGTCATTTTGTGGAGAGCGAGAAGCGGCTGCCGGCGGAGGTATGGCTGGGTGCGGAGACGCTTTCGCTGGCGGATTTTGCGATGACGCTGGCGCGCGATGGGGGCGAGGGGCCGGCGAGGATTGAGCGCGGGACATTATTGTTTGAGCGGCACATCGCCAACGATGGCCGCAAGGAGTTCAATTGGGTGATTCATCCGCCGGGTTTTGACGGCAGTGCGCTGCTTGAGTTGGGGCGGCTGCAGGCGTGGACGCTGAAGCCGGCGAGGCTGCGCTAATGGTTGGCGCACTGGTGTTGTTCACGCTGCTGGGGCAGCAGCCGATCGAGGGGAGCTATGTGGGGAGCCTCGCCGTGGCGGGCAGTACGCTGCGGCTGGGCCTTGAAATTAAAGCAAGTGGCGGGGAGCTGAGTTGTGAATTGACCTCGATTGACCAAGGCTACAAGAAGCTGCCGGCGGCGGTGGCCGAACGCAATGGCAGCACGCTCAAGTTTGCCGTGCCCGCGCTGGGCATTTCTTTCGAGGGGCAACAGAGCGAGGACGGGCTGCAGGTGAGCGGCAAGTTTACGCAAGGCCTGACGTATGATCTGACTTTTCAGCGGGTGGCGGCGATACCGCGGCCGGTGCGGCCGCAGGAGCCGAAAGCCCCCTTTCCGTACCGGTCGATCGAGGTGCGATTTCCTGGTGGAGACGCTGGCGTGGTGCTGGCTGCCACGCTCACCATACCAGTGAGTGTGCCGCGAGGCGTGATCATTTTGATCGCCGGTAGTGGCCCGAACAACCGTGATCAGGAAATTGCGGCGCACCGGCCGTTTCTGGTGCTGGCGGATGTGCTGGCGCGCTTTGGCTTTGCCGTTCTGCGCTATGACAAACGCGGCGTGGGCGGCTCGACAGGAGATTTCAAGGTGGCCGATATCCCCGCATTTGCGCGTGATGCCGCATCGGCCGTGGCGTTTCTGCGGAAGCGCGACGATGTGGGAAATCGAATTGCATTGTTGGGGCATAGCGAAGGCGGGCTGATTGCGCCGATTGTCGCCGCCGAGGACTCCCGCCTTGTTGGCGTGGCGTTGCTGGCGGCGCCGGCGGTGACGGGAGAGCAGATCCTTCGCCGCCAGATTCCGGCGCTCGGATTTCCCGAGGCGATGCTGAAGAGCATCGAAGCGTCGCTGCCGAACGATGCGGCTCTGCGCTACTTCTGGAGTTATGATCCCCTGCCCACGCTGAGTAAGGTGCAATGCCCGGTGCTGTTAATTGGGGGCGAACTGGATCTGCAGGTGGCAGCCGATCAGAACATGCCTCTCCTCGAAGAGACACTGCGCAAAGCCGGCAACAAAGCCATTACGTCGCGGCGTCTGCCGCGGCTGAATCATCTGCTGCAGACGGCGCAAACGGGCAAACAGCAGGAGTATGGGCAGATTGAAGAAACGATTGCGCCGGTGGTGTTGGAGGAAGTTAAGGCTTGGCTGGAGAAGTTGTTTCCCACTCGAGCAAAACAGTAGGCTGGCCGCGGCGGAGGCTGGAATGGCGGGCTGCGGGGGACTTGCCGGGGAAATCGGTGCGGTAGTGGCCGCCGCGGGATTCCTGGCGCAGGAGGGCGGCCTTGGCGACGAGGCGGAGGACGGTGGCGAGGTTACGGCGTTCATAGTCGCCGCGGCCGGGGTCGGATAGATGCTGGCGGCCACCCTCGTCAATGGTGCGGAGAACGCGTTGCATGCCGGCGGCGTCGCGGGCGATGCCACAGCCTTCCCAGGCGAGATCCTGGAGGGCCTCGCGGCTGAGTGCGGGAAACTGTTCGTCGCCAAAGGTGAGGCCGCGGAAGGGCTTGGCCGCCTCCTGGGACATGGCGTGTCCAGCGCGGGCGCCGAAGACGACGCCTTCAAGCAAGGAATTGCTGGCGAGGCGGTTGGCGCCGTGGACGCCGGTGCAGGCGGCTTCGCCGGCGGCATAGAGGCCGGGGATGGTAGTGCGTCCCTGAAGATCAGTGCGGACGCCGCCCATGAGGTAATGCGCGGCGGGATGGACGGGAGCGGGTTGCCGGGCCAGATCGATGCCGAAGCTCAGGCAGGTTTCGTAGATGCGGGGGAAGCGCTGGCGGATCCAGGCGGCGGGTTTGTGAGTGAGGTCGAGCAGCACGTGGGTGGCGGCGGTCGATTGCATTTCGGCGACGATGGCGCGGCTGACGACATCGCGGGGGGCGAGCTCCTGCATGTCGTGATAGCGGTGCATGAAACGTTCGCCGTGGATGTTGCGCAACAAGGCGCCTTCGCCGCGAAGGGCCTCGCTGAGAAGGAAACGAGGGCGGCCGGGGACGAAGAGAGCGGTGGGATGAAATTGAACGAACTCGATGTCGGCCACTTCGGCGCCGACGCGGTAGGCCATGCCGATGCCATCCCCGGTGGCGACGCTGGGGTTGGTGGTATTGCGATAGAGTTGACCGGCGCCGCCGGTGGCGAGCAGGACGGCGCGGGCATGGATGTCGATGCGCTGCTTTCGCTTCTGGTCATAGGCCACCGCGCCGGTCACGGCGCCGTCGGCGAGAAGGAGGTCGGTGACGGCGGCAAAGCTGACGAAGCTAAGCCCGGGCAGGGCGGCAGCCTTGCGCCAGAGGGTGCCGGCGATTTCATGACCGGTGGAATCGCCGCCGGCGTGCAGGACGCGGCTGACGCTGTGCGCGCCCTCGCGGGCGCGCAGGTACTCGCCGTTTTCCTTGTCGAAATTCGCGCCCCAGTCAATGAGCTCTTCGATGCGGCCCGGGCCTTCCTGCACGAGGGCCGCGACGGCCGGCTCAAAGCAGAGGCCATCGCCCGCCATGAGCGTGTCCAGTTGGTGTAGTCTAAAATTGTCATCGCCAGAAAGAGCAACCGCAATCCCGCCTTGCGCGTACTCTGTTGAGGATTCTTCGATCGTATCCTTGGCCACCACCAGCACTCGTCCCCGTTCGGCCAAAGTGATCGCGGCCCGAAGACCGGCTACTCCCGCGCCCACAACCAAGAAATCAAAGGACTGTTTTTCGTTATGAAACAAATCGTATTCCTGAGTCTATTGTCGCTTGTTGGTTTTGCGCCGCTCGAGGCAGACCCGTTTCCGCTGGTCGCGGGCAGCGCCTGGGTTTACCGTAATGCTTCCGGCTCCGAGCTGATGACGATCCGTGTGGGCGAGGCGGCCGAGCGGGGCGGCCTGGTGTTTCACCGTCTGGAGGGTTATGCCCCGAAGCCAATTTGGGTTCGTCAGGCGAGCCCGAAGGTGTACACCTATTGGGATGAAGCGCGGCGGAAGGAAGGCGTGTTGTGGCGGTTCGACGGGGAAGAGTTCATGGCGCTGGCGACGGATTGTGGCCAGTCGGGCGCCTTATCGCCGAGCGCGTCTCCGTACAGGGGCCCGATCGGCTACTTTGAACAGGTGCTAGCGATCGACTACCGCCCCGGCCGCTGCGCCGACGCGGGTTTGACGCGGGAGATTTTTGGTCCATGGTTGGGGCTGCTCGAGCGGCGTGAGACGACACTGGCCGGAGAGCGGACGCTGAGTCTGGTGTATGCACAGATAGGCGGCATTACCTATGTACAAGAGCCTTCATTGCAGTTCAGCTTGAGCCTGGCCTTAATGGAGTCCACGGTGCAGGCGCGTCTGATATTACACAATCGCGACGGGCGGGAAATCGTGCTGCGCTTTCCTTCGGGGCAGGAATTTGACTTCATCATTCGTAATGAAGCAGGGCAGGTTGTCTATCGCTGGTCGGAAGACAAGTTTTTCACGCAGGCTGAGGTGACCAGGCGGATTCAGGGCGAGGCGATCTGGCAGACGGCGGTGCCGGTGGGCACGCTGCGCCGCGGGTTGTATTCGGTGGAGGGATTGCTGGTGAACACGGACGGGCAGCGCTTCAGCGCGACGGTGCCGCTTCTGTTGCCATAACGTCGAGCAAGCGGGTTTGGAGAAGGCCAATGAGGCTGGCGTCGAGTTTGCGGCCGTCGTGCTGGACATAAAACACGTCGACGGCCCGCTGGCCTTCGGTGTGAAGCAGAACGGTTTCGATGGCGCATCCGGCCGTTGATATCGTGCGGGCTAAATCGTAAAGCAGGCCCGGACGGTCGTGTGTCTGCAACTCGATGAGCGTCGCTTGGCGCGAGGTTTCGTTGTCGAAGCGCAGGACGGTTTCGATTTTCACGCGGTAGCGAATGGCATTGCGCGGCCGCCGCCGCAGCAGGCGTTCGGCGCTTTCCTTGCCGAGGACCACGCGGCTGATGGAATCCTTGAGTTCGTCGATGACGACGGGGTTCATTTCGAGGGTGTGGAGGGGGTCGGAGAAGACGAAGAGATCGAGCACTTCGCCGCGGCGGTTGCCGAAGGCTTCGGCCTTGAGGATGTTCATGCCGAAGCTGGCGAGGCTACCGGCGAGGTCGGCGAGCAGGCGAGGGCGGTCCCTGGTGACGACGGTCAATTGCCAGTCTTCGTGACGGCGGCGCAAATCGCAGGCAACACCGAGGTGCTGGGCGGCGGCGGCCAGCCGCAGATGTTCAAGCCGCTCAGGTTCGTTGACGCGAAACCAGTAGCGGGTTGGGAAGCCTTCGACAAAGCAGGCCAATTCCGGGTTGGTCTCCGAGGCGGCTTCGATCCGTTCGTCCTCGAGCTCCTTGGTTAATTCGCGCTCTATGACAGTGTAGGCGTGCCAGAGTTGGGAGCGCCGCCAAGCGGATAAGGCGCCAGGATAGACGGCGCCGGAATCGGCGACGGTGAGCATGGCGAGCATGGCGAGAAACTCGACCGTTTCGACCCGGTGCGCGGCTTGGACGGCGACATCGGGATCATCAAGGTCTCGCGTGTGGATGAGCGTGCCGAGATAGAGATGCTCTCCGATGAGGCGCTCGATGATGGCAAGATCGGCCGCGGGGATGCCGATGCGACCGGCGATGCCAGATGCCATCTCGACAGCGCGGGCATCGTGATCGCCCCCCATGCCTTTGCCGGCGTCATGCAACAGCAGGGCAAAGCGGAGGACGGCCTTGGTTTCGCAATTGAGCCAGAGGGCGCCGAACTGGCGCTGATCGGATTTGAGCGCCTCGAGGTTTTCGAGGGCGATCAGGGTGTGTTCATCAACGGTGTAGCGGTGGTAGCAGTCGCGGACAACGAGGCAGTCGATATGATCCCATTCGGGGAGTTGACTGCCGAGAAAACCAGTTTCGGCCATGGCCCGCAGCGCCATGGATGCGTGAGGCAGACTCAAGAGATCCTTCCACTGCTGCCAGGACCAGGGGAGCCCGGGCTGTATGCGGCGTTGGGTATCGGGGGCGAGTCTTAATCCGTGGCGCGCCTGAAAGAGGAAGAGGCGGTGGGGGAGGGAAACATCGCTCACCAGAGCAGCGGGGTGGCGGAGCAGGATCTGCTCGCGCGAGATGGTAAAGTCTTCGTTCGACAAGCGGGAGCGCTGTTCGAAGAAGCTGCCCACGAGGCCGGGGCGCTTGTCGAGAATTTTCTCTTTTTTCTCGCGGCAGGCGGCATAGATGCGGCGAGCCTCGCGAAAGTAGTTGCGCATCCATTCCTCGGGGTGCCCGGCGAGGGCATCCTGTTCGGCGAAGCGCAGGGTGTTCTGGTCGCGGCCGGCATGTTCGTGCAACACCCAGCGGATCGAGAAGAGAGTTTCGGCGGCATCCTCGAGGCCGGGCATCTCCTCGCCGGTCAGTTTGGCGAACCAGCGCACGACATTGAGATCGCGCAGGCCGCCGCAGGTTTCCTTGATGTCGGGCTCAAGGTGTTGGATGGTGTGTTGAAAGCGTTCGTGCCGGCGCTCGGTCATCCGCGCCAGTTCGACGGCGAGATCGGTTGGGGGTTTGCGGCAAACGTCCTCACAATTCGCGAGAAGGGCCGGGCTTCCGGCGAGAGGGCGGCGGTCGAGGAGACTGATGCTGAATTCAACGTTGCCCGGGCTGATGCGTTTGCAGTCGGCGACTTTATGAACGCTGTGGCTGGCGCGATAGCCGGCGTCCCACAATTCGCGAAGAAACTCGCTCAGTTCACCAGGGGCGAAGGTTTGAGGCTCCTCCAGGATGAGCAGATCGATGTCGGAGTGAGGAAACAGTTCCCGCCGGCCATAGCCACCGACGGCCAGCAGCCCGCTTTTTTGCCTCTGTTCGGCGCCTACAGTGGCCTCCCAGATACGCACCACGAAGTCATCCACTTGATTGCTGCGAGCTTGCATCTTTGCCGCCGTGGGACCCATAAACAAATGGTAGCGGCACACGGCTAGAATTGGATTCAAAGAGTATGTTGAAATTTATCCGCATGGCCCTCGGGGCCACGGCCGTTTGCGCCGGCGTTTTGCTGGCCTGGCAGAGCCCGGTGAAACTTCCGCCGCCGTATCATACGCCTTCGGCGAATAACCGGCCGCGGCCGGTGGAGCGGCCTGAGGGGGCGAAGCTGAGTTTGCCGGCGGGGTTTTCGATCAGGGAGTTTGCCAGTGGATTCCAACGCCCGCGTTATATGATTCTCGGACCTTCCCAGGAGATCCTGCTTACTGATTCGATGAGCTCCGGCTCGGTCTTCGTTCTGAGGGATGCCAACCAGGACGGCAAGGCCGACGATCGCAAGGAGATCCTGAAGGGGCTGGACCGGCCGTATGGCCTGCTGCTGCTCAAGGACATGCTGTATGTCGCGGAGACGACCTCGGTGAAGCGCTACCGCTACGACAGCAAGGCGATGAAGGTGGGCGCGGGCGAGGAAGTGTTGAACATGAAGGATTTCAGCACGGGCCACTGGACGCGCAGCCTGACGGCGGACCGCAAGGGTGAGTTTATCTATGTGGGAATCGGATCCCGGTCCAACGTGGACGCTGGGGAGCCTGAGATGCGCGCGGCGATTGTGCGCATCTCCGTCGACGGCAAGACCAAGGCGGTGTATGCGGCGGGGACGCGCAACCCGATCGGCCTGCATTTTCCGCCGAATTCCGATCAACTCTGGGCCGCTGTGCAGGAGAGGGATGGATTGGGAGATGATCTGGTGCCCGACTACTTCACCTCGATCAAGCAGGGTGGATTTTATGGCTGGCCTTATGCGTATATCGGACCGAATGAAGACCCGCGCCGGAAAGGCGAGCGGGCGGACCTGGTGGCGAAAACGATCGTTCCCGATTTGCCGCTAGGGGCGCACGTAGCCGTACTTGATTTTCTTTTCTATACCGGCAAGCAGTTTCCGAAGGAGTATCAAGGAGGAGCTTTCCTGGCGCAGCATGGATCCTGGAACCGTTCGCGGCGCGTTGGCTACAACGTCGTTTTCATCCCGTTCCAGAACGGCAAGCCGGCGGGGGCGCCACGGGAATTTCTACAGGGATGGATGCTCGATCCGGGTAAGCCGGATGTCTGGGGCCGCCCGGTTGGCTTTTTACAATTGCCGGATGGCAGCCTGTTGCTTTCCGATGATGTGGGGAACAAGGTTTGGCACATCACCTACCGGGGTTAGTGTTGCTGCTTTGGACGGGGACGGCGCTGGCGCAGAGCGCTTTTTCGCATCGCGAGGCGCTGGAGAAAAATCTTCCCTGCCTGAGTTGTCACGCGGCGCAGAAGAACTCGACGGGCTTAAGTGAGAAACGCAAGGGCAAGCGGCTCAAAGACTTTTCGCATCAGCGCCATCTCAGCTTCGGGAACCTGGCGCCGATGATTGCAGCCGCCATGGATTCCAAGCAGTATCTTGGTTCGCCCAACAAGTATGACCTGCTCAAGCTGCGGGCTGCGTTGATTACCGACAACCCCTGCGAGGCTTGCCACCGCGGACTGAAAACGGCGGAGGGCGGCTTGGAAAAGCAGCACTTCCCGCATATGGAGGACTGCCTGATTTGTCACAACAAGATCGATGCGCCTTTCAGTTGCGGCGAGTGTCACCCGGCGACGATGAATTTGAAGCCGGCCAACCACGCGCCTGACTTTCTCGATCGCCATACGACCGGGAAGCTGGGGCTGGACAAGACGACCTGTGCTGCCTGCCACGGCAAACGCTTTACTTGTCTGGGTTGCCACTGAGAGCATGAAGACACTTGCCTTCATCCTTGGCACGCGCCCGGAGGCGATCAAGTTGGGTCCGCTGGTGCTTCACTTTCGCCGCTATCCGCGGGACTTTCGCGTGCATCTGTGCCTGAGCGGACAGCATCGGGAAATCGCGCAGCAGGCGCTGAGCGTATTCGGATTGAAGCCGGACGCAGACCTCGATCTGATGCTGCCAGGGCAGACGCTGTATCAATCGACTTCGCGGATTCTGAGTGGGCTTGAGCCGGTGTTTGAGTCGGTACGCCCGGATCTGGTGTTTGTGCAAGGCGACACGACGACGACGATTTGCGGGGCGCTGGCGGCATTTTATGCGGGAATTCCGGTGGCGCACGTGGAAGCGGGGTTGCGCACGGGAGATCTTCGCCGCCCGTTTCCGGAAGAAGGCAACCGCCAACTGGTGGGGAGGCTGGCCACATTGCATCTGGCGGCAACAGTGGGGGCGCGCGACAATCTGCTGGCCGAAGGGGTGGCGGCGGATGCGATCACGGTGACGGGCAACACTGGTATCGACGCGCTGTTTCATGTGCTGGCCAGGCTGCCGGGCTTTGATTGGCCGTTTCTCGATTCTCGCCGCCGCCTGATTCTGGTGACCGGGCATCGAAGAGAAAACTTTGGGGAGGGCTTCGATCGATTTTGCCGGGCTTTACGGCGCCTTGCGGCGCGGCCGGACGTTCAGATCGTCTATCCGGTGCATCCCAACCCTCGGGTACGGGGCCCGGTACAGGAGGCGCTCGGCGGGGAGGGCCATGTGCATCTGATCGAGCCGCAGGACTACGAGCCATTTCTCGATTTGATGCGCCGCAGCTATTTCATCCTGACCGATTCCGGTGGCGTACAGGAAGAAGGCCCTTCGCTCGGGAAACCGATTCTGGTCAGCCGGGAGGTGACCGAAAGGCCGGAGGCCGTGGCAGCGGGGACGGTCCGGCTGGTGGGGACCGACGAGGAAAAAATCGTTGCGGAAGCAACGATTCTTCTTGATCAGCCGGAGGAATACGAGCGGCGGTCGCGCATCCACAATCCCTATGGCGACGGGAAGGCGTGCGGACGCATCGAGCAGGCGGTACGCGCCTACTTTGCGTAAAAGGCGTTGACGTGGCTGGCGACGTAGACGAGGTCTTCGCCGGTTAACTCCGGATACACGGGCAGGCTCAACGCCTCTTCGGCGAGCCGCTCGCTTTCCGGCAGGTGGCCCTTCTGGTAGCCCAGGTCGGCGAAGCACTCCTGCAGATGGAGCGGCAGGGGATAGTAAATTTCCGTTCCGATACCCTGTGCGGCGAGATGGGACTTGAGTTCGTCGCGGCGGGGGCAACGGATTGTGTACTGGTTGAAGACATGCCGCGTTTGATAGGGGGCGATAGCAGGCAGGCCAACGGGCGTATTCATTTCGCGGAACAGGCTGGTGTAGCGGGCGGCGTTGCGCTGCCGGGCTTCGGTCCAAGCATCGAGGAACTGCATTTTGACCTTCAAGACGGCGGCTTGCAGCGTGTCGATACGCGAATTGACGCCGACAAACTCGTGGATGTACTTGGTGCGTCCGCCGTGGAGGCGGGCCTTGGCGAGAACGCCGGCCAGCGCGGCGTCGTTGGTCGTGACCATGCCGCTGTCGCCCCAGCCGCCGAGGTTCTTGCCGGGATAGAAACTGAAGCAGCCCATGGCGCCGATGGCGCCGCAGCGGCGGCCTTTGTACTCGGCGCCGATGGCCTGGGCCGCGTCCTCTACGACGACGGCGCCATGACGGGAAGCAATCTCGAGGAGGGGGTCCATGTCGGCGGCGCCGCCAAACAGATGCACGGGCTGGATGGCCCAAACGTTCCGATGGCGCCGCAGGGCATCCTCGACCTGATTGGGGTCGAGGTTCATGGTGAGGGGGTCGATATCGACGAAGACGGGTTCGATGCCGATGCGGGCGAGCGAGCCGGCGGTCGCGAAGAACGAGTAGGGAGTGGTGATGACCTTGTCGCCTGGCCCCAACTCGAGCGCCATCCAGGCAAGCAGGAGGGCGTCGCTGCCGGAGGCGCAGCCGATGGCGTAGCGGGATTGTGTGTAGCCAGCGACCTTACACTCGAGCTCACCCACGGCCGGGCCCATGATGAAGCGCTGCGAGTCGATGAGGGGAAGGACTTCCGCGAGCACCTGCTCACGGATGGTGGCATGTTGCGCTACCAGATCGAGCAGAGGCACCTGCCGGGTTGTCGTTGTCATGCTGCTGATCCGATGATAGCGTCCAGTAAGATCGAAGAAGTGGAACAAAGCGGTTTGCAATGGCAGCCCTGGCAGCCGGAGAAGCTCACGGTGCGGCAACTGACGAGCCGGATTCGGCGGGCTTTGCGCGACAACTTCGCCAATCTGACGGTGACGGGTGAAGTATCGGGGCTGAAGGCGGCGGCCAGCGGCCATCTCTACTTCAACCTGAAGGAAGAAGACACGGTGCTGCCGTGCGCGATGTACCGGCAAAGCGCGCGATTTTTGCGGACGCCGCTGCGGGATGGGCAAATGATTGAGGCCCGTGGCTCGGTGGACGTGTATGAGCCGCGGGGTGCGTATCAATTTCTTGTGGAGTCGGCGCAGCCGTTGGGGGCGGGAGCGCTGCAGCAGGCGTTTGAAGAACTCAAGCAGCGTCTGGCGGCGGAGGGTTTATTTGATGCCGCGCGGAAACGTCCGCTGCCCAGCTTTCCGCGGCGGATCGGCATCATTACCTCACCGGGCGGGGCCGTCATCCAGGACATGCTGAATGTGCTGTCGCGGCGCTGTCCGGGTCTGCACATTCGTATCTATCCGGCGCTGGTGCAGGGGGCGGGCAGCGCGGAGCAACTGGTGGCTGGCCTCGAGTGGTTTCGTAATCATGCTTGGGCCGACGTGGTTGTGTTGGCCCGGGGCGGCGGCTCGCTCGAAGATCTGTGGAGCTTCAACGATGAGGCGCTGGCGCGGGCGATTGCGGCCTGCCCGGTGCCGGTTGTATCGGCGGTCGGTCACGAGACGGATTTCACGATTGCCGATTTCGCGGCCGACCTGCGAGCGCCGACGCCATCGGCGGCGGCGGAATTGATTGTGCCGGACATGCAAGCGGTGGGCGATCGTCTGGCCGCGCTTGAGCGGGCGCTGAGCCGTAACGTGCGCCATTGCCTGTCCTCGCGGCGCGAGCAGTTGTTCCGGCAGGGAATTGATCACGCCCGGCTTCTGCTGCACCGGCGGCTGAATCGTTTGGGCCAAGGCCTGGATGATGTCGATGCGGCGCTGGCGGAGGCGCTGTCGGGGCGATTGGGCGGCCTGCGGGAACAGTTGCAACAGCAAACATTGGCTTTGTTCCGTCTGGACCGGCGCAAGCTTTTCGCGGCCCGGCGCGAGGAGCTGGGGCGGCTCGATGCGCGGATGTCGGCTTGTATCCAAGTTCAGTTGGGGCGCGCGCAGCGGCGGCATGATTCACTCGACGGGCAATTGCGGCAGATGAACCCGCTCAAGATTCTGGCGCGGGGCTTCGCGGTGGTAACGGACGGAGAGGGGCGGTTGGTATCAACGGTGAGCGGCGTCTCGCCGCGTGACCGGTTGAGCGTGCGCGTGAGCGATGGCAGTTTTCCCGCGCAAGTGCTCAAGGGCAAGTAGCGGCTATTCGAGCCGGTAGTTGGGGGCTTCCTTGGTGATGATGACGTCGTGAACGTGGCTTTCGCGCAAGCCGGCGGGGCTTACCCGCAGAAAAGTGGCTTTTTCCTGCAATTCGGCGATGCTGCCCGCGCCGCAATAGCCCATGCCGGCGCGCAAGCCGCCCACGAGTTGGAAGACCAGTTCACTGAGCGGGCCCTTGCTGGGAACGCGGCCTTCAATGCCTTCTGGCACCAGTTTGCCGGCGCCTTCCTGGCCATAGCGGTCACTCGATCCGGCGAGCATGGCGCCTTGCGAACCCATGCCGCGGTAGCTCTTGAACGTGCGCCCCTGATAGAGGATGGTCTCACCCGGACTTTCATTGGTGCCGGCGAAAAGGCTGCCGATCATCACGCAATCGGCCCCGGCGGCGATCGCTTTCGTGACATCGCCGGAGAACTTGATGCCGCCATCGCTGATGAGCGGCACCCCGGCCGGGCGAGTCGCCTTGGCGCACTCGGCAATGGCGGTGATTTGCGGTACGCCAGCCCCGCTGACAACGCGGGTGGTGCAGATCGAACCGGGACCGATGCCAACCTTGATGCCATCGGCGCCGAGTTCGATCAGATCCTTGGCTCCCTGATAGGTGGCGACGTTGCCGACGACAACCTGCACTTCAGGCCACTTTTGCTTGATTGCCTTCAGGGCGTTCATGACCCCTTCACTGTGACCATGAGCGCTGTCGATGACGAGCACATCGGCCTTGACGGCGATCAATGCGGCGGCGCGGTCGAGAAAGTCGCGGCCGGCTCCGACGGCCCCGGCGACGCGGAGCCGGCCCTGGTGGTCTTTCGCGGCGTTTGGATACTTGATCTTCTTCTGGATGTCCTTGACGGTGATCAACCCGCGCAGGATGTACTCATCGTCGACGACGAGCAGTTTTTCGACGCGATGCTGATGCAGAATCAACTCGGCCTGCTCGAGGGTCGTGCCCACGGGAACGGTGATGAGGTTGTCCTTCGTCATCAGATCCTTGATGGGAAGGTCGTAGCGGTTCTCAAAACGCAGGTCACGGTTGGTGAGAATACCGACGAGCTTGCCGTTCTTGGTGACGGGGACTCCGCTGATGCGGTAGCGGCGCATCAGCTCAAGGGCATCCTGAATGCGCTGGTCGGGGTCGATGGTGACCGGGTCGACGATCATGCCGCTTTCGCTGCGCTTGACCTTGTCGACTTCCTCGGCCTGGCGCTCGATGCTGAGGTTCTTGTGAACAACGCCCATGCCGCCTTGCTGGGCGAGGGCAATGGCGAGATGACTCTCGGTGACCGTGTCCATTGCCGAACTGACCAGCGGGATGTTGATGCCAATGCCTCTGGTGAAGCGGCTTCTGGTTTCCACTTGCGCGGGCAGGACGGCGCTGCGCGCCGGGACAAGAAGCACGTCGTCGAAAGTCAGGCCTTCGGCTATGAACTCAGGGATCATTTTGATTCATGGTACGACAATCGCGTCCAGGCTCCCAAGCAAGGAAAACAGGCGCGAAAATGCTAAAATACCACTTCGGACCTTTATGATTTCCGCAACACAAATTCGCCCGGGCATGGTCATCAAGTTCAACGGCGAACTCTACTCCGTATTTACGATGACTCACCGCACCCCGGGTAACCTCCGTGGCTTCGTTCAGGTAAAGATGCGCAACCTGCGCAGCGGCTCGATGAATGAACACCGCTTCGCCTCTGAAGACAAGGTCGAAAAGGCCATGATGGACGAGCAGAAGATGGAGTACATGTACAAGGACACGGAGTTCTTCTACTTCATGAACACGGAGAACTACGAGCAGATTCAGCTTTCGGCCGAGTTTATTGGCGACGCGGCGAACTACATGATCGACAACCTGCCGGTGACGGTGACCTTCTACGAGGGCAAGCCGATCAGCGTTGAGCCGCCGGCGACGGTGGACCTGAAAATTATCGAGACGGAGCCAGGGCTGAAGGGGGCGAGCGTGTCGAATGTCGGCAAGCAGGCGACGCTTGAGACGGGACTTGTCGTCACGGTGCCGCAGTTTATCGAGCAGGGTGAAAAGATCCGCGTCAATACGGCGGAAGGCACCTACATGGAGCGGGCGTAGCTTTCGATCAACCCGGCGACGGTATCATCGTCGGCGGGGAAAATGGTCCGCGGGTCCAGTAACAGCTCATCGTTTTCAATACGGGCCACCACCGGGGTGGAGGCGGTACGGAGGTATCGCTCCAGGCGGCGCGCATCGCCGGGAATCGCCACAAGCCATGTTGGAATGCTTTGATCGGGAGTCGAACCGCCGCCGATTACACTGCGCCCTTGCCTGACGAGGGCCCGGCCGATGCGGGCGGCGATGTTTCTCGCGCGCGTCTCGATTTCGGCAAGCGGCATGGAGATCATGCGCGGCCCGGGCAAGGCGTGGTAATCGCCTCTAGCCAGGGCGCGAAGCGCCTCGGACAGAGCCTCGACCGCCAGTTTATCGAGACGGAAGGCGCGGTACATGGGATGGCGGCGGATTCGGGCGACCAGTTCCGCATCGCCCGCGATAATGCCGGCCTGCGGTCCGCCGAGCAGCTTGTCGCAGGAGAAAGAGACGAGATGGACACCGGCGCGCAGGCTATCGCCCACCAGCGGCTCCTCGATTCCGTAGGCCCGCAAATCGAGGAGACAGCCGCTGCCCAGATCCTCATAGCAGGGAAGCGAGTGTTCCCGGGCCAGCCGGGCGAGATCGGCTAAGGAGGGCTTGCCGACAAAGCCGGTCTGATGAAAGTTGCTCGGGTGAACGCGCATGATCAACTTAGTGCCCTCGCCGATGGCCTTGCGGTAATCCTCGATGTGGGTGCGATTGGTCGCGCCAACCTCGCGGAGTACGGCGCCGCTTTCCTGCATGATGTCGGGGATTCGGAAGCCATCGCCGATTTCGACCAACTCGCCTCGGCTGACGAGGACTTCCCCGCCCGTGGCGAGGGCACGCAGAACCAGGTAGGTGGCCGCGGCGTTGTTGTTAACGGCGATGGCCGGCACGCCCAACAGTTGCTGCAGCAGGGGCGCCAAGTGGACATCGCGCTTGCCACGCTTGCCGGTTTGGAGATCGTATTCGAGGTTGGAATAGCCTTCGACGGGATGGAATTCCTTGAGAGGCGCGCGGCCGAGGTTGGTGTGCAAGACGACGCCGGTGGCGTTGATCACGCGGCGGAGCGAGGGGCGGCGCAGCGCCTCCACACGCCGGTGGATTTCGGCTTCAATTTCCTCAACCGGCAAATCGAGAGAACGCACAGCCTCGAGTACCGCGCGGGTGATCGAAGTAAGCCGCGGGCGCGCGATGTCTTCATAGCGCGAGCCGAGGCTCCGCAGCAAGAGATCGACGGAAGGGATCTCCCTCCGCTGCACTACCTGGCGCCCACCATGGGAAAGAGCTTGCGCAGCATGGTTTCATCGGGTTGTGTTCCGTACTCGCTTACCTGGAAGGACTCGGCGAATTGGATGCCGGCGGCTTTGTCCTTGCCATACCATTTTTCGAGCACGGCCCGGATGGCGGGCGTGATGGGCCGTGAGGCGCGGCGGCGCAGCCATTGCTTGCGGGCTACCTTGTCTTTCGGCACTTCGTCGAGGTAGCCTTCGATCCAAGGCAGCCATTCATAAAACTGGCTTTCGTGAGCGTCAAGGGCGTCGAGCTTCTTGTCGACCACATCGGTGATGTCGATGGCGATATCGGGGCGGAAGGGATCGGGCTTGAGGAAGCGGTCCTGGAAGTAAAGGAAGACGGGGTTCTTGCGCAGAGGCGGGGTGTCGGGGGCCACGTTGGGGACCATCACCATGTAGGAGGCGTCCTGCACCAGAATGCCTGTATTGCGGTGGTCGGGGTGGTAATCATTGATCCGGGGAGCGATGACGACGTCGGCTTGCCACTGGCGGATGCGGCGGATGATCTGCAAGCGCACATCGAGAGTCGGCATGAGTTCGCCGTCGTGGTTATCGAGCACTTCATAGTCGATGCCGAGGCGGCGGCCGCTTTCGGTAGCCTCGGCGCGGCGCCGCTTGGCGAGCGCGCCGCCACCCATGGACTGATGCCCGGCATCGCCGTTGGTCACGGCCAGAAACTTAACCTTGTGGCCGAGGGAGGCCATCTTGGCGGCCAGGCCGGCCGCCCCGAGATCGCAGTCATCGGGATGGGCGCCGATGGCGATGACCCGCAATTGGGCGGGCAGCATGAGGGCAGCCAGAAGAAAAACAGCAAACAATCGCATGCTGACTATTTTACGTTCGGCTGTGTGCCGGCGGCGCTGGCTGTTTCCTGCAATTCGCGCAGCCGGAAGCCGGTGACGGAGAGGGCGATAAGGCCGGCGATGAGAAGGGGCAGCGTCACGACGCCCCAAACGATGAGGCTGAAGCGCTTGGCAACGTTCTCATCGACGCCGAAGAAAACGAGCGCGAGAACGATGAGGCCCTGGTAGACGCCGAGGTTGCCGGGGGCGCCAGGCACTACGGTGCCAAGCCGCACGATGACATTGATGACGGCCGCGTCCCAGAGCGAGAAGCCGCTCAGGCCGTAGGCGCGGAGAGTGCAATAGATCGGGACCGTCATCGAGAGCAGGTGCGGCAGGCTGGCGGCAAAGGATTGAAAGAAGCTTTTCGAGCCGCCCATGGCCTGCAGATCTTCGATGAAGATGCGGGCTTTGTCGCCCCAGCGCCAGTGGGCCGCCAGTTCCTTGGCCCGCTTTTGGAAGGCGATGATGAAGGCGAGCGCGAGCGCGAGTAAGCCGACGAGGAGAATCAGCGCGTAGCCGCCGTCGCGCACGCGGCGGGGCAGGTCGACGAATTGGACGACGAGACTGAGATAAAGCACGAGCCAGACGCCGTCGAAGATGCGCTCGATCGCGATACTGGACAGCACGACGCCGAAGGGCAGATGGCCCCAGCGGGATTGCAGATAACAGCGGATGATCTCGCCGCTGCGGAAGGGCAGGACCTCGTTGGCATAGAGGCCGACATAGATCGCGCGCACGCTGCGCGCCAGGGGGATTTCGGCGACCGGCTTGAGGAGAATGCTCCAACGCCAGCCCTGGAGCACATAGACGAGGATATCGCTGGCGGCGGCGAGGGCAATCCAACCCCAGTGCATTTGCCGGATTTCGGTGAGGATCTCAGCGAGTTTGACGTCGTGGAGCACCCAAAGCAGAATGCCCAGTGAAGCCAGGTTCGTCAGCACGAGCAGCAGGATCCCCTGCCAGCCTAACTTCTTCCCCCCTAGGGAAACTTGTGTGCTCTCCGCGGTACTTTGCTTCAAATCCCATCATAGCGGCAGGGCCCGTTTCGATTGGGTTTCAAGCCACTGGTTCAGCAAGAGAAAAATGAGCCAGTCGAGGGCGAGATGAAAGAGGAGCAGATGGCGGTAGGTCTCGCAGGCGTCGGCGAGGGAGGCGACGGCAAATTCATAGCCGGCCATGGCGAGGATGGCCCAGGTAAGGGGCCGTCGCGGCAGCCAATAGAGTGCCGCGGCGAGCAGGAGGAAGACGTGCCAGGGGGCGAGGCGGAACAGCCAGCTCTTGGCCGCGCTAGCCCAGCCGAAGGCGGTCGAGCGGGTGCCGGGGGCGACGCCGGTTGAGCGCTCGTAGTTACCCAGATTGACGGCGCGGATCTGGGTGGCCTCGCTGGCGAGGTCGGCCCAGAGGACGCGCAGAGCCACGGCGGGATGCGTGAGGTAGTAGCGCAGGACGTTGGCGTAGCCGCCGGGGGGGAAGAATTCCCGCAGCCACTGCGCGCTCTGAGCGGGGCTGTCGGGCAGAAAGGCATGGGTGCCGATGAGGCCGCGGTCTTCGGGGCGGATCTTGAGGGCATCGAGAGCGGCGGGGTCGATTGGGGCCAGCTTGAAGAAGGCGAGGTTGTAATAAGCGGTCGCTTTGTATTCATCTCTGGCGCCGGACAGCATCGAGGCGCCCCCGAGCAGGAGCGCCAGGGCGGCGGGGAGATAGTGCTTGCGCCGTTCGGTGAGCAGGAGCAGGCCGAAAAGGATGGCTAGCGGCGCATGGGGGGCCTTGGCGAGGGCGAAGCCGAGAGCGCCAAGGGTCAGGCCCCAAGGGTTTTCCGCCCGCCAGGCGGCGAAGAGGATGAGTGCGAAAACGATCGCGGCGGCGTCGAAATAGAAGCTCTGCCAGTAGGTGACGTAGGCGGCGTCGGTAAACAGCAGCGCGGCCAGCAAAACGGTTGCCCAGTGTCCGCGGCATAGCCACCAGGCGGCGAGCGTGAACAGCAGCACGTAGACGAGCCCAAGCCAGCGAATGTCGAAGATCTCCCTGCCGCCGAGCCAGAGCGCCAGGCGCGTCAGGCTGGTGGCTATGCCCCAATACGGACTCACCCACTCGGCCTCGGGTTGTTTTGCCCACACGCGGTTGAAGTAGAGAAAGGTTGGTTGCGGCCCGGCATCGATCGGCTTAAGGGCAAAGCGCCCTACCACTTTGGCAAAGTCGCCGTTATCCGCGAGGCCGGTATAGGGCGGCACCCACAACTGAAAGAGGACCGGCAGCAGCAATAGCACCAGCCAAAGGATTCGTCGTCGCCCGTTCACACTTGTTCTAACTTCAAAGAGTGACACAACCGAAGGTGATCGTGCTGGTCGGGCTGCCAGGCGCGGGGAAAAGCACCTGGGCGCGCGCCCAGGGAGCAGCGGTGCTCAGTTCGGATGAAATGCGGCTGCTGCTGGCCGGGGACGAGAAGGACCAGACGATCCATGCGCGCGTGTTCGCGGCGATGCGCTATCTCTTGCGTCAGCGGTTGGAGCTCGGCGCCGGGCCGACGATTCTCGACGCCACGAATCTCCGCCGTAGAGACCGCAAGCCCTGGTTGAAGCTGGCTGCCGCGTTTTCGGCCGCCGCCGAGGCAGTGTACTTCGATGTGCCGCTGGCGGTGTGCCTGGAGCGCAACGCCGCCCGGGTGCGCGTGGTGCCGCCGGAGGTAATTCGCGCAATGCACGCCGACCTTGAGCCGCCAACGCGCGCCGAGGGCTTTCGCCGGATCATTTCCATTTCCGCGTAGCCCAAAGCCAGAGGGCGATGGGCGCCATGGTCAACAAGCCCACGAAACTAGCCACCTGCTGGGCTGGCATGCCGCCATCGATTGCTTCGCCGGAGAAAAAGCTTGCCAGTGAGATCGAAGTCATCATGAGGGCAAACTCCGCGCTGGTGACGCGGCCGCGAAAGCGGTCTTCGCTGAGGGTTTGCACGAGCGTCGAGGAAAAGACGTAGTTCATTGAGGTGCCGGCATGGCCGACGATCACCGCGAGGGCGGCCCAGGCGAGGCCGGGGGCCCAGCCGAGGCCGAGGTAGCCGGCGCAAGCCACGGCGAAGCCAATGACAATCCCCCAGCGCAAGCGGCTTAAATCGAGCGTGGCGAGCGGGGCGCCGAAGAGCGGCCCGATAAAGCTGCCGATGCCGCGCGCGCCCATGAGTGTGCTCATGCCGAGCATGCCCGCCTGGCTGGGGCTCAAGCCCCAGCCATCAAGGCGGAACTGGCCTTCGCCGAGCACGGGCAGCAAGACCCAGTTGGCGCCGATCAGGCCGACGCCGCCCTTGATGAGCAAGATCGGCTGGAGCCGCGGATGCTGCCGCACATAGCGCCAGCCTTCGATGTGCGGGGAGAAGTCCAACAGATCGCGCCAGCGCAGCGGACGGGTTGTATCGACGTGCGTCTCGTGATGGTCAATTCGGGTCAGGAGCCAGGCGGAGATCAGAAAAGTCACAGCGTTGATGGCGAAGACGGCATTGCGCCCGAAGCTGGCGGCAACCAGGCCGCCGAGGGCCGAGCCGAGGAAGAAGTTGACGGCCCAGGTAGTCGATCCCAGGGCATTGGCCACCAGCACCTCGCCCTCACCGCTGCAAAGATTCGGCATCAGGCTGGAGCGTCCGGGCTCGAAGAAGCCCCACATGACGGTCTCGAGAAACATGAGCAGGTACACGAGCCAGATGCGATCTTCGGACTGGGCGAAGAGCATGCCGCCCACGATGAAGAAGCGGGCGATGTCGGCGGCGATCATGACCTGGCGCCGGGGCAGACGGTCGTTGATCACACCGGCCATGGGGGAAATCAGTACTTGCGGAAAGACCATCGCCACGGTGGCGAGGGCGACGCTGCGGGCGCTGCCGGTCAGCTCGAGCAGCAGGCTGTAAATGGCGACGGCATAGAACCAGTCGCCCATCTCGCTGATGACCTGCGCCAGCCAGAGGCGCCTGACATTCGGGTTCCCACGCAGCAGCCGGGCGTAAGCGCCAAGCGAGATGGAAGCTTCCGCCATCCGTCAGGCCGTGTAAATCCCCATGCGTTGTTTGGTGAGCCGCACGGTGTCTTCGGCGATGGGGGAAACGCGGCGGCCGCCTTCGGCGAGCACACCCGCCAGGTAAGCCGGGTCGGCTGTGATCTCGCGGTAGCGCTGCTGGATGGGCTCGAGGTGGGCCACGACCATGTCGGCGACATTCTTTTTCAAGTCCCCGTAGCGCATGCCGCTGAAGCGGTTGCGCATGACCTCATCGGAATCCTCGCTGAAGGCCTGGTAAATCGCGAGCAGATTGGCCACGCCCAAGCCCATCGTCTCGAAATCGACGTGAGGATTGGAGTCGGTGGTGGCGCGGGAAAGTTTCTTGCGGATCACCGTGGGCTCGTCGAGAATCGCAATCGCATGAGCGCTGCCCGTGGCGGATTTGCTCATCTTCTTGTCCGGTTCGTCGAGGCCCATGACGCGAGCGCCGACGGTGGGCAGCTTGGTTTCCGGCATGACGAAGGTTTCCCCATAGAGGGAATTGAAGCGCTGGGCGATGTCGCGCGTCAACTCAAGATGCTGGCTTTGGTCGTCGCCGACGGGAACGACCGAGGCCTGGTAGAGAAGGATGTCAGCGGCCATCAGCACCGGGTACTGCATGAGGCCCGAGAGGATGGTCTCCTGGCCGGCCGCTTTCGATTTGTACTGGGTCATCCGCTCGAGCCAGCCGATGGGCGTGATGCAGGTGAGCAGCCAGGAAAGCTCAGCATGGCCGGGCACGGTGGACTGGGCGATGACGCTGGAATGCCGCGCGTCGATGCCGCAGGCGAGAAAGATGCCGGCGATCTCGAGAATCTTCGCCCGCAGTTCCTCCGGCCGTTGGTAGACTGTAATCGCGTGCAGGTCTACGATGCAGAAGATGCTCTCGTAGTCATATTGAATCTTCGTCCAATTCTTCAGTGCCCCGAGATAGTTGCCGATGTGCAAATTCCCCGTGGGCTGCACTCCCGATAAGACCCTCTTTTTCATGTCAAAGACCAATTCTCTCACTGATTCCGCGCCGGAGACGCTGCGCATCGAAAAGCTCGTCTATGGCGGAGCGGGCCTCGGCCGCCATGATAGCCATGTCTATCTGGTGCCAAAGGTGGCGGCCGGAGAGTTGGTTGCCATCGAACCGCGCCGGGAAAAGTCGAATTTCACCGAGGCCAGCCTGAGCGAAGTGATCGAGCCAGCCGCCGAGCGCGTACCGGCTGCCTGCCCGCATTATGAGCGCTGCGGGGGCTGCCACTACCAGCATCTGCCCTACGAGCAGCAACTGCACTGGAAGCGGGAGATCCTGCGCGAGCTCTTCGAGCGGGCCCGGCTCGCCCTCGATGTGGAGATCGAAACGATCGCCGCGGCGCCTCTTGGCTATCGCAACCGCACCCAGTTTCACTTTCACAACTCGCGCGTGGGCTTTCTCGAGGCGGCCAGCCACCGGCTTGTTCCCGCCACGGCCTGCCCGGTGTCCTCGCCCAAGATCAGCGAAGTTCTCACGGCCCTGAACCGGCTCGCCCGCGACCGCCGCTTTCCCAACTTTCTCAAATCGCTCGAGGTCTTCACGAATGAGACCGATGTCCAGTTGAACGTGGTCGAGACGAACTCACCGGTGGCGCAGAGATTTTTTGACTGGCTCGAGCGGGAGATCCCGGGCGTCAAGCCCGGTGCGATCCGGTATTCGGCGCTGGGGCGGGAATGGAAGGTGAGCTACCGCAGCTTCTTTCAGGTCAACCGGTTCTTGATCGACGCGCTGGCCGAGTCGACGCTGGCCGGCTTGTCGGGCGGGCATGCGTTGGACCTGTATGCGGGTGTCGGTTTGTTCAGCCTGCCGCTAGCGGGGCGGTTTGAACGCGTTACCGCCGTCGAGTCGGGCAAAGTGGCGATGTACGATCTGGAGGCGAACGCCAAGGCTCAGGCCGTTGGCAATGTGCGCATCGCTCAGGCGAATGTCGATGCATTTCTGACGGATCTGGGCGAGACGCCCGAGGTGATTCTGGCGGACCCGCCGCGCAGCGGTCTCGGCAAAGTTGCAGCGGCGCAATTAGGCCGTATCGCCTCGCCGGAGTTGCGGCTAGTGTCCTGCGATCCGGCTACGCTCGTTCGCGATTTGGCTCTGCTGCTGCCGGCCGGCTACCGCATTGCCGGTCTCACGCTGATCGACTTGTTCCCACAGACCTTCCACATCGAGACGATCACGCGGCTTGTGCGAGACTGACGGGCTGTTGGCGGCGCCAGTATTCCGCGACACCCTTGCGCAGGAAGAGCTCAATCAGATTGAGTACAATGGCGAGCCCAAGCAATAAGGGCCATACCGCCAGTGATGTTTCAATCCGCCGGCCGCCGCCGCGGAAGATATCGCCATAGCGGGGTTCCGTGGCGCCGCCGCTGAAACGCGCCATTTGCCGCAGTAGCTCCGGATTGTTGCCGTAGTCCACCATTTCGGTTTCGGCGCGGTAATAGCCGATCTCCGGGAACAGGGCTGTCGTCTCGGCCGGCCGGACGCGGAACAAGCCGGTGCGGTCGCCAACGAAGACCCGCCCGCGGAATACGCCTGCCGCGACGCGTTCCACCCGCACCGGTTGGCGGAAATCATTCGGTCCGAAGACAAATAAAGCAGGTGCGGTGGCGCGTGCCGCCTCGCCCGTGGGCAGCCGGTAGGTGACGATGAGCTCGCGGTTGGTCGGCTCAAAGCTCAGTGCGGAGTCCTCGGCTTGCGAATGCGGCAACAGGTCGCGCAGGACATTGCCCCAGAATCGGTCAAAACCGGGCCAGGCCATCCAGTTCTCGGCCCAGCGGCTCTTGGCATCGGAGGTGAATACGGTAACGCGGCCCAGCCCGTATTGCCAGCGGGCCAGCAACGGGTCCTTCTGGTCGCCTTTCTCGCCGGGCACGGTCAGCAGCAGGTCCGCCGCCGGTTTGGCTTCGTATTTGACATAGCCTTTGAGCACCGGCGCCTGCTCTACGCTGATACCTTCAAGGATCTCGGCGGCGCGCATCCGGATCGGCCGGGCGGGCTTTTCCACTGCCGTCGAGCCGGTGAATTCCATGACGTCACGCAGGAGAATCTGTTCGAGCCCGCTTGGGTCGGTGAGAAAATAACTGCGGCCCTTGCTGAATTGGGCGACTTTCTCGAGGTAGCCTTTGTTGACGTCCTGGCCGAGGCCCACGGTGGAAATCGTGACGCGCTGATTGCCAGCCTCGCGGGCGAGGTTGATCGAATCGCCCTCTTCGCTGATGCCATCGGTGAGGAGCACGATGTGCTTGAAGGTGGCCTTGACGGGGACGATTTTCTTAAACGCCTCCATCAAAGCCGGAGCGATCTGGGTGCCGCCGTCGGGAGTGATGCCGGCGACGAGGCGCTTGATTAAGACCTTGTCTTCAGCCTTGCGGATGGGCACGGCCCACTGGTGGGAGTTGTCGAAGATCAGCACGCCGATGAGGTCGATGGGCCGCAGGTTCTCAATCACGCCGATCGAGGCGATGCGGGCCAGTTCCATTTTGCGGCCTTCCATCGACGAGCTTTTGTCGACAATCAGCACGACGCAGGTGCCTTCCGGGCTGCGCGGGGGAGCGAGGCGCGCCGGCAGGGTGCGCTCGAGCGGATCTTCCGGCGTGCCGGGTTTTTTCTCCACATACTGGTTGCGCTCGCCGCCAATGGTGAGCAGTCCGCCACCGCGTTTTACATAGCCTTCCACTGCCGCCTTCATGGCCGCCGTGTAGCCTTCGAGGTCCTGGTTGTTGAGCACCACGACTTCGTATTGGCCGAGCGTCGGTAGCGGTAATTCCGTTGCCCGCGTCACTTCAAACTGGTAGGCATCGACGGCGCGCATGAAGTTCAGGTCGGTACCCGCCGGGTCCTGGCTGACGTAGAGCAGGCGGGGCTTGCGGATGTAGACGGCCTGATCGAAGCGGGCCTCGCCAAGGCCTTCGGCGCCCACGGCGCCCGCCAGATGAATGACGCCAGAGGTGGTCACCGAGGCGGTCACGTTCAACTCGTTGGGGCCTTCGCGGAGAGCCACCTCGCCGGCGCCGATGGTCTTGCCTTCGCCCTTCAATTCGAGCTTGGCCCGCGTGGGCCGTGGCGAGCGCAGGCGGATCTCGACGGTGAACTTTTCGCCGGCGAAGGCCTGTGGCGGCATGCGCACGGCGTCGATGTGCAATTGCGGGCGGGGGCGGCCACCGAGCAGGTAGGTGTCGATGGGAATGTTCATCTGCTGTGCCTGCCACAGGCTTTGCAAGGCGTTGCCTTCGGTCTCCATACCGTCGCTGATGAGGACGAAATGGGGTACGAGGTCGGCTGGTGTCGAGGCGATGGCATCGCGCAGGGCGCCTTCGAGATTCGTGCCGCGGCCCCGCTCACCCGCCGTGGGTTTCAAGCCGGTGGTCTGCTCTTCGGCGCCGATGGCGCGCACGGCGCGGGCAAAGGGCAGCACGCGCACAAGGTGCCGTCCGCGCGCCTGTTGGATGCCACGAACCCGTTGGGCCAGTTGGTCGAAATCCGCCGCGGTGAGGCTTTGCGACGTGTCGGCCAGCACGGTTACGGCTAACTTGGTTTCAAACAGCGGGATGGCGGGGCCGAGCAGGGCCGCGAGAATGACGGCGATCGCCGCGAGCTTCCACCACTTGCGCTGCCGGCGGGCAAAGAGCCACCACTCGACGCCGAGCACGATGGCTCCGGCCAGGGCGAGCCAGCGCCAAAGCTCTTTTGCCTCGGCTGAACTCAAGCCGTCGGGGGGAATGCCGGCGGCCACGGTGGATGGGGCATCCCAGCTTTTGTCCGGCAGGTCGGGCAGGGTGAGTGAGTAGACGACCTCGCGCGCACCGTCGAGGATCCGAACCGTACCGGGTGAGGGCATGAAGCTGCGCAGCATGCCGTTGCTGATGGTATAGGCAAGCGCGCGTCCCTCGCCGGTAAGCACCTGCAGTTTGCCTGCCTCCCCGTCTCCGGCCGGCAACTGGATCGCGCCCGGGCTGGCCGCCACGCTTTCCCATTGGCGGTAACTGGCCGGGGAGAGGTAGCGGAGAATGTTGCCGACCAGAAGGGGGGCGGTAATTTCCTGGCTCATTGCCGTCAGGGCGGGCTGGAAGCCCAATCGCACGACGCCGGGGGCGGCGAGGAGCACGGGACCGCGTTCGGTTTCGAGCACGGCGGTTTCGCCGCCGCGGGCCTCGAGCAGGGCGGCCGAGGTGAGCTTGAAGTCGCGGCTGCGGATGCCCTGGGCGATGGGGTGTTCGCTGCGCCAGTTGCGGACCAGCGCTTCCTCGCGGCCGCGGCTGGCATAGAGCACGGGGGAGGCTGCGGGCTTGGGCGGGGTGATGCCATCCAGTATCAGCAGACTGCCATCCGCCTCGCCGGCACGGTATTCCTCGGGAGCCCGGTAGCTGGCCTCGACGAGCGAATTGGCGGCGAGCAGCGGCCGCCACAATTGCGGATCCCGCGAGAAGACCTTGACGCGCAGGCGCGGCAACTCCGGCAACTCGAGCTCAACGCGGTCGTCGACGGCAAGATCGTCCTGGCCGAGGAGGCGCAGTTCGAGCATGCCGGCCGAGCGGGTGCGGTGGGTTAAGGTCAGGGTTTGTTCCGCGCCGGGGGCGAGCGTTGCATTGGTGCTCCCCACGGGCACTCCGCCATAGCTCATGCCCAGGCGCATCGGACGGGGGGTGGATGCATAGTTCTTCACCGTCACGAGCACGTCCCAGACTTCGAGGTCGTCGAGACTCCGTCTGACCCCGGCGCGCCGGATGCCGAGGTTGTTGAGCGAGGTATCGGTTACGAGAAGGCGCAGGTTGGCGGGAATGCGCGCGACGGGATCTTCACCCTGGGCCAGTCGCGCCGGGCCCGCGTAAACGATCTCGCCCGGGGCGCCGCCGGCGCGCCGCTGCAGGCCCGCCGCAAAGTCAAAAGCATCCTCCAGCCGGGCACTACCCGTGGCGCTACCCAAGCTCTGGATGGCCCTGCGCGTTGCCGCCCGGTTGGTCTCAAGAGCGCTGCGTGGCGTCAACAGCGTGCCCGCTTCGACCACGCTGACGCGATCCTGCGTGGGCAGCGAACGCAACCAGGCCAGAGCCTTGCGCTGGGAGGCGGCCAGCACGGTTTCGCGCGGGTTCTGCCGGGCTGGAGCGGCGCTGGCCGCCGAGACGTCCACCAACAGAACGTGATTGCGCGGCGTGAATTTCTCTCCGCCCCAGCGCACCTGCGCCGCCGCCAATAACAAAAGGCCCAAGGCCAACAACTGCAGCAAGAGGCTCCAAGGCTGCTGGATGCGGCGGCGGCGCTGCTGGCTGGGCGGAATGCGCGCCGCCAGCCAGAATCGCAGTGTCGCCGCCTCGACTTTCATCCGCGACCGGTCGAGCAGATAGAGCGCCACCACGACGGCGCCGGTGAGGCCGAACAAAGCGGTGAACTCGAGCAGGCTGAGATTCAGGAACTCCATCTAGCGCAACCCCTGTGCGGTCATCAGTGAGCCGAAAACGGCTTCTTCCACGGGGACCGTGGTCGGCAGCCCGCTGTAGCGCCCCTGGTTGCGCAGCGCGAGGCGGCGCAGTTGCTCCGCGTAGGCGTCGAAGGATTCCGTATATTGATCGCGCGCGGATTCATCGAAGGTCAGCTTGATTTGACGGCCCGTTTCGACTTCGGTCACCTCGAGGTCTCCGGCGGCCTGCGGCGCGCGGTCTTCCTCGTTCCATATCTGAATGAGGGTCAACTCGTGCCCGTAGTCGGCCAGATACTGCAAGGGCTTGGTCCATTCTTCCTCGCCGAGAAAATCGGAGATCACAATGATCAGGCCCCGCTGTCTCCCTTCAGTTAGAAACTGCCGTACGACGCGATTGACGTCGCTTTTGCCGCTCGCCTGAAGGGCTTCGAGATAGTCGGCCACGGGGGAGAAGCGGTGCCTTCCTCCGCCGCAGGCAAGACCTTCCTCGAGGCTGTCGCGGAACGGGATCAACTGAATGGCATCGAGCCGCACCAAGCCGACGTAAATGATGGCCGCCGTCAGTTTTCGTGCATAATCCCACTTCGGTCCCATTCCCATGCTGGCGCTCGCGTCGAGCAGGACGCGGATGGGTACGCGGGGCTCGATCTGAAACAGCTTGAGAAACATCTTTTCGAGCCGCATGTAGGCCCGCCAGTTCACGGCCCGCAAGTCGTCCCCGCTAGTGAAATTGCGATGGTCGAGAAACTCCTGTCCCGGACCGGAAAAGCGGCTCGCGTTGTGTCCGCCCACTACGCCGGGAAAGGACTTCCCCCAGTGTATGGTGAGCCGCTCCAGCCTCTCGAGAAAGGCTTTTTCGATTTGAAAGCCCGCGTTCGCCACGCCTAACCGCTAGCGGACCGGGGCGGCTTGCGTCGCCACACCCTGGAGAATTTCCGGCAGAATCGTTTCTGTCGTCTGCCCGTCGGCATGCGCGTCGAAATTCAGGATGATCCTGTGCCGCAGTACCGATGGGGCCACGGCGGCGATATCGTCGATGCTCAACTGCGCCCGGCCCCGCATCATTGCCAGCACTCGTCCGCACTCGACGAGGGATTGCGCCCCGCGCGGCGAGCTGCCGTAGCGGATATACTTCTTCGCCAGCGGGTGCGCCTGCCCTTGATCCGGTTGTGTTGCCATGACGAGATCGACGGCAAAGTCCTGTACGTGTGGCGCCACCAGCACTTCGCGGCTCAGCTTGCGCAACTCGAGAATACCCGCTACGTCGAGCTGGGGCTCAAGGGCCACTTCGTCTCGCGTGATGGTCCGCTCGACAATCGTCGCCAGGTCGGCGCGGTTCGGATACTTCACGAGGATCTTCATCAGGAAGCGGTCCAACTGCGCTTCCGGCAAGGGATAAGTGCCTTCCATCTCGATCGGATTTTGCGTGGCCATGACCAAAAACGGACTCTCCAGGTGATGCGTCGTGGTTCCGCTCGTCACCGTTCGTTCCTGCATTGCTTCCAGCAGCGCGCTTTGCGTCTTCGGCGTCGCCCGGTTGATTTCGTCCGCCAGCACGAGGTTGGCGAAGATCGGGCCTGCCTGGAAGCGGAAGTTTTTTTGCCCCCGCTCATCGGTGTCCATGATCATGCTGCCGACGATGTCAGCCGGCATGAGGTCGGGCGTGAACTGGATCCGGCTGTACTTCAAGTGCAGGACCCGCGAGAGCGTCCTAAGCAGAGTCGTTTTGCCGAGCCCCGGCACTCCTTCGAGCAGCACATGGCCGCCGCCGAGCAGGCAGATCAAGACTCCCTGCACCACTTCATCCTGACCGACAATGATTTTGCCGATCTCATCCGTTACGATTTTAAGGCGCTGCGTAGCCGCCGACAGTTCACTCACATTGTCATCTTATTCAAAAAGGAGAGGAGTGCGCCCCTCTCATTTGAGCCCGGGATGCACCCGAATCGATTTTTCCCTGACAATCCCATGCCATCGCTCGCAAGCTGGTCTGTTCGCCGAAGCTGTTGGCAAAGTGTTCCACTGTTTCAGACATTTCCGCGAGCGCTTGCCGCGCATCGCCGATGCCCAGTTTGCGGGATAACAGGAAGTGGCACCTTGTTAGGGAAAAATTCGCTCGTAACAGGCTCATTTCCCAACGGCTCTCTTGCGGCATCTCTGCCGCGTCGTCTCCCAGCAAACGAGTCATGACCCGATAATCTTTGTCGAGGGAAAAGTACAATCTCTCCAAATCATGGTCTGTTGTCCGCTCGATTTCAACTTTTACATGATCAAAACTGAGACCCTTGGCAAGGCTCACGCGTTCCCCGAAGTTCTCAGCAGTTCGAGTGCGCAGAATTAAGTGGCAGCTATAGCGAAACCAATACGCGAATAGCGCCGCGGTGGCTATTGAAAGAACAACTAAAAAAAACATTTCCCTCAGCTCCGAGAGTATCACCAAGGCTGAAGAACGCCAAGTAATCTCGGCGTCATAAGTGAATTTTTCAAGATGACTATAACCCACCGAAATGACTAGAGCATTCAGCTTAGAAGCTGAGGGCGAAGTACTATTGGCGCACGCATTTAAAAACGGAAGATCCATGCGGTCTCGCTCCTCTGACTCGTGTCTCAATTAGCTTTGTAAGTCGAGGATGAGGGCGGCCTGCTGCTAGTGTAGTACTTCACACAGAGTGACCAGTAAGCGCCGATGCTTTGGCACGCATCACTTTGGCAAGAATGCCGTTGGCCTTAGCGGTCCAAATGAACGGCTTGGGGCTTTCGTTATGGACATCGACGTATTCGTCGAGC
>JAINDK010000079.1 GCA_019931185.1 Bryobacter sp. CoA8 C33
CCCCGGTCGCGGTCACCCCGGTCGCGGTCACCCCGGTCGCGGTCACCCCGGTCCCAACGGCCGCCACCCTGATCGGAGCGCGAGATGGCCTCGGTCAATTCCTGCTTGAGGCGCTCGAGCTGCGGGCCGCCTTCGGCGCCATCGAGGCGCGCGGCGCGGTCCATCAGGAGATTTTCATAAGCCACGAATTCGTGGCAGTTGCTTTGGAGAATGTTCGAGGTGAAGGCTTTTCCGCCGACCACAAACACGGTCTTACCGTATTCCTTCAGCTTGTTGACGAGCGGAATGAAGTCGCTGTCACCGCTGATGATGGCGAAGGCATTGACATGGGTATGGGTGAAAGCCATTTCGAGCGCATCGAGCGCCAGATTGATATCTCCCCCATTCTTGTCCCCGCGCGGGCTGGGCAGCCTTTGCACCATCTGTACGGCATTCTCCGCCATTTGCCGGGCTGCGCCTTCTTGGCGGCCCCAGTTTGCATAGGCGAACTTCGCTACGATATCGCCACGCTCTTTCAGTGCATCGAGACAAAGGGAAACGTCGAATTCGCGACGTAACGTTGTCTTCAGTCCAATTTCGATGTTGTCGTAATCGACGAACACCGCAATGTTCATTTTGTCTTGGAGAGGCATTCGCTCCTCTTGCTTTCAAATATCGTCAGGCGGGGATTTTAACCGCACCCCGGATGAAGTCCACCACTGCCTCCAGTGCGGATCCGGGTTGGAAAACCGCCGACACTCCCAACTGCTTCAGGTGTTGCGCATCATCATCGGGGATGATGCCGCCAACAACCACCAGCACGTCTGACATTTCGCGCTCCCGCAGCAGATTGAGCACCCTGGGCACGATGGCCATATGCGCACCGGACAGGATCGACAAGCCAATTACCTGGACGTCTTCGTCCAAGGCGGCGTTGACGATCATTTCCGGCGTCTGACGCAAACCGGTATAGATCACTTCCATGCCGGCGTCGCGAAGAGCTCTGGCGATGACTTTGGCTCCACGGTCGTGACCGTCGAGTCCTGGCTTCGCCACTAATACGCGTATGCGGTTCAAGGCCAGACACCTCTATTATAGTTCACACTGGGAGTTAGTGAACTGGATTCGTTTCCATAGTGTAATCCTGCTGGGGAGTTTGTGCCTGGCACAATATCCGGAATGGCGGCCGATCGGCCCTTGGGGAGGGGCGGCGCGGCAGGTGGGCCTCGATGCGGCCAAGCCGGATACGATGCTGGCGCTCGGTTTGCGCGGCGCCTCGCTATACCGGAGCCGGGATGGGGGGCGGCGCTGGACGCATCTCAAGAACTTTCCTGATCTTGAGGGAGCGCGGCTCGATGCGGCGCTGATTGTGCCAGGACAGTGGCTGGTGGGGGCAGCGCCGGGCGGGATCTGGCTTTCGAGCGATGAGGGGGAATCGTGGCAGCGCATCGAGAGTACGGCCCGGCTCTCGGTGTTTGCCTTGACGGCCTGGGCGGGAGACCCGCGGGTGATCGCGGCGGGAACGAGCGAGGGGGTATGGAAGACGAACGACGGAGGCGCGAGCTGGCGGCGGATCAGCCCGAAGTCGATCGCCGATCTGAGCGCGATCGTATCGGTGGCCTTTGACCCGCGGCGGGCGGGGACGCTATTCGCGGGCACGCCGCATCTGCCATGGAAGACGGTAAATGGTGGGGAAACCTGGCAGAAGATCGCCACTGGGATGTACGACGATAGCGACATCTTCTCGCTCGCCGTGGATCCGCGTGAGCCGTCGCGGGTGTTTGCCAGCGCCTGCAGTGGCATTTATGCATCGTTGAACGGAGGCACAGCCTGGCGGCGGGTGCAGGGAATTCCGGGCACGAACCGCCGCACTTATGTTGTTTCACAATCGCCGCATGACCGGTCGATTGTATTCGCGGGCACGAGCGCGGGGATGTGGTCGAGCGGGGATAGCGGATTGAGTTGGACCAAACGCAACGACTTTGTCGCCACCAGCATTGCCTGGCATCCGGCGGATCAGCGGCGCTTTTATATTTCCACGGAACGGCATGGCTTGCTCGAGACGACGGATGGGGGCGGCAGCTTCGCGCCGCGCAACGAGGGCTTTGCCAGCCGGGCGTTGTCGGCGCTGGCCTCGACGGCGGCGGAGTTTTTCGCCCTGGCGCCATACGAGGGACTATTCCGATGGAGTGCCGGGGCCTGGCAGCCGGCGGATTGTTGCCGCCACTTTGCGGGTTTGCGAATCGACGGGGGACAGCCACGGGTGTTCGAGCCTGACGCGGCCGCTCCCGCGCGGGAACCGGGCTTCGAAACAGCGACGGATCCGTTTGCTCCGCAGGTGCGTTTGCGCGCCTCCCTCGAGGGGCTGGCCAAGTCCACCGACGGAGGCCGGAGCTGGCGCATGGTGCAGCAGGAGTGGATTCGCAGCGTTGCGTTTCATCCGAAGCGCAAGGGGCTGTGTTTCGCGCTCCGGCACCGGCGAGTATTTTGGTCGCCCGACGCAGGGGAGAACTGGTACTGGCTGCCGGCCCAGGAGGACTCTCATCTCGTGTTCGAGAAGCTCTATGTTTCCGAGGCCATGCCCGATCTGCTGGTGGCGCAAACGCCCGCCCGTGGGCTTTATGTGCAATCAATCGGCAACCTACGGTAAAATAAGGTTTGTCGGTGTCCTTTAAACATATGAAACTGAAAACTTTCGCTCTTGTAACCTCGTTCACGCTGGCCGCGGGACTTAACCTTGTGGCGCAAACGAGTTCCACGTCGACCGCAAAGAAGAGCGGCAGCAGCAGCGGGGGAGCCCGCTATGAAATCAATCTGTTCGGTGGAGCTGGTTTTTTCAACCGGCAAAACGATCAACCGCACCAGGATTTCGCCAATGGCGGCGTGGCCGGAGTGCGCCTGACGCAGAATTTCTGGAACTATATCAGCTTGGAGCAGACGGGGACGCTGCATGGGGTGGCGAATGTAATCTACCGCATTCCCGCCACGCAGAACGAATACTCGATGGGGGTGCGTCTGCGGCAATTCCATTTCAATCCGGTCTTTCATTTCAAGCCGCGGGAATCACGGATCCGGCCGTTTTTCACAACGGGATTCGGGATTGACTATTTTGGGCTGACCGAGGATGCGCGGCGGCAGTTGGGCAGCGGCGTGAATACTCCGTTCCGGCAGACGACGCCGTGGGAATCGCAATACCGGCTGGCGTTCAACTACGGCTTGGGCTTGAAGGCAGCGCTGACCGAGCGTATCGGTTTGCGCTTTGACACGCGCGGATTTGTCACGGCGACGCCAGATTTCGGCGTGCGGGGCTCTGGTTTGCCTGGGGCGATCGCGCATACGCGGACCGCGCCGGTGAATTACTTCCAGACGACTGGTGGATTGGTGCTGATGTTGGGGGCGATCGATCAGGGACCGGTTTGCGAATTCCGCGCGGGCTCGATCGAACCGGGCTCGAAGACGATCTGGGTGACCGAGTCGGCCACCTACAGTGCTTCGGCCTCCAATAGCTGCCTTGGTGTCACTCCGAAATACAACTGGATGGTGGACGGCAAGCCAGTAAGCGGCGATAGTTCGATTACGCTGAGCGGGCTGAAGGCCGGCGAGCATGCCATCAAGGCGATTATCGAAGCCGATACGACGAAGGTAACGGATAAGAAGACGCGGAACTACCTAAAGAAATTCCCTATTCCGGCGGCGGAGCGCACGGCTACGCTGACGGTGAAACAGCCGATCATCGAATTGGTGAGTGTAGTTGTAGACCCGGCGCGGATTGCCTTCAATGGCGTCTCGCGGATTACCTCGACGATCCGCTATGACGGGCCGGCAGCGGGTGAAGAGGTGACGCTTAACTATTCAGCCACGGAAGGGACGATCGAACCGGCGACGGCGAGATTGGCGCTGAAGCCGGGCAACAATTCGCATACGGCGACGTTCGCGGGCAGCAGTCTGAATCTGAGTCCGGGCGGGCCGTCGAAGACGTTGAGCATAACGGCAACGCAGGGAAGCCAGTCGAAATCGGCATCGCTGACGGTGACGGCTCCGCCAGCGCCACCGGTGGCGCCACCGCCGCCGCCGCGTCCGCAGCCGATGCAGCTGGACGACATCGTGTTCGGCAAGCGCGGGGCGAGGGTGAACAACTGCGGCAAACGGATTCTCGATCAGGCCTTTGAACGCGCGGCGGCGATGAACGACTATGACGTGCTGCTCGTAGGCCACTTTGACGCCACTGAGAAGAACGTGAAGGTGCGCGACGTAAAGGCCAAGAAGACGCGCAAGCTCGACGAGGAGCGGGTGCTGCAGGTGGCCGCCGTGTTGAGTGCGGGCGTTGAGCCGTGCAAGCGGCTTGAGCGCAGCCGCATCAAGGTGGCCTATGTGGGCGCTGAACAGCTGTCCCCCTTCAAGACGAGCCTGTGCGAGGCGACGGTGAAGGAGCGGGCGGGCGGCAAGATCAGCGCCAAGGACGGCAGCGCGAAGAACCGCCGCGTTGAGATCTGGCTCGTGCCGAAAGCGGGCCCGATGCCGAACGGCATTGCGGGAATTCAGGATGCGCCGGCCTCGGATATTCAATCCAAAGGCTGCCCGAAGTAATCACACAAAGAGTCATGAGTGAAGCTTTCCACGAACCCCGTCTGGCCCTGAACCGGATTTATACGAAGACCGGCGACAAAGGGGAGACGGGACTGGTGGGCGGGCAGCGTGTTCCAAAGGATGCCCAGCGGATCGCCGTATTCGGTACGGTTGACGAGTTGAATTCCTTCGTAGGCCTGGTACGTATTTCCGCCAGTGACAACAAGCTGAACGAATTGGAAGCGATCTGTGAGAGGATACAGCACGAATTGTTCAATCTGGGCAGTGTGCTGGCGACCTTGCCGGAAGATCTGCACCCTAACCAGCCCCGAGTGAACCAGGAGACCATCACTCAACTGGAGCGCGACATTGACCAGTACAACTCGGCGTTGCCGCCGTTGCGGAGTTTTGTTCTGCCGGGGGGCTCGAGGCTGTGCGCGGAACTGCATGTCTGCCGCACGATCTGCCGCCGGGCTGAGCGGGAATTGGTCACGCTCAGTCACCAAGAAGAGGTCCCACGCGATGCTCTGCTATACCTGAACCGGTTGAGTGATGCGTTTTTTGTTTGGAGCCGTTGGGTGAATCAGGCCTTGGGTCTGCCGGAAGCGCTATGGCAGCCCAACAAGGGTGCCCGCTAGGAAGCAGCCGGCTTTACTTGTCGCCGCCGAGGTGCAAGCCCTTGTGGATCGCGTAGAGGGCGAGTTCGAGACGGTCACTAACACCCAGCTTGTCGAAAATGTTGTGCAGATGATTCTTCACCGTCTGCTCGGAGATGAACATCTTCTCAGCCATTTCCTTGTTCTTGTAGCCCTGGGCCACAAGGCCGACAATTTCCCGCTCGCGGGCGCTGAGGGGAGAGCGCTCTCTCACCTTGGCCTGGCCGGAGGATCCGGTCTGCGAAAAGGGGGATGTGGCGGAACGGGAACTTGCAGCCGAGTTGCCCTCTCCGCCAACAATGGCAAACTGCCGCATGACCGCCGCGGTGGTGTGCGAGTCGAGCCAGATCTCGCCGTCGTTGACCTTGCGAATGCTCTTGACGATCAATTCCGGTGCGGTTTGCTTGAGGACAATGCCGCTGCAACCAAGTTTCATGGCCTGAACGAATTCATTCTTGTCTTCGCTCGCCGTGAGAATGATGACCCGGGTCATGCGGTTGATGTGTTGCAGAGTCTGCAAGGCACTGAGGCCATCCAGATTCGGCATGCGCAGGTCGAGAATCAGGATATCGGGCTCGTGCATTTGCACTTGTTCGAGGGCTTCACGACCGTCGTTGGCCTCGCCGACCACTTCGAGATCGCTCTCGAGGGACAGCATCTTCTTTAGACCATCGCGAACGATTGGGTGGTCGTCGGCTAGCACGATGCGGATCTTGCGTTTTGTGAATTCTTCGTTCATGGACAACGACTCAGTTTCGAAATCAGTAGCGGCCGACATACTTACACGCCCTCTTTCTTTTTCATCATTTTAAGCGGCAGACTAGTACTTGAGCAATGAAAGTAGTCTCTAGAAACGACCTAGGATTATCCTTAGAAAGTTCTAAGAAAATCCTTATGGCTTAACAGAACTGGATGGATGGTTGATTGCAAATCACCTCCTCAGCCGAAACAACACTGTCCTTGCAAGAATACCAGTGCAGGACTCCTCAACACGCCAAAGGATAGCAAATCCGTGAGGGACTTTCGCTGTTGCATCAAGTGCCCATAAGAGGCTTTGAATCGATAGCGAAACCGTGTCGAAAAACGGGATACGAAATTGAGCCGGCAATGAATTGTTTGATGGATTCATGGCGGTATGATCAATCGGTGGGAGCCTAATGGAATCGCTCTACTACGTGATGAGTTGGCTTTGCCATCGGACCTGTGAGCATTGCTATGAAGATCGCTTCCGTCCCTACCGTGGTGCGGATCTGGCTGGAGTTGTGGCCGAAAGTGTGGCGAATATGCCGCGGATTATCGATCATTTGCCGGCCCGGATGACCTACCTGGACCGACGGGACCCGGACGGAGCGGGCGGCTACCGGGAAAAACCGGGCAGCGTGATACTAGCTGGCGGGGAGATTCTGCTCGATCCGGTGCGGGAGGCGGTGTTGTACGCGGGAATCGAACGGCTACAGGGGCGGTATCGCCGCCGGGGTGGAGTCAAGATCATCGTGCAGACGACCGGGGATCTTTTGACGCGGCGCATCGCGGAGGAGCTGAAGGAACTGGGCGTTTGGATGGTATCGGTTTCCGGGCTCGACAAATATCACGCGGGTTTGGAGACGGCGGCGGCGCGCGAGTCGCTGCGGCAAAAGTGCGGCGGGATTCTCGAGCAAGCAGGCTTCGAGCTCTTGAACAAGTTGGCCGAGCAGGGGCGGGAAGCGGCGGACGAGGGACATTACTTTCACTTTTTTGGGGCAACGGCGGATTTGTGGATCGGCAAGCTCTGGCCGCGGGGACGGGCTTGGCGCCATGGTCTATCGACGGCGGGAATCGAGGACAACTTCTGTCACCAGTGGTCGGGGGGGCTGAATTTTCTTGAGACGCGATATTCGGGCAGCGAGGTTTCGATCGACCCGCGGGGCGATGTGTTTCCCTGCTGCGTGAAGACGAAGCGGCCGGTGGGCAATGTGGTGGAAAGACCGCTTGAGGAGATACTGGGCGCACTGCGCGGCAATGCGGTGTACGAGGCGATCAACGCGGGAAGGCCGGAGCGAATGGGTCTGACCCATGGCTGGAGTGAGGAGAAATTCCGGGAAAAATCGCGGGTGCCACTGGTCACGGGCGGGATTTACGAGAACCTGTGCATTGGCTGTGATGCCTTTCACGATGAAGTGTTGGGGGCGGCGGAGCTGGTACAGATCAGCGGCGCTGGCAGCGGGGACAGAAGCTAGTACCGCGCTGGACGACCAGGATGCGCTCGAGCGTGGTTCCGCAGCGGGGGCAGGGCTGGCCGTGGCGGCCGTAGGCTTGGTGACGGTCCTGATAAGAACCTTTGCCGCCGCGGGAGTCGACGTAATCGGAAATGGAGGAGCCGCCGGCGGCGATGGCCTCGGTGAGGATGGCTTGGATGGCGCGGAAAAGGTTGGCGAGGCGGGGGCGGCTGAGGCGGGTGGCGAGGGCAAGGGGATGAATGCGGGCAGCGAAGAGGGCTTCGTCGGCATAGATATTGCCCATGCCGCGCAGAAAGCTCTGGTCGAGCAGGAGGGCCTTGATGCGGGCGCGCCGGGCTTGGGTGAGGGCGATAAAGGCGGCTTCGCTGAGCTCGAGCGGGTCGGGACCGCGCTGGGGGTAATCGCGGGCACAAAAGATCTTTCCGAACTTGCGGATGTCGTCAAAGCGCAGGGTAGCGTCGCTCAGATGAAAGCGGGCGCGGGTGAATTCACTCTGGCCTTCATCGAGCCGCAATTGGCCGGTCATGCCGAGGTGGACGAAGAGCATACCGCCGTCGAGATCGAGGACGATGAACTTGCCGTAGCGGCGTACGGCCTGGATGACGCGGCCTACAGCCTCGACGGGCGCGGCGCCTTCGACGCGAAGGATGGTCTGACCGGGGAGTACCGGGGCGAGGCCGCGGACAACGGTCTCGACTTCAGGCAGCTCAGGCAATTTCGATGTAGACCCATCCTTCCCGTTCGGTGATGGGGAACTTCTTCAGCTTCACACTGGAGTTGCGGTCATAAGCGCCGGAGACGCAATCGAATTCCCAGCCATGGTAAGGGCAAATGAGATGGCCGTCGGCGAAATTGCCGGCGCCGAGGGGGCCGTTGCGGTGTGGGCAAAGGCCTTCGAGGGCATGCAGTGCGCCCTGGTGGCGGCAGACGACATAGGTATCGGCGTCGTGCAGGACTTCGATGCTGGTTCCTTCGGCGATTGCCTCGCTCGGGCCGACCTCGATCCGGAGCATATGATGAGAGGCTAGCATGCGCAAGTTTCTGATTCTTTGTTTCTGTGTTTGGCTAGGGGGCTGCGCCCGCGAGGGCCGGCCGGTGATTGGCGTCATTCCCAAGGGGGCGAGCCACCAGTTCTGGCTGACGGTGCAGGCGGGAGCGATTGAGGCGGGCCGGCAGTTTGGCTATGAGATCGAGTGGAACGCGCCAGCGCTTGAGATCGACCGGGCGCGCCAGATCGACATCATGCAGTCGATGGTGACGCGGCGGCTGGCCGGGATCGCGATTGCGCCAGTGGACCGCAAAGCGCTGGTGGGTGTGATTGAGCGGGCGCAGGACGCCGGGGTGCCGGTGGCCGTTTATGACAGTGATGTCGATACAGCCAAGCGGGTGACTTTTGTCGCTACCGACAACCGCGAGGCGGGGCGGATGGCGGCGCGGCGCATGGGCGAGATCCTGTCGGGTCAGGGCAAGGTGCTGGTGGTTGGCTTTATGCCAGGTAGCGCATCGACGATGGAGCGGGAGGAGGGTTTTCTCGAGGAAATACGCGCGAAGCACCCGAAGGTGGAAGTGCTGGAAGTGCAGTTCGGCATGGCCAACCGGGCGCGGGCGCTGGCGGTAACGGAGAATGCTCTATCGGCGCACAAGGATCTGGCGGGGGTGTTTGCCGATAACGAGTCGAGCCTGGGCGGGGCGGTGCAGGCGTTGAAGGCGCGGTCAGCCCGGGGCGTGCGGTTGGTCGGCATTGACGCCAGCCAGCAGTTAGTTGCCGATTTGCGGGAAGGCTGGATTGATTCCCTGATTGTGCAGGACCCGTTTCGCATGGGCTATGAGAGCGTGAAGGCGATCGCGGCGCGGCGCAAGGGGGAGCCCGCCGCGGCGCGGCTGGATTTGGCGGCGCGGCTGATTTTGGCGGGGGATCTGGAGCGGGCGGATGTAAAAGAATTGCTCTTTCCGCCGCTCGAGAAGTGGCTTAAAACCGGTAGCCAACATTGAGATAGAAGTAGTTGAGCCCATGGCCGGGACTGACATGGCGCAGAAAGCCGCCGGCGAAAATGTGGCCGTAGCCGAGGCCGATCGATTGCGCGCCGGCCGTGTAGATTGCCGTGAGATCAGCTTCCTCGCCGACGTGGCGGCCTGAGCAGCCCGTGACATCGCGAAAGACCAGCGTGCCGTTGGTGAGATAAACACCGTCCCGCGCCTGGTCAAGATACCAGTTCTGCATGCTGCCGCGGACGGTCCAGCGGCGCCAGGGGGTGAAGTTCACGCCGGTCGCGAGGTGGTGTATGTTTTGCCAGCCCACCTGATCGGCGAGGCCAGTCTTTTCATGGGGCGTAGGATAGAGCTGGTCGAAAGTGCTGATCTTTTGGTCGTTCGGGTCTCGGTCGCCGGTGGCGTGATTGTATTCGGCAAACCAGCGGGGCTTGAAGCGGCTGGCAGGGGAAAGAGAGCGGTAGAGGATGAGGTGGGTGGCGTTGGCGCCCATCCGGCTGCCGCCAATGGCGCCGGTCTGGGCAATGAATTCTGTCGAGTAATCGAGGTGCGCGGGGAGCTCGCCGGCCAGGCGCAGGCCGGTTGTTTTGAGGTCGAGCGCGCCGCGCGAACTGGGACCCAGGCGCCAGAGCAGATACGCTTCGAGCGTTGCCCGGGGTATGAGTTTTTCATGGTGCAGATACGCGCCATGGAGGTTATTGCCTTCGAGGTGATGCGAGAGCCCGCGGGCCAGGGGCTTGGTCACCGAGGCGGAAAACAGATCGAGTTGCACCGGGCCTGGACGAAGCACGATTTTGACAGCGTCGAAGGTGCGGGCGACATTGCCCCAATTGGCGGCGCCGAGCACACGCTCCTCTCCGTAGGCGAGTTCCTGGCGGCCAAAGCGCAGCGCGATGCGGCTTTTGCCGGGCTGGCCGAAATCGGTGTAGGCCAGACGGAGATCGGTTCGATTGGTAAAGGAGGCGGCGCCGGTGGGATTTTCCTGGAAGAAGATGCGCGCATCCTGGCCTTGAAAGGTGACTGACCAGCACTGGGTGGGCTGGAGCGTGACATTCATACGAAGACGGTTGAGGAGCCAGTGGTCGTCGTTGCCAGCGCGAAAGCGCAAAGCCTGGTATTGCTCAAAGCGAAAGCGGTGTTGCAGGGAGACGCGAATCCACTTCGGAAGCTGTTCGTTGAGCAAGTCCGAGGGCAGGGCCGGGTGGTGCGGCGTCTCTTCGGCATACAATGTGGCGGCCCGCAAAAGGAAAAGGAACTTCTTCATTCCTTTATGAGTTTCGCGGGGATTGGGGATAGCCGCCCATCGCCTCGGCAAGGGAGGATTGTGGCCTTTGTGGCGGAGCGATGGTAAAATCGGAATGCAGAGGCCACTCTAGCTCAGTCGGTAGAGCGACTGATTCGTAATCAGTAGGTCGCCGGTTCGATTCCGGCGGGTGGCTCCAGAAAATTCAAGAGTTTACGGGCGACTAGTTCGCCCGTTCCGTCATTTTGACCCCAACCGTGACCCCAACTGGCTTCAGCACAGCATCCATGAGGTCTGCTGCTTCTCGCCTCACATCGTCGATCAGATGACCGTATCTGTCGAGCAAAATGGTCTGATCCCATCCCAAAATTGCGGCAATCGCACGCGCATTCAGGCCCTGTGCCATTAGCAGTGTGGCGGCGCTGTGGCGCAGGTCGTGAAATCGTCTCCGTGGCAATCCTGCCTGACTCAACAGGCGCTGGAACTCTTTAGTTACGTTGCGGGCTTCCAATGGAGTGCCGGTGCCGGTACGAAACACCAGATCGAGGGCGACAGGCTGGCCGTCCTTCAGGGCCGTTGCCTGCTGCCACTTCGACCCCGCAAATTCCCTCTCAAATTCCTGCCGGTGCCGGTGTGCCTGAAGGGCGGCGACGGTGACAACGGGCAGAGCGATGTGACGTATACCGGCTTCGCTCTTGGGTGTGTCTAGCAGGATCTTTCCTGCTACTCGGGCAAGAAAGTGGCGCACGTGGAGAGACCGGGCCTCAAGGTCGATATCGCTCCATTGCAGTGCAAAGCGTTCAACCTGCCGGAGGCCAAGAGCGGCGGCGACGGTGAATAGAGCTTCGAGCCGGTGTCCTTTGATGTGATCGAGAAACTGTCTTACCTGCTGTGGGCTGATCACATTTTCGAACTATCAGTGCCTACCCTACCCCTTCAACTCCCGGATCACCGCCTCTGTAAACTGCCCCGTCGTCGCCGTCCCGCCCACGTCCGGCGTCAGCCCGTCCCCCTTGGCATACACCCGCGCGATCGCCTCATCCAGCCGCCGCGCCGCCGCCGTCTCCTTCAGGTGATCGAGCATCATCACGCTCGAGCGCAACAGCGCCGTCGGGTTCGCCTTGCCCTGTCCCTCTACTAGCTTATCCGTCCATCTCGGCCGGCCACTGAATCAACGGCTTGCCGCACGGAAAGAATCGGAAGTGCAATAGACGTTTTGGCGGATCCGAGCCCACATTCCGACTTCATGTCGAGTTCGAATTCTGACAATCGATAGAGGGCTATAAAGGGAGCAGCAGCAACAGGCCAGACGCGATTATTGTAAAGGCAATGATCAATATCCCGAGGCAGCAACCCGCTGACTTCTTCACTGCGTCTGGAGTAAATGCTCTGCGATTGGCTCTTGCGATTCCCGGCGCAGTACTTTCTTTGTCGTAAACTTCGATGATGACTACGGGGATGTCATGGGACGGTCCTTCAATTACCTTCTTGACCCATGCTTTGGTTTGCATTCCCGCGTCAAGTCGCTGCGCGAGCATTTCCGTGTACTCCATCGGTACGTAGCCAAACAAATGATCTGGTGGGTAAACCACCCGAATGGCATTCGGATCATTAGGATTGTCGGGCTCGCGCTCTAGGACAAGTTTGGCGTTTCTCTTTGCGTAGGCAAAGATGTTGGTCTGGCGATTCCCGTGTCGCGCTCCGGCAACCATAATGTCGTATTCGAGGATGGGCTTGTTGAGCAGCTTCAGTTTCTTTTGCTCTTCTTTTGCTGTCCTTACCTTCAGCTTGTCAATTTCGGAAGCAGCTTTACGGTGTTCTCGTGCCATTCGGCGATCTTCAGGCGGAAGCACCTTTTCAATCGTTCGATAGAGGGTCTCCTGCTCTTCATCGCTCACGCATCCATCCGCTAGAACGTGCTCAATTATCTCGTTCAGGCAGACAAGGCCAGGGAGTTTTGGCAGTCCAGGATTCCTGAGCCAAACTCGAAGATCATGGGCTTCGGCCTCACTGATCCGGCCATCGGAAGTGATGTTTTGGAGAAATAAAAGCAGTTCTGCCGCAAGCCCAAGCTCTAGATCAGATTTCTTCAGCGAGATCCGCCGCTGCCGACTGTACTCCCGTGTGGGCTTCTGCTCATCGGACTGATTAGCATCCATAGGATCTCCTTTCCATTCCAACAACTGTATCGGCTCTCACGACAGTACCTCCTCGACTGCGGCAGCACGTATTCGATAGGTAATTACTAAATACACGAGCAAATGGTCTCGCACATTTACAAGTGCGTGCATGTCCGGCTGACCCGACCGGGTTAACACCTCACCAACAGTGAAGGGGCCTTTGATCACATTTTCGAACTATCAGTGCCTACCCTACCCCTTCAACTCCCGGATCACCGCCTCTGTAAACTGCCCCGTCGTCGCCGTCCCGCCCACGTCCGGCGTCAGCCCATCCCCCTTGGCATACACCCGCGCGATCGCCTCGTCCAGCCGCCGCGCCGCCGCCGTTTCCTTCAGGTGATCGAGCATCATCACGCTCGAGCGCAACAGCGCCGTCGGGTTCGCCTTGCCCTGTCCCGCGATATCCGGCGCACTCCCATGCACGCTTTCAAACACCGCATGCTGGTCGCCCAGGTTCGCCCCCGCCGCCACCCCCAGCCCGCCCACCAGCCCCGCCGCCAGATCGCTCAGAATATCCCCATACAGATTCGGCAACACTAGAATGTCAAACTGCTCCGGCCGCGTCACCAACTGCATCGACGCATTGTCGACGATCAGCTCGTTGTAGATCAGATGCGGATAATCGGCCGCAATCTCCCGGCAACAGCGCAAAAACAGCCCGTCGGCCAGCTTCATGATATTCGCCTTGTGGATCGCCGTCACCCGCTTGCGCAAGTGCCGCGATGCATAGCGAAACGCCGCCCGCGCAATCCGCGTCGATGCCGTCCGCGTGATCACCTTGATCGACGTGATCACATCCGGCACCACCTCGTGCTCGAGCCCCGAGTACAGATCCTCCGTGTTCTCCCGGAAAATCACCATATCGAGCGCGACATCGTCAAACCGCGTATGCAGCCCCGGCATCGACTTCACCGGCCGCACATTCGCATACAAATCCAGCTTCTTGCGCAGCGCCACATTGACGCTCTGAAAGCCCCCGCCCACCGGCGTCGTCACCGGCCCCTTCAGCCCCACCTTCGTCCGCTCGATCGAGGCCACCACATCCGCCGGCAGGCTTTCTCCCGTCGCCCGGATGCGGTCCGCCGATAGCTCCACGCGGTCCCATTCAATCGCCACCCCCGTCGCCTCCAGCACGCGCACCGCTGCCTCGGCCACCTCCGGTCCAATCCCGTCGCCCGCTATTAACGTAATCCGATGAGCCATGCTTCCAGCCTGACAGATACTGAAAGAGAATGCCAAAAATCGAACGCGCTCTGCTGAGCGTCACCGACAAGACCGGCCTCATTGATTTCGCCAAAGGTCTCGCCACACTCGGCGTCGAACTCGTTTCCACCGGCGGTACCGCCAAGGCCCTGCGCGAAGCCGGCCTCGCCGTTCTCGAAGTCAGCGACCTCACCGGCTTTCCCGAAATGCTCGACGGCCGCGTCAAAACCATCCACCCCCGCGTCGCCGCCGGCGTCCTGGCCATGCGCGCCAACCCCGCCCACATGGCCTCCCTTGCCGAGCACGGCATCCCCCGCATCGACATGGTCGTCGTCAATCTCTACGCCTTCGAGAAAACCGCCGCCAAGCCCGGCGTCCACCTCGAAGAGCTGATCGAAAACATCGACATCGGCGGGCCCACCATGATCCGCGCCGCCGCCAAGAACTACCAGGATGTCGCCGTCGTCACCAATGCCGCCGATTACCCCGTCCTGCTCGACGAACTCACCACCAGCGGCGCCCTCAGCCCCGCCACTCACTGGCGCCTCGCCCAGGCCGCCTTTTCCACCACCGCCGCCTACGACGCCGCCATCACCCGCACCCTCGAGCAAATCCCCACCCCCGTCCCCATGCCCTCCCGCCTCGTCATCAACGTCGCAAAAAAGATGCCCTTGCGCTACGGCGAAAACCCCCACCAGTCCGCCGCCCTCTACGCCGCTGGCGCCCACGGCATCGCCAATGCCACCCAACTCCAGGGCAAGGAACTCAGCTACAACAACCTTGTCGATCTCGATGCCGCCTGGCAACTCGTCGCCGAATTCGACCTCCCCGCCAGCGCCATCATCAAGCACACCAACCCTTGCGGCTGCGCCACCGCCGCCACCCTCGCCGACAGCTACCGCCAGGCCTTCGCCGCCGACCCCATCAGCGCCTTCGGCGGTGTGCTCGCCTTCAACCGCGAACTCGATGCCGATACCGCCGCCGAAATCGCCAAGACCTTCATCGAAGCCATCGCCGCCCCCTCCTACAGCCCCGAGGCCCTCTCCCTGCTCGCCGCCAAGAAGAACCTCCGCCTGCTCGCCGTCGCCCCCGGCGGCCTCGATGAGCCCGTCGTCAAAACGATCACCGGCGGCTACCTCGTCCAAAGTGCCGACCGCAAACCCCTCATCCGCGCCGAGGCCCGCGTCGCCACCACCCTCGCCCCCACAGCAGAACAATGGGACGCTCTTGAATTCGCTTGGCGCGTCGTCAAACACGTCAAGTCCAACGCCATCGTCTATGCCCGCCCCGGCCAGTTGATCGCCGCCGGCGCCGGCCAGATGAGCCGTGTTGATAGTGTCAAGTTCGGCGCCGCCAAAGCCATCCTTCCCCTCGCTGGCTGCGTCGTCGCAAGCGACGCCTTCTTCCCCTTCCCCGATGGCCTCGAAGCCGCCGCCTCGCACGGCGCCCGCGCCTTCATTCAGCCCGGCGGCAGCGTCAAGGATGAAGAGGTAATCGCCGCCGCCAACCGCCTCGGCGTCGCCATGGTCCTAACCGGCTTCCGCCACTTCCGGCACTAGCCTTCTGCTTTGCCCACCAGAATGATGCCCAGCTTGATGCCTCCGTCTTTTGTGTAAAGCACCCAGTCGTGCTCGCCCAACTGCTTCAGCCCGGCTTCGAACGATTCCTCTTCCTTCCAAAAGCTGAACACGCACGGGTGCGGCGTCCCGCTCGCCTTGCGGCTCATCTCCATCAATTGTTCAAAGGTCGGGTTTTTCGCCAGATCCGGATCCGCTTCGACCGGCGTCAGCAATAGAAAATCCCGCTGCGGCGCCACCCCCTGGTGATCCCCGTTCTGCGGAAAGTAGCTGTAGCGCAGCGTGTACGTACCCGGCTTGATCGTCTGGCCCCGCCGGTCTTCATACTTCGCCGCAAACCGGATCAGACCCATAAACGTCCCATGCGCCACCTCCGGCAGCGTCACCGCCTGTTGGTCGCTCTTGGCCCCGGTCGGAATCGGCGTCCGCAGCCACACCTCGGCCACCGTCTTGCCCGCTCCATCGACGATCTTCGCCCCGGCCTTGGCCACCTGGTCGGCGGCCACCGGCGCCGCACCCCCGGCCTCCAACTTGTATTGCCCCCAGGCAAGGCTCTGGCTCAACAGCGCAATGGCAATCAGTGTCTTCATGACTTTATTTTAAGAGTGGCAACAACACCGCGTCGACGTTTTCGTCTGTCCACGCCGGGATCTTTACTCCTCTATGTAAACTCCAGTTCTCGATCAGTTCGACGCTCTCTCCCGGGTTCAGTTTCACCATCGGCCCAAACGTCTCCAATTCCAGAAAATCCTGGTTCGTGAACGTCTGAAAGCTGCAGAAATACTCCGGGTACGTCTTGCCCGGCTCCGCGTGATACTGCTTCAGAAAGAGCTCCTGGTTCAATAGATACGCCCCGAACGTGTGCGGATTGAAAAGTCCGATCTTCTGTGGCGCCTTCGCCTGCGGGTCCTGCCGCAGCCCCAGGTACTTCTTCATGAAGATCCAGCGCGGATCACTCAAATCCGTATACGCCCACATCACCAGCGGATTGGTCGGCTCGAGCATCTCCGGGTGCGTACCCCGCGGCGGAAAACCCGTAATCCCCACTCCCCCCTGCGCCATCACGCTCGGCGCCCACGGCGCAAACTCGAGCGCCATGCGCGCCTGGTTCCGCACCCGATGCACCACGCGCACCCCCGTGCCCGCCGCCTCCATCGTGATGTCCATCTCTTTTTCGAGGCCCGTTTCCGGCTCTACCGCCTGCGTCGCCACTAACCCCCGCTCGCGCGTCTCAATCTTTACCGGCCCGTTGTCGAGCCCATAGGTGTAGCGGATGCTTTCCGGCCCGATCCACAACCGGTGCCCCCCGCGAATCTGCCAGCTCGTCTCCCCGCTGCCGCCCATCTGCTCGCCAAACTCCCGGAACAGATTCTGCCCGCCCACAAAACCACAGCGGATAATGCGCGGCCCGACATCGGCCGTCACCACCAGTTCGATTTCACCATTCGTAATCCGGTAGCAATTGGGCCACCCGCCGTAAGCAATTTTCTCAACCTGCATCAGGCCTAGCTTATCGAAAATGGTCCCAGCCCTTCGGTGGCAGCGGTGAGCCCGGCTTGCCTTCCACCGCCCGCGCGATCTCGTAAAAACCCTCCCCCAACGGCTTCCCGCTCGCCACCAGCAACTCGTAATCCTCTCCGTGATGCCACGCCTGCTCGAGCGTCGCTCCCCGCGCCACCGGCGGCGCCGCCGTGATCTCACAGCTCAGCCCCGAGGCTCGCAACATCCGGTCCAGGTCGATCGACAATCCATCGGTGATGTCCATCGCCGCATGCGCCCGCCCGCGGATCCGCTCCACCAGATCGAGCCGCGGCCGCGGCCGTTTCTTCCACCGTCCCAGCGGCCCCGTCACCGCGATCACATCCCCCGGCTTCACCCCGCTGCGCAACAGCGCCTTGCCCCGCGGCACACCCCCGCAGGCCACCACATCCACATGGATCTTCCCGCTCCAGCTCAGGTCTCCGCCCGCCACCTCCACCCCGTGCGCAAACACCCCCCGCATCAACGGCTTCACCAGCGCCTCATCCGGCACCGCCAGGCTCACCAGCGCGAAGCGCGGTTCAGCCCCCATGGCCGCCAGATCGCTCAGCCCCCGCGCCATGGCCTTATAGCCAATCTCGCGCGGCGTATACGCCGGCCGCTCAAAGTGCCGCCCCTCGATCGTGAAATCGGTCGTGAACACCAGCTCTTCGCCCCGCGCCGGCCGGTACACCGCGCAGTCATCCCCAATTCCCACACGCACTCCCTGTCCAAACCGCGGCGCCGTCTTCCGGATCCAGTCAATCAGCGCCTGCTCGCTCATTCGATCACCAGGCCGCTCGGCAACTCCTCACCAAACACACGTCCCAGCGCCGCCAGCTCGTCCTGGCCCTCGCCTTCGAGCATCGCCAGTAAATGATCTCGCCGCGCATGGCCGGCCAGTGCTTTCTCCACCAGCGCCACCGTCGCCGCCGGCAGATCGCGCCCCACATCGCCCGTCTTGCGCGCCATCGCCGCCATCGCCTCGGCTGCTTCCGGCAGCGCCAGCACCTGTTCGATCCAGCGCGCCACCGTCGTCGCCGGCACCACCAGATTATTCGGCCCATACAGCAGCTTTCGCGCCCCCAGCCGCCCCAAACACCACATCTCGCTCGCCGTGAAATTCTTCGCCCGAATCTTCTTGAGCAGCGCGTTGCCGAGTTCCGTCTTCGTGCCCACCGGCAACAACTCGAGCGAGCTCGCGCAGCGCCACATCTCCCGCTCAAGCGACGGGTTCAGCCGCTTCGGCTTCGCCCCTTTCGGTATCAGCGCCGCCGACAGCCTCTGGTACAGATCCTGCTGTTGATTGCGGTTCAAACCACCCGACACGCGTCCGGAAAAGATCCACCAGTCAATCTCGTTCTGCGCCTGATTACCAAATACCAGCCCGGCGGCAAACACCCGCCGCGCCTGCTCGATCCGCAGATCGTCGCCCGGCGAGCCAAAGCCCGGCCTCAGACACAACCCTGTCAGGTTCAGCCAGCGCAATTCATGCGCCGCCGACTTCTTTCGCCCTTCTGCCACCTGCAGAAACACATCCGCCAGCTTGCGAATCGCCGCCAGTGGCCACGACGTCCGCCCCAGCGTCAGCGTTTGCTCCAGCTTCTGTGGCAGCTCTTCCGGATGCAGGGCAAAATCGCCGCTGAACGTGGCGCGGATCAGTGCTATCGCCGCCTGCATCGCTTCGTCCGTCACCGCGGCCTCCGGCCGCGCGACCAACGATTTTGCCGACTGCCGCCGCAGCTCAAACTGCAGCCGCCACGTATGCTCGCTCACCTTGCTCACTGCAAAGATCTCGAGCGTGCCGAGTGCCGTCAAATGCGCCCTCAGCCGCACCGGCACCTGCCGCTCCACCTGCGGGTTCCCAAACCGGATCACCGCGTCGAGCGGCGCATGCAAATGAAAGTCCGCTTCCGCCTCCACCATTTGCCCGGCCAGATCATCGGTCCGCGTCAGCGAACTGTACAGGCGAAAACTCACCGGCTTGTTCGCCAGCAGTTGCAGCCCCGGCACATCGATCTCAATCGTCGCCCCTTCTTCGCTGCCCCGCGGCGCCAGACAAATCGTCTGTCCTTCGCCGGCGCCGATAAAGTAAGCCCGCGGCAGCCCGCCCCGCACCAGGATGCCCTGCCCGCCGCCCCGCACATGGCAGTAATAAGCCGCCCCCTGCGCCACCGCCAGATCCAGATCCTGATTTTCAAAAATCAGCGGCTCCTGCCCAAACCAGCCCGTTACCACCTGCCGCACCCGATCCCGCAAAACCGGCGGGATAAAGAATCCCCCATTGAACAGAATCGCGTCCGGACGCACATTCCCGCTCTCGCGCAAAAACTGTGCCAGATGCCGCGTCACCGCCGGGTCGCTCACATACGGCAGGCCCAACTCGCGAAATGCCGACTTCTTATCCACCGCCGGCGCCTCCTCGAACCCGCACACCGGCAGAAACCCGTCGAGCGCCAACTCCCGCGCCTCGGCCCGCGTGATCTCCGTGCGCAACGTGCCGCCAATCAGCGAGCTGCCCGCCCCCAGCACCGTGATCTCCACCGCCTCCGGCCCGTCCTCGGCCAACAGCTTCTCCTTGGCCGCCGCGCATTGCCGCCGCAGCGCGCTCCGCTGCCGCAAACTCAGCTGCGTGTTCAGCTTCGTCTCCACCAGCCAGCTCAGCGTCAAATCCAGATTGTCGCCCCCGAGCAGCAGGTGCTTGCCTACCGCCGTGCGCGTAAACTCCACGTGATCGCCGCTGCGCTTCACCTCGATCAGCGTAAAGTCCGACGTCCCGCCTCCCACGTCGACGATCAGCACATTCATGCCGTCCGTCAGGTGCTTCCGCGATTGCGACAAGTGCCGCGCGATCCACGAATAAAATGCCGCCGCCGGCTCCTCGATCAGTGTCAGCTTCTCGATGCCCGCCGCCCGCGCCGCCGCGACCGTCAACTCCCGCGCTTCCTCGTCAAAGCTCGCCGGCACCGTCAGCACCACGTCATGCTCGCCGATCGGCGTGCCATGCTGCTCCCGCCACGCCTCGGCCAGATGCGCCAGATACTTCGTCGATGCCTCCACCGGCGAGTACAGCCGCCCGGCCTGCTGCGCGTCCCACGGCAGAATCTTCGCGTTGCGGTCCACCTCGCTGTTCGATAGCCAGCTCTTGGCCGCGTACACGCTCCGCGTCGGCACCAGCGCCCCCTGCTCGCGCGCATACACCCCTACATATTCCTGCTGGTCGAGATAAAGAAAACTCGGCAGCGTTCGCCGCTTTTCCTGCCGCCCCGGCGCCACAAACTGGTTGATCTCCAGCACCTCGATCGGCGTATAGTCCGCCTCGGCCGCCTCCGCCTCATTCACCCAGGCCAGCGCCGAATTTGTCGTTCCCAGATCGATGCCGATCTTCATCCTTTACGCTCTCTCACACTAAACTCCAACTTCCAGCGGTCGCCCGACGCCGCCACACAATACAATTCGAGCACGCCCGTGTCCGTCACGTAGGAGGCCAGCGTTACCGGCGTCACCCCCCGGGGATGATTCTTCGTCGGCGCCAGCGTGATTTCCATCGGCGGCATCTCCTCGAGCTCCCGCGGCATCGGCTCAAGCAAGTCGCCCGCCGCGTCGGCCCGCCGCACCGTCGACGAGAAGATCCGAAACTCCACCGGCTCGCCCACATACAGCCCAAACTTACGCTGCGGAAACTCGTGTCCCGTGCCTTCTTCCATTCCAAACGGCGCCACCGTCAATGCCTTCAGTGGCGCTGCCATGCCCGGCACCGCCGGCAGGGCGTCTTCAATGCCCACATAATACGTGCGCGCCACCCCGCCCCGGATCCGGATCCCCTTCCCCTGCCGCGCCAGGCCAAAGTAGGCCGCCCCGCGCGCCACCGCCAGCATCAGGTCCTCGCCGTCGAGCACCACCACCGGCTTCGGCAGCCACAGGTTCAGCGCACTGATCAACCGCTCCCGCACCAACCCGGCTCGCAATACCCCGCCATTGAACAGCACATGCGTCGGCGCCGCTCCCGCCTGCTTGAGAAACTGCGCCAGATGCGCCGTAATCCGCGCATCGCTGGCAAACGGCAGCGCCAGCTCCGTCAGCGCCGCCCGCCGGCCCCGCTGCGGAATCTCCTCGAGCGGCACGTGCGGGAAAAATCCCTCCACCACCGTCCGCTCCACTTCCTCTCGCGTCAGCTTCGCCCGCAGTGTGCCCCCAATCAGGCTGCTGCCGCGCCCGAGTATCGTCACCACCTGCTCGGCGGTCTCCGCCCCTGGCTCAAGCAGCGCTTCCTTGGCCGCCCGGCACTGCTGCCACAACGCCTGCATCTGCATCGCGTCCAGCTTCGGCATCCGGCTTTCCACCTGCCTCGCCAGCGCCAGATCCATATTGTCCCCGCCAAGCAGAATGTGCTCGCCCACCGCCACCCGCTCCAACTCGAGCGCCCCACCCCGGTCTTTCACGTCAATCAGCGTAAAGTCCGTCGTGCCCCCGCCGATATCCACAATCAAGATCCGGTTTCCCGGCCCGACCCGCTCCCGCCAATCCGCGTGCCGCGCGATCCAGGAATAAAACGCCGCCTGCGGCTCCTCGAGCAGCACCACCCGCTTCAGCCCCGCTTCGCGCGCCGCCTGCTCGGTCAACTGCCGCGCGACCGCGTCAAAGCTCGCCGGCACCGTCAGAATCACTTCTTCTTCTCCCAGCGCTTCGTTCCCCGCCGCCTCCCAGGCCGCGCTCAAGTGCGCCAGGTAAGCCCGCGAGGCAGCCACCGGGCTGATCCGCTCCACCCCCTCCGGCGCATGCACCGGCAGAAACGCCTCTTGCCGGTCCACCCCCGGATAGCTTAGCCAGCTCTTCGCGCTCGCCACAAGCCGTCCCATGCTCTCGGCGCCCCGTTTCCGCGCCAATTTACCCACCACCAGCGCCGGCTCCTCGTCCCAGGGCAGCGCTGTCGCCCCCGGTGCAAAGTCCCGCGCCCCCGCGAGATAGACAAACGACGGCAGCAGCATCTCCGCCCGCACCTCGTTCGGCTCCACCACCTGTGGGATCCCAAATGCCTCAATCTCTTCGCCCCGGCTGTAGGCGAGGGCACAGTTCGTCGTGCCCAGGTCGATTCCGATCGCCAAGCGCGCCTACTCGACTTCGATTTCCGCCGGCGCCAGAATCTTCAGATTCGCCTTACCCGCCATCGCCGGCAACTCAATCTTTTCCACTTTCCACCCCTTATGCCGCAGCAATCCCGCCTTCACGTTCCCGTCCGCCGGCACGTTGCCGAGCAGCTTGATCGCCGCCGCCTCGCTGCGCAGCGCCCCCGCCGCCGTCAACTGCGTTACTGCCCCCTCCACCCCGTCGATCACCGGCTCGAGGCGCAGATACCGGCCGAGCGTCGCCCGCGAATTCTCCTGGATGTTGCGCACCGCCGCACCCACCTGCTCGTCGGAGTATGCGGAGATGTCTTCCATCAGAAAATCCACTAGCCGTGCGTCCCGCTGCAGTAGGCCCAGCAATTGCAGCGCGCCTTCGCTTACGTCCACCTTGGGCGGCGCTGCCGCCGCGGGCGTCGATTTTGCCCCGCGTTTGCTTAGCCCCAGTGCAATCAGCACCGAGTCCGGTAGCTGGCCTCCAAACAAGAGACCGAAGAAAGAAGAAAATGCAAGCGTGATACGGCTCAAGACGCTCTCGAGCCTCCATTTCTATTGGGGATTCGCGGCCGGAACCGCCGCAACTTCCATGATAGCGCTAGGATAGGCTACGATGGCCGACCCAGAAATCAAATGGAAGCGGGGAGAACTCGCCGAGGCTTGCGGCGTCAACAGCGAAACCCTGCGCTTTTACGAAAAAGCCGGCTTGATTACCCCCGAGCGCGGCGCCAACGGCTACCGCCTCTATAACCTCTCCCACGCCAAACGGATCCGGCTCACACAGCGCGCCATTCATGTCGGCTTCTCCATACAGGATGTTAAGAGCTGGCTCGACGGCGACACTGCCCGCATGGAGTCCGCTCTTGTTGAAGTGGAAGGCAAATTAGAAGTCCTCGAACGCTTGCGAAAAACTCTCCGAAAAAAACTGCGAAAAGCATGACCTGTTTTTGCCGCCGCTAACGCTTATGCTATTGAAGACAAAAATTGATCTCAAAGGGACACCTGAGACAGGGCGGCGATCCGGAGGGAATTCGCTGCCCTGATTTTTATGCCCTAAAATGATCGATCGCCGCCCGCCAATAGGGCTTCAGCTCCCTTTCGGCATAGGCGGTAAAACCTAGTTCTTCCATTTCGGCCAAGGTGTTTCGATAATGATCGAGCAGCGGGTCGGCCAGCATCTGCTTGCCGCACCGGATCGTATTGAGCGCCACGGCGGTGGAGACCGCGAGCAGCGGGCGCCTTTGCGCCGCCGCTGTTTGCTGGAGTGCCTCCCAGTCGGCCTCCACCGCACTGGCCATTGTCACCGTTGACTTCAGGCTCTCCCATTCCCGCATCATCGCCTCGCGGTTCAGGGGTGGCATATTCAGCGTTTCGGCCAGCCGACCGCTTCCCCGCTCGAGCCCGTCCAACAAATCAGAAACCGTGCGAACCCCACTCGCCCCGCTCAGATAGCCGTCCTCCTCGAGTGTCCGCGCTATCTCGCTCAGTACCCGGTTGCCCGCTCCCGAAGCATCCGCCGTCGCTGCCAGCACCCACACCGGCGACACATGAAATACCGCCAGACTCATCCACTCCAGCCCATTGCCCGCCCCGCGCCGCACCAGAAAATTCTCCGGCAACCCCGACCCCGTTTCATACACCCCCTCCACCTGCCCCACCTTCTCAATCAGGAAGCGCAGCGTCTGCTCCACGATCGATTGATACAGCCGGCTCCGCCGAAACGCCTCCGGCAGCGTCACCTCCGTGCTCTCCCGCAATAGCCCCGCCCCCAGCGCCGTCACGGCCCGCACCGTCCGCTCCGGCAGGCTCAATAAATAACTACTTGATCTTTTCATCCTTTTCGACTTTGCCGTCGCGGATGTGCACGATCCGGTGCGCGTTCATCGCTACATCCAACTCGTGCGTCACCAGAATGATCGTGTTCCCTTGCGAATGCAGCCGCTCGAACAGAGCCATGATTTCCACGCTCGTCGTCGAGTCCAGGTTCCCCGTCGGCTCGTCCGCCAGCAGAATCGACGGGTTGTTCACCAGCGCCCGCGCGATCGCCACGCGCTGCCGTTGCCCACCCGATAGTTCATTCGGCTTGTGATACATGCGCTTGCCGAGGTCCACCTGCTCCAGGCACTGCTTGGCCCGCTCGAGCCTCTGCGCCTGATTAAAGCCCGCATAGATCAGCGGCAATTCCACATTGTGCAGCGCCGTCGCCCGCGGCAACAGGTTGAAGCTCTGAAACACGAACCCGATTTCCTTGTTCCGGATCCGCGCCAGCTCATCGTCCGACATCGTCGAAACCAGGCTCCCGTTGATGAAGTATTCCCCGCTCGATGGCGTATCCAGGCAGCCGATCAGATTCATCAGCGTCGATTTACCCGACCCCGACGGCCCCATGATCGCCACATATTCCCCACGTTTGATTTCAATATCGGTGCCGTTGACGGCATTGATCACCTGATCACCCATGACATAGGTCTTCTTCAGGTCATAGGTTCGTATGACGATCCCTTGCTGCTTCAGTTGCTCGCCACGCAGCTTGGGGTCCGTGGCAACGGCTGTCGACATGATTTAGCTTTCCGCCTTCACAATGTTCTTATTATCTACTCTAACCTTGGCGTCGTTGCGCAGAGTCCGGATCGCCTTGTACGAGCCCGTGATGATCTCCTCGCCTTCCGACAATCCCGACAGCACTTCAATCTCAGTGGCCCCCGTAATCCCGGTTTCCACCTTCTTAAAAGTAGCCTGCCCGTTGCGCACCACAAATACTCCCTGGATTTCTTCCTTTGCCGCTTTCATCTCCGCCGGGCTCAACTGACGAGGCCCTGATTTGTCTCCCGGCTTGGACGCCTCCAAGTCCCCCTTCTGCCGCACCGTCAGCGCCTGGATCGGAATCGACAAAGCCTTGGGCCGCGTCGCCGTCGTGATCCGCGCCGTGCACGACAGCCCCGGGCGAATCTCGTCCGGCGGATTCTCAAGCGCCACCACCACCTTGAAATCCTTTGCCTCCTGGCTCGAAATCGCGCTCTGGCTCGCCGCCAGGCCCGTCGACCGCAGGATCGCCGTGTTGCCGATCTCAATCACCTTGCCGCGAAATTTCTTTCCCGGTATCGCGTCAATCGTCACTTCCGCCGTCTGGTTCAACGCCACGTTCACGATATCGGTCTCATCCACCTTCACTTCCGCCGTGATGATCGACATATCCGCGATTGTCATGATCAGGCTCGCCGCCGAGTTCTGGATACCGGGCACCACCGTTTCCCCCACCCGCACCGGCAGGTTCGTCACCACCCCGTCAATCGGACTCGTGGCAAAAGTCCGCTGCAACACATCGGCCGCCGACCGCAAATTCGCCTGGCTCGCCGCCACTCGCCGCTGCGACGCGTTCAACTGCGCCGCCTGCTGCGTCCGCGCGGCCCTCAATTGGTTCAGCCGCGCCTCGGCTTCCCGCACCGCCGCCTGCTGCACCTCAAACGTGGATTTCTTCGTTTCAAATTCCTGCCGCGCGATCAGCTTCTCTTCAAACAATTGTTTCGAGCGTTCAAAATCCTGCCTCGCCCGATCAAGATCCGCCTTGGCCCGGTCAATCGATGCCTCCGCCGAGCGGATATTCTCTTCCGCCGCCTTCAGCCCTGCATCCGTCGCCGCCGACTCCGCCTCGCTGGTCGCCAGATTGGCCCGCTGGGCGGCCAACTGCGCTTCCGGCTGCACGCTCTCGAGCTTGGCCAGTTGCTGGTTCTTCTTTACCCGCTGGCCTTCAACAACATTGATCTCCGTGATCCGCGCCGGCGAGTTTGCATTCGAGCCGATGTTGATGTAATTCCGCGGCTTGATTTCACCACTCGCCGTCACCAGGCTCACGAGGTCCTGACGCGCCACCATGGTCGATGTCACGGTGACGATTCCCGACTGTTTCATCCGGTAATTGGCGAATGCTCCAGCCGCGACGATCGCAGCGACTCCCACGCCAATGGCGACTTTCCACTTCGTTTTCAACTCTTATCTCCCATGCCTTCTGACGACAAAAAGCTGCCAGAAGTTCGAAAAAGTATTTCTATTGTTTTCAGCAATGTTGAAATAGCTACTTGCCTTTCAACCACTTAATGCTCCGTGGCTGCTTCGACGAGCACGCCATCGAATCCGTCATGCCTGAGCTGATCGTCGCGCAGGCATTGTCAACGGCGGCGCGCAGCGCAATTTCTTCGCTGGCCCCGAGTGCCGTACGGCAGTTCACTTGGCCGTTAAACTCCATACAGACCTCGACGCGGTAGGCACTGTATGACATCGTGTTGTAGTAAAGAGCGGCGACAAAGGCGGCCGCTCCGAGAACGATCGAAACCGTCCAAAGCGTCTTTTTCTGCATCAGGCGGTCTCGGTAAAGAACGAAGCCATGTGGCGGAATTTCAAATACCGCTGCTCACGCAGCTCCAGCGGGCTCAGCGCGCTCAACTCCACCAGCGACCGGCGCAGGCTCTGTCCCAGCAGCCGCGCCGCCTCGTCGTGATCTTCCTGCGCCCCTCCCTTGGGCTCCGGAACAATTTCATCAACTATGCCCCGCTCGAGCAGGTCCGGCCCCGTCAGCTTCAGCGCCGCCGCTGCCAGTTCCGCCTTCGCCGCGTCGCGCCAGATAATCGCCGCGCAACTCTCCGGCGAAATCACGCTGTAATAAGAGTTCTCCATCATCAAAACGCGGTTGCCGACTCCCATGCCAAGCGCTCCCCCCGAGCCGCCCTCGCCGATCACCGTCACGATCACCGGCACGGTCAGCCGCGCCATCTCCCGCAAATTGTAAGCAATCGCCTCCGCTTGGCCCCGCTCCTCGGCGTCAATACCCGGATAAGCCCCCGGCGTGTCGATAAAGCTCAGCACCGGACGCCGGAACTTCTCGGCCATCTCCATCAGCCGCATCGCCTTGCGGTAGCCCTCCGGTTTGGGCATGCCGAAATTTCTCTTCAGCTTCTGCTTCGTGTCCCGGCCCTTCTGTTGCCCAATTACCATCACCGGGCTGCCGTCAAGAAACGAATAGCCTCCCAGAATCGCGTGGTCGTCGCCAAATACACGATCTCCATGCAATTCCGTGAATCCCGTGGTCAGCCGCTCGATGTAATCAAGAGCATGCGGGCGCCGCGGGTGCCGCGCCAGTTGCACTCGCTGGTAGGCGAGGTTCGCATCCGCCGGCGGGGGGGCCGGGGCGCTGTCGGGGTGCAGCGCGTGAATGCGCGCCGTGATGTCGGAGTTGGCCATCGGGGCTAGGCTTCGCCCGACGCCTCAAAGGACGTCGATCCGAACAGGCGAGCCAGTTCGGCTTTCATTTCCTTATCCGCGCGGACTTTTTGTGCCAAGTCCAATGTTAGCGAAAAGTCCCGCGGCTTTTCGAGCACCAGCCTCACGCTCGCCGGACCCGGCTTCCGCCCCAGCAGCGCCGCCAGTTCCGCCGCCCGCGGATCATCCTCCCCGCTCAGCCTCACTCGCAATTGCAACATCGCCGGCAGCTTCACCCGCGCGTTGTCGAGCGCCACCAGGTCCTGTATGCTCAGCCGCGGCGCCGATCCTTCGTCCACCAGGATCTTCGCCGTCACCATCACTGCCTTGTCCTCCTCCAGTTCCTTGCCCAGTTCCTTGAACTTCGTGGCGAACACCATTGCGTCCACCGTCCCCTGCAGGTCCTCCAGTTGCATCGATGCCCACAGTTCCTGTTTCTGGTTCCGCTTGCGTTGAATCCCGGTCAGCAGGCCGCACAGTTTCACCTCCACGCCGCGCTCCACACCTTCGAGGGTCGCTGTCGTATGGGTGCCGAGTTCGCTCAGCTTGTCCTTGTACTGGTCAAGCGGATGCCCCGTCACATAGAAGCCCAGCAACTCTTTCTCGCCCGTCAGCTTCTGTGGCGCGTCCCAGTCCGGTACCGCCGGCAGTTCCCCCTCCTCGCTCCGCTCCTCCGGCCCCCCGAACAGATCTCCAAACAAAGCCGATTGCCCGGAGTTCCGGTCCCGCGCCGCCCGCAGCCCCGTCTCGATGGCCGCATCGAGGATCGCCATCTTCTGCGACCGCGTCCCCTTCAACTCATCCATGGCCCCGCAGCGGATCAGCGATTCAATCACCCGCCGGTTCACCGCCTGCATGTCCACCCGCTCACAGAATTCGTATAACGAGGCGAACGCGCCCTCCGCGTTCCGCGCCCGGATAATCGCCTCCACCGCCCCCGCCCCGACATTCTTCACCGCCCCCAATCCAAAGCGGATCCCCTCCCCCGACGGCGTGAAGTTCAAATCCGAGATGTTCACGCTCGGCGGCAAGACCGGTATCTGCCGCTCCCGGCACTCATTGATGTAGCGCACGACCTTCGAGGTGTTGCCCGTTTCCGATGTCAACAGCGCGCTCATGAACTCCAGCTTGTAGTTCGCCTTCAGGTACGCCGTCACATAGGCCAGATACGCGTACGCCGCCGAGTGGCTCTTGTTGAAGCCATAGCCGGCGAACTTCTCCATGTGATCGAAAACCTTTTCCGCCTTCTTCGCGTTGTACCCCTTCTGCGCCGCCCCGGCGAGAAACCGCGCCCGCTGCGCCGCCATCTCCTCTACCTTTTTCTTGCCCATCGCCCGCCGCAGCAGGTCGGCATCCCCGAGTGAGTACCCCGCCAGCAGGTTCGCCATCTGCATCACCTGCTCCTGGTACACCATCACTCCGTAGGTCTCCTCGAGGATCGCCTTCATGTCCGCGATCTCGTAGGTCACCTCCTTGCGCCCGTGCTTGCGGTCGATGAAGTCATCGATCATGTCCATCGGCCCCGGCCGGTACAGCGCGTTCAGCGCGATCAGATCCTCCAGCCGGTCCGGCGCATAACGGATCAGAATGTCCCTCATCCCGTCCGATTCAAACTGAAAGATCCCCGAGGTCTGCCCGTCGCAGAAAATCTTGAACGCCGCCGCATCCGTCAGCGGTATGTCCTCCACCACCAGCACCTTGCCCTGATGCCGCTCGATCAGCGCCAGCGTGTCGGCAATGATCGTCAGTGTGGTCAGCCCCAGAAAGTCCATCTTCAGCAAGCCCAGCTTTTCGAGCCCCACCATGTCGTACTGCGTGACGATTTCGTCCTTGTTCGTCCGGTACAGCGGCACCAGTTCCTTGAGCGGCCGCGGCGCGATCACCACCCCCGCCGCATGGATGCTCGCATTGCGCGCCATGCCCTCCAGCCGCGTCGCAATCTCGAGCAACTCCTTCACCTTCGGGTCTTTTTGCGACAGCTCCCCAAAGGTCGGCTCCATCTCGAGCGCCTGCTTCAGCTTGATGTTCAGCGGCTGCGACGGCACCAGCTTCGTCAGCTTGTCCACATCAGCGAAGCTCATGTCCATCACCCGCCCGACATCCTTGATCGCCGCCCGCGCCCCCAGCGTGCCGAACGTGATGATCTGCGCCACCTGTTCCCGGCCATACTTCTCGGTCACATACTTGATCACCTCGCCCCGGCCCCGCGTGCAAAAGTCGATGTCGATATCCGGCATCGAAACCCGCTCCGGATTCAGAAAACGCTCAAAAAGCAGGTTGTATGGAATCGGATCAATATCCGTGATCCCCATCGCGTAAGCCACCAGCGAACCCGCCGCCGATCCGCGCCCCGGCCCCACCGGAATCCCGCCTTCCTTCGCATACCGTATGAAGTCCCACACAATCAGAAAGTAGCCGGGAAACTTCATCTGCTGTATGATCCGGATCTCCCGCGTCAGCCGCTCCTCGTACACCTCGAGCGGATACCTCAACTCCCCCCGCGCCGCCAGGATCTCCAGCTTCGCCCGCCGCTTCTCAAATCCCGCCCGCGCCACCCACTCAAAGTAGCTGTCCACCGTATGCTGTTCCGGTATCTGAAAGCGCGGAAACGGGTCACTCACCTGTTCGAGCTTCAGCCGGCAGCGCTGCGCGATATCCCACGTTGCATCGAGCGCTCGCGGCACATGGCCAAACAGTCTCTCCATCTCCGCCCGCGTCTTCAGATAAAACTCCGGCGTGTCAAAGCGCATGTGGTTCGGGTCCGACAGCGTGCGGCCCGTCTGGATGCATAGCATCGCCTCGTGCGCATGCGGGTCCGACGCCCGCAGATAGTGCGCGTCGTTGGTCACCACCAGCGGCATCCTCGTGTCCCGCGCCAGCCGCTCTACCTCCGGGATCACCTTGCGGTCCGGCTCCAGGCCGTGGTCCTGCAACTCGAGGTAAAAATTCCCCTTCCCGAACATGTCCTGGTATTCGTGCGCCAGCCGCCTCGCCTCGTCAAACTTGTTGTCGAGCAGCGCCTCCTGCACATCCCCCCGCAGGCAGGCCGACAGGCAGATCAGCCCCTTGCTGTGCCGCGCCAGCAGGTCTTTGTCCACCCGTGGCTTTTGATAAAAACCGTCTATGTATCCCGTCGACACCAGCTCGATCAGGTTCCGGTACCCCTCCTGGTTTTCACACAGCAATACCAGGTGGTTGTAGCGGTTGCTCGCGCTCTTCACCGACGCCGGCTGCTGCGTCACATACAGCTCGCAGCCAATAATCCCGTTAATCCCCGCCCCCTTCGCCGCGTTATAAAACTCAACGCCGCCAAACAGATTGCCGTGATCGGTCATCGCGATCGCCGGCGCCTTCTGCTCGGCCACCACATCCATCATTTGCGATATCTCGCAAGCCCCATCGAGCAGCGAATAGTCCGTGTGGCAATGCAGATGGATAAAAGGTGCTTTCTCGCCCATGTTCGTGAACCTACGAGTTTAGCGCCCGCCGCCGGAGTAACAATAAAGGACATGCGGTCCCTGTCTCTGGCTCTGATCCCTGCCCTGCTGCTCGGGCAAAACTGCCCGGAAAACAAATCGCTCTCGAGCGTAGCCATCGAGCTTCGCGACCGTATCATCAAGGAACCCGTCCCCGATGCCCGCCCCGCCGACTTCCTCCTCCGCGGCAAGGGCCTCACCGGCGAGGTCGTCGCCATCGACACCCGTCTGCCCGCCGACCTCGTCGTCCTCATCGAAGACCGCGGCCGCGGTGGCCTCCTCGCCGGCGCCGCCGACCTCCTCGTCAAAACACTCATCCCCGGCGACCGCGTCGCCGTACTCACCTACGGCGTCTCCGTTCACAAACAACTCGATTTCTCCACCGGCACGGAAGCCATTCGCCTCGCCATCGAAAAAGGCGCCGACGGCATGCACCTCCAGGTCGCCCGCCCCTTCTATGGCGTCGCCGAAGCCCTCAAACTCTTCCCCAAACCCGAACCCGGCCGCCTCCGCGCCATCCTCATGCTCGGCGACGACCGCGACGCGGGCTCTCAGATCCGCGTCGAACAACTCACCGCCAACCTCCTCGAGCAACGCGTCACCCTCGAGCTCGCCATCGACCCCGCCCCCGGCCGCAAACTCCCCCGCGTCAATGTCCTCGCCCCTACCGTCGGCCATACCGCCCCCGCCCAGCGTGACCCCCTCGTCGGCGTTCAACCCGTCTCCGCTCTCGCCCTCTCCTCCGGCGGCTCGGCCACCAAGTTCCTCGGCGCCGAATTCTTCGCCGCCCTGCGCGATCGCTTGAAAGATCGCCTGTCCCTCCGCTACTGTGTCGAAAACAAACATGCCGCGCGCCTCCCGCGCGCCGAGCTTAGCCCCGAGGGCCGCCGCCGCTATCCAGACGCTGAAATCTCCGGCGGCGAATCGCGCTGAAAGGAATTCAAATTCATGTGGGAACTGGCACTGCTAATGGCGATCGCGCCCGGCATACCCAAAGACTTGGCCGAACAGCGGGCCCGCCAAATCGGCAACCTCCGCTATGAGCTCGAACTCGACGTTCCCGCTGCCCGCACTCAACCCATCCAGGGCCGCGCCCGCATCTCTTACGATCTCCAGGACTCTACCCTCCCCGTCGTCCTCGACTTCGCCCCCGGCGCGCGTAACCTCCTGCGCGCCAGCAGCGAATACCGCGAGGAAAACGGCCACCTGATCTTCGCCCCCGGCACCAACCGCATCGAGCTCGACTTCCGCCTCGGCGATGCCCCACTCAATCGCAACGACGAGTTTTTCTACTCCCTCTTCGTTCCCGCGCGCGCCCACCACGCCATCCCCTGCTTCGACCAGCCCGATCTCAAGGCCCGCCTCAAGGTCACCGTCCGCGCCCCCCAGGGCTGGCAGATCCTCACCAATGCCTCCCCCGGCCAGGAAACAAAACCCCTGCCCTCCTACCTCTGGTTCTTCGCCGCCGGCAAATTCTCCGTCGAGACCGATGGCAAAATGCGCCTCTTCCACCGCGAAACCGACCGCGCCAAGGTCGAGCGCAACAAGGCCGAGATCTTCCGCCTCCACGCCCAGGCCCTCGATTGGATGGAGCGCTACACCGGCATCCCTTATCCCTTCGAAAAACTCGATTTCATGGCCCTGCCCTCCTTCCAGTTCGGCGGCATGGAGCACGCCGGCGCCATCAGCTACAAAAGCCCCAGCCTCTTTCTCGAACAAAGCGCCACCCAGGCCCAACAACTCGGCCGCGCCAGCGTCATCGCCCACGAAACCGCCCACATGTGGTTCGGCGACCTCGTCACCATGCGCTGGTTCAGCGACGTCTGGCTCAAGGAGGTCTTCGCCAATTTCATGGCCGCCAAGATCGTCAATCCCAGCTTCCCCACCCTCAACCACGACCTCCGCTTCTACCTCAACCACTACCGCTCCGCCTACAACGTCGACCGCACCCGCGGAACCAACCCCATCCGCCAGCCCCTCGACAATCTCAACGAAGCCGGGTCCCTCTACGGCCCGATCATCTACCAGAAGTCCCCCATCGTCATGAAGCAGCTCGAGCAGATGCTCGGCGAAGAGCCCTTCCGCGACGGCCTCCGCCGCTACCTCACCCGCTTCTCTTATGGCAACGCCACCTGGGATGAGCTGATCGGGATCTTCGGCCCGGACCTCAGCCAGTGGAGCCGCCTATGGATCGACACCCCCGGCCGCCCCAAAGTCACCAAGGTCCAGCGCTACGACGGCTTCACCCTGCCCGGCGGCTATGGCGAATATCACCTCGACGCCCCCAGCCGCGCTTACCTTCTCGCAAACCTGCCGCGGATCACCGATCCACTCGTCCGCGCCCAGGCCTGGGACGCTCTCTGGGAAGACCGCGCCGATCTCTTCGAGCTCGCCCTCCGCGCCATCCCCGTCGAAAAAGAAGAACTCCTCCTCCAGCGCATGCTCACTGACCTCGGCCGCCTCATGTGGCGCCACCCCCGCGACTTAGACCGCGTCGAGGCCATGTTGTCGGCCGCCCTCTCCCGTGCCCCCAACCGCGGCGTCAAGGCCGCCTTCTGGCAGCTCTACCGCTCCGTCGCCCCGCCCGCGCGCCTCGAGCGCCTCTTCTCGGGCCAGGAGAACATCCCCGATCTTCCCTTCGCCGAAACCGACTTCATCGCCATCGCCCACGAACTCGGCCTGCGCGGCATCGACGTCCGTCCTGCCATGCGCCAGCGCATCACCAATCCCGACCGCCGCGAGCAATTCGATTTCGTCTCCGGCGCCCTCGATGGCGACGGCGGCGCTTGGTTCGCCCGCCTCCGCGACCCTCAGGCCCGCGCTCGCGAACCCTGGGTGCTCGAAGGCCTCGCCCTCCTCTTTCATCCCCGCCGCGCCGCCGCCAACGAGAAATTTCTCGCCCCCGCCCTCGAGCTCCTGCCCGAAGTCCAGCGCACCGGCGATATCTTCTTCCCCCAGCGCTGGGCCCAGGTCATCCTCGAGTCTTACCGCACCCTCACCGCCGCCGCTCTCGTGCGCCAGGTTCTACCCAGTTACAACGAGCGCCTCCAGCGCACGCTTCTCGTCGCCGCCGATGACCTTCTCTGGGCCGTTAGCAATGCTCGTCAAAGGCGGCCTTGAGCCGCGACGAGAGCGTAAACGCATCGCTCGTCTCAATGTCGCGGCGGTGCAGCGCAAACACCGGCTTGCCCTGCTTGAACAAAAACATCGCCGGGCTCGACGGCGGATACTCGCTCAGGATGCCGCGCAAATGCGCCGTCGCCGCCTCGTCTCCGCCCGCGAATACCGTCGCCGCCTTCGCCGGCAGCTTCGCGTTCTTCAGTGCCGCCCCAATCGCCGGCCGCGCCTTGCCCGCCGCGCATCCGCAGATCGAGTTCACCACCATCAGTACCGTATCGGCCTTCAGCGCCTCGTCCACCTGCTCCGGCGTCCTGGTTTCCTCGACGCCATATTGCACTAACTCTTTCCGCATCGGAATCAGAAATTGTTCAGGATATGCCATACCCTTATTTTCGCACCTTATCGTATCGGGCATGATCAACCCATAGCCTCGAGGCACCGCCGCCCGCCGCCAGCTTGTTGGCCGCAACTTGCGACGGCGCGGTCCTTTGGGATCTACTAAGAACTTGTTGAAAAACTCGCTGTTTCGAAAAGCGGCCTCACGAGTTGAAAATTCTTGGCCCACAAACGGCCCAGAATCGATCGGCAGCGGGCTGGCAATGGTTTGCTGACCCCCGTGAAAGGGTTGAAATCGGCAAG
>JAINDK010000086.1 GCA_019931185.1 Bryobacter sp. CoA8 C33
CGTTGGACAGCTCCAACTTGCCCTACCCAAAATCCCAAAGGGCTGGAAGCCTCGCGGGGCCAGCGCAGCGGAATAATCCTCACTCCATTTCCACGCTAAGGGTTCTGGTCGCAAGATTCCTGATTCAACGGCTACCGTGTTACCCTTTTTGCCGTTTGCTTTGTCTATATAACATAGTAGTACACAGTGAGTTGCAAGCCGCGGCGTGGCGACGTTCCCCGCACACCGATGCTGACTTCGAGTGTCAGTTTCGTTATCAACCGGAAGGGTGGGAAAAGGAGTACCGCTTCGTGGGCTTGCGCCACGATGAGCCGGAACCGGACGCGGCGGACCCGGATCAGATCGGACTCTTCGATGGCCGGGCTTGCCGCAATCGGGTGTTTGTGACCAATATGGACAGTGGGCAGTGGAGTCCAGCGGAGGTGGTGGCGTTCTACCACAAGCGTGATCGGGGGCCGGCCGACTGGTGGCTGGATTGGGGACCAGACCCTGGATCCCCAGGATGTCCATGAGCCGTTGAACCCGCTTGCGATTGATGGGCTGGCCAAGCCGTCGGTTTGCCTCCCACGCTAGTTTGCGCGAACCATAGCAGGGGCACTCGGTGTAGATCTCGTCGATCTGCCGCAGGAGAGCCGGGTTCTCTCCCGATTCTGCTTTTGGCTGCCAGCTGTACCAACTGGCTCGCGGAACCACGAAAGCCCTGCACTGCTCCGCGATGCTGAGCGAGGAGTGATTCGGATCGATCCATGTTCGGCGATCCTCACTCGTCCAAACATGATTTTTTTGGTCAGGTCCAACTCCATCGTGAGTTGGCCGATCTTGGCCAGGTAGAGCTCCTCGCGCTGTGCCGAACTCTTGTCTGGGGCTTCAGGTCCCGCGCCAAAAAAGTCTGTCAGGTTGTCCAGGACTTGATTCTTCCAGTGGCTCACAAGGTTTGGATGTACACCGTGCACCAAGCCCAGTTCCCGTATCGTTTTGCGGCCTTCGATGGCGGCTAAGGCCAACTTCGCTTTGACGCTTACACTGTGTTCTCTTCGCTTTCGCGGCATCGACGTCGCCTCCTTTGGCGCTGCCTGCCTACACCTTAGCAAGGTGTCTAAGAAGTAGGTCCGCTTCAAAGAGTCAGACCTCAATAAGAATTGTCAGCTTCTTAACCTGTTGTATAAAGCCTTGCTCGATCGCTGTCGATAGCTTCCTTGGTGAGAGTAAAGGGTTACTCCAAATGAACAATCGAAATCTTATCTATTCAGTATTCGCTGCTGCGCTGTTCGCCCATTCAGCCCACGGGATCGTCATTCGCGATGACTTGTTCAACTCAGACTCGTTTGCCTCTCCCATCACCGCAGTTGGCCAAGTTCTTTTCGGTTCGAGTGGTTGTAGCGGTTCCTTGTTATCGACCGGCATTCACTTCCTTACGGCAGCTCATTGCGTCGGATCCTTCTCTGGCACGGCAACGGTGAATCTTCACAATGGTTCTACTTCCTTCAGTTATACTTCAACCAAGATTGTCGTCAATCCCAACTTCAACAGTTACAGCAACGGTGCCGATTTGGCCGTAGTCACTCTGAATCAAGTGGCTGATTCCAGCATCCAACGGCTATCCCTATATACAGGCTCTGGTGAATTGAATCAAGAAGTTACCTTCATTGGCTTGGGTCGCCAAGGGGTTGGTTCTAGCGGCTGGAGTACAGGCAGCTTTCAGGTAACCAATGGTCTGTTGGACCGGCGCCAAGGCACAAACATCGTCGACAGCTTGTTGAACAACTCTGTGCTCTTCTTCGACTTTGATCATCCGATGGAGCCAAATCGCAGCAGTCTTGGACAGTCATCGGCCACGGCTTTCGAGGCAATTTTGGCCCCAGGCGACTCTGGCGGTCCAGTCTTGATCAATGGTCAAATTGCCGGAGTCAACTCCTACATCAGTTGCCTGCCAGGCTCATTAACTACTTGTTCAACTACCTTCGATGTAAATGGCGTTCTCAATTCTTCTTATGGCGAACGCTGGGGCGCATCGCGGGTCTCGATCTACACCGATTGGTTGAACGCGCAGATTACCCAACCTACCTTCGACCCTGTGGGCGTACCCGAACCGTCAACCTGGGCGATCATTGCAGGCGCATTCGGCGCTGGTATTCATCGCTTGCGAAAAAGTCGCGGCAAAGCGCCATGTTAGTCTAGGAACTTGTTGAAAAACTCGCTGTTTCGAAAAGCGGCCTCACGAGTTGAAAATTCTTGGCCCACAAACGGCCCAGAATCGATCGGCAGCGGGCTGGCAATGGTTTGCTGACCCCCGTGAAAGGGTTGAGATCGGCAAGAGGGGATTTTTTCAACAGGCTCCTAGTGCTTCACGCATAGCCCCTTTTAAGAGCTGATGCGGGAGGACAGGTTCCATCGAGCGAACCGCTGGGACATGCCGAGGCGCCGAACCGGGTGTGGAGCATCGACTTCAAGGGTCATTTCAAGACCGGAGATGGCCGGCGTTGTGAGCCGCTGACCGTGACGGACAATGAGAGCC